>JBCCFW010000118.1:0-23581 GCA_039029535.1 Acidobacteriota bacterium
TAGAAGGGCTCCATCGAGCTGTTGGCCGGCTGGAGGCGAACACGTGGGCGAGACTCCCCGTCGACCTCGACGGTCTCGGCGTGCACGCGCTTGAGGGTCGCGGTGCCGTCGGGCAGCAGGGCCACGGCGGCCTGGCCGTTCTCGACCTTCTCGCAGGACTGCACGACGATGAGGTCGCCGTCGAGGATGCCGTCCTCGATCATCGACTCGCCGGTGACGCGGAGGACGAAGCTGGAGCCCTTCACGAGTGAGGCGGGCACCGGCACGTACTCGTCGCTCTCCTCGACCGCCTCGAGCGGACGACCGGCGGCGATCGATCCGAGCAAGGGCACGACGACCTGCAGCCCTCCCACCGCATCTTCGGTGGGAGCCGCGGCGGGTGTCTTCTCTTCTCCGGCGGGAGCGCTCTCCCCCGGGCTCGTGCCGCGGTGGGCGAGACGCATCCCGTGGGCCGCCCCGTCGTGCTCGAGGTAACCCTTCTTCTTGAGCATCGCCAGGTGATGCTGGACGGTGGCTGGAGCGAGACCACCCAGCTCCCGTCCGAGCTCTCGCACCGAGGGCATGTAGCCCTGAAGGGTCGAGAAGCGCTGGATGGCGGTCAGCACTTGACGCTGTCGTCGTGTCAATTGGCTGCCGCGCCGGGAGAGGGCCGAAGGCACTCCCGACGTCGAGCCGAGGTCGTCATGTTCGAGCATGGATTCGACCCTATCGAACGCTATTCGAACCGTCAACCACCCCCCCTGGTACGAAAAACGGCCCTTTCGGACGGTTTTCGTGACGCCCGAAACACGACGTGATCCACCGAGCAACACCGTCGGCTGCGAGGTGCTAGCGTGACCCCCGTGGCGACCCTCTACCTCGATCTCGACGACGTCCTGGCGGAGACCACGCGGGCCCTGGTGGAGCTCGCGCGGCGGGAGTTCGATCGCGACGTCGCCTACGAGGACCTGTCGAGCTTCGACTTCCGTGAGTCCCTCTCCTTCACCGAGGAGGAGCTCGACGCCTTCTTCCTGCGGGCGCATGAGAGCGAGGTCGTCGCGAAGCTCCCGCTCATGACCGGCGTGTCCGACGTGCTGCAGCGCTGGGACGCTCAGGGGCATCGGCTCGAGATCGTCACCGGTCGACCGCCGGCCACGCGGGCCTCCACCGAGGAGTGGATCGAGAGTCACTCCCTCCCCATCGCGACCCTGCGCTTCGCCGACAAGTACGGCCGCTTCAACGAGCAGCCCGGCGCGGAGTCGCTCGAGCAGGTCCTGAGCTCACCGCCGGACCTCGCCTTCGAGGACTCGCTGCCGGTGGCCCGTCATCTCGCTGCCCACGGCGTGCCGGTGGTCCTCGTCGATCGGCCCTGGAATCAGCACGACGAGCTGCCCGACGGGCTCGTGCGCTGTGAGACCTGGGTCGAGGTCGAAGCGATCGCGTCGCGACGGTTGAAGGATCTCGACTGAGCACGTCGAGCGGGGTCTCGAAACTTTTTTCACTCTCCCGGTAAGGTCAGGCCCCCTTCCTGAACTGATCCCGGTGATGAGAGACCTCGACTCGGTCCTGCGAGACCACGAGCGCGCCCTCGCCCGGGCCGTGGCCAGCTACAGCCGGCCCGGTCCCGAGCGTGAGGAGCTCGCTCAGGTCGTGGCTCTGGCCCTGGTCCGGGCGTGGCCCCGGTTCCGGGGTGAGTCTTCCGAGCTCACGTACCTGATGCGGATCGCTCACAACTGCGGGCTGCGTCAGGCGCTCAAGCGTCGGAAGGAGCCCGAGAGCCTGGGCGAGACCGAGGGGCAGCTCCGCTCGTCGGCGCCGAACCCGGAGGAAGAGGCCATCGGTCGTCAAGCCGGTGACCGCCTGTCCGCCGCCGTTCGCACCTTGCCCCTCGCTTCACGACAGGTGATCACCTTGGCCCTGGAAGAGCTCTCTCATCGAGACATCGCCGACATCCTCGGGATCTCCACCAACGCGGTGGGCGTGCGGCTTCACCGTGCGCGGAAACAGCTCGAGGACGTGTTGGGAGGTCGCCATGGATGAACGACTTCGACAACTCTCGAAAGAGTGGAAGGAAATGGACGTGGACGCGATCGCTCTCGATCTCAACAAGCGCGTGAAGACCGCCCGCACGGGCGAACGGTACTCATTCGTGTTCTGGTGGACGCTGCTGGGGGCCGGAGGCTTGGCCTACTGGCTCTTGCGGATGGCGGCTGGGGAGATCCACCCTGCCCTGGACGTCCTGAGCGCGGCCGGCATCGTCTGGCTGGCCGGCACGCTCACCTACTCTTCGCGCAAGGTGATGAGGGAGAACGCCGAGTGGGGAGACACTCCCGACCAGGCCGTCGCTGGCCTGATCCGCCTTCATCAGCGCGAGCTGTTCTGGTGGACGGATCGGACGGTCTTGATGGGAAGCGCTGCCTTCGTCGTCTTCTGCCTCTCGTGCTACGCGTGGATGTGGACGACGGGTGGAGACACCGCGCAGTCCACGGCGTATCGGATGGCCTTGTCGTTGGCAGCCGTGATTCTCGCCACCTGGCTTCTTGGTCGGTGCCGCGTGAAGCAACTGCGCTGCGAGGTGAAGCGGCTCGAAGACATCGGCGAGCAGCTCCGCGACGCCGAGGACTGACCCGCGTCAGGGGCCGTCGGCGGCTGCTCCGTCGCGGACGGCCTCCGCATCGATGCGGGCCAAGGCCATGAGGGCGTGGTGGCAGGCGGGATCCTCTTGGTCGAGCTCACAGCTCCGCTCGAAGGCTCGTCGTGCCGCCGCGACGTCTCGCTCCACGCCCAGTCCCTCGTGCAAGCAGAGACCATGCATCGCACAACCCCAGGGATCGTCAGCGGCACAGGTGGCCGCGAAGGTCCGAGCCTTGCACTCACCGTGTTCGTCGCTCTTCCCCGCCGCGTGGTTGGTGCAGCCCGAAACCACGCCGAGCTCACAGCTCCGGAGGAAGAGCGCCTGAATCACGGGAGGTTCCTCTGGATACCGCTGCTGGAGAGCGAGGGCCAGTGCGTAGCACGCGTTGGCGTCCCCCTGCTCGCACTCCCGGATGCAGCTTCGAGGGCGGTCCAGGCAGCGGTCGCCGAGATACGTGATGGGACGGTCGCGTGGCGGAACGTGATCGGCCGCGCAGGCGTCAGGCTCGCCCGCCCAGGCCGGCATCTCCTGCGCGTAGCCATCCAAGATCTCGTCGACGGTCGGCAGCGCGCAGCCGCCGGCCAGCGCGGCCGTCATCAGGACGAGAATCGTCGTCCAAGCAGGTCGACCCATCGGTGCTCTCCCCCCACTCTCCCTCCGGCACGTCAGCAGCCGGAGGTCTCCTTCAGCTCCCGAGCCAGTTCAGCGCGATCTCCTCGCGCTCGTCGCCGACCAGGTCGAGGAAGAGCTGCTCGAGACTCTTCCCTTCACCACCCAGACCGGCGCGCAGCTCCTCGACCGGCGCTTGCGCGACCAGTTGCCCCTTGGCGATGACTCCCACGTGGTCGGCCAGGCGCTCGACGATCTCGAGGACGTGCGAGGTCAGGAAGACCGTGCCGCCCTTCTGCACGAAGCTCTCGAGGAGGTCCTTGAGCTGCTTGCTCGCCACCGCGTCGACCCCTTCGAAGGGCTCGTCGAGGAAGAGCAGCTTCGGCGCCGGCAGCAAGGCCGCCGCCAGCGCCAGCTTCTTCTTCATCCCGTGCGAGTAGTCCGAGACGAAGGTGCCCGCGGCCTCTTCCAGGCCCATGAGCGCGAGCAGCTCACGGCTGCGCTCCTTGAGCGTGGCGGCGTCGAGCCGGTGGACCTGCCCGACGAAGCTCAGCATCTCGAGGCCTGAGAGGCCTTCGAAGAGCGCGAGATCCTCCGGGACCACGCCCACCTGACGCTTGACCGCCACCGGCTGACGCAGGAAGTCGAGGCCGAGCACCGAGATGCTCCCCGCCGAGGGCGCGAGCAGCCCGGTCAGGCAGCGGATGGTCGTGGACTTGCCAGCACCGTTGGGACCGAGGAAGCCGTAGAAGCTGCCCACGGGCACGGCCAGGTCGATGCCGTCGACCGCGGTGAACTCACCGAAGGTCCGACGCAAGCCCGTCGTCTGGATGGCCAGCTCGCTCACGCGGTCGCCGTCCGTCCCACCGCCTCGACCTCGTCACTCGACCAGTTCGCGTGCGGGGGCTTGTTGCGCACGAGCCAGTTCCAGACCAGCTCGCCGTAGCCGTGAGCGACCATCCCTCGCTCCTTGTAGAACCCTTCGAGCTCCCGCTGGAGCGCCGGCAGTCGGTAGAGCGGCACGCCCGGGTAGTAGTGGTGCTCGAGGTGCATGTTCGAGCAGAGGAAGGCCACGTTCCAGAACCAGTTCCTGCGCACGAGCGTGCCCCAGGCCGCCGGGTCCTTGGGGTCGATCCAGTAATGCTGACCCATCCGGTTGAGCGTGAAGGCCACCGGGAAGACGAGGAACACGGGGATCGCGTGGACACGCAGGGCGACCATCGGCGAGACGAGCACTGCCAGGCCGATGAGCAGGCTGAGGTGGAAGCCGATGCTGGCCAGACGCTCTTTCTTGATGCGGGCCCGGAGCTCCGGCTCGTAGGTCGCGGTCTCGCGCGCCGCGGCCCGGAAGTAGATCGGGAAGAGCAGCGGCGTGAGGTAGGCGAGCTTGAGCCAGCGCGAGTTGCGCTTGGGGCTCAGGTGATGCCGCTTGGGGTCCCCCGTGGACGAGCCGAGCTCGGCGTGGTGGTCGAGGTGCCAGCGGGTGAACTGCGAGGCCGAGATCCCCGAGGGCAGTGAGTAGGCCAGGGCGAGCAGGCGCTCGAGCTTCGGTCGGGGCTTGGCGAAGACGGCGCGGTGCAGGTTGTCGTGGAGCAGCACCGTGAAGTTGAAGACGCAGAAACCCTGCACGACCATCGCCAGCGGCCAGGCCCAGGGCCAGCGCTCCGACACCAGCACCGTGGTGGCGCCGGCGATGAGCGCGAGTTGCCAGGCCACGACCAGGAAGTGACGCCAGGCGGAGCACTCGTGGAGCTCGCGGAGACGCTCCACCGAGAGGGCTGCTTTCAGGTCGGCCTTGAGCTGGCCGGCGTGCTGCGCGAAGTGCCGTTTCATCTCGCTGATCTTACATTTCGGCGTTGCCGCCGAGCCAACTCCGCGACGTGACGTGGCTCCGTCCCGCAGCAGCCCCCCACCAGGCTTGCGCCTGCGGCCAGCCAGCTCTCGGCGAGCTCGGCGAAGTGCTCCGGCGTGAGCTGCAGCTCCACTCGCCAGCCGTCGACGTCGTGAGCGTGGCCGACGTTGCCGTAAGCCCCGACCGGTCCGGCCACCGCCGCCCGGAGGCGCTCGAGGTCGGGGAGCAGGTCGACGCTCGGGAGGCAGTTCAGGAGCACGGCCTCGACCCCCAGCGCGGCGACCTCCTCCGCGACCTCCGCCAGCGGTTCCCCCGAGAGCAGCCGGCCGTCTCCGGTCGTGCAGAGGCTGCACCAGCTCGGGAGCCCGGTCGCCCGCGCCGCCGTGACGGCCGCCACGGCCTCCCGTCGGCAGGCCATGGTCTCGACCAGGAGCAGCTCCGCCCCGGCCCGGGCGAGAGACTCGGCCTGGGCCCCGTGCTCCTCCGCCAGGACGTCGTCGTCGGGGACGAGATCGGGCCGGTAGCAGTCCTCGAGCGGCGCGATGCCCCCGGCGATGCGGACTTCCCGGACCCCGGAGGCCTCGTCTCGGGCCTGTCGGGCCAGGTCGACCGCCACCTGGTTGAGCTCGTCGACCCGGTGCTCCCAGCCCCCGTGGGCCAGGCTCCGACGGTGCGTCCGGAAGGTGCAGGTCGTGAGGATCTCGGCCCCGGCGAGGAGCCAGTCCGCGTGGACCCGGCGGACGAGATCCGGGTCGGTGACGAGGGGGCGTGCGCTCCACAGCGGGAGCCGCGTGTCGGCGCCGCGGCGGGAGAGCTCCGTCCCGGTGGCCCCGTCGAGGAGGGTGACGGAGGGCTCGGGCGGGCCTGCCTGGCCCCTGCTGCTACCCTGTGCGGCCATGGCCGTCCTGCGTTCTCAATTCGACCCGTCCTCCGAGGAGGCGCGGGCCAACCGCGACCATCACGAGGGGCTCGCGCGACAGCTCGAAGAGCATCTCGCGACCGCTCGCCAAGGCGGTGGCCCCCGCTATCAAGAGCGGCATCGCGAGCAGGGAAAGCTGTTCGTGCGCGACCGCATCGATCGTCTCCTCGATCCCGGCTCCGCCTTCCTCGAGCTCTCGCCCCTGGCCGCCCATGGGCTCTACGACGACGCGGCCCCCAGCGCCGGCGTCGTCACGGGCGTCGGGCGCGTCTCGGGCCGGGAAGTCATGGTCATCGCCAACGACGCGACCGTCAAGGGCGGCACCTACTTCCCGATGACGGTGAAGAAGCACCTCCGCGCGCAGGAGGTCGCCTGGGCCAATCGCCTGCCCTGCGTCTACCTCGTCGACTCGGGCGGCGCCTTCCTTCCCCTCCAGGACGAGGTCTTCCCCGACCGCGAGCACTTCGGACGGATCTTCTTCAACCAGGCGCGGATGAGCGCCGAGTCGATCCCGCAGGTCGCCGTCGTGCTCGGCTCCTGCACCGCCGGCGGTGCCTACGTCCCGGCCATGAGCGACGAGGTCATCATCGTCCGCAACCAGGGGACGATCTTCCTCGGGGGTCCGCCGCTGGTGAAGGCCGCCACCGGGGAGGACATCAGCGCCGAGGACCTCGGCGGCGGTGACGTCCACGCCCGCAAGAGCGGCGTCGCCGATCATCTCGTCGCCAGCGACGAGGAAGCTCTCGCCCTCGCGCGGGAGGTCGTCGCTCACCTCAACTCGCGCAAGCCCGAGCCACCCGACTGGCAGGAGCCCGAGGAGCCGCTCTACCCCGGCGACGAGATCCCGGCGGTGCTGCCGGCCGACCTCACCAAGCCCTACGATGCCCGTGAGGTCATCGCGCGGCTGGTCGACGGCAGCCGCTTCCACGAGTTCAAGCGCACCTACGGCGACACCCTGGTGACCGGCTTCGCCCGCATCGGCGGCTACAACGTCGGCATCCTCGCCAACAATGGCGTGCTCTTCTCCGAGTCGGCCCTCAAGGCGGCCCACTTCCTGCGCACCTGCGACCTGCGTCGGATCCCGCTGCTCTTCCTCCAAAACATCACCGGCTTCATGGTCGGCGGGAAGTACGAGTCCGGGGGCATCGCCAAGGACGGCGCCAAGATGGTCCACGCCGTCGCCAACGCCACCGTCCCGAAGATCACCGTCCTCATCGGCGGCTCCTTCGGCGCCGGCAACTACGGGATGTGCGGTCGTGCCTACGACCCGCGCTTCCTCTTCTCGTGGCCCAACTCCCGGATTTCGGTCATGGGCGGACCGCAGGCGGCCATGGTGCTGTCGCAGGTCAAGCGCGATCAGCTCGAGCGCCGCGGCCAGGAATGGAGCGAGGAGGAAGAGAAGACCTTCCAGCAGCCCATCCTCGACAAGTACGAGGATGAGGGCAGTCCGTACCACGCGACGGCCCGGCTCTGGGACGACGGGATCATCCTGCCCTCGCAGACCCGGCAGGTCCTGGCCCTCGCCCTCTCGGCCACCTACAACGCCCCCATGGAAGACCCGCGCTGCGGCATCTTCCGCTTCTGATGGTGTCGCCGCGATGAGCAGCTTCGAGACCCTGAAGTACGAGCACCACGGGGCGGTCGCGTCGGTCGTGTTGTCGCGACCCGACGTGCACGACGCCTTCGACGAGACGGTCATCGCCGAGCTCACCCAGGTCTTCGGCCAGGTGGCCCAGGCCTTCCATGACCGCTCGCACGCTCCCCGTGTCGTCGTCCTCCGCTCCACGGGTCGTCACTTCAGCGCGGGTGCCGACCTGCGCTGGATGCAGGCGATGGCCGACAAGAGCGAGGACGAGAACAAGCAAGACGCTCTCGCGTTGGCGGCGGCCTTCGAGGCCATCGCGAGCTGTCCGGTCCCCGTCATCGCACGAGTCCAGGGGGCCGCCCTCGGCGGTGGCGCCGGCCTGGCGACGGCGGCACATCTCGCCGTCGCCAGCACGCGAGCACGCTTCGGCTTCACCGAGGTTCGGCTCGGCATCCTCCCGGCCGTCATCTCGCCCCACGTCATCAACAAGCTCGGCCCCGGTCCGGCTCAGGCCCTGTTCCTCACTGGCGAGCGTTTCGACGCCGAGCGGGCCATGCAGCTCGGGCTCGTGCACCGCGTCGTCGAGGACACCGAGCTCGACGACGCCGTCGAGCGACTCGTCCACGACCTGCTCCAGGGCAGCCCGCAGGCCCAGGCCGAGGTCGGGCCGCTCGTGCGAGCGGTCACCGGCAAGAGCCTCGAAGAGGCCAACCCGATCACGGCTGAGGCCATCGCCCGGGCGCGAGCGTCGACCGACGGACGCGAGGGCCTGGCCGCCTTCCTCGAGAAGCGCAAGCCGGCCTGGGCCACCGGTGAGGAGGACGCGTGAGCGGCCCCCTCTTCACGCGGGTGCTCATCGCCAACCGCGGCGAGATCGCCGTGCGCGTGGCGCGCACCTGCCGCGCCCTGGGCATCGAGACCGTCGTTCCTTACGAGGAGCGCGACGCCTCCGGCCTGCACCGCCAGCGTGCCGACCGCTCGGTCGAGGTCGGCTCGTACCTCGACGCCGACGCGCTCATCGCCGCCGCCCACGAGCAGGGTTGTGACGCCGTGCATCCCGGCTACGGCTTCCTCTCCGAGAACGCCGGCTTCGCCCGTGCGGTGACCGAGGCGGGTCTCACCTTCATCGGTCCTCCTCCCGAAGCCATGGAGGTCATGGGCGACAAGGTGCGGGCGCGCGCCGCCATGGAAGCTGCCGGCGTGCCGGTCGTGCCCGGCGTGACGGCTGCCGACCCGGAAGCGCTGGCGAGCGCGGCGGTCGATGTCGGCTTCCCGCTGCTCGTGAAGGCCTCCGCCGGTGGCGGCGGCAAGGGCATGGTCGTCGTCGAGACGGCCGACGAGCTGCCCGATGCGGCACGGCGGGCGTCGTCGGAAGCGCTCGCCGCGTTCGGTGACGGCACCGTGTACGCGGAGCGGCTCATTCGGAGACCTCGTCATGTCGAGGTCCAGGTCTTCGCGGACGAGGTCGGACCGATCAGCCTCGGCGAGCGCGAGTGCTCGATCCAGCGTCGGCATCAGAAGCTCATCGAGGAGACTCCCTCCCCTGCCGTGAACCCCGAGCTGCGCGCTCGCTTCGAAAAGGCGGCCCTCGACGCGGCGGCGGCGGTCGATTACCGCGGCGCCGGCACGGTCGAGTTCCTTCTCGGCGAGGACGGTGAGCTGTTCTTCCTCGAGATGAACACGCGCTTGCAGGTCGAGCACCCCGTCACCGAGCTGGTCACTGGGCTCGACCTCGTCGACCTCCAGCTCCGCGTCGCTGCGGGCCAGCGCATCCCCGACGAGCTGCGTTCACCTGAGCCTCGTGGTCACGCGATCGAGGCGCGGATCTGCGCCGAGGAGCCGGCCCTGGGACACCTGCCGCAGGCGGGCCCCTTGGCGCTGCTGCGCTGGCCGGAAGGACCGGGCGTCCGCGTCGACGCCGGCGTCCGAGAAGGCGGTGAGGCGAGCGCCCACTATGACCCCATGCTCGCCAAGATCATCGCCTACGGCTCCGACCGCGACGAGGCGCGACGACGTCTGGCCGCGGCGCTGCGTGACACGGTCACCCTCGGTGTCGCCACCAATGTCGAGCACCTGGCTGACGTGCTGGAGCACCCGGCCTTCGCGGCCGGTGACACCACCGTCGACTTCCTCCCCGAGCACCTCCCTGCCTGGCCCCTGCCGCAGGACGTGCCGGAGGTCGTCGCGGCGGCCAGCGTCCTGCCGATGACCAGCGCGGCGACCACGGGTGGCAGTCGTTCGGGTCCGGCCATCGCGGATCCCTGGGACACCGTCGACGGCTTCCGTCTCGGAGGTGGCTCGTGACCAGCTACCAGTGTCGTGGCACCAGCCTCGAGGTCGAGGCGCGTTGGCAGGGCGATCACGTCGTCCTCCAGCATGAGGACGGCTCGCTCGAGCTGCCTGCCGAGAGCCTCGGCGGTGGCGAGTGGCTGATCGAACACGAGGGTCGGGCTCGTCGGGTCTTCGTCGTGAAGAGCGGTGGCGAGCTCTGGGTCCATGCGGAAGGTCGCACCTGGCGTCTCAAGGAGCAGCACGCCGAGAGCGGCGGGCTCGAGGACGCCTCCGACGGCACCTTGCGTGCGCCGATGACCGGGGCGGTCGTCGAGATCCGCTGCGCCGAGGGCGACACCGTCGAGAAGGGTCAGGTCCTCCTCGTGCTCTCGGCCATGAAGATGCAGGTCGACGTGCAGGCGCCGGGTGACGGTCGGGTCGCCAAGCTGGCGGTGGCCGCCGACCAGCAGGTCGACGGTGGCGACGTGCTCGTGGAGCTCGAGCTCGACGACGAGGACAGCGAGTCGTGAGCCGCTGGCCGGAGCGCGTCACCGTCTACGAGGTCGGTCCGCGGGACGGCCTGCAAAACGTGCCCGACACCATCTCCACCGAGACCAAGGTTCGCTTCGTCGAGGCACTGCGCGGCGCTGGTCTCCCCGCCGTGGAGGTCACCTCCTTCGTCTCGCCGAAGTGGGTCCCCCAGCTCGCCGATGGTGCCGAGGTCTTCTCGTCCTTGAAGGACACCGAGGGGGCTCGCCTGCCGGTGCTCGTGCCCAACCTCAAGGGGCTCGAGGCTGCGCTGACGGTCGGTGCTCGCGAGGTCGCGGTGTTCACCGCCGCCTCGGAGGCGTTCAACCAGAAGAACATCAACGCCAGCATCGCCGAGTCGATCGCTCGCTTCGAGCCGGTCGCGAAGAAGGCCCAGGACGAAGGCCTCACCCTCCGCGGCTACGTGTCGACGGCCTTCGGTTGTCCCTACCAGGGCGACGTCCCCGAGGACGACGTGGTCGACACCTGCGACCGCCTCTTCCAGCTCGGCTGTGCCGAGGTGAGCGTGGGCGACACGATCGGCGTGGGCGACCCCGGTCAGGTCCAGAGCCTCTGCCTGGCCCTGGGCGTGCGCTTCGAGCTCGAACGCATCGCCCTCCACCTCCACGACACCCCCGGTCGAGCGCTGGCCAACGTGGTGACGGCGCTGCGCTGCGGCGTCACCACCTTCGACAGCTCGGCCGGCGGGCTCGGCGGCTGTCCCTACGCGCCGGGGGCGGCCGGCAACCTCGCGACCGAGGACCTCGTCGAGATGCTCCATCGACTGGGCGTCGGGACCGGCGTGGACCTCGAAGCCCTCGCCGACGCCAGCGTGGCCCTGGCCGAGGAGACGGGTCTCCCCCAGCCTTCACGTGTCCTGCAGGCGATCCGGGCGCGTCGGGCCAGGGAGAGCTGACCCTTCCGGTCGGCTCAGGTCGGCCGGGCGAGACGCCGAGATCGAGGGTCGGTGGTGCTCGCCCCGAGCACGTCGCGGACGGGACCTCGACCATGGCCTCATCGCGGGAGCTCGCGAGTCAGTACGAACGCTGGCCCTACCCGTCCGTCTCCCTGCTCGGCCGCCTCCCGCCCCTCCATCCCTGGCAGCAGTCGGTGGACTACCTCCACCAGCTCTGCGGCACGGCCATCCCGAAGCGACGACCGCGGATCTGGATCGCCGGCTGCGGGACCTTCCAGCCCCATGTCTTCGCCACGGCCAACCCCAGCGCGGAGATCCTCGCGACGGACCTGTCACGGACCAGCCTGAAGCGCGCGCGCTGGCACCTCCGTCGCGCCTGGCAGCGCAACGTTCGGCTCGAGCGGCTCGACCTTCTCGACGAGCACGCCTACCCCGACGAGGAGTTCGACCTCATCGAGTGCTACGGCGTGCTCATGAACTTCGACGACCCGAAACCCGTGCTCGCGCGGCTGGCCGAGCGGCTGGCACCCGGTGGCGTGCTCCGGCTCATGGTGTACCCGCGCTTCTCTCGGGAGCGCATCTTCCAGGTCCAGCGCGTGGCCCGCCTGCTCGGCCTGCACGCCGGCGACCCGAGTCACCCGTCGCTGCTGCGGCAGGTCATCCGACGACTGCCGCGCTCGCACCCGTTGCGACACGCCTTCGACACCTACCCCGACGTGAGCACCGACGCGGGCCTGGTCGACGGCTTCCTCCACGTCGGCGACCGAGGCTTCACCGGTGGTGAGCTGGTCGACCTCGTCAGCAGCGCCGGCCTCGAAGTGCGCAAGTGGTTTCATCGCCCCTGGGCGCAGCCGGACGCAGCGGCCCAGCGGCTCGGGATGACCGACCGCAGCGAGGCCTTCGTCCTCACCTACCTCGACCTCTGGAACGAGCTCCGCGGCAACCTCGTGCCCTGCTGCGTGCGCCGCGACGACGTCACTCGGGCTGGCAAGCCGACCGTGCCAAGTCTCTTGCGTGGTGACGGCCGCGACCCGTCACGACGTCTCGCGCAGCTCCACGGACGCTGGCGCGGTCTCGAGCTACCCGACCGGCTCGACGAGACCACGCTGCGGTTGGAGCCCGACGACGTGATCGCCCTGAGCCGCGGTGAGCTCCCGAGCCCGGACCGGCTTCACCTGGGAGTGAGCGGCCCGAACCTCCCGACGCATCGGTTCGATCCGGACGAGGCGTCCTGGCTGGCACCCGGTCATGAGCTCGGCGACGGGGCCCTCAACCCGGTTCACGACGTCCTGGGTCGTGCCTGGTCGCTCCACCTCGATCGACCCGAGCTCGGACTTCCATCGCTGTCGGATCAGCTCGCCGCCTGGGAGGGCTTCGCCGACCCCCTCGAAGACGAGACGGTGCCTCTCGGCCTGACGCCGTTCGGGAGCTACCAGGCCCGACCCGGCGAGATCGAGGACTGGCTCACCGGGCACGGACGACGGCAACGAACACCGTCCGCCGACGCGTGGCCCGAGGAGCGGCCAGAACGGCTCGACGACCTGCTGCGATCCGTGCCGGGTCTTTCTGCCAACCGCCTCGACGAGACCGAGCGTGTCGAGCTGTCGGCGTTGCTGTTCTCGATGGATTGCCTCCGCGTCAGGCGCCCCGGCGCAGGACCGTGACGCCACCCACGCCGAGGGCCAGGGCGAGCAGGATCAGCCCCCACTCCGGCAGGGTCGGCACGGTGGGATCACAGGCATCACCGAAGCCGTTGCCGACGCTGTCCTCCTGACCCGCGTTGGCGACGTCCGGGCAGTTGTCCTCACCGTCGGGCACGCCGTCGAGGTCGGCGTCGCCCTGGAAGACGTAGGCGGCACCCGAATTCGAGCCGGCTTCGTCGTGGAGGCGAGAGCCGACGACGGCGGTGTCACCCGAGACCGCGACCGACTCGCCGAACTTGTCGGTGGCCACGCCGCCGGCGTCCGTCAGGCTGGCCACCTGGCCCCAGTTGTCGGGCCCCCCTTCGTTGCGTTGGAAGACGTGGGCCGAGCCGATCTCTCCACCGTCGTCGGGAGCACCGACCACGGCCGTGTCACCCGAGATCGCCACGCCCTCGCCGAAGCGGTCGTGGATCATGATGTCGGAGCTGGTGATCTTCTCGATCTCACCCCAGTTGTTCATGCCACCGACGTCGCGTCCGAAGAGATAGGCCGCGCCACCAGTGCCGCCGCCAACCGAGTTCTCGCTGGGGGCGCCGATGATCACGGTGTCACCGTCGATCGCGACGCTCTGGCCGAAGAACTCGAGGTCCGCCGCGTCGCTGGCCAGGAGCTTCGTGACCTCTCCCCAGTTGTCGGCTCCACCGACGTCTCGACCGAAGACGTGGGCGGCCCCGGTTCCGGCTCCCGCATCCTCGGCGCTGAAGGAACCCGCGACCAGCGTGTCGCCATCGACGGAGACGCTGCGTCCGAAGAAATCCGTCGCTTCGATGTCGCTCGAGGTGACCTTCTTGACCTCACCCCAGGCACCGGGACCGCCTTCATCGCGGGCGAAGACGTAGGCCGCACCGGCCCCGAAACCAAACTCCTCTTCGGCGTCCGCACCCACGACGACGACGTCACCCGAGACCGAGACCGAAATGCCGAACCGGTCGCCCTCTTCGCCATCGGAGGCGACGAGTCGCGCGACCTGCCCCCAGTTGCCGGGTCCACCCTCATCGCGACCGAACACGTAGGCGGCCCCGAGGAACTCGAACGGAGGAGTCAGTGGCACGAACTCGGAGGGGGAGCCCACGACGACCAGGTCGCCCGAGATGGCGATGCTCGAGCCGAAGTTACCGGCCGGCCGCCCGCCGTTGTCGGCGATGAGCTTGATCACCTGACCCCAGTGATCCGCTCCGTCCTGGTCGCGCTCGAAGAGGTAGGCGGCGCCACCGCCGAGCTCCTCCGGGGCACCGACGGCTGCCAGGTCGCCCTCCACGGCGACGCTCGCTCCGAACTGGTCGTTGGCTTCGCTGTCGGAGGCCACGAGCTCACGAATCTCGGGCCACGTGGAGGCCACCGCACCCGGTGCGGTGGTGAGGCAGAGCGCCGCGACGAGGGTGAGCCAAGGAGAGACGCGGTGGGAGCGCATGACGGGGACCTCCAAGTGCCGCGGACTGGTGCTCGCCGCGGCTGAGAAGCTTGCCATGCCGAGGAGCGGGCCGAGATCACTTCGGCGACGCGAGAAGCCGGGCTCAGTCCTCCCCCATCTCACGCATCCCCGAGACCACGACGGCTGCCGCCACCAGCGCCACGACCAGCATCACCGCAAGAGGCCAAGCGACCTCCTTGCTGGGCCTCGACGCCCCTTGGCCGACGGGAGGAGGCGGTGTCTCGGTCGTGGACGGTGGCGACGGGTCGACAGGGCGGCGTGCCGTCGTCGCGGAGCGGGCTCGCTGCGCGTCGGCTTCGGCGGCTCGGTTCCGCTGCCATTCGAGCCGTCGCGGATCGGGCGAACGTGCCGGCCGCGGCTTGACCACCACGTTCTCCGGTGCGGGGCGGTCGAGCTCGTAACTCTGCACGACGTTCCGGTAGTCGGAGCCCAGGAGCGAGCTGGCCGAACCGAGCGCCAGGGTCGGTCCGGCGAGAGTCACCATGGGTCGTGAGCCACGTGACCCCTCGTCCGTGAGCACGGTGGCGGCACGCTCCCAGGCGTCCCGGCCCCCCCGGTCGCGCTCGAAGATCTCGGCGACCACTCGGTCCGAGATCGGGTGCTCGTGACGGCGGAAGCTGCCCTCGCTCACCACGAGCACGTCACCACTCAACGCGAGCTGCGCTCCAAACGCCTGACGTTCGTCGCCGGCGAGCAGCGAGCCAGGGCGAGCGACGTGGAACCAGTGACCCGGATCTCCGGGCAGGTGCTGGTAGATCCAGACGAGGCCGTGAAGGTGAGCCCCCACGACGAGGGTGTCACCGTCGAGCGCTAGCGCCTGGCCGAATCGCTGCCGCGCGCGAGCCGGCTCCGGAAGGAGCACGGCCATCTCCCGCCAGTCGTCGGACGTGCCGCTCGTGCGGGCGTACACCGTGACGCTGCCGACGCTGCGGTGACCGACGACATCGTCGTGAGGTGACGCGACGGCCAGGAGATCGCCGCTGAGCGCGACCCTCGCGCCCACTTGGTCGCCACTCTCACTGCCGGTGGGCTGGAGCCTGGCGACGGAGCGCCACCCAACGGGCTCGGAAGCGTCGCGTCGAAAGACGAAGACCGCACCACGAGTCCCGGCATGACGCGGCGCGCCCACCACCAGCGTGTCGCCCTCCAGCGCGAGCTCGACCCTGCGCCAGCTCGATGAAGGCTCATCCGGCACGGGAAGCTCACCAGCCCAGTGCCAGTCGCCGTCCCGACTCTGGTAGACGTGAATCGCATTGGGCTTGCGACGCTCCCACTTGCCCGCCACGACGAGAGTGTCCCCGTGAAGCGCCATCACGGTGCCGAACTGGACGTGCTCCCCGTCCGGTGAGCTGATGGTCGTGAGCAGCTCCCAGTCGCTTCGTGTTTCGGGGTCGCGCGAGAAGAGCCGGACCTCGCCCCGGATTCCGTCCGTCCTCGGCACCGCGACCGCCAGCGTGCTGGCCGTCAGGGCCACGGTCGCTCCGAATCCCTCGCGCTGGACTTCGAGCTCGGGGTAGATGAGCTGATGCGGCGAGTGAACAGCCGTCTCGCCGTGCGCAGCGAAGAACGAGGCTGACAGCACGAACAGGCCGAGGGTCGTGAGACGGCGCCCTCCACGCCGATGCTTCCCATCCACGACGACGATGCTACACGGCGACCGTCACTCGCGCCTCTCGGTCTCGTCCCCCCTTCAACCGCGCCGCCAGCCGGCCAACAGGGCCCCACCCAGCGCCGACACGACGAGCGCGATCGTCTCCAGCACGTCCATGCCCGCGGCCAGGTGCCCGCCGAGCGTGGCAGCAGCGCTGAGCTCCCCCACCTCGCCGCCGGCGACGAGCGTGCGATGGACCAACATGCGGCCGCCCACCCACGCCAGGGGTGCTGCACAACCGCCGAGGACCCAGGCCGTCGCTCCGCGGATGGGAGTGAGACGAAGGAGAAGCCCCGCGGCGACCGCGAGCAAGGGGACGAAGGCCATGGGCTCGAAGCCCAAGGTCTTCGCTCCCATCCACCAGGCGATCGCGCCGCCGACCACGCAGGCACCGAAGCTGAAGACGGTGCGCATGGCGTCGGCGGCGATCTGTTCGGCGTTGACCACCGGATCCTGACGGGCGACCTGGAGACCGAGCGATCGCCGGAGCGGCCGCACGTCCTCGGCCTTGACCCAGCGTCCGTCGGGACGTCGCACGAGCTGCTCGCCGTGCAGGTCGCCGGCGCGCGCGAGCTCTTGAAGAGAGGTCAGGCTGACGTCGAGCACGTCGTCGCTGCGACGGAGCTGCCAGCACGTGGCCTCGCCCGGTGCCCGAGGCGGCGGCGCCGTCGAGCGGACGGAGACGGCTTGTTGCTGGGTCAAGGACAGGCTGTCTTCGCCCACCGAGGTCAGCTCGATGTCACCACCGTCCGACGCCAGCGGGATGCCGCCGCCCATCGACGTGAAGTCGCTCTCCGGCGTCATGGGTGGTCCCGAGAGCAGGAGCCCAGCTCCGCTGTCGGGTTCCCGAACAGGCTGCGGCGAGGGCGAGACGGGAGTCGGCTCCCGCTTCATCGCGAGCTCGGGCGGTGGCTCGGTCATCATCGCGATCGGACCGGTCGACAGCGAGTCGTCGGCACGTGAGGCGTCGTCGTTCCGAGCCCACTCGGGGAGCTCTCCCTGGTACGGGTTGGCGCCGATGTCGGAGTACATCAGCGTGGCTTCGGGAGTTGCTGGTGTCGACGCCGGCACGGCAACGGGCGCCGGCGGCTCGGGGGGCGTCGCGCTCACGGACGCCGTGGGAAGCGCGGGAGCCGGCGTCTCGGGCTCACCCTCCAGCGTCCACGGAGAGTCGAGGTCGAGCTCCGTGCAGTCGTCTTCGAACGGCGCTTCGGGGCTTTCGTCGGTGGTCGGGTCGTCCGGATCCTTCGGGAGCTCGGTCTCGCTCGCCGGAGGCAGGAAGCCGACGAAGCTCGACTCGGCCGCGACGGGCGGAGAGTCCTGCGCGACCGGCGTGCTCTGCCCCAGCGGGAGCAAGGTGTCCAGACGCTCGCGACTGACGAGATCGCCCGGGAGACCGCCGGGAAGCATGAGCGTCGACTCACCGATGTCGGCTGCCGACAGGTCGACCGGCCCGAAGACCTCCTCGGGCTCCGGCGCACCGAGAGGGTTCTCGTCCTCGTCACCCTCGATGGACGCGTCGATCAGGTGGTCGAGCCAGCGGTCGAGGACCCGCACGTAGATCCTGCGACTCCGTTCGGACACGCCGAGCTGCATGAGCTGCTCGAGGAAGAGGTCGACATCCTCACGCTCGGCCGTCACCGAGTGGCGGGGGGCGAGCTGACGACCGAAGCGATCGAGCGCCTGACGATGCGCAGACACTTGGCTGGTGCTGAGACCCTCGCGCTCCAACGTGTCGAAGAACGAAGCCACCACCTCGTCGGCACGCTCGACGAGACGCGGCAGTACCCGAGTCAGGGTCGTGGCCACCTCAACTCTCCACCACCACCGCGGTGGCCGGGCTCCTCACCGGGCCACGCTGTTGCAACACGTGGTCGAGGAGAGTGCAGCCGCCGCTCAAGAAGGCGGAGACCCCCGCGAAGAAGGCGACGGGCCCCTCCCACGCCCCGCCGGCCGGCAGCGGCAGTCGTCCGTTCAAGAGCACCCAGGTCCCCACGATCATCATGATGACCGAGTACTCGATGACGACCGCATGAGCCAGCGTGCGGACGAGACGTCCGCGCGTGGCCAGCGACGGGAAGCGAAGCTTGACGACCATCGCGCCCAGGGTGAGACCGGCGATGAGGCCGATCGTCCCGAAGGCGTGGAGGTCCACGTTCGACAGCGTGATGTCGTTGAAGTTCACTGGTTTGCCTTCCTGCTGTCAGCTGTTGAGGGGTCGGAGCTCACGCGCTCGCCGCGCAGCACGACCAGGGTCGCGTCGTCGCGGAGAGGGCGGTCGCCCGTGAACGTCGCGAGCTCGCGCCAGAGCCCGCGGAGCACCTGCCGGGCGTCCTTGCGACGCAAGCGGTGAAGCGCTCCCAGGAGCCGATGACGGCCGAACCGCTCGCCATCCGCGTTCTCAGCCTCGAGGACGCCGTCGGTGTGCAACACGACGAGGTCACCGGGACCGAAGTCGGTCACGAGCTCCGGGAAGCCGGCGCTCGCTTCGAGACCGAGGGGTAGCCCTCCCACGTGGTCTTCCTGGAACCGACGGTCACGAGCGGACCAGTGCACCATTGGCGGGTGACCGGCGCTGGCGATCTCGAGTCGGTTCTTCTCCGGGTCGAGCCGGAGCAACGCCGCGGTCGCGAAGAGACCAGAGCCGGCCAGGTCTTCGTGAGTGCGACGGTTGGTCTCTCGCAGCGCGAGCCCGGGTTGGTCGTCGGCCTCGAGCTCACGCTTGAGGATGGAGCGCACGAGCCCCATGCCGAGGGCGGCGCCGATGCCGTGACCGGCGACGTCGAACACCGAGAGCGACGGTCGGCCCGCGTCGTCGATGCGGAGGCCGAAGCCGTCGCCACCGACCTGGGCCGCGCTGCGGCTGCTACCGGCGACCTCGTAGCCGGTCCCCTTCCGGTGAAGATCGGGGACCAGACGCGTCTGCAGGCGGCGGGCGATGTCGAGCTCGTGCTCGAGACGGCGGGCCGTGCGAGCCTCGCGTTGCAGTCGCAGCCCCGCGAGGCCTGCGGCGACCTGATCGAACAACGGCTGCAGCGTGGCGAGACGCTGACGGGTCTGGTCGGCGGCACCTCGTCGGAGACCGCCCAGGTAGACGAAGCCCAGGAGCTCACCGGCACTGCGCAGCGGCACGAGCGCGAGAGGCACGTCGAACCAGCTCTCGAGGGCACAGCCGTGCAGCTCGCCCTGCAGGGTCTCGGGCAAGTGATGGAAGCTGCGCAGCATGGACGGTCCGTCTTGCTCGAGCGCCCAACCGATCCAGCCGGTGCTCGCGAGCACCGCGCCGACCCCGGACTCGGCTGCGTCGGAGCCGACGGGCGCGAGCTCGGCGTCATCGCGCTCGGCCAGGAAGAGATGAGCCGCACCGCAGTCCGTGGTCGCGTGGAGGGCCGGCACGAGGAGCACGGCCAGCTCGGCTGCGCTCTTGGCTGCGGCCAGGCGGAGCCGCCACTCCTCCAGCTCATCGCGATCCGCCCGTGCCTCGAGGTCACTGAGGTCGCGTTCGAGAACCGGATCGTCGAGCTTGCAGGGGCCTTGCCCGAGCAGGTCGGCCAGCAGCACCACGACCGCCGAGACCAGGGCCGGGCTCGTGTCCGTGCCGTCGCAGTAGCCGACCATCGAGGCGTTGCGACCGTCGCTGAACGACACTGGCGAGACGAAGGCCTGGTCGTGATGCTCGGCCAGGTCCACGCGACGAGCGGGAGCATTCAGGGGATGCGAGCGACCGCGCTCGTCCACGAGGAAGAGCGGGCAGGGAGTGCCGTCGGTCACCTGCCCGATGAGCTCGGTGCGCGTGAGCGTGTCCAGGCGGGTGCTCATGAGCGCTTCTCCGTCGCTTCGGCGACCGATTCCGCCAGTCGATGGAGCGCTTCGAGGACCTGGCTGATCTTGCGGGTCTCAGTGAGGCACACCGGCAGGAGGTCCGAGCTCTCGAGACAACCGGTGAGCGCCGCGAGCTGAGCCCGACCGGAGATGCCGGCCACGGCGTTGTTGATGAGGTGCGTCACGTTCCCCAGCGCTTGGCGGAGGAGCTGCACGTCGACGTCTCCCGAGCCGGCGGCCTCGAGCGTCGAGCTGGCCAGGGAGCTGGCCCGCACCATCGAGCGCATCCGCGCCCGTAGCAGGTCAGCATCGAGCGGCCAGCTCGCGAGGTCGTCGGCCCCGGAGTGAGCGGCGGCCAGGAGATCGGGTTGCCCATGGATGCCCAACCACAGCACGGGAAGCGCCCTTCCCGAGGTGGCCATCCGAAGTCGCGACACCAGCTCGTCCGGCTCGCAGTTGCACAGGTCGTCGGCCGCCAAGACCACGCAGTCGGGGCCGATCGCCGAGGCCCGCTCCAGCGCGGTGCCGCCGTCGGCAACGGCCTCGATGCACATGTCGTCATCGCAGGCAGCGACGATCTCGTCGCGCACCAGACCCGTGCCGGCCACGACCAGCACCCGCAGGGGGCTGGGGACGTGGTCGCTCACGCGGACCGGAGTCCGGTCGTCGGTGAGCGTGAGCGGGCTCGTGCTCACGAGCCCACCCCCACCCCGACCGGCTCGCGTGTCTTCATGACGTGCGCGACCAACTCCGCCGCCAGCTTCGGATCGAAGGCGCGGCCGCCGTCCCCGATGAGCTCGGCCTGGGCCTGCTCGGGGCTTTGGCGTCGCCAGCCATCACGACCGTGGAGCATCGAGACGTAGGCGTCGGCCACCGCGACGATGCGAGCGAGCAACGGGATGTTCTCGCCCTTCAGGCCGGCCGGGAAGCCGGTGCCGTCGTGCCGCTCGTGATGATGTCGGACGCCGGCCACCACCTCGCGCGGCAGCGAGAGTGGAGCGAGCAGCTCGGCCGCACGTTCGGGGTGCGCCGGATCGGGCGAATCATCGAAGTCGCCGTCTTCCGGTCGAAGACCGACGTCGTGCAGCACCGCGACCTGGCGGAGCTCGTCGAGCTGCCGCGCGCGGAGACCGATGCGCCGGCCGATGGCGATGGCATGCCGGGCGACCTCTTCCCCGTGTCCCGCCAGCTCCGGGTTGGCGTTCTCGACGGTCTGCGCGAGCAGACGAACGATGCCCAGGGAAGCCTGGCGGAGTCGGGCGTGCGACTCGTTGAGATGTCGCGTGCGCTCGGCGACCTGCTGCTCGAGCTGATCGTTGAGACGCGCGAGCTGACGCTTCTTGCGCTCCGACAGCAGTCGCAGGCGCCGGTTCTCACGCAGGAGCGCCGCCTGACGGAGAGCGTCGTCGATGAGCCCACGGAGCTCGTCCTCGTCCCAGGGCTTGGCCAAGAAGCGGAAGACGGCTCCGGAGTTGATGGCCCGACTCAGCGTCGCGGTGTCGTCACGTGCGGTGAGGAGCACCTTGACGAGCTCGCGACGTTCGTCCTGCAACGAGCCGAGGAAGCTCAGGCCGTCGGTGACGGGCATGGTCTGGTCGGAGACGACCACGCCCACGCTGCGGTTGCGTCGCAGCAGCTCGCGAGCCTCGGCCGGCGAGGACGCGAAGTGGAAGCTGCGCGGATCGCGGTGGAACAGGCGCTTGAGGCTTGCGAGCACTTGGACGTCGTCGTCCACGAAGAGAACTGCGATGGGATGCTCTTCGGCGGCGGGCTTCGCGGCAGGGGCTTCGGCAGTCGGGGCTTCGTCGCGGGTCATCGTCGGGTCCTCGCACGCGGCCGGTCGTCGGTGGAGTCCCCGGCCATGATGTCGAACAGGAAGTCGCGCAGGACTGCGCGGTCGACGCTCGTCCAGTTTTCGAAGACGAGGCCGTACTCGTAGGAAGACACGCCACCTCGCCCCTCGAAGTGGACGTGCCCATGCACCACGCGTCCGCCGCCTCGCAGGACGCGCTCACCGTCGGCTCCATCCGGCAGCCAGAGACGGACCTCCAGCATCGCCCGCGGAGCGAGAGCCTCTCGACCGCAGCAGCGAGCACCGTTGACGGAGAGGTTCACCGTGCGGTGCGACCGCCACTCGTCGCTCCCGTCCATCCGGAGCTCGATGCGGTGCTGGGTGCGCACGCGCGGGTCGAGTCGGTGCTCTCTCAGGAGTTGCACGGCTCGGCCTCGGTGGCGGCGCCGACGAGCTCGTTGCTGGTCGGAGCGTGATGGGCCACGAACTCGGCAAGACGCTCGAGGTCGCTCTCGCAGATCTCGTCGAAGGTGATGCCGTAGCGTCGCTCTCCCCCCTCACCACGCTCGTTGCGCACGATGCGGGCGAGACAGCTGATGGCTTCGTTCGTTCCTGGGAGGAAGAAGCGCAGGCCGAGGCACTCGCCCACGGCCATGTCGAGCGGGCTCTCCAGGAGCATCCCGCCCTCGGACACGTTGACCGTGTGACCGAAGAAGAATCGGTCGACGCAGCGCGCCTTGACCTGGAGTCGGACGAGCGTCCTGACGTGACGTCGCGCCCGGATGTCGAGGAGAGTCTCGACCTGGGCGCAGAACTCGCGTCCCTGAACCGGCTTGTGCAAGAACGCGTCGCAGCCGGCGGCGATGCAGTCGTCGAGCGACTCGTCATGGTCTCGGGCCGACAGCAGGAGGATCGAGATCCCCGTCTCGACCTGGAGCTCTCGAGCCCGCGTGATGACCTCGGCGCCGCCCATGTCGGGCAGGGAGTGGTCGAGCACCAGCAGGTCGATGTCTTCTCGTTCGAGAATCTCCAGGGCCTCGGCTCCGGTGGAGGCCGAGAAGAGCTCGTGCTCACAGCGCTGCAGGAGAGTCTCTTCCAGCCGCAGGAACACGCGCACGCCGTCGAGCAACAGGATCTTCTTCACGCTCTGCTCCACCGGTGGCGTCGCGACCGCGGTCGCGTCGGTGGCGCCGGCAGCGCTTGGTTCGGTCAGCAGGGTCTGGCTCATCGGGACCTCTCGACACCGCGGAGGTGCGGTCGGTCCTAGGAGTAGCAAGGGCGATGCCGACGGAGTCAGGTGGTCCTGGATGGGCGAAATCGGCGTCGTTTCGCCCTGACCGCCTCGGACGAGCGGGAGCCCGTCCACTTCGAGCGGAGGAATGCCAATCCGAAAGAGACCTCCTCTACCACTGCGCTGAATGCCTGGAGAACGGGTCCTGAAACGACGACGACCCCGCCTCCGAGGAGACGGGGTCGCACGGAGCCGGAGCGGACCGGCAGGGGCTCAGGACACCGGATTCGGGTCCGCGGTGCTCTTGCCCACGAATGAGGCCTGCACGGCCTGTCTCAGCGCCGAGATGCTGAACGGCTTGGCCAGGTAGGTGTTGCCGATGCTCTCGAGGAAGCCACGGCTCTCCTCCGAGAGCGTGTCACCGGTCATGAAGACCACGCGTCGCGCGAGCTCGGGCACGCGCTCGACCAGCTCGGCGTGGAGGCTCGGACCGTCGAGCTCGGGCATCTTCACGTCGGCGAGGACGCAGTCGTACTCGCTCTCGAGGATGCGATCGAGCCCGGCCTGTCCGTCACGCGCCACCGTGACCTCGTGGCCGTCGGCCGCCAGGACCTCTCGGACCATGTCGCAGATGGTGGCCTCGTCGTCGATGACCA
>JBCCFW010000119.1:0-23455 GCA_039029535.1 Acidobacteriota bacterium
CGCGTGGTCTCAACGGCGTCGGAGCTCGGAGCGCCCACGTGACCCCGGCCACGGACCCCTCCTCGCGAGCGTGAGAGCTCGTGTTTCTCGTGCAAGAAAGTGACCGATGCGGATCGACCCTGAGTGAGTCGTGTTCGGGACGCATGGCCCCGCTCGAATGGGCCTTCGGAACGGGAGAACGACCTGGCTCGTCATCAAGAACGAGAAGAGACCGCGGGGGAGCACTCTCCAAGGTCACTTGAACCAAGTGGGTGCCTAGGAGGCACCAAGAGGAAAGAGCACGTGGCAAGGACGGTCCAAGACGCTCATCTGAAGGCCCTAAGTGGCTCGAGAGGGCTTCGGGGACCGTGCCGTGTCGCAAGCAGAACCCCCCCCTTGGTAATTCGCTTGGGCCAAGTCATAGAGTAGGCCTGGTTACTGAAGCGCGATGGACGTCGCGCACGGGCACGTGAGGTGACGAGCACCGGGGAAGAGTCGATGACGAGCGTCTGGCGGAGCCACCGCTAAGAAAGATCGCTTCATCACTTCATGGTGATTGATTGCCTCAGGCCATCGAGGAGCATGGGCATGACGAGAGATGCAGAGATGCGAACGAGAGGGCGACGGCTCTCTGCTCGTTCTCACGTCATCACTCGTTCATCGCAGGGTGCTCACCCAACGATGGATGTCGTGTCCTCGCTAACGGCTTCCGGCGTGCAGCGTCTTTCTCACGAGTCGCATGCATCCGCTGGAGCGCCGGAAACGAACCGAATCATCGACCAGAGCGTTTCGCTCAAGGCCGTCGCGCAGCAGGCCGACGGTGTTCTCGAGAGAGAGCAAGTCGAGGTGATCTCGCACGGCCCTGCTCAGGGCTTCGTTCGGGATCGGTTGGTCCGTGCCACTTGGTTCGACGGTCAAGATGCTGACCGTCAGGGGGCTTCACGCAAGCCCAATGGTTTCAGCGCTTACGAGCTGAGTGGCGTTCGTGGATTTTCTAACACGACCATTCCGTCTCCTACGCCAACTTCGTGGAAACTACGCACTTGAACATTCGTAGGATGGTGAGTAAGTAATAACCATGGGGGCTCTCCGGTGGCGCGGAGTGGCCAACAGCAGCGGGAGCTGACGGCACACCCCCTCTGGAGTCAGAAAATGTTCAACCAAGAGGTTTCGACCATTGCACGGTTCGTAGTACTCGTTTCACTCACGTTGCTGGTCCCGGTGAGCTCCTTCGGAGCGGTCATCGAAGTGGACAGCAGCTGCAGCCTCATGGACGCGATCAGCTCCGCGAACAGCGATACGTCCGTTGGGACCTGCAATGCCGGCTCGGGCACCGATTTCTTGGTCCTCAAGCAGCAAGTTAGGTTGGATACCGCCTTGCCTGGGGACAACGGCACCCCGACCGTGACGAGCAACATCATCATTCGGGGTGAGGGCCTGACGATTTTCCGTTCGAGCGCCGAGGACTTCCGCCTCTTCGAGGTGGGACCCACCGGCTTCCTCCGCATCGAGAACGCGACGCTTCTCGACGGACGCAGCACTGCGCGTGGCGGCGCGGTCGACGTCCAGGACGGCGGACGGCTTCAGATGGTCACCTGCAACGTCAATGACAACTTTGCCGCGCTCGCCGGAGGAGCGGTCGCGGTGGGCTCCGGATCCGAGGTCGACCTCATCCGGTGCAACTTCCTCAACAACACCAGCCCGGCCTGTGGCGGTCTCTTCAACCGTGGCGACGCCTTCCTCGTCGACACGCATTACGAAGGCAACAGCAACACGGTCGCGGCGGCTGGCGTCCTCACGAACAGCGGCACGATGGACATGGTTCGCTGCTCGATCTTCGACAACCAGGGGATCGACTCGATCATCGAGAACTTCGGTGACCTGACCATGACCGAGAGCCTGATGGACGAGAACACCAGCGACGGCGTGGGCTTCAGCAACCGCGGAACGGCCACGCTGTCCGAGTGCAACTTCGCCGACAACGTGCTCGGTTCGATGCCCGGCATCTCCGCCGGCATTCGCAACGACGGCATGCTCACGGCGGACGCGACCCTCGTCCTCTCCAACTCGCCCAGCAACTGCAGTGGCACGGACATCATCGACCTCGGTGGCAACATCGACGACGATGGCACCTGCTTCACCAACATGATCGCGGCTTGCTGCCTCGGCTCCTCCTGCTCGCTCGAGACTCTCGACGACTGCACGGCGCTGGGTGGCACCTTCGGTGGTGAGGGCGTGCCCTGCACCGAGCTCGACGTCATCGACACCGAGCTTCGCCGAGTGCAGGCGACCAGCTGCGCATCCGGTGGCTGCCTCAACCTCGACTTCAACGGCCTGGCGCCGGGGACCGAGGTCGGCACGCAGTTCCAGGGCGTGACCATCAGCGGCTCGGCGCCGGTGCTCTCCTTCGACACCGGTGCTCCGACCTGCGGTGACGACGACCTGCTCACGCCGGGTCCGGGTCCGGACAACGGCGCGATGCGTCAGGGCGTGCTCATCCTCTCGGAGAGCTTCGCCTGCGTGCCCAACGACTCGCAGTACGGCGGCACCTTCTACCTCGACTTCGACGTGCCGAGCTCGGTCGCTTCTCTCGGCCTGCTCGACATCGACGAGGCGGGTGGTGAGGTCCGGGCGTACGACGACCAGGGTGGGCTCATCATGAGCAAGGCCATCCCCGCTCAGGCCGACAACGGCTGGCAGCGGCTGGTCCTGGCCGCCGAAGACGTCGCGACCGTCGAGGTCGAGCTCGTCGGCAGCGGCGCCCTCACCGAGATCGCCTGCAGCGTCGACGCCGGCGTGGGTCAGGTCCGCTCGCGCGCCTCGTCGCGCGCCCGCACCCAGCCCGTCGGCAGCGCTGGTGGGTCGGCCCGGGGTCGCAGCCGCGACGTCGCCGACGCTCGCCTGCGCAGCTCCGACCGCCGCTAGTCGTCCTCTCCTCACCTGAGGAGCTTCGGGCCCCGCGAGCCGACTGGCTGGCGGGGCCCTCGTGCGTCTGGTGGCAGGAATCGAGGATTCCTCCGGCAGTGGCGACGTGACGGAGCGGTTACGAGCGGGCCTCGGACGCCTGGGCTAGGCTTCGAACGGGATCCGGAGATCCCACAGAGGGCGAGCCATGGGCTCACGCATCCTCGTCGTCGAGGACGACGAGCCAATTCGTCGCGGTCTCGTGGCTGCGCTGGGCTTCGGGGGCCACCAGGTCACCGAGGCGGCGGAGGCCGAGGGCGTCGTCAATCGCGCCCGGCAGGATCCCCCGGACCTCGCCCTGCTCGACCTCATGCTCCCGGGCCAGGACGGCTTCTGGCTCCTCGGAGAGCTTCGGCGGGCGTTTCCCCGTCTCCCGCTCATCATCCTCAGCGCCCGGGGCGCCGAGGACGACCGCGTGCGGGGCCTCCAGCTCGGCGCCGACGACTACGTGGTCAAGCCGTTCAGCGCCCGTGAGCTCCTGGCTCGGGTCGACGCGGTGCTCAGGCGGACCGGTGAGCGGACGCCGCTGGTGCGCTGGCTCCAGGTGGGCGAACGCCTGGTGGACCTCGAGCGACGCGAGCTGAACATCGACGGCCGCGTGCTGCAGCTCACCGATCGGGAGACCGAGCTGCTGCGCTTCCTCGCCAGCCACGAGGGCCGGGCGGTGTCGCGCTCCGAGCTGCTCTCCCAGCTTTGGGGCTGCGACGCGAGCAACATCACCAGCCGCAGCGTCGACATGGCCGTCGCCCGCCTGCGCGAGAAGCTCGAAGAGGACGCGGCCGAGCCCGCCTTCATCGTCACCGTGCGTGGTCACGGTTACTCGCTGGGTCGCGACGTGGAGGCCCGGACATGAGTCGCACGCGCCGTTGGTGGCTCATCTACTGGATCGCGGTCGGAGCGGTCCTGGCCGGCCTGACCTTCGCGACCGTGCAGGTTGGGCGCGGCGCACGCATCGAGGCCGAGCGTCTGGCCGAGAACGAGCACCGGGCGACCTTGAAGGTCGCGCTGTCGCGGCTCGACACTTGGCTCTCCGGTTTCCTCGCTCAGGAAGCCTCGCGGCCCGCCTCCGACTACCGACTCTACGAGCCCGAGTGGTCGGACCTCAGTCGCGTGCGCTCGGAGTACATCGACTATCACTTCGAGTGGTGCTCGGGTGGGGGCGTGAACAGCCCCTGGCGCCGGGACAAGGACTCCGCTCGAGACCGCGAGCTCAAGGCGCTCCAGATGGCGCTGAGCGGAACGCTCGGTCGCACCCTGCTCGACGAGTCGAGCGCCGGAGCCGAGCAGGCCTCGGGACGAGGTGTCCAGCTCACCGCTCTCGGTGGCGGGAGCACTGGCTGCGTCGCTCCCGAGTCCCAGCCCAAGTGCCGCTTCAGCTCGATGGCGTCGGCCTGGTGGACGCACGGCGACGACACGACATTGGTCGTGGCCCGACGCATCGCCGACGCCGAGGCCCTGCAGGGCTTCGTCGTCGACTGGTCCACGCTGCGTGGGGAGCTGATCGAGCAGGCGGGTGGTCTCGTGCCCGACCTCGAGCTCAGGCCCCAGTCATCGGGTGCTGCGCCCGTGGCGGAGGCCGCGATGGCGCTGACCGCCTTGCCCATCAACCTCATGGCGCCGCCCCCCCGACCTCCCTCGTACTGGGCTTCGCTGCCCTGGTTGCCCCTGGGCCTGACCTGGCTCGGCACGGCGGTGGCCCTGATCGCCGTTGGCTTCACGCTCCGCGCGAGCATCCGCATGGCCGAGGACCAGCGACTCTTCGCGATGGCGATCAGCCACGAGCTGCGGACGCCGCTGACGACCTTCCGCCTCCACTCCGAGCTACTGGCCGACGACATGGTCACCGACGAGGCGCAGCGGGCAGAGAGCTTGGCCTTGCTCAAGCGTGAGTCCGGCCGACTCGCCGGTCTCGTCGAGAACGTGCTCGAGCAGCTTCGGCTCGAGGCCGGTCATGATGCGCTCTCCTCCGAGCGCTTGAGCATTTCGGAGCTCCTCGATCGCTTGCTGCCGCCACTCCGCGAGCGGGCGGAGGCGCGGGAGCGCGTTCTCGAGGTGGGCGAGCTGCCCGAGCCCGAGCGCGAGATCGTCGTGGCGGTGCCCCTGGTGGCGCGCATCCTCGAGAACCTCGTGGACAACGCGCTCAGCCACGGAAACGGTTCCGACGACGGTCGCATTCACCTGGAAGCCGACACCTGCGGACGCTTCCTCGCGCTCCGCGTCCGCGATCATGGTCCTGGCGTGCCGCGGGAGCGACGCCGGCAGGTGTTCGTGCCTTTCGCCAGCGGCGGCATCGCCAACAGCGACGGGAGCGGCGGCTGCGGCTTCGGCCTGGCGCTCTGTCGTGAGCTGGCAGTGCGCTTGCGTGGTGAGCTGTCGTACTTCGCGCCAGCCGGCGGTGGTGCCGGCTTCGAGCTGCGGCTGCCCTTCAGGGGCTGAGCTCGGAGCCGCTCAACCGAGCGTCTCGACCATGAGCTCGCGTCGCTCGTCGACGAACGAGGCGAGAGACGGTCGCAGCGCTCGGTGCGTGAGCAGGCCGACGATCGTGAGCACGGCGAAGACCACCGCGGGAGCCCAGGGGGCGAGACCGCCGGCAACCTGAACGATCGCGAAGCTCACCGCGGCCAGCGCGAGGATGAGCGCGGTGCTCGTGAGGATGAGCAGGGGAGGCTTGGAGCCCGCTCCCTCACCGCTGCCGCGCTGACGTCGCGGGAAGTGCGCCGACAGCAAGTGACCGGTCGTGCCGAGCGTGACGATGAAGGCGGACGCCGCCGTCAGGCCGGTGAGCACCTCGAACGGGTCGGGCATCCCGAGCCGGAGGAGCGGCAGGCACGCGACGAGCCCCAGCGGGAGCTGGAGCCGGAAGAGCCCGAAGATCTTCCCCAACAGCACGTCGCCGGTGCGAATGGGCGCCAGCAGCAGGGTCTTGAGCCCGTTGCCGTCCCACGAGAACTGGTTGAGCCAGATCTCGGCGCCCATGCAGACGACGGCGGGAGGCACGACCAACCAGAGCGGGAGCGCCTGGATCTTCTCGAAGAGCATTCCCATCGTGAGCTGGAAGCCCGTCTCGTCCCGGCCCTGAGCCGAGCGCTCGAGGATGCTCGAAGCGAGGACGAAGAGGACCGAGAGGAAGACCGGCGTGAACATCAGGAGCTGTCCGAAGCGCGAGCCGAGGACCTGACCCGAGAACAGGCGGCCGATGCCGGCGGCCGGCTTCTCGAAGCTCCACAGCACTTCCTTGGTGCCGGTCGCGACCTGCAGCGGTGGGTCGAGCTTCAGCTCACGAAGCTGCAGCCAGGTCGTCACGGCGACCAGCGCCAGCGTGAACGCGACGCTGCCGGCCAGGAAGAGAGCGCCGCGTCCGCCGTCCTCGAGCGCGAGGGCGCGGAGACCGT
Organism: Acidobacteriota bacterium; assembly: GCA_039029535.1. Classification (GTDB taxonomy): domain Bacteria; phylum Acidobacteriota; class JBCCFW01; order JBCCFW01; family JBCCFW01; genus JBCCFW01. The sequence goes on from JBCCFW010000119.1 coordinate 6,336, forward strand.
GATGTCCGAGCGTCGTCGGCAGCCGGGACATGACCGAGGAGAGGGCGGTCAGGGCGCCGTGCTGGAGGGCGAGCCAGCCGAAGCCGAGGAGGGGAACCGCGAGCAGCCCGAGACCCAGGAGCAGGACCCTTCGGTGACCGGCCAGGCGTCGGATGACCGCGACGAGCTGCTGAACCAGCAGGACGCCGAGGATGCCCTGACCGATGACCAGCACCACGGGTAGCCACAGGCCCGGAAGGGAGCGAGCGAGACCCGTCCCGAGCCCGAGAAACAGCGAGGTCGCGAGCGCCGGGATGGTGTCGAGCAGGCCGAAGGGGAGCTCCGCGACGAGGAGCTGGAGCGGTCGCAGCGGGTGCATCCGCAGCAGCTCGCGATCGAAGCCACGCTGCTGCCGCAGCCCTCCGGCGGCGCCGAGACCGAACACGAGGAGGGCGTGGAGGCTCGACACCCACACCAGGGCCGGGCTGCTCTCGGCGGCGAGCTCGCCTCCGAGCAGGTTGCCGAAGTAGGCGAACATGAAGAACGGCGGCACGAGGATGAGCAGGCCGACCACCACCAGCGCGATGGCCGCCAGCAGGCCGAGCAGGCCCTGGCCGCGGTGCGCGGTGTTCCACAGGAGTTGGAGTCGGGCGATCGCCATCGCCCGGAGGGGGCTCACCACGACAGCTCTCCGCGTCGTCCGTCACCGGTGAGCTCGACGAAGAGTGACTCGAGGTTGCCCGACTCGCCGTGTCGGCTCTGGAGCTCTTCGAGGGTGCCGGCGCCCAGCAGCTTGCCCTGGTCGATGAGGACGAGCTGGGGGCAGAGCTTCTCGACCAGGTCGAGCGCGTGCGAGGTGAGGATGAGGGTCATGCCCTTGCTGCTCGACGCGAGGAGCAGGTCCTTGATGACGCGCACCGTCACGGGGTCGATGCCTTCGAAGGGCTCGTCGAGAAGAAGCAGCTCGGGGCCGTGGATGAGAGCCGCCGAGAGGGCGGTCTTCTTCTTCATCCCGTAGCTGTAGTCAGCGATGAGCGTGCTGGGGCCGGCCTCGAGCTCGAGGATGTCGAAGAGCTCGCGTCGTCGCTCGTCGGCGACCTCGTCGGCGAGCCCGTGCAGCCGCCCGATGAAGCGGAGGTACTGCGCTCCGGTGAGGCGGTCGAGGAGGGCGGTCCCCTCGGGCATGACGCCCACGCGTCGCTTGACCTCGAGGGAGTCCTCGCCGACGTCGTGTCCGAGCACGGTGATGCGACCGTCGCTGGGACGCATCAGGCCCGTGATCATCTTGATGAGCGTGGACTTGCCGGCCCCGTTGCGACCGAGCAGGCCGAGGAAGGTCCCGGCGGGAACTTCCAGGTCGAGGTCATCCACGGCGACCTTGGGACCGAAACGCTTCGTGACGGACTCGAGCTGAATGGCGAGGCTCATCCGCCGATGGTACCCGCGCCGGCAGACTCGTGACTCTCAGGATGCCGATCACCCGTCTTGTCACGAGCCCGGCCGAGGTCCTAGCTTCCCGACGGGCTGGCGGGATCGAGGAAACCTGCCCGAGCAGGTCGAACACCGATTCCCATCGACGGCGCGATGGGTGAGGATGGAGCCATGACGATCCGGTGCCACCGTCTCGTGCCGACCCTCGTGGTCGGCGTCGCCACCCTGATGCTGCTGAGCGCGAGCCCCGTCCGGGCCAGCTCGTGGACCCTCGAGGTCTTTGGGGGATACCTGGAGCCCTCACCGGAGTTCGAGGGGCAGCTCGCCCGACCGCTCGAGGGCGGCGAGCCCAGCCTCGACGGACCCGTCTTCGGCCTCCGCGGCGGCTACCGCTTCTCGCGGCTCCGTCTCAACGTCAGCCTCTCGCGCTTCTCCGAGGACGCGCGCTTTTCACGCTTCGGCACGCCTCAGAGCACGCGGCGCTACGAATCGTGGACCTCCGACATCTCGGTCGAGTTCCCGGTCAATCCGGCGCAGCGAGTGCTGTTCCTCGTCGAGGGGGGCGGCGGCATCGCGAAGAACCGGGCGACGGACGCCGAGAAGTTCAAGTTCGTCAACCGCAGCGACACGACGACGGGCACCTTCCACGTCGGCCTGGGGCTCGAGCTCGGGCTCGGGCGGATGTATCTCCGCCACGACGCCCGCGTGCGCTGGCATGCGAGCGGTCCCAACTCGCGCGACATCGAGACGACTTTCGGCCTGGGTTTCCGGCTCGGTCGCGGTCTCGGTCCCGGCTCGCCCTGATCGGCTAGGGCTGCCAGCTGATCGAGTAGCGGAAGCCGAGCAGCGGTCGCTCGACCTGCAGTCGGACCATCCCCGTCTTCTGATACTTGCGAAGCTTGAAGTTCCCTTCGTGGAGAGCCTCGGACAGGTCCGGCCAGCGGGGGTTGCTGATGTTCACCGCGGCTCGCACGGCCGTGCGAACTTCTTGCGGCCAGTAGCCGGCGGGGAACTTCACGGTGAGCACGAGACGACCGACCGGCGCCGGGCACTCGAACGCAGGGCCGATGCTCCGACGCTGATGCTCGGTGCTCATCCGGTACGCGCGTTCCTTCGTCTCGCGTCGGGTGAAGCTCACGCCGCTCTCGGCGAGACCGGCGGGGACGAAGAGATGAAACTCCGGCTGCTCGTTGGGGATGCGGATCCACCGGATGCGCAGGTGCTCCTGGGTCGCTCGACCGTCCTGCTCGACGAAGACCGGACCGACCTGACCGTGCACCGCCCGTGAGATCCCGTCCTTCACGACCAGGTCACCGGTCCCGTGCCGACGACGCAGTGCCCGCGTTCCGATGATCTCCTCACCGCTGCCGTCCTCTTCGAGCTCGAGCGTGCGCGTGGACTCGTCGACCTCGAGCCCGATGAGGTTGCGGTAGTAGAGCCAGGCCCACTCGGACGGCGGGACCGGGAGCTCGTCGTCGGCTTCCAGGACGAAGAGATCCTCGGGCTGCGTCTCCGGCAGCACCTCGACGAGTCGCTTGAGCGTGGAGCAGCGGGGATCCCGGCCGGACTCGGCGGCGATGACCGTGGCGGGCGAGACCCCCATCCTCGTCGCCAGCTCGCGTCGAGACAGCCCCTCGTGCTCGCGCGCCGCGGTGATGCGCGCGGCCAGGGTCGGCTCGGGAAGACCCGACTCGGGCACCGCGCTGCCGAGCGCGAGACGCGCCGGGCTCTCGGGCAGGACCTGAAAGCCCGGTGGCGGATCGACTCCGGCGGCGACCCAGGCGAGACCGTGTCGGAGCATGGGCAAGGGGCGATCGAGGACCACACGCAGCCGCCCGGTGTCCGGCTCCCAGTCGGTGGCAAGGCCCTCGGGATGGAGGGTGCGCGCCAGCGCGAAGGCTCCGAGCGGCGGCACGGCGACCTGGGGCGCGGCGAAGGGAGCGACGCTCGGCGGACCGGAGCCGGGAGGGAGCTGAAGGACGAGCTCGAGTCGCTCGAGGGAGGCGTCGACGTCGACCGCCAAGGTCTCGGCCTCTCTTTGCTCACGGTTCGGCTCGGCGGTCAGGGCCGGCTCCACCTCGACCCAGTCGCAGCGGCTTTCGGTGCGGTAGTCGAAGCCGGCGTCGTCGAGGTCTTCGGGGAAGGTGAAGCGGTGAAGGACGTCGTCGTCCTCGACCAGCTTGGTGCCCTTGGCGAGGTCCTCGTCGTCGGTGGCGAGCTGCACCTGGGTGGAGGTGCTGGCGGTCATCACCGCCCGCATGAGGTTGATGCGAGTGACCGCGTCACGCAGCGTGCCGCCGACCGAGCGAACCCCGAGCGACTCGATGATCCGACGTCGGGCACCGGGTCCCTCCACCACGAGCGAGTGCCGCTGGTGACGCACGACGAAGCCGTAGTGATGGCGGTAGCACGACCAGATCGAGGGTGATGCCACGGGAGGTGCCGCTGCCTTGCCGAGCAGCAGTGCTCGCGGGCTCAGGAAGGGCAGCACCTGGAGGTAGCGAACGAGCGTCGAGTAGCGCGGGTCGCGGCCCTGTTCGGCCTGTCGGACCGTCTCCCAGGAGACCTTCATCAGGTTTGCGAGCTGGGAGCGGCTCAGGCCGGCGAACTCCCGCGCTGCGCGCAAGAGCTCGGGAAGCTCGATCTCGGTGCTCGACAGGGCGACGTCCATGGCTGGGGTCACGATGAGGCCGGAGGCGGTGGATCGACAAGGAGGGTGATCGGATTGCTGAGATGACGGGTGCGCCTCTCGGCAGGACGACGGGCCTCAGGCGAACGTGCTTCGGTCACCAGGGGAGCGAGCGTGAGCCGACGAGGGTGACGGGGCGGAGGTCGTTCTCACTTCGGTGATCGCCTCGCTGGTGACCGAGAAGTGTTCGACCTAGGTTCAGCTTGCCCGTGGCGGAGCGTTCCGAGCGCGCCTCTCGACCTTCAGGAGTGAAGCTCCCGAGGCCGCCGGGAACGTGCCCCCGAGCGAGGGCCGAGTAGGATTTCCGAGGAAGCCCCCGAGGTGAAGGAAAGGAGCACCTCATGGATGCGTACGTCGAGCTGAGCCCGCCCGCGCGGGCCGATCTCTTCATCGACAACCAGGCCCGCACGTTCTGCCTGTTCGCCGTCGGTCTCGGAGGGGCGAGCCCCGACGAGTTCAAGCGTGACTGGGCGGATGCCGTGCGTGCCGAGGTGGCGATGGCGGTCGGGATGGAGACCAAGGCGGAGACCATCGCGGTCCGGCTGGTCCTCGGTCCTCTCTCTGCGGAGGAGGAGGCTTCGTGGAACGGCCGCTTCGTCTCCGTGTTGCGTCTTCCCATGGGCCTGCTGTCGTTCCGTGGTGGACAAGCTCTCGAGAGCGCGGCCGCTCCGGTATCCGACAACGCGCAGTACCAACACGCTGGCGTTCCGCCGGGTCGCTACCGAGTCGAGGTTCACGAGCGTTTTGCCGGCATGGAGGAGCTCGACGGCTACCCGTTCCTCGTGCGGCTCGAGCTCATCGACGATGACGAGCCGGTCGAGGTCGTCATCCCTTCCATCGGTCGCCACCCGTGCGGTAGCGGCGAGCAGGGACCCGGAGCTCCACCGGTCGAAGACGATCTCAGGGATTGATCGCCACGTCTCCGAAGCAGGGCACCGCGACGCCGGCACCGTCCTCGACCCAGCTCAGGCTCGGGTTTCGTCCGGGACCGTAGGACACGGTCCCCGGCAGGACCAGCGCGCGGTCGAGCTCGAGCGTGACGGTCGCGCCGTCCGTTCGCAGCCCGACGATGCCGAGCGCCCCGACGGAGTCGGTCACCGCGAACGGCGTGGCTTCGCCCCCGGTGACCTCGGCGTCCCAGGTCAGCACGAGCTCGGCACCCGCAGCGCTCAGTCGAGCTTCCACCAGCTCGACCAGGTGGTCGACGTCGTGTCCGTAGGCCAGCGCACGCATGGCTTGGGCGAAGCGACTGCCGATGGTCTTGTAGCCCGCGTTGTCGAAGTGGACCGAGTCGTGGCGGGTCTGGTCGACGGTGGTGATGAGGGCGGTGAAGGGGTCGCGTGCGACCACGCGGCGCTGCGCCTCCTGCACGCCGAGCCAGAGAGCGTCGGCGGAGTTCTCGGTGCCGAGCTGGGCCGCAACGACCGGGAGCTCGGGAGAATCCAGGTCGCTGCGAAGCTGAGAGAGGAGACGCTCGAAGTCGGTCTCGTACTGCTCGCGGGTCCGTCCGTCCCAGGCGTCGGACTCGCCCTGGAACCAGATCAGGCCGCGTGGCGGCAGCCCACCGTGAAGACGGGCGCGATGGAGGAGCGAGCCATAGAGCGTCGCGCGATGGTCGGGCTCGCCCATGTCGCGTTGCCACTGGAAGTGGAGGTTGCTCCCACCCAGCGTTGCCGGCACGACCCCGATGGGCACGCCGACGGCGGCCCGGAGGTCCTTGGCGAAGCGCAACATGGGCGAGTGCTGAGGATCGACCCACTCGATGGACACGGCGTCGACTTGACCGACGATGTCGTCCATGGGCTCGGCCGCACGTCGCCAGCTCCCGTCGGGATGGAGGAGATGCACCTCGTCGATGGGCTCCTCGGCGTCGAGCAGGCCCTCCGACCAGCCCGCCATGTTGCTTTGCCCTCCGGCGATGAAGAGGTCGCCCACGGCGATCTCCATGACGGTGTCCTCGCCGAGGACGGTGGAGTCCGAGCCGAGGAGTCGCGCTCGGAGGTCGTAGTTGCCTCCTGCCGGAACGTTGACGACGAGCTCACCGAGGCCGCGATCGGCAGCGGCCAGCTCCGCTCCTTGCATGGGCACGACGACCTCACCGGTGTCGGAGTCGACGACCCAAGCCTCGATGCGACCCGGGGCCTCTCCTTCGGTGAGTCGATAGTCGAAGCGGAGGGGGAGGTCGACGCGATCGTCGGCGTCTCGCTGGAAGAGCTTCCAGTCCTCGATCGTGCTCGGGTGCCGGTGGAGGAAGAGAGCGCCGGCCGGGAGCTCGTGCACGACCGTGATGCGTCGGAGCGCCCGACGGCCGGCCCGCCAGGCGCCCAGCACGACGTCATGTCCTCGGAAGCGACGATCGTCGGGAATGACGAAGACGGCGTGGTCGTCGACCCAACCGGCACCGTCCCAGGCGTCCACGTGGAGACGTGACTCCGTGCCGGCGCCCTTGCGGAGCCGGGCTCGGAGTCGGCCACCGGGTGGGAGGGGAGGACCCGTCATGAGCGGCACGGCGCCGAAGCTGCGTTCGTAGAGAAGGAGGGTGTCGGTCTCGTCGAGCTGGAGGATCACGCCGGCGCCGGCATCGTGAGGCGCGACGCCCTCGCTCCACAGCTCGAGGCTCAGGTTGGCCGCGGTCTCCTCGTAGTCGAGCCAGACCGTCACGTCCTGCTGACGCCACGCTGCGCGCAGGCGGTCGAAGCGATGATGGGTGCCGGAGAAGGCGCCGTCATGGGTGGCGGCCAGGTCGCCGCCCAGGTCGCGGACGAGGAAGCTCGGCTCGGCCGGGCCGACTCGCGTCATCTCCTCCGGCTCGGTGCCGGGCAGGTCGTCCTCGAAGTCGTAGGTCCGTGGGTCGCAGCGATCGCCGACGCCGTTCTCGTCCTGGTCCTGCTGATCTGGATTGAAGACGTCGGGGCAATTGTCCTCCGCCTGCGGGAGGGTGTCGCCGTCGACGTCGCAGGGACGCGGGTTCGGTCGCTCATCGGCACCTCGTGGGCCGAGGCTTCCTTCGCCGTCGACGTTGACGCCACTGACCAGGAAGTAGAGCAGGCCCTCGCTCGACGGTGCGAGGGACAGGTCTGCCTCCAGGTCGGCGGTGCGGTGCAGGAAACACTCGTGGTCGTCGTCGCGCGGGATGCGACCCACGTACACGTGGTGGTGGGTTGCGCCGGGAGCCGCCGTCCACTCCAGTCGAACACCCGAGAGACGCACGGTTCCCGGGACCTCACCGGGTGGTTGCGCCGCGGCATCGGACGCCAGCCAGCCGACGAGGAGCACGAAAGACGAACAGCGCCAGGCGAGACGGTGCACGCCAGAGATTAGTCCATCAGAACTGGCCACCCTGGTCGTTCTGGTGACCATTCCGTTCGTCAACGAGCTCGACTCGGGCCTATCATCTTGGAAAGGCGGCGATGCTCGGAGAGGTCTCATGCGACGACTGCGCGGTGCTCACCTCGTCCTCTTGCTTGCGTTCCTGTCGGTGTCCCTGTCCGCGAAGGCGGATCGAGGCACCGGACCGGGTGGCTACACCTGGAAGGACTGTCGTGAGCCGGACGGTCCTCCCTGCGACTACGTCATCAACGCGGCCAGCGACGCCTTCACGGGGCTGTGCTCGGACGAAGTCTTCGACGACCCCTTCGACGCGCTGGGCTTCACCTTCCGCTTCTACGGCGTCGACTACACCGACTACGCCATCTCCGCCAACGGCGTCGTCTACTTCACCGGTGCGCCGGCCTGCTGCGACGACACCAATGCGGCGCTGACGGGCATGGAGGGGCGCTCCTTCGCTGCCGTCCTCTGGGACGACTGGGCGATGGACAATCTCGATGCCCTGCTGTTGATCTGCACGACCCTGCCCGCCTGCTCGAACACTGGGCCGCTGACCATGATCGAGTCGTTCCGACGGGGCAGCGGCGTCGACGCGGGCGTGCCCTACAAGGACTTCGAGTGGTTCTCCACCGCTCATCATCGGCCGACCTGCACGGAGGACTTCGGCGAGCAGGCGACCTTCGGGATGCGGATCTACGCCGACGGCCGGATCCTCTACCAGTATCTCGACACCAGCGTGGCGCTGGCTGCCGTCGACGACGGGGCGTCGGCGACCATCGGCGTGAGCTCGGGCTTCGGCGGCGACTACACCGAGGTCTCGTCCGACCGGGCGTCCATCCCCTTCACGCCCTACTCGATCCTCATCACGCCGCCCTGCCCGGAGCTTCGCTGCGATGGCATCACCGTCGATCCGGCGCCCGCCTGCGAGGACGAGACGGTCACCCTCACCGCCGAGATCTCCGGTGGTGTCGAGCCCGTCACCGTGGAGTGGGACCTCGACGGTGATACCTTCGTCGAGGAGACGGGCAACCCGATCATGGCCGACCTACCGGTGGGGATGAACCGCGTCAACGTCACCGTCACCGACTCCTGCGAGGAGCCGGGACCGCAGTCCTGCACCGAGCCGGTCTTCGTGACCGTGGAAGCCAACCCCGTCCCGATGGTCATGCCGCTCGGGCCGACCAGCTTCTGCGCGATGAGCGGTGAGACCGTCACCCTCGACGCGGGCGGGGCCTTCGACACCTATCAGTGGCAGCTCGACGGCATCGACCTCGCCGGCTCCGACGGCTCGATGCTCATCGTCTCGAGCAGCGGCTCGTACCGAGTCGTCGTGACCAATGCTGCTGGCTGCGAGGGCGTCTCGGACCCGGTCGTCATCGATGCCGAAAGCTGTGATCCCGACTGTGCTCCGCTCGTCTGCGACGGCATCATCGTCACGCCAGAGGAAGCGTGTGAGGGAGTCGAGCAGACGTTCCGCCTGCAGACGACGGGCGGCGAGGGATCCGTCTCGGTCACCTGGGACTTCGACGGGGACACTCTCACCGACGCCACCGGGACCAGCGTGGTGATGACCTTGCCGGTCGGAGTCACCAGCGTCATCGCCACCGCCATCGACAGTTGCATGTTCCCGATGGAGGGCACCTGTCTCGACACCGCGTCGGCCCGAGTCGTCCCCGGTGCCGACTCCCTTCCGGAGGTGTCGGGCATGGGTGAGGAACCCCTCCTGGTGGTGCCGGATCCAGCGACCGTCACCATCGGTGAGGTCCCCGAGGCGACCGCCTACAACGTCCAGGCCGACCTCATCGGCTCCTGGTATGCGCCGGCGACCCTGCGAGGCAGCTCCTGCACGATCACGGCCTGGGACGATCTCGCAGGGGGCGTCATCGGTCTGGCCTACGACCCGCCGCCGAACACCTGGTTCGTCGTGACCGCTTCGAACTCCTGCGGCGAAGGACCGGCCGGTACCGACAGCACCGGTACGGAGCGTCAGGGAGTGGGGACTTGGGAGGACTGCGGCGCCGGACCGTGAGCTAGACGTCCTCCAGGACGATGGTGTCGGCGATGCGGTCGTGCAGGCAGCGTCGCTCGTCGCCGAAGATCATGAGGGCGTCGATGAGCGCCAACGGGAGCCCGAGGAGGGGAAAGATCCCGATGGCGCTCCAGGCGACCTGGCGGATCAGGAGGCCCCGTGTCCATCCCACGCGGCTGCCGTCGCTGCGGGCGATGTAGATGTCCATGACCATCTTCCCGGGCGTTTGACCGCGAGCGACGATGCCGTAGCTGAAGAGGACGATGATCAGCAGGCTCGAAGCCAGCCACGTGGCCGATGAGACGAGGAGCTGATCGGCGCTCGGGATCAAGACCCGCGGCGGTTCCTCATCGAGGAGGAAGGGCGTGGCGCGAGGCACGAGAAGAGCCGCGAGGAACGAGGCCACCGTCAGCACCACGCCGTCGATGAGCACGGCGACCAGACGTCGCCAGCGGCTCGCCAGGCGGAGACCCGGGCTCTGCTCGGTTGGTGGAGTCGCTGCCTCCGAGGACGGTGCGGCGTAGGGGTTCGGATCCGTCATCGTTTCCTCCGAAGAGACGTGCGCCGGCAGCGCGGTGTCGTTGCCGAAGTCAGCCGTCCAGGATGACGATCGTGTCGGCGATGTGGTCGTGCAGGCAGCGCCTCTCGTTCTCGAAGATCAGCACGGCATTGATGAGCCCGAGCAGTCGGCCCGCCACGGGAATGAGCCCGAGCCCGAAGCGGACGACGTAGCGGAGCACGACACCGTGCCACCAGCCGACGGGGCTCCCATCGCTGCGCACGATGCGGATGCCCATGACCATCTTCCCGGGTGTTTGACCTCGCGTGACGATCCAGTGGCCGAAGAGGACCACGACCACCAGGCTCGTGCAGGCCCACCATCCGACCGTCAGGAGGAGCTCGCTGGACCCCGCAGCCGACACGTTCGTCAGCTGCTCGTCGAGGTAGTGGGCGGCGCCCGGCACGAAGAAAGCGATCGCGACGATCGGCAGGAGCGCGCCGATGATGATCAGCACCGTGTCGATGAGATGGCCGACGAAGCGCTGCCCGCGGCTCGCCTTCCGCTGGTGAAGGTCGGCTCGTCGTGACTGGCTGGGCGGTGGTGGTGGCGACGGCGCAGGGGCGGCGTAGGGGTTCGGGTCGGACATCGGTCTCCCTCCAGAGATGCGTCGAACCCGAGCTTACTTCATCCGCTCCCGTGTCTTGCGTCGCACGCGACGTCGCGTCCGCTCGTCGGCACCATCGAGGTGCTCGTCGACGAGCTGACGGAGCAGCACCCTGAGGCTCACGCCGGTGTCTTCGGCGAGGGCGTCGTAGAGCGCCTTGAGCTCTGGCTCGATGCGGACGCGGAGGACGGGATAGTCCCGCCGCACCGCGACCGCCTGCTTCGGTCGTCCTCGCTTCTTCTTGGCCACGGGCGGCAGTGTATACCCGACTCCAGCACAAAGTAATGGGCCTGGTCTGCTTTCTTTCAGCGCTAAGGGCAGGCAAGGTCGGTTCTCAGTGGCTCACGGGGCGATCCGGGCCCGAGGGCCGTGCCCCAGGAGCCCCAGCCGCAGCCGTTCCGCTCGCGGATCAGGAAGTACTCCGACGGGCCGGCGAGGGGGACGACGAAGCTCTCACCGACGATCTCGCTGGCCCGGCAGGTGGCCCGCGAGAGGTCCTCGTCGGCTCGCAGCGCGGTCAGCTCTCCGGTCGCCAGGTCGTGCCGAGCAGACGTTCCAAGGCCGATTCCGTTGGGCCAGGAGAGCCTGACGCCCGAGAGGCCGCCGTCCTTCCAGACATGGAGGAGGGCCTCGCCCGGGGGGCGACCGGAGCTCGGATCCCAGGGGTTGCAGTCCTCGAGATCGGGCGTGAGGTCGCCGTCGTCGTCCCAATCGCAGGCGTCGCCAAGGCCGTCGCCGTCGAGGTCGAGCTGGAAGAAGTCGGGGGTGGCGGGACAGAGGTCGCAATCGGTCCCGACTCCGTCTTCGTCCTCGTCGTTTTGATAAGGGTTGGCCACGAATGGACAGTTGTCGCAGGGATTGCCCAGGCCGTCGCCGTCGGGGTCGTCCTGGTCATCGCTGGCCTGCAGCGGACAGCCATCGCAGCGGTCCCCGAAACCGTCCCCGTCCCAGTCCGCCTGGCTCAGGTCGAAGACCTCGGGGCAGTTGTCGCAGGCGTCACCGAAGCGATCACGATCGACGTCGCACTGACCACCGGCTTCTTCACCCGGATCGAGCGTGTCGCCGTCGCCGTTGCAGTCGAAGGGATCGACGTGCGTGTCGACCACGGCCGGGCACGCATCGCAGGCATCACCCGCGCCGTCACCGTCGAGGTCGGCTTGATCGGGGTCGGCGCGATCGGGACAGACGTCGCAGGCATCGCCGATCCCGTCCCAGTCGCGATCGCACTGCTGGCCCGCGTCCTCGTGGAGGTCGAGAGTGTCGCCATCGTCATTGCAGTCGATGGCGACGGCGTTCACGTTCGGAGTGGTGGGGCATGAGTCACAAGCATCGCCCGCGCCGTCGGCATCGCTGTCGGTCTGGTCGTCGAAGACATCGGGGCAGGCATCGCAAGCGTCGCCGTGTCCGTCACCGTCCACGTCACAGGCGAGACCGGCGAGCTCACCGGGGTCGTCGAGGTCGCCGTCGAAGTTGCAGTCGGTGTCGCGCTCGTTCACGTCGGGCGTGACGGGGCAAGGGTCGCAGGCGGTGCCGAGGCCATCGGCGTCGTCATCGGCCTGCAGGGGATCGGCCACGCCAGGACAAAGGTCGCAGGCATCACCGAGACCGTCCGCGTCGACGTCGCAGCTTCCGCCGGCTTGCTCTCCGTCATCGAGCGTGTCGCCGTCGTCGTTGCAGTCGGTGGCGACCGCGTGGGTGTCGGCGATCGCGGGACAGGAGTCGCAGGCGTCGCCGAGACCGTCGCGATCGCCGTCGGCCTGATCGGGGTCGAAGACGCTCGGGCAAGCGTCGCAGGCGTCACCGAGACCGTCGCCGTCGACGTCGCAGCGCCCGTCCGGGGCTTCGCCGGGGTCGAGGACGTCACCGTCGCCGTTGCAGTCGGTGGCGGCGGCGTGGGTGTCGGCGACCTCGGGACAGGAGTCGCAGGCGTCGCCGAGCCCATCGGTGTCGGAGTCGAGTTGAAGCGAGTCGGCGGCGGTCGGACAGGAATCGCAGGCGTCGGCCACGCCGTCGGCGTCACCGTCGCACTGACCGCCGGCTTCTTCGCCAGGATCGTCGACGTCACCGTCGCCGTTGCAGTCCAGAGCGGCCGCATGGGTGTCGGCGATCGCGGGACAGGAGTCGCAGTCGTCGCCACGACCATCGCCGTCGCCGTCGCGCTGGTCGACGTTGGGGACGAGCGGGCAGTTGTCGTCCGGGTCGTCGACACCGTCGCTGTCGGGATCGTCCTGGCAGGCGTCTCCCCGTCCGTCCCCGTCGACGTCGGACTGGTCGGGGTTGGGAGCGTTGAGACAGTTGTCGATGCCGTCGACGACGCCATCGCCGTCGCTGTCGCGTGCCTCGACGGCCGCCGCGAGCACCGAGGCGCCGTCGGGGTCGTCGATCACCTCGATGACGTCGATGAGCCGTGCGAAGTGCTGACGGGAGACGGGCCCGGCTCCGAGTCGCCAGTGACGTGCTCCGTCGGGGGCGAAGATCGAGCCACCGTCGGAGGCGAGTCCGAGAGGGCGTGAGCCTCGGGGCGTCGCGTGACTATTGGCGGTCACGAGGCCGCCGGGGGTGACGTCGCGCTCGAGGATGCGGCGACCTCCCTGAACCCACAAGGTGTCACGAGCACCGGCGAGGCCGTCACCCGTGCTCACTCCCGAAGGGAAGGAGCGACCGGGGATCGTCGCGCCGGTGACCGGGTCCACCGACTCGAGGCTCCCGTCGGCGGCGTCCAGCAGGTAGAGCTCACCACCCGCTCGTTGCTCGGGACCGTCGAGGAAGGCGAGGCCTCCGACCCGGGTCGTCCCGGCAGGCGCCGGGAAGCTCGCGAGCACCGAGCCGTCGGCGGGATCGATCTCATGGACCTCGTTGCTGCCCGAGCCGTTGGCCGCGAACAGCGTTCCACGCGCGAGCGAGTACGCCAGGCCGGCGTCGTCGCCGGGACGCAGCGCCTCGGGCGTGGCGAAGGCGGCGAGCTCGGTGAGGTCGGGCCAGCTCAGGACCCGCAGGCGGCCGGGGCTGCCGAGCATGTCGCCGTCGTCGAGCACGAAGAGCCGCACGGGGGAGGGCGGTGGACCGAGGATGAAGTCGACGTTCTCACGCACGTCGCCGGCGCCGACCGTGAGGGTCACCCGTTCGCCACGACGATCGAGAGCCGGATCGCCCGACTCCTGCGCGTCGTTCCACAGCTCGTCGTGACCCGGCACCCAGGCGACCGAGGTCGGGAAGGCCCAGCGGGGGTCGAGCTCTTCGAGCTGAACCTGATACTCGCCAGGTGGCAGGCCGTGGACCTCCCACTCGCCCGCCACCGACGCGGCGGTCGCGCCGGGCACGTGGCGGTCACCGCTGAGCGAGGACATCGCGTCCTCACGCTCGGCTCCCAGGCGGCGCACGATGATGTTGGCGCCGGTGACCGGGGTCGTGCCGTCGCTGGCCCAGACCGTGCCCCGGAGCGTGGCGTGGGCCGTGCCGAATTCGGGCGTGCCGTGAAGCTGCGAGAAGATCTGGATGTCGTCGGGTGACAGGGTCGCCATGTGGCTGCCGTCGTCACCGATGGTGGGGTTCATCGTCGGCAGGAAGGCGTCATTGGCGCCCACGCCGTCGGAGACGTAGTCGAAGTTCACCTGGGCGTGGTGGAGCCCGCTGAGGTGGCCGAACTCGTGGACGCAGACCGCCAGCATCTCGGTCACGGTGACGTCGGGCGAGGTGCCGTCGATGAAGGCGCCGTTGATGACCGACTGCCCTTCGGTGATCGTGGAGCCGTCGGAGCAATTGAAACCGGCGAAGCCCAGCACGCCCCGGCTCGCTCCGGGTCCGAGCAGGCCGTCGGTGATCGAGCCGTCGTCGTCGAAGATGATCGGGTTGATGCCGTCGCAGCGGCTCCAGACCGTGCCGATGTTGGCCAGGGTGATGTCGCTGGCGAGGTCGTCGCCCTCGACGTAGGTGAGGTCGGCGGTGGGGATGAGCTCCCACTGGTCGAAGCCGTCGCGAACGAGCTGCCGAGCCTGGGCGTTGGTGAGGTTGCCGAGCGTTCCCGGGTCCACGCTGTAGACGACGGTCCCGTCCCAGGCGTAGGGCTGACCGGACGAGCTCACGCGGATGGGGGAGCCGGCCTCGAGCCGGCCGCCACCGACTCCCGTCGCGAGGAGTGCGATCGCGAGCAGGGCGGGGAGAGCGAGACGTGCCGCGCCGTTCATGGCACCGCTCCGCAGCTCGTGGCGCCGGCCGGGCGTCGTGCCCCGAAGGAGCTGGTTCCGAGGTCACTCTCGCCGAGACAGTTGGACGCCGAGACGAGGAAGTAGTGGCTCTCGGTGAGGGAGTCGATGGTGAAGGCTTGATAGCCGTCGCCGATGTCGGTGGGCAGCTCACCACAGCGTTCGCCGACGTGGTCGTAGATGCCGGCTTGGAGTGAGGCGATGGTGCCGCGGTAGAGCCCGAAGCGCTCCGCCGGTTGTCGACGCAGGGGCAGGTCCACGCTGAGCTGCGTGGGGCCCTCACGACGGACGAGCAGCGGCAGCCCCGTGCTCCAGGCCGCGGCTCGGGGCAGCGACTCGTTCATGACCTGGACGATCGTCGGGCACTCGCTGCGGTTGCCGGCGGCGTCGGACGCGCTGAAGGTCACGACGGTGCGGCCGCAGGGGTACTGGTCGGTCGCGTCGAGGCCGGGACCGGTGCGGTCGTTGGCGGCGTCCGGGTCGGGATCGCAGTCGTCGGTCACCGTCGCCTGCGGTGCGACGACGGCGCCGTCGATGTCGGAGGGCTCGACCGAGAGAAGGAGCGGACAGCGCAGGTCGGGTGCGAGGTCGTCGAAGCCTCCGGCCTGACTGAAGGTCACGAGTTGGGTGGCCGTGCTGACGTTGCCGCTGCAGTCCGTTGCCGTCCAGGTGCGTTCGAGGAGGCAGTCGGTGCTGCAGTCGCCTGCGAGCACGACCTCGGTCATCTCGACCAGCGGGATGGGGTCGCAGCCGTCGATCGCCCGGACCCGCGTCGGCTCCAGCGCCTCCATGCAGCTCACGAGGGTGTCCTCGGGAACGCCGAGGAGAGTGGGCGGCTCCACGTCGACGAGGTCGATGAGCTGCTCGGCCGTGCCGACGTGACCACAACTGTCGGTGGCCGTGTAGCGCACGAGGACCTGACCTGCGCCGGGGCAGTCACCGGGGAGGGGCTCGTGCTCGACCGTGACGGTGGGTGACGGGTCGCAGTCGTCGACGACGGTGAGGTTCGTGAGCCGGGCGCGGAAGATGAGGAACTCGTCGTGGTTCGCCCCCGGCTGGAAGGGGACGAGCGGACCGCTGGTCACGCCGGTGTCGTGCCAGGTCCAGCGGGCGGGTGGCTCGATGCAGCGGAGGACGCCGAAGAAGGTGCCGTCGTTGGGCGGACCGACGGTCGGCGCGGTCCAGCCGTCGGTGGCGTTCGCCTCGGCGATGGCGTCGGCGACTTGCGTGCGCGTGGGAGCGTTCGGGCAGCGACCGATCGTTCGATTCGCGGGATAGAGCTCCCAGTTCGACGCGTCGCTCCACATGGGGCTGCCGTCGAGGAAGAGATCGTGGATGAGGCCCTGGGAGACACGGGCGTCGCTCCAGGCGGTGAGGTAGAGGAAGCAGT
The DNA here is from genome assembly GCA_039029535.1 of Acidobacteriota bacterium. Lineage (GTDB taxonomy): Bacteria > Acidobacteriota > JBCCFW01 > JBCCFW01 > JBCCFW01 > JBCCFW01. The sequence continues at coordinate 22,549 of JBCCFW010000119.1, forward strand.
CCTCGGTGACGAAGTCGTACTCCTCGCAGCGCGAGATCTGCTGGGCGAGGGTCGCGCACTCGGCGCCGTGCTCGGTGAGGGTCGCTCCCGACTCGTCACCCGAGTAGATCTGGTACGCGTTGTCGGCGGTGACCGAGCCCGACACGTGATGCATGGCGCCGGGGCCGCACGACAACGCAGGCGCTGGCTCCGAGCCACAGGGCAGGGTGGCCTCGGCGGCCAGCCCGAAGATGGCCGGTGGCTCGCGGTCGCCCCGGGCGATCGTCAGGCTGTCGCTGGCGCTGCCTTCGTCGTCGCTCACGGTGAGCGTCAGCGTGCAGTCGCCGTCACAGCGAGGCCCCAAGTAGATCTCAGGCTGAAGAAGCGTGCGATCGGGCACGAAGACGATGCCCGTGCAGTCGCTCTCCCAGCGGTAGGTCAGTGGATCGCCGTCCGGGTCGGAGGCGACGGGTGTCGGCGTGAAGTTGCCGAAGCAGCCGAGCTCCACGTCCGGACCCGCGTTGCAGGTCGGCGGCGCTGCGGAGCTGGAGCCGGTGGTGATCAGTGATAGCAGCCCGACGACGAAGACGTGGCGACGCACGATCCGAAACGGCCGGACGCGTCGGTCTTCCCCGGACCGAAGAAACGCAAAGGTCATGACGTCCCCCTGACGAGACGGTCTCCCGTGAGGAGTAACCACCGAGATCGGCAGTGCTGACATGGCCGGCGAACTCCCCTCGGTGAGAACGAGAGGAACTTGGGAATCTCACGTCGGACAGCGTTCACCAACCCGAGCAAGACGGGTTGACGAGAGCCCTTGCGTGAGAAAAAGAAGCCGGCGTCGAGTCGAGCAGGGACGGGTCTCGCCGCCGGCGGGGGACCCCTCCCAGGGGGGGGGAGAGGGGGTGGCTTCGTAAGCGTCGGCGTC
>JBCCFW010000120.1:0-23448 GCA_039029535.1 Acidobacteriota bacterium
CCGCGACCCGTACAACGAGCGGATGGCCCACGACCCCTTCGGCGCCAACTCGGTCGTCTTCGTCGAGGGCTACGAGCGACCGGAATGGACTCACGAGGACCGGGAAGCTCGCAAGGGGAAGCTCGAGGAGCACCTCATCGCGAGCACCGCCTTCGGTGAGGTCCGGAAGTTCCGGGTGTACGTGCCGGCGCGCTTTCGCACCAACCGTCGTCACCCGCTGCTCATCGTCCACGACGGGCGTGACTTCCTGAACTTCGCCGGTCTCCAGACGGTGCTGGACAACCTCATCCACCGCTACGAGATCCCGCCGACGGTCGTCGCCCTGCTCGACTCCGACGACCGCCTGAACGAGTACGCCAACAACGAGCAGCACGCGCGCTTCGTGGTCGAGGAGCTCGTGCCGGCGATGTCGGAGCTCTACCCCCTCCACGACCGGCCCGACGCCCGGGTCCTCATGGGGGCGAGCTTCGGTGCGGTGGCGACCCTGTCGACGGCCTGGCGATACCAGGGCACCTTCGGGAAGCTGCTGCTCCAGTCGGGATCGTTCGCGTTCACCGACATCGGCGAGCACGATCGCGGACCGGTCTTCGATCCGGTGGTGCGCTTCGTCAACGCCTTCCGGGACGACCCGGGTCGACCGGCCGAGCAGGTCCACGTGTCCTGCGGCATCTACGAGCGGCTCATCTACGAGAACCGCTCCCTGGTCCCCCTGCTCCAGAGCGCCGGCATGTCGGTGCGCTTCGAGGAGAGCCGGGACGGCCATGACTGGGAGAACTGGCGCGACCGCCTGCGCGGAGGCCTGTCCTGGCTCCTGCCCGGGCCGCTCTGGTTCGTGTACGAGTAGCGAGACGTCTGCCACCGAGTCGGCAGGGAAAGCACCAAGGGAAAGACCATGGCCGATCAGGTACGTCGCATCGGATTGTCGCTGGGGGCCGATCTCTGCTGGCCGCTTTGGTTCGAGCAGGTCCTCGACAAGCTCGACCTGAGCCTGCCCATCGACGGCGACTCGGTCCGCTTCGAGGTCGAGCGGGTCACCATCGAGCCCTACGACCTGAACCAGGAGACGAACTACGACGTCGTCCTCGATCGACTCTCCCACTGGATGATGACCAGCCGTGAGTGGGTGAAGAAGGCCATCCTCATGGATGGCGTCTACGTGCTCAACAACCCCTGGTCGTTCCAGTCCATGGAGAAGCACACGAGCTACTGCGCGATGATGCGCCTCGGTCTACCGGTGCCGAAGACGCTCATGGTCCCGCCGAAGGACCACGAGCCCAGCGACGACCTCCGCCCCACGCTCGAGCGCTATGCGCAGATGTTCGACCTCGGCGATCTCGGCCGGAAGGTCGGGTTCCCGCTCTTCATCAAGCCCTACGACGGGGGCGCCTGGCGGGGCGTGACCCGCATCGCCGACGAGTCTCAGCTCCAGGAGTCGTATGACAAGAGCGGCCAGCTCGTCCTCCACTTCCAGGAGGCCGTGGAGCCCTTCGAGCACTTCGTTCGCTGCGTGGGCATGGGTCCGCAGCTCCGTGTCATGCGCTACGACCCGAGCAAGCCCCACCACGACCGTTACCAGGTCACGCGCAACTTCGTGTCCGACGAGGAGAGCCGTCTCATCCAGGACATGACCTTGACGATCAACGGCTTCTTCGGCTGGGAGTTCAACTCCTGCGAGGCCCTGCTCCGCGAGGGCACCTGGCATCCGATCGACTACGCCAACGCCTGTCCGGACTCCCAGGTCACCTCGCTGCATTACCACTTCCCGTGGCTCGTGCTGGCCAAGCTCCGCTGGGCGCTGTACTGCGCGGCGACCAAGCGTTCCATGCGCTTGAATCTCGACTGGCAGCCCTACTTCGACGTGGTGGACGCCGAGCCCGACCTCCCGCTGAAGGAGCGCCTGTCCCGCTTCGCCGACATCACGCGCCAGCGCTTCGACGCCGAGCCCTTCGCCGAGTTCTGCGAGGAGCACCTCGGCCACCTGCCCGAGGTCGCCCGCGAGTTCGTGTCCTCCGACGCGGCGCGGGACGCCATCCGTCAGAAGGTCGCCTCGCTCTTCCCCGAGCACGAGGTCGACGAGTACACCGAGTTGTTCTGTGGTCGCGTGGCCTCCTGGTTGGCCGAGGAGGGTCCGGAGAAGATGGAGCCGTGACGATGACGAGCACGAAGAAGAGCAGGCGCTGGTACTCGCACCGGGTCGAGCAGGAGGTGCTGATGTGTCGCTGGGGACACTTCGGTCGCCCGGTCCTGCTCTTCCCGACGGCGGGTGGTGACGCCGAGGAGATCGAGCGGATGCTCATGATCCGCGTCCTCGCCCCGCTGCTGGAGGCCGGCAAGATCAAGGTCTACTCGATCGACAGCCTGCCCACGCGGGTCTGGAACGACGGAGAGAGCTCGGGTCGTCACGCGACCTGGCTGCTCAACGCGTATCACCAGCTCATCTTCGAAGAGGCCGTCCCGGCGATCCGTCAGGACTGCGAGGACGATTCCATCGAGGTCGTGTCGGCCGGTGCGTCCATCGGCGCGTTCAACGCGCTGGCGGTCGCCTGTCGCCGACCGGACCTCTTCCGTCGGGCGATTTGCCTGTCGGGCACCTACGACGTAGACCGCTTCATCCGCGGTCGCGACGACGAGGGCGTGCCGCCGGGCGACCACGACTACCACGTGAGCTCACCGCTGCGCTTCCTGCCGTCGCTGGGCGAGGGCAAGCAGATTCAGCTCCTGCGCGAGCGGCTGATCATCTTCGCGCACGGCGGTGGTCGCTGGGAGACGCCGGAGCAGGACTGGCGGATGGCGTCGGTGCTGGGTGCGCAGGGCGTGCCCAACCGCGTGGACCCCTGGGGCTCGGACTACGACCACGACTGGCCGAGCTGGCGCGCGATGATGCCCAAGTACCTGGGCGAGGTGGACTGAGTGTCAGCCGCTCTCTCGTAGGAGGGCTGACAGTCGGGGAAGCCATGTCTCCTCGATCCACTCGAGGTCGTCGTAAGGCACGACGCGTCTCGTGATCCAGCCGGCGCCTTCGAGGTGCTCGATCATCGTGGGCACCGCGAGACCGTTGGTGGAGTGAATCATCACCGGGCAGCCTGGCTGGAGCTGCGCCAGCACGCGGGTGACGTCACGCCCGTCTCCTGGCTCGAAGCGCTCTCCCGAAGGCAGCGGCCGGCTGGGGCCCAGGTCGTGATCGAGGAGGATCACGCGAGCCGACGCAACGCCGCCGGGCAACCAGTCGATGAACTGCGGTGCGTTGTCGAAGTGGATCAGCTCGAGCTCGGGCCAGTGCTCGGTCAGGAGCGCTCGCATCGTGACGAGACGACGTTCGTCGTCTTCGAGCAGGACGGCTCGGGTTCGCGTCGCGGCTTCGGTCATGCAGAGCCTCCTGGGTGACGAGGCACGTCGGCCCCTTGCGTGCGGTACGCACCGGCAGCCTCGTCCAGCTCGGTCACGACGCGGTCGTTGCAGCCTTCCGCATCGCAGAGGAGCCAGCCGATGAGCAGGCCGTCGTACTCGAAGTGTCGCGTCTCGTCAGAGGCACAGCTCGGGCAGCTCGCTGCACCCGTCGCCACCCGGTCGGGTCCGTAAGGCGGCGTGCGGAGGCTGGGTCGGAGGGCGACCATCCGACCGTCGCGGATCTCGACGGCGCAGAAGAAGTCTCGGCCACAACCGCTGCACTCGGTGTAGCCGCCGTCCTCGACGACGCCTTCCACGGCACCGCCATTGCGGGGTTCCCGTCCCTGCGCGAACGGGTAGGGATCGCCGATCTCGACGGTGACCATCTGGTGCGTGAGGCCGAGATGGAGCTCCACCTCGACTCGACCGGACACGCCGCAGCGAGGACAGCTCATCTCTTCGCGAGCCGTGTTGTAGGTCCCCATGGCGTTCGTTCCGCCTAGCCCGAGATGCCCGCGTGCTTCGGTCCCCCGGAGAGGTTCCCATCGACGCTGATGGCGTGACCCCAGAACAGGTCACCGTCGTCGTGTGAGAAGGAGACATTCCCGTCGGGATCGACTCGGATCAGCTCGAGTGTCATCCTCGCTCCAAACTCCTCGGGAGTAGTCTCCGCCTCGCCTTCGTCGAGCCAGCCGCCATTGCGCACGGACAGGAGCTCCTCGAGAGCACGAGCGAGCACGCGTCGTTCCCACGCGACCGAGTCGTCCCACAGGGCTCGCGCAGCCTGCAGCGCCTCGGCCAGCTCCTCCGGCGTGGAGGCCTCGAGCCCGAGCTCGACGGGTCGCCCATTCCACGACGCGTCAGCCGAGTACTGGCGGAGTCTTCGATCGAAGGTGAGCGTTCCGAACTGGTCGTCCTCGTGTACCTCGGGCGGCTTGAGCGCTGCCACGGTCGCTCTCAGCTCGCCGTCGTCGACATCGGTCTCGACGACTTCTTCGAGCAACGCCTGAGGGCTCTCGTAGATGTTCTCCTCTGCGACACGAGCCCGCACCTTCAAGAGGCTTCCCGGCGAGATGGCCTCCCGCAGCGAGTCGGCTTCGTCGTCCGTGACCATCCGACGGACAGTGAGGGAGTCGGTCCGAAGAGGGCCGGAGTCAATCCGCCAGACCGTCAGCTCGAACTGCGCGGACCCCTCCGTCCGGGAACCGAAGCGGCTGGTGATGGTCCCCGGCTCATCGACGTGACCCGTCACCAGCGACTCGGCGCTGGCTCCGAGCTGCTCCATAAAGCGCGCTTCGCGATGGTTCAAGTCGGCGAAGAGCTCGTCCGCGCCGCCCTCACCTTCATCCGAAGCAGGGTCCTGGACCCCAACGACGACGAATGGCCTCAATGCCCAGAGGTAGGCCGTCAGGGACAGGAACGCGACCAGCCCCGGCAAGATCGCGGCGGCGAGCAGGAGCGCCACGTCGGTCCACGGGAAGCGCGGCGAGTTGGCCTCGAGGCTGGCGACGGCCAGAAGGACAGCCGCAGCCCAGACGACCTGCACCAGCCTGAGGATCGCTTGGCGACCGGGCCAAGGCCAACTCGCCGGCCCCAGAGTCGCGTGACAGGCCGGACAGCTAAGACAGGGAGTGCTCAGAGACGACACCACGTCTCGATAGCGGATCGACTTCGAGCAACGCGGACACTGCCTCGGAGTCGATGCCACTCTGGCCGCTCCTCCAGCGTCATTCATGAGCTCAACTTCCCCTCCCTCACCCACCGCCGAAGCAGCACGAGAGCCAACCAGCCGTCGGACGTCCCGACGCCTCGGATCCGAGGCGAGACGTCTACCTCACCCGTGACGTCCTCACAGCGGATGAGCTCACCGTCCTCCACCTCGAAGTCGAGGAAGCGTTCGTCGGTGGTCAGGAGGCGGCCCGCGAAGAAGCCGGCGCAACAAGGGGGTGGCGTCCCGTCCTCCACGAGGAGGGCCGTCGTCTCGGTGAGACCACGCTCGGCCAGGAGCGCCGTCACCTCCGACGGGAAGGTCGCCCCCGCACGGAAGCTCTCGGCCACCTGCTCCAGGCTCTCGCGTCGGTCCGCGACGACCTCGCCCACGGATCTCTGCTTCTTGGCCCTGCGTCCGGTCGTCACCTGCGCTCCCCCCGCGGACTCGGCTGGCTCGAACCCGCCACCCGGTCGCCTTCAGTCTCGCACCCTCGGAGCGTCGCCGAAAGACGCTGACCCGAGCGACCGTCGAGGCTCCGTCGGCCGTACCGCCCTCCGAACACCCTCCTTGCTCTCCTCCCCTCCGAAACGTCACCCTGAGATCGCACCAGAGGAGTTTTCGTGGCACCCAGAGATGGTCAGCCCGACCGCCCTCTTCGTCACGTCGACGACCTCGAGGAGGTCATCGAGGCGGAGCGGGCGCACGTCGACGCACGTCGCAAGGCGCATCCTCCCCTCACCGGGGACGCCACGCCCGAGGCCCTGTGGGGCCTGGCCTTCTCCGGCGGTGGCGTGCGCTCGGCGACGTTCTGCCTCGGCGTTCTCCAGTCGCTCATCAAGCAGGGTCTCTTCCGACGCTTCGACTACCTCAGCACCGTGTCGGGTGGCGGCTACATCGGGAGCTGCCTGAGCTCTCTCCTCACTCGCGATCGCGACGGCCGCAAGAAGGACGTCGGCGTCGACGAGGCCAGCTCCCCCTTCGTCGGCCTGCACGAGGTCAAGCGCGACCTCCCCGCCGGCCAGACACGACTCTCTGTCCGCCACCAGCTTCATCATCTCCGGCGGCACGGTGAGTACCTCTCCATCCGCACCGACCTCTTCAGCCGCGATCTCCAGCGGGCGCTCGGCGTGGCGGTGTCGGGAGCCCTGCAGCACTTCATCCTCTTCTTCCTGCTGCTGGCCTTCATCGCCGGGCTCACCCACGCCTACCTCTACCAGATCGATCCCGAGCGCGTGCTGCTGGGACGTCATCACGCCCCGCCCGTCGAGACGCAGCTCCTCGCGACCGACTCCGAAGGGCTCACCGACCAGGTCCTGCTCTGGCTGAAGAGCTGGTATCACTCGGCCATCGCCGACCCGGTGAGCGATCTCTTCTCCCTCGAACGACTCGGTCTCCCACTCTCGTCGCCCGGCTTCCTCGCCGGGGAGCCCACCCGAGTCCTTCTCTGGCTCTCGGTCCTGGCCGGCCTGCTCTGGGTCGGCGGCGCCCTCTTCGTGCTCCGCCGGCTCAACCGCTGGAAGCTGCCTCAGCGTCACGTCCCCGCCGGAACGACGGCCCGCGACCATCTCGAGAGCCGCTTCGTCCTCACCTTCAATCTCCTCTCGATGCTCATGGGCATCGTCCTCCCGATGGCGGCCGCCCAGTGCCTGCGCGATGGCCCAAGCGGTCCCCGGCTCAGCAGCGGCGTCGCACTGCTCATGCCCTTCGCCTTCGCCATCGGAGGACGCGTCGCCACCTTGATCGTCCGGCTGGTCGAGTCTCGAGGAACCACCGACCGCAAGCTCCGCTCGCTCCTCGACAGCCTGCAAGGTGCCGCCGGTCTCGGGCTCGCGGCTTCCGTGCTCATGCCGGTGTTCTTCGTCGCCCTCATGGCCGTCCCGGACCTCGAGCTGGCCAAGCTCGTCGGGGCCGGCATCGTCCTCTACATCGGACGCCGCGAGCTCGCCGGCGATCATCGGACCGGCCTGTCGAGCAAGCTCCTCGGACCCGCGGTCTTCGGTGCCTCCGCCCTCCTCTTCTCCATTCTCTTCATCCAGCTCGCCCATCTCGAGGTCCGCCTCGACGCCGAGCCGCGCAGCTTCTACTTCATCGTCATCGCCGTGTCCTTCGGCGCGCTGTTCACCGTCGCCTGGGCCTTCGACGCCAACCGCGTCTCGCCGCACCGCTTCTACCGCGACCGCCTGACCGAGGCCTACCTCCGCACGACCGCGACCGTGGACCGCCCGGCCGACGACGACCGTCAGGGCCAGCCGCTCATCATCCTCCGCGACGACGAGCACCTGCGGCTGTCCCAGCTCCACGACGGCGACGCGCACGGTCCGTACCACCTCATCAACGGCGCGCTGAACCTCCAGGGCACCAAGGAGCTCAGTCGCAAGACGCAGAAGTCCGAGCACTTCCTCTTCTCCAAGCTCTACTGCGGCTCGCGGGTGACCGGTTACTCGCCGACCGCCAACTATCGCGGCGACCAGACCACTCTCGCCGAGGCGATGACCATCTCCGCCGCCGCTGCCGGCTCAGCCATGGGGCAGTCATCGAGCCTCACGCTCAGCTTCGTCGCCCTGCTCTTCAACGTCCGGCTCGGCACCTGGCTCGAGAACCCCTGGCTCGATCGCCACGGCCCCGGCGGGACGCGTCCGTCTCCGTGGACCTTCTGGCCGAAGTACCTCTGCCACGAGCTCTTCAACCAGACCACCGCCGCGAGTCGCTTGGTCAACGTCTCCGACGGCGGGCACAGCGGCGACAACCTCGGCCTGCTCCCCCTGCTCCAGCGTCGCTGTCAGGTCATCGGCGTGGTCGATGCCGAGGCCGACCCGGAGCACATCTTCGAGTCGCTGAGCAACGCCGTCCGCCTCGTCTACATCGAGGAGAACATCGAGGTGAAGATCAACCTCGGACCGATCGTGCGTCAGGCCGAGGAAGGAAGCGACAAGCGTCAGGCCAGCCACGCGGTGGGCGACATCATTTACCCCGCCACCGCCACCCGACCGGCCTCGCGTGGACGTCTCATTTACCTCAAGGCCTCGCTGAGCGAGGTGGAGCGCGAGGCCGAGTCGGAGCTCGCCTGGAAGATCCCGGCGGCGGTGAAGAACTACGCACGTCACCACCCCGACTTCCCTCACCAGAGCACCGCCGACCAGTTCTTCGACGCGGCGCAGTGGGAGTCCTACCGTTCGCTGGGCACCCACGTCGGTCGGCAGGCGGCCCCCGAGCTCCAGCACGCGCTCACCGAGGGCCCGGAAGCCTTCCAGCCCGAGCTGCTCGACTGACGCTGCTCCAGGACCATCCGAACCGGCCCTCCTGAGCCAGATCCACGCCCCGTCGAACGGACGGCCGGCTGAACGTCCGGCTCCGTCCGCAGGGGTCCCAGGGGGTACACTCTCCGCCGCGCGAGCCCGCCCGTCCCTGCCCTGGCCAGCTCGTTCGGGAGCCCCTTGCCAGTGTCCTGTCTCCGACCCTCCGCGAGCACTTCCGGTCTCTTCCGAGGCCCGCTGGCGTGAGCCGCGGACGCTGGTTCGTGCGTGGCGACCTGGACGGCTTCTTCGGCCTGATGGTCGACAACCTCGTCCAGGTCCTGCTCATCGTCGCGCTCTGCCGCGGCCTGCTCCAGTTCCCCGACGCCCTCATCTTCGGACGCATCCTCCCGGGCGTCGCCGTCAGCCTCCTGGTCGGCAACCTCTACTACGCCTGGCAGGCGCGACGTCTCGCCGCCGCCACCGGCCGCGACGACATCACCGCCCTGCCCTACGGCATCAACACGCCGTCGGTCTTCGCCTTCGTCTTCCTGGTCATGCTCCCGGTGAAGCTGGCCGGCGGCGACCTCGACCCGGCCCTCAGCGCCGAGCGTGCCTGGCAGGCCGGGCTCGCCGCCTGCTTCCTCTCGGGTCTCATCGAAGCCCTCGGCGCCACCGTCGGACCGTGGATCCGGAGGAACTCGCCCCGCGCCGCCATGCTCGCCGCGCTCTCGGGCATCGCGCTCACGCTCATCTCGATGGACTTCGCGCTCCGGATCTTCCGTGAGCCGCTGGCCGGCCTCATCGGACTGGGCTTCGTGCTCGCCCACTACATGAGCCGCAAGGGCCTGCCGTTCGGCCTGCCCGCCGGCCTGCTCGCCGTGGTCATCGGCAGCCTCGCCGCCTGGGGCACGGGCCTGACGCCCCTCGACCTCCCCGCTTCGGCGAGCACCGGTCTCCAGCTCCCCATCCCCTTGCTCGGCGACCTCATCGCCGGCTTCCAGGTGGAAGGCCTCGTCACCGCCGCGAGCGTGGTCCTCACCATGGGACTGCTCAACGTGCTCGGCACCCTGCAAAACGTCGAGAGCGCGGAGGCCGCCGGCGACTCCTACCCGGTCGCCTCGACCATGGTCCTCAACGGTAGCGGCACGATGGCCGCCTCGATCTTCGGAAGCTGCTTCCCCACCACCGTCTACATCGGTCACCCCGGCTGGAAGGCGATGGGAGCTCGCAGCGGCTACTCCACCGCCAACGGCCTGTTCTGGGCAATCGTCATCTTCGGTGGCTTGGCCATCCACCTTGCCCGCTGGATCCCCGTCGAGGCCGGCGCGGCCATCGTCGTGTGGATCTCGATCGTCATCACCTCCCAGGCCTTCCAGGCGACGCCGCGCTCCCACGCCCCGGCGGTGGCCCTCGGCTTCTTCCCGTCGCTGGCCGCCTGGGGAGTCTTCTCGGTGCTGGGCACCCTGCGTGCGGTCGAGGCCGACCTCGGTCCCGCGGGGCTCGCCAAGGTCGACGCCCTCTCGGGGATGGCTCTCCTCGGTGGCCTGCACCTCTGGTCGGGCTTCCTCTTCACCGCCACCCTCTGGGCCGGCATGGGCGTGCATCTCATCGAACGGAAGTTCAAGGCGGCAGCCATCTGGGCGACGCTCTGTGCCGTCTTCTCGGCGATCGGCCTCATTCACGGCGTCGAGCTCACGCCCTTCGGTCCCGTCGAGAAGCTCGGCTTCGGAGCCGCCGGCTGGGCCATCCCGAGCTGCTATCTCGTCATCGCGCTGCTGTTCCTCGTTCAGGAGCACCACGGCGGCGATGACGACGCGAACGCCGAGCCGGCGGGGAGCACGAGCTGATGTGCGGCATCGCGGGCATCGTGTCGGAGCGACTGGCGGGCGAGCAGCGGCTCGAGCCCTTGCTCGCGGGCATGAACGACCTCATGCAACACCGCGGTCCCGACCAGGACGGCGTGGTGACGCACGGCGCGGCCGGTCTCGCGACGGTGCGCTTGGCCGTCATCGATCCGCGGGAGCACCCCTACCCGATGACCTCCGCCGACGGTCGTCACGTGCTCACCTACAACGGCGAGATCTACAACTACCGCGCCCTGCGCAGCGAGCTCGAAGGCCAGGGCGTCACCTTCCGCACCGACACCGACACGGAGGTCCTGCTCGCCGCCTACAAGACCTGGGGGGAGGCCTGCCTCTCCCGGCTCGATGGCTTCTTCGCCTTCGTCATCCTCGATCGCGAGACCGGTGAGCTCTTCGGCGCCCGCGATCGCATCGGACAGAAGCCGTTCTTCTACACCGACCGACCCGGGCTGTTCGCGTTCGCTTCGTTCCTCCCCTGCCTCCAGGCCCTGCCCGGCGTCGCCGAGGAGCTCGACCACCGCGCCATCCTCGACGTGGTCGAGCTCGGCTACGTGCTCAACCCCAAGACGCCCTACGCCGACGTCTCCCAGCTCCCGCCCGCCCACGCCTTCCGCTACCGCGACGGTCGCTTCGAGAGCTTCCGGTACTGGGACCTGAAAGAGGCCTTCCTCGAAGGCCACGAGCTCGGTCGGATGGCCGTCCCCCGACTCGTCGAGGAGCTCGACGACCACATCCGCAGCGCGGTGGTCGCGCGCCTCCGCTCCGACGTGCCGCTCGGCGCGCTGGTGTCCGGCGGGCTCGACACGTCCATCGTCGTCCACCACATGGGCGAGGCCCTCGGCGGCGACGCGATCCGCTCCTACTCCATCGGCTTCGAGGACTCGGGTTACGACGAGACCTCCCACGCCAAGCGGATCGCCGCCCACGTGGGCACCAAGCATCACGTGCAGATGATGAAGATGGAGGACCCGAGCCGGATCCAGTCCGCGCTCTGGGGGCTGGGTGAGCCCCTCGCCGACTCCTCCGTCCTGCCGACCTTCCTGCTGTGCGAGACCGCCCGCAAGGACGTCACCGTCGCGCTCTCGGGCGACGGGGCCGACGAGCTGTTCTGCGGCTACGAGACCTTCCGTGCCGACGCCGTCCGCGCCCTGCTCTGCCGCCTGCCGCGCTGGCCGGTGGCGATGGGTCTCAAGACGGCGGCCAAGCTCCTCCCCTACAGCTACGGCAAGGTCTCCCTCGGCTACAAGGTGCGTCGCTTCCTCTCGGGCTACGAGCTCCCGGAAGCCGAAGCCCACTATCACTGGCGGGCCCTAATGACGCGCGCCGGCGCGTTGCGAGCGTTCCTGCCCGACGCTCGCGACGGCATCGCCGAGTACGAGCCGGTCGAGCGCTTCCGTCAGCTCGACGCCGAGGTCGCCGGTCTCGACCTCGCCAACCGCTGCAGCTACGTCGACCTCATGACCTACCTGCCCGACGACATCCTCGTGAAGGTCGACCGGGCGTCGATGGCGGTCTCGCTCGAGGCGCGCTCGCCCTTCCTCTGCCACCGCGTGGTGGAGACCGCCGCGAAGCTGCCGGGCAACATGAAGATCCGCGGACGGATGACCAAGCTCTTCCTCCGCTGGAACTACGCGAAGGCCCTGCCGAGCTCGACCCTGCATCGCCCCAAGCAGGGCTTCTCGCCCCCCGCCGCGAGCTGGCTGGTCGGCCCGCTGGCCGAGACCTTCCAGGACCTGGTCACCAAGGACCGGATGGCCTCGCTCGGTCTCGATGCCACCGAGGTGCAGCGGCTCTACACCGAGCTCAAGGAGCACCGGGGCGATCACGCCTACAAGCTCTGGGGCCTGCTCACCCTCGCCGCCTGGCACGAGCTGCGCAGCCGCACCCGAGCTCCCGTCACGGTCTAGTCCGGACGCCCCCGTTCGCCTACTGGCATGCCTCGGAAGACTGCTCCCCCGATCGTCCCCGTCGAGACCGCTCGACGCCTGCTCCTGCGTGGCGCCGGGCTCCTCGACGACCCCGACCGACGCGCCGGCCCCGCCGCCCTCCGCAAGGAGATCCAACGGCTCGGCTTCGTGCAGGTCGACTCGATCCGGGTGGTGGAACGGGCGCACCATCACCTGCTCTGGACCCGCCTGACCGGCTACCGCACGGAGCACCTGCGCGAGCTCGTCGAGAAGCGTCATCAGCTCTTCGAGCACTGGACTCACGACGCCTCGATCCTTCCCGTCGAGCAGCTCGGTTGGTGGCGTCATCGCTTCCGCGCCTACGCCAAGCGTCGTGTTCGCGACGGCTGGTGGAAGGAGATGCTCGGTCCCCGTCCCCGCAAGCTCCTGCGCGACGTGCTCGCTCGCATCGAGACCGAGGGCCCCCTGTCGGTCAGCGACTTCGAGCGCGAGAAGGGCGAGCCGGGCTCCTGGTGGGCCTGGCAACCGGCCAAGGCCGCGCTCGAGTACCTCTGGCGCTGCGGCGAGCTCACCGTGGTCGCCCGAGGCGGCAACTTCCAGAAAATCTACGACCTCACCACGCGCGTGCATCCGACCCTCGACGACGAGCCGCTGCCCCGACGCAGTCGCTTCGTCGCGTGGTCTTGTGAGGAGGCCCTGTCACGGCTGGGCGTCGCGACGCCCACCGAGCTCGGTCACTTCTGGGGCGGGCTCGAGCTGGCCGAGGCCCGGGCCTGGGCGAAGACCGCCGTCCGCAAGAAGGACGCGGTGGCCGTCGAGGTCGAGACCGTGCGCGGTGAGCGCAAGCCCGCGCTGGCGCATCCCGACTGGGAGAGCCGCGCCGACACGACAGGCGATCCGCCGAGCAGCGGTCGGTTGCTCTCGCCCTTCGATCCGGTCCTCCGCGATCGAGCACGGGCCGAACGCTTGTTCGGCTTCGACTACCGCTTCGAAGCCTTCGTGCCGAAGACCAAGCGCCGCTTCGGCTACTACGTCCTGCCGCTCCTCGTGGGCGAGCGCTTCCGCGGTCGCGTGGACGCGAAGCTCCATCGCGACGAAGGCGTCCTCCGGCTGCGGGGCCCCTGGTGGGAGACGCCACCGACGAAGGCCGACGAGCGAGCGCTGGCCGCCGCGGCCGAGCGCTTCCGGCGTCAGCTCGGGGCCGAGCGCTGGGAGCTCGTCGACGTCTCCCGGGAGGCCTGAGAGCGGGGATTGGCGCGAACGCCCGAGGCCTGAGAGGCTTGCCACATGACGAAGCACCTCCGCCCGGCTCTCGCCCTCGTCCTGCTGACCGGCCTCGTCGCCTGCGGGCGTCTCGGAGGCCCCGTCGACGACAAGGTCACGTGGCTCAGCCTCGAAGAGGGTCGAGCCGAGGCCACGAGCTACCAGGCCGGCAAGCCCCTGCTCTACGACTTCACCGCTGGCTGGTGCCCGCCCTGTCGGCAGATGTCGAAGGAGGTCTTCGCCGACCAGGCCTCGGCGGACTTCATCAACGAGAACTTCATCCCCATCAAGCTCCTCGACGAGAAGGCGGGACGCGCCGAGCGTGAGCTGGCGCGCGAGATGAAGATCCAGAGCTACCCGACGCTGGTCGTCGTCCGCTCCGACGGCTACGTCATCCGACGCGTCGGCTACGCGGGGCGTGACGCGACGATGGACTTCCTCCGTCGCTCGCTCGGCGAGAGCTGAAGACCACCGACGCCCCGTCGTCAGCTCAGCCGCAGCTCGTGCCAGGTGAGCGGCCGTCCCTCGAGGTCTGCCGAGAGCGGCAACGGCCAACGTTCTCGCGAGTTGCCATCGAAGGCATGTCCCTGACTGAAGGGTGAGTCGGCGAGCAGGCTGCACCAGCCCACCCAGTCCCAGATGCGGTGCTGCTCCTCGCACTCGACCTCGAAGCCCTCGCGCTCCCCGTCGAGGAAGCGGAAGCGCATGACCGTGGTCTCGAGCTGCGTGCCGGCATCGTAGCCTCGACCGAAGACCTCGCAGCGCAGGGTCCCGTGCTCGGTGGCCGTGTTCCAGCCGGTGTTCGGTCCGACCTCACGCGGCTGGCGACCGGCCAGCGTGTCGAGGTCGAGCTGAACGAGATACGGCGCTCCCTCCTTCAAGACCTCGGCGACGATCTCGAGATGACGTCGCGCCTCGGCCTCGGTGCTCAGGTGGGCGAAGGTGTTGATGGGCATGAGGGCCGCATCGAAGGGACCGCCGAGCTGACGACCCGGACGACTCGCCAGGTCGCAGCGCACGAGCCGTGGCTCGGGCTGACCGGCGGCGCGGAAGCGATCGAAGGCCCGCTCGAGCATGGTGGTCGCCCCGTCGTAGCCGGCCACCCGGAAGCCTGCCTCGGCCAACGGGAGCAGCAAGCGGCCGGAGCCACAGGCCGGCTCGACGACGTGACGACGCTCCGGCCCCAGCCGCGACTTCAGCCAGGCGATCTCCTCGCTCAGGTCCCAGGAGAAGGCGAGGTCGTAGAGCTCGGCCGTGGATGGGTCGTGGTGCAGGTCGGGCATCACCGGATCTCCGTGCCGTGATCGGACGCGAAAGGTGAGACGATCGGGGTGGCGGCGGTCGGCCACGAGCCGACGTCGCGAGGATGAATCAGGTCGTGCCAGCCGTCGACGAGCTCCAGAACGTGATCCCCCTGCCGCTGCTGGCCTCGCCCTGGCTGCGGCGGATCGGGCGGGTGAGCTTCCTCGGCGCGCTGGACCGTCACCCGGCGCTGAAGGAGACGTCGACCCGGCTCGACCACTCGAAGGCGGTCGCCCGGCTCGCCGCCCGCGTGGCCCGCGAGCTCTCCCTCCCCACCGAGGAGCGGCGCGTCCTGGTCGTCGCTTCTCTCCTGCACGATCTCGGTCACTACCCTCTCTCGCACGCCGCCGAGCCCGGCTTCGAGCGCGCCCTCGGCGCCTCCCATCACGAGCTCACCCGCTGGATCGTACTCGGGGACGGACCCATCGCCAGGGAGCGCAGCCTTCGCCCCCTCCTCGACGAGCTCGACCTGCCCGCCGAGATCCTCTGGGGTCTCATCGACGGTCGTCCCGACGACGCACACCGACACGTCGCCCCCCTCGTCGCCGGTCGCCTCAGCCTCGACACGCTCGACGGCATCACCCGTGCTGCCCGTGCCTTCGGCCTCCAGTCGGTCAAGTTGCCCGAGCCGCTGTTCTGCCTCCACGACGGTGAGCTTCACCTCCGCGCCGAGGCGGTGCCGGCGATGGATCGTTTCTGGCAGCTCAAGCACCGCGTGTACGAGCGAGTCATCCATCGCCCGTCCAACGTGCTGGCCGAGGCGAAGCTCTGCGAGGCCGTGCCTCGCTTGTTCGACCGCCGCCTGCTCGACGAGCTGGAGAGCTTCGACGACGAGGCCTTCCTCGCCCGCCTGGAGGAGGCCGGCATCGACATTCCCCTCGACGAGGCCGACGACCAGGCGCTCGAGCTCCGCTTCGGCGTGAGCCGCGACGTCCCGGCTCATCGGCAGACCAAGCGCTACGTGCTCGAGCGCGGACGACCGGTGGGCCCCGAAGGCCTGCCGGCGTCGTGCTTCGCCGAGCGCTACGTGCACGTCCGCGACCGAGCCGGGCTTCGCCCGCGACCTCGGTCGGAGCAATCGAGTCACCCGGATCTCTTGGGAGAGCCCCGCTCATGAGCGTGGACTGGCGTCACTCCACCGACTGGCTGAAGGTGGTCGGGCTCAGCCCGACCGACACCCCCGCCCTGGCCGAGCGCGCCGTCGCCTCGGCGCATCGGCTGCGCGAGGCCCGCACCGCGGTCGCGGCGCTGCTGCCTCCGGAGTCGGCGGGGCTGGCCGCCTGGGCGGTCGGATCGCTGGGGCGGATGGAGCACGCCGACGCGGTGTCCGACCTCGACCTCGTCACCGTCCACGACCCTGGCGTCGTCGACGAGGCCGGCGCGCTGGAGCTGCACGACGCCCTGGCCGAGCCGCTGCGTGGGGCCGGCTTCGAGGTGTCGGAGAAGACCTTCGCCGAGCCGCTCTCCATCGACGAGCTCGTCGAGAACATCGGCGGCACCAACGACAGCAACCGACGGCTCACCTACCGTGCCCTGCTCCTCACCGAAGGCGCACCGCTGCACGACGCCGCCACCTGCGCGGCGTTCCGCGATCGCATCCTCGCCTCATACCGCAGCGGCCCGGCACGAGGTCGCTCGCTCATCTCGCTGTCGAACGACCTGCACCGCTACTACCGCACCATCTGCGTCGACTACCGCTACAAGGTGGAGGAAGCCGGCAAGTCCTGGGCGCTGCGCAACCTCAAGCTCCGGCACTCGCGCAAGCTCTGGCACCTGGCGATGCTCGCGCTCCAGTGCGCCGGTCAGGACCACCTCCGCGCCGGCGACCAGGAAGCGCACGACGCCTGGGTGCTCGGTCATCTCGACCTGCCCCCGGCGCGCAAGCTCGTGCTCGCCATGAACGACCTCGGTCACGCCGACGCCTGCACCGAGATCCTGCGACGCTTCGACGCCTTCCTCGCCGGCATCTCCTCACCCGAGCTCCGCGGCCTGCTCGAAAACCTCGAGCCCGGGGGAGAGAAGGAGCAGCCGCTGGTCGCGCAGCTCTTCGAGAACGCGCGGGGCTTCGACGAGGCCGCCGCGCAGGTCGTCGACGTCCTCCTCGAGGTGAAGCGACGCTTCGTCGTGCGCTTCCACCTGCTGTGAGCCCCATGACCGCCCGCCGTCTCCGAAGGACCCCCGCATGAGCACCGCCGCCCGCCCCGTCGTCTTCGACCTCGTCGGCGTGCTGGCCGAGCCGACCTGGCGCAGCCTCCACCCGGATCCCGGCAACGCCCCGTGGACCGAGCTCAAGACCGGTCGTCTCGAGGAGAGCGAGTTCTGGGACGAGTCCGTCGCGACCACCTACCGTCGCGCGCTCCGGCTCCGCCCCGATCGCCTGCACCTCCTCGCCGAGCTCGACCGACGCGGTCACCCGATCTTCATCGCGACGAACTTCTTCGCGGGCTGGACCGAGGGCCTGCGCGAGCAGCTCCGTCGACGTGAGCTCGACCCCACTTGGCTCATCAGCTCCGAGCTGGGCTGCGCCAAGCCCGACGCCGCCTTCTTCGCGGCCCTGCGCGAGCAGGTGCCGGAAGGCACGCCCTTCCTCGACGACCAGGCCCCCAATGTCGCGGCCGCCCGCGAGGCGGGGCTCGCTGCCTTCCACGCCTGTCCCGGTCTCATGAACGAGGAGCTGCTCGAAGGTTGGGCCTGAAACCCGTCGCCAAGCTCGGCGTACCGGCCGCCTCCTGGAGCTGCCCGTGACCGACCTCGCCACGACTCAGCCGTCCTCGGCCCCTTCGACCAGCGACCACGTGCTCGCGATCGAGCGGCCGGCGCCGGTGCTTTGGACCCACTACATCCTCCTCTCCTTGATGGCGGGTCCGTTCTTCTTCGTTCCCCTCATCTTCCTGCGCTTCCGCTACCAGTCGCTGCGCTATCGCTTCGACGACGAAGGCGTCTCGATGAGCTGGGGGGTGTGGTTTCGACGGGAGATCCACCTCACCTACGCCCGCATTCAAGACATCCACCTCGTCAGCAACATCGTCGAGCGCTGGCTGGGGCTCGCGCGCATCCAGGTTCAGACCGCCAGCGGGAGCGCCAAGGCAGAGATGACGCTGGTCGGGCTGCGCGAGTACGAGCTCGTCCGTGACTTCCTCTACGAGAGGATGCGAGGCACCCACGCCCGACCGGCGGGAGCCGTGGCCGCGGCGCGCGACGACGACGCGATCGTCGCCGAGTTGCGTCGAGCCACCGAGGCCTTGCAGGCCCTGCAACGACAGCTCGCCCCCACCGAGCCGACGAGCCCGGAGCCGACCGACGATGCTTGAACGACTGCTGCGACGCGTCCTCAAGCTGCCGCCCGACCCCGAGGTCTCGGCCGACGACGCCACGAGCACGACGGTCTTTCGGGCCGCGAAGGGCTACTACCGCTATCGGCTGATCAAGTGGGTGATCACCCAGCTCTGGACGGCCGTCGGCATCGTCGTGGGTCTCTACGTCTTCACCGAGCTCCCCGGGAAGCTGCAGGTGATGCTCGGGCGCTGGGTCGTCGTCGTCGAGGCCCTGACCATCGCCGGCTTCATCGGCCAGCTCCTCGTGGGCTGGCACCTGGTCGGACTCGACTACCGGCTGCGCTGGTACTTCCTCTCCTCCGACGGGCTGAGGATCCGCGAGGGTCTCGCCAAGCTCCGTGAGCAGACGGTGCGCTTCGCCAACGTGCAGAACGTGAGCATCCGGCAGGGCCCGCTCCAGCGGCGCTTCGGCATCGCCGACCTCGAGATCCAGACCGCCGGCGGCGGCGACGGGGGCGAGCTCGACGAGAAGGAAGACGACCTCCACCTGGCGGTGTTCCGCGGCGTCGACAACGCCGAGGACATCCGCGACCTCGTCCGGGCCGAGCTCGCCCGGCTCAAGGGGGCCGGCCTCGGCGACGACCCCGCTCCGGAGGACGAGCCCTCGTCGAGCGAGCCTGGCGACCTCCTCGTGGCCGCCCGCGAGCTCGCCGACGCAGCCGAGGGCCTGCGCGGCTCCCTCCCTTCCTAGCAGCTCCCCGCGCGACCCCGTTGACGCGGGTCACGAAAATCGTTGAGGGCCATGAAACCCCCCTGACGATCGCCCCGTAGGGTTCATTCAACAACGGGTGGTCGCCGCGCACGAAGCGCCGCGAAACGACACTGCAGCCACCCGAGAAGCAATGGGAAAGGACACCGGAATGTTGAGCGTGAGCTTCGAAACCTTGGGCCAGGGTCTCCTCTTGTCGACCTTCGTCCTCCTGCCTGGACTGCTCATCGCCTCTGGCCTCAACGAGCAGTTCATGGGCCTGAAGCGCGCCCTCGCCAACCGTTCCGGCCGCAACGCCGTCCCCGGACGGCTGCAGCTCGAATCGACCGCCGAGCTCGAAGACGCGCGCCCCTTCGGACGGGTCGAGCTGAGCCACCTCGACTGAGCACGGGCTCTCTCGACCGCACGACGCATCCCAGCGCCTGACCCGACCGCCGACTCCCGGTCGGGTCCCACCGAGCCGACGGGACAGCAGCGCGGCCGCGCCCCTCTCCCGTCGGCTTCCGGCTCGTCCGGAGCCGACGTTTTCTTTTCTTGAGCCGCTTCCCGAAGGGAACCGCCGTGCTCGACATCCTCTACCTCGCCACCTGGGTGATCGTCGTCAGCCTGATCGCCCTGCCCTTCGTCGACGGTGCCCTCAGCCTCCTCTGGCCCGAGCCGCCCCTGGAGCTGCGCACGGGCTCCGCCTCGTCGGACGCGCGTCGCCGGCCGCTGCTCTCTCGCCTCCGCCGTCGGCGCACCGCCCGACCGGACCAGGCCCGCAACCACTACTGTCCGATCCGGTCGAACCTGGACTGAGCCGGCAGACCTGAATCGCCAGCCTTCACGGAGCGTCGACGAAGCGATGAGGCCACGTCTGGTCCTCATGGCTACACTCCCTGATGCTCCTCCCCGCCCGGTCCGTCCTCTCGCTGCTCTGCCTCGCGCTGCCCGTCTCGGCGGGTGCGGCGTCGACGAGCGCGCGGGCCCCGGCGACCCAGGCCGCGGCGGCCCCTGAGACACCGACCGAGACCAGCATCCGGCTCGTCGACGTCGCGAAGGAGCGCGGGCTCGACTTCGTCCACGACCCCGGTCGTCAGCCGCTGCAGTACATCGTCGAGACCACCGGCTCGGGTGCCTGCGCCTTCGACTCCGACGGGGACGGTGACGTCGACCTCTACCTCGTCAACGGCGGCCGGCTCACGCCCGGCCCCGAGAAGCCGAAGCGCTCGCCCTCCCGGCTCTACCGTCAGGACGACGGCCGCTTCACCGCGGTGGCCGATGCCACCCTCGACGGCCCCGACGACGGCTGGGGCATGGGTTGCGCGGTGGCCGACCTCCAGGGCGATGGCGATCTCGATCTCCTCGTCACCCACGTCGGCCCCGACCTCCTCTATCTCTCCGACGGCCAGGGCGGCTACACGGAGATCGGCACGCAGGCCGGCGTGAACGACCGCCGCTGGACCACCTCGGCCGCCTTCGCCGATCACGACGCCGACGGCGACCTCGACCTGGCGGTGGGTGCCTACGTCGACTTCGAGGTCGACGGACGCTGGTGCAAGGGACCCGACGACATCCCCATCGTCTGCCCGCCCATGGACTACCAGGCGATCCAGAGTCGGCTCTACCGCAACGACGGTCCGGCCGCGGGCACGCCCCTGCGCTTCACCGACGTGACGAAGGACGCGGGTCTCGAGGACGAGGACGGCAAGTCGCTGGGCGTGCTCTTCGAGGACCTCACCGACGACGGTCGCCCCGATCTCTTCATCGCCAACGACACCGAGCGCAACTCGCTCTTCGTCAACATGGGCGACGGTCGCTTCCGCGATCGCACGCTGCGTGCGGGCGTCGGGCTCTCCGACCTCGGCCACACCGAGGCGAGCATGGGGGTCGACGCGGGCGACCTCGACGGTGACGGCAAGACCGACCTCGTCGTCACGAACTTCCAGTTCGAGGCCAACACGGTCTACCGCGGCATCGGCGGCGGTCGCTGGATGGACGAGACCGATCGCTCCGGCGTCGCGGGCTTCACGCTCTCGCCGCTGGCCTTCGGCATCGACATGGTCGACCTCGATCTCGATGGTGACCTCGACCTCTACGTCGCCAATGGCCACGTCGACGACAAGGTCGAGCAGTACGACGTCACCACCACCCATCCGCAGCGCGATCAGGTCCTCGAGAACCGCAGCAGCGGAGGCCGGCTGGTCTTCGCCGACGTGTCGAAGCAGGCGATCACCGCCGAGCCGCTGGTGGGCCGGGGCTCGCTCACCTTCGACCTGGGTGACGACGGCGATCTCGACGTCCTGGTCACCAACAACGGCGGTGCCGTGCAGCTTCTCGAGAACCGCAGCCTGCATGCCGACCGTCACTGGCTCACGCTGCGGCTCCGCTCCGCCGCCCCCAACACCGAGGCCATCGGCGCGCTCGTCGAGCTGCTCGACGAGAAGGGCCAAGCGGGCCAACGTCGTCGCGTCCGTCGGACGAGCTCCTTCGTGGCGTCGATGCCGCCGACCGTGCACTTCGGGCTCCCGTCGGCGACGAAGCCCCGCGCGCGACTGACCTGGCCCGACGGCCACGTCGAGGTGATCGGGCCGCTGGCTCTCGATCGCCTGCACGTCATCGAGCGGACCGCCCCCACCCCGCCACCGAGCGAGCCGACCCCACCACCGAGCGAGCCGACTCAGCCATGAGCGAGAAGCGAGGGAGCGAGCGGGACGCGGCCGTCGCCGTGGTGGCCGCCCTGCGCGAGGCCGGTCACGAGAGCTACTTCGTCGGCGGTTGCGTGCGGGAGATGCTGCTGCAGGCCGAGCCCAAGGACCACGACCTCGCCACCGCCGCCAGCCCCGACGAGGTGGAGACGCTCTTCCCTCGCACGGTGCCGGTGGGCAAGCAGTTCGGGATCATCACCGTCGTTCAAGACGGTCATCCCATCGAGGTCGCGAGCTTCCGCAACGACGGGAGCTACTCCGACGGCCGACGTCCCGACCGCGTCGAGCCGGCCACCGCCGTCGAGGACGTCCAGCGTCGTGACTTCACGATCAACGCGTTGCTCTACGACCCGCTCGACGATCGTCTCGTCGACCACGTCGGTGGACGGGCCGACCTCGAGGCCCGACGCCTGCGCACCGTCGGCGACCCACGACGACGCTTCGCCGAGGATCACCTCCGCGTGCTGCGTGCCGTGCGCTTCGCCTCCCGGCTCGACTTCACCCTCGACGACGAGCTCCGCGAGGCCGCTCGCGAGCTCGCGCCGTCGGTCGCCAAGGTGTCGGTCGAGCGACGTCGGGCCGAGCTCGACTCGATGCTCGTCCACCCGAGCCGTGTCCGAGCCCTCGAGCTCATGGCCGAGCTCGGGCTGGTGATGCCGGCGCTGCCGATGCTCGTCGACGGCGACGAGCTCGGGGCCTTCGAGCACGGCACCCGAGTCGTCGCGGAGCTCGACGAGCCCGTCGACGTCCCGCTGGCCTGGGCAGCCCTGCTGTCGTCGCGCGAACCAGGCTCCGTCGACGACGCGCTCCGGTCCCTGCGCTTCGCCACCGACGACCGCCGAACGGTGGGTCGCCTGCTCCAGGACCTTCCCACGGCGCGACGCTTCGACGAGCTGACCCGCGCCGCCCAGCGACGGCTCGTCGCCGAAGCCACCGTGGACGCCACCAGCCGGCTGGCGCGAGCAGTGGTCACGGTCGAGGCGGCCTCGACGGCCGGCGTCGACCAGCTCGAGCGCGAGCTGCGCGCGACGACCGAGCGCGCCCTGCCCCCGCCCTTCCTCACCGGCGACGACCTCCGCGCCGCGGGCATTCCCCCCGGTCCCGCCTACGCCACGCTGCTCACCGCCATCCAGGACGAGCAGCTCGAGGGTCGGCTGACCACGCGCGAGGAAGCGCTCGCGGAGCTGGACCGTCGGGCCGGTGATTCCGTCGACTCGTCCGGGACTTGATCCACGTCCGGTCATCCGTCTTGCGAGTCAGGGCCTCCCAGCCGATCATCTGAGCGTGTCCTCCACGCGAATCCTGCTTCTCTCGCTGCTCGTCTTCGGGCTGACGAGCTGCTCGCCGCTCGAGACCGGCCGCGAGGGCGGTCCGCCGACGACCGGCAGCAGCACTCAGCCGGCCACCGGCGCCAAGGCGCAGCTCGCTCTCGACGAGCTCGAGCTCCTCGAAGAGGGCACCGAGTCCCTCGCCAACCACCTGCTCGACCTGTCCGTGCGCGCCCGCTCGGGCGACGCGTCCCGGCTCGGCGACGGCTTCGCGCCCCGGGTTCGAGCCGCCTTCCCGGAGACGATGGCGGCCGCGAAGGATCGCTTCGGCTTCTTCAGCGATCACGACTGGAGCTTCGACGCGGCCACCGAGCGCTCCCGCGAGGAGGTCCTCGCCGAGCTGCAAGGGCTCCTCGACCGGCATCACTCGCTGGAAGACGTGCGCTTCAAGCTCACCGGCACGGAGCCCGGCGACCGACCGGGCCGCATCGTCGGCCGCTTCAAGTCCTTCCTGGTCGGACGCGACGCCGACGGACGACGGAGCTGGTTCCGCGGCAAGGGTGACCTCGCCGCTTCGCGTGACGAGTCCGGTCGCTGGTCCGTCGACGCGCTCGTCTTCGACACGGCCCACACCGTGCGGGCGAGCCGTGACCTCTTCACCGAGGTCGGAGCGCCGGCAGGTCTCGCCCACGAGGACCCGACCTACGCCGAGCGCACCGAGGGCCTGCGCAGTCACGGTGCTGCCGCCGGCGACCTCGACGGCGACGGCCTGCTCGATCTC
>JBCCFW010000121.1:0-23306 GCA_039029535.1 Acidobacteriota bacterium
ACGCCGATGGTCATCGACAACATCGTCACTCCCGACGATCTCACCGACCTGACCTTCGACGACACCACGGCGATGGGCGAGACGATCTTCTTCTACCGTCTCTTCCAGGCCGACTGTGGTGGCATCGAGAGCGACGAGCCCACTCCGGAGCCCCCGGGACCCTGATCCCGTCCCGCTTCGGTGACTGAGACGACCGCGGTGGTCCCCGAGACCGCCGCGGTCGTTTCGCGTTCAGGGCTCACGAAATGCAGCTCCGCCTGTCAGGTTGAGGCTGGGGGCGTGTTGTTCTCGGCAGCACGGTGGTCGTGACCCGTCGGGTGGTCTGACGAGCCGGTCGTCGTGCTGAGCTCGCGCACCGCGTCACGAAACGCGGAGGACGCACCGGACCTGAACGACATGAACCTGATGCGCTCGGCACTCACCCTCGGCTCCCTCCTCGTGGTCGGCACCCTGCTGGCTCCCTCCACGGCGCTCGGCCTCGATCCCAGCAACCCCGCCAACCCCTACGACTTCCACGGCGCCCTCCACAACCGCGGCTTGGATCGGATCATCGCCGAGCGAGAGACGCTGGGTACGAGTCGGGAAGAGGTCGGCGCCCGGGTCGTCCAGATCGCCCTCCAGTTCACCTGTGGCGAGGGCTCGGTCGAGCGCTGCGGCTATCAGCACTGCCCGGACGTCGATCCGCTGGACGTCGTGCTCCTGCTGCACCGGCGGCTCGAGTCCAGCCGTGACGAGGTGTTGGACTTCGCCGGCCTGGAAGGGGCCCAGCGAGAGGCCGCCCACGAGATCTATGAGGCCCTCGAGATCATGAGCAACCGACGCCTCGACCCGCTGTCCCGAGCGCGCAGCGCGATCGCCCAGATCCGTCAGGCCGAGCACCGCCTCCTTCGCGCGGCGGGCGCCCGCGAGTCCGAGGTCATCCTCCAGGCGGCGTCGGTGGCTCGCTACTCCTGTGCCTACTGGGCGAAGGAAGCCACGCGCGAGGCGACGATCTGGACGCTCCCGGGCGATGACGACCCGCGCCCGCTCGGTCCCATCGCCTGGGGCACCGCCTTGATCTCCGATTACGAGTTCGCCGTGATGGGCTCGGTCTTCGGACCCATGGCCGGCGGCGCGGCGGGCATCGCCGCCTCGGCCTTCGTCATCCTGGTCACCGGCTGAACGGGAGGCTGCGGGGCTCGCCCCGCTCCGCTTCGTCTGGCCGCGGCGGCTCCCGAGCTGCCGCGGCCGTCTTGCATTCCGGACCATTCGAGCGCGGTTCGGGTCGGGTCGGTCGCTGACGACTTGCCGTGGAGCGGTGCGGCAGGCGACGATCCTTCCGAGCTTCGTCACCGGGAGGTCCGTCGTGAGAGTCCTCGTCACCGCCCTCGTCGTCTGCCTGCTCGCCGGCTCCGCCCTGGCCATCCAGCCACCTCGGGAGCCGGGCGAC
Organism: Acidobacteriota bacterium; assembly: GCA_039029535.1. GTDB lineage: Bacteria > Acidobacteriota > JBCCFW01 > JBCCFW01 > JBCCFW01 > JBCCFW01. The sequence goes on from JBCCFW010000121.1 coordinate 1,430, forward strand.
CTCCTCACGGCCTGGTCGCTGCCACGACAGGACGCCGGTGACGCCGCCTGGTCGCGGCAGCGCGCGTCGGCCTCTCCAGCCTGGAGTCGCTTCACCACGGAGGCCGGCGGGAGCTGGCAGGTCCGCTGGGATCGCGTCACCGACCGGCCGGCCCTGTTCTTTGGCTCGGGCCTGCCAGTCGTGCCCGGTCGGGGCAACGAGCTGAGCTGGAGCGATGTCGGCCTGGCCGGCGACCCGGGTCGTGCGGCGACGCTCGATCACCTCGTGCAGTGGTCCCGGCAGCTCCTGCAGCGACACCCCGAGCTGCTTCGCGTTCCGGCGCGGGCGACGCTGCGGCGATCGTCGGGCACGCTGCTCTTCGAGCGACGACCGATCGCTCAGGTGGCCTTCCACGTCGAGGTCGATGGCGTGCCGGTGTCGGACGCGCTGGTCGTCCTGCGCTTCCACTCCGGCAACTTGGTTCAAGCGGGCGTGAGCCGCGTTCACGAGAGCCTGAGCGAGGCCGCCACCACGCCGGTGATCGCTGCCGCGTCGGCCCTGGAGCGGACGCTGGTGACGCTCGAGCAGGTCCTGGGGCCGAGCGCTCACGGGCCACGGGAGACCGTCGAGGCCGGTCGCCTGCTGCTCTTACCCGTCGCGGCGGAGTCCGGTGGGCTCGACTACCGCCTCGCCTGGGACGTGCGGTTTCGACTCGAGGGCGCGCACCCGACCTGGGGAGCGCTGGTCGACGCGAGGACCGGTGAGCTGATCCGGCTCCGTGACGAGAACGCGCACGCCTGCGAAACGCCGCCGGTGCCCACCGGTCGCGTGCGGGGTGGCGTCTTCCTCGCCCGGCTCGAGGAGCAAGCCGAGCAGGTTCGAGGGATGCCGCACGCCTCGGCGGAACAGGGCGGTCCGCTCGCCGTCGATCGCAACGGTCACTTCGAGGGCGACGCCGCCCTGGCCGCGACCGGCACGCTCGATGGCACCTACTTCAGCATCGAGTGCGTGGACTGTCCCGACGCCTCGGTGACGGCCGACACCGGCCTCGATCTCGACCTGGGCTTCGGAGGCGACGACCGGATGAGCAACGGCTTCTCCACGTCGGCCGAGCGGAGCTGCTACTACCACCTCAACGGTGTCCGCTCGATGGCGGCGAAACATCTCGCCGACGGCGACACCGGTGGCTTCCTCGACGCTCAGCTACCGGCCCGGGTGAACCTCGACGACGACTGCAACGCCTTCTGGAACGGCACCTCGGTGAACTTCTTCACCTCCGGCGGGGGCTGCAACAACACCGGGCTCATCGCCGACGTCATGCAGCACGAGTGGGGCCACGCCATCGACCAGGCGACGCGCCTGCGGGGCGCGGGCACCGACCGGGCACGAGGGGAGGGGATGTCCGACGTCGTCGCCTTCCTCACGACTCACGACCCGAATCTCGGTCCGTACTTCCGGGTCGGCGTGCCCCGCGGCATCCGTCATGCCGACGACGCCGTCTCGGGCCTGCGCACGGTGAGCAACATCGCCGACTTCTGCCCCGACGGCGGTGGTCCGCTGGGTCGCCAGGTCCACTGCGAGGGCAACATCTTCTCGCAGGTCAACTGGTACCTCGGCGAGCTGCTCCGGGCCAAGCTCGGAGACCACGGCGGCTGGTACCAGCTCGAGCGTCTCTTCTATCAGTCGCTGCCGATCTCGGACACGTACCTCCCCGACGAGACGGACTCGGCCTACGACGCCTACGTGCTCATCGACGACGACGATGGCGACCTCGCCAACGGCACGCCCAACGGGACCGAGATCCTCGAGGCCTTCGAGCGTCACGAGACCGCGAGCACGCCCTCGGTCGGCGACTCTCCCGACTGCGTGCCACCCGCGGCTCCGGTGGTCACCAGCGAGGTCGTCATCGAGGACGGCACGCGCCTGGTCGGCGTGCGGTTGAGCTGGGAGCCGGTGCCCGGCGTCGTCGAGTACGTCGTCTCACGCAGCGAGATCGAGGGCGACACGGGCCATCAGCTCCTCGCGTTCCTGCCACCGGGGACGACCGAGCATGTCGACCCGCACCTGTTCGATGGGCTCGGCTACAGCTACTTCGTGCGTGCGCTCGGCGCCGATGGCTGCTTCTCGATCGAAGGAGAGGCGACGACGGCCGGCACGGCGCGCCTGACCCTGGTGAGCCTCGGCTCGGACGACTCGGTGGGCTGGAGCAACGACAACGGTCGCATCGAGCCCGGAGATCTCATCGCCCTTCCGACCCGCCTCCGCTGCGAGATCGCCGACGCGGCCCACGTGGAGATGAGGATGACCAGCGGTGACCCGCGGCTGGAGGTCGTCGTGGACCAGGTCGTTCACGGGGCCATGGGCGCGGGTGACACCCGCAGCACGCTCAGCCCGTTCACGGTGCTCGTCGGTCGCGACGTGGCCTGCGGCGAGTTCCTGCCCGTCGACATCGAGCTCGAGGTGGACGGCCGATGTCGGACCGAGCGTCATCTCCTCGAGGTGGGGGAGGTCGTCATCGAAAACGTCCTCACGCGCGACTTCGAGAACCCCTCGGGCTGGACCGTCGATCCCGACGGCACCGACGACGCCACCACCGGCATCTGGGTGCGTGAGGATCCCAACCCCACCGGACCTCAGCCCGACGACGACGTGAGCGAGGACGGCGTGCGGGCGTGGATCACCGGCAACGACCCGGCGCCCGGCGCGGGCACCGACGACATCGACGACGGCTGCACGACCCTGCTTTCGAGTCGCTTCGACATGGGCGGCACCGCTGGGCTGGAGCTCGCCTACTGGCGCTTCTACCACCTCGTCATCGTTCTCGACGACGCGCTCACCGTCGAGATCTCCAACGACGACGGGATGAGCTGGGACGTGCTCGAGCAACTCACCGAGGGCACGGGCGGCTGGCAGGACGCGGTCTTCGATCTCGACACCGTGCTCGGTGGTCCCGCTGACGTCCTCCGACTGCGCTACACCGCCTGCGATCAGGGCGAACCGTCGCAGACCGAGGCGGGTCTCGATGAGCTCCGCTTCCGTCGCCCACCGCGTCTGGAGTGCGCGCCGGTCGTGCCGCCGCCGGCGGAGCTGCAGCTCGTCGACGCCGTCGTGCTCGACGACGGCAGCGGCCCCGGTGACGTCGGCAACGGGAACGGTTGGCTCGATCCCGGAGAGACGGCCCGGCTCGTCTTCACGCTCGAGAACGTCTCGTTCGGGACGGCGAGCGCCATCTCCGGCGAGGTGAGCTTCGTGTCGGCACCGGCCGCGGCGGCCGGGGCCGACACCACGACGACTTGGCCTGATCTCGCGCGAGGGGAGAGCGGGCCCTCCGGCAGTGACGACCCGGCGCACGTCGCCGTGACACTCCCGCGTCCCGGCGTCGACTGCGGTGAGCTGCTCGAGGTGATGCTGCGCGTGACCTACACCGGTGAGGACGGGGTCGAGCAGGTGCTCGAGGAGACCGTCCGCTTCGACATCGGGCAACCCCGCCCGGGCGAGGAGCCTCTCTGCGAGGGGGCGCGGGGCTGTGAGGTCCTGCCGGCGCCCGGGCCGGTCGGTCCGGTGCTGCGCGTGACACGCACCGAAGCCGGCGAGGCCCGGCTGAGCTGGGACGGACTTCCGCGGCTCGACGAGGGGAGCTTCGTCGTCGACAAGGGGGCGTCGCCCGACCGTCTCGACTCGAGGTTGACGCCGCCGGGTCACGTCGATGGCTTCGCGCTCGATCCGGAGAACCCGAGCCCGCTCTTCTGCTACCGCGTCCGTCAGGCCGACTGCGACGGGGTCGAGGGACCGTAGCGCCGCCGAGTCAGCGCTGGAGCCTCGCGGGCAAGCTCAGGAGCCAATCGCGCTGCGTGGCGTTGTCGGGGACGCGGACGCCGCGGACCGACGAGATCGCCTCGATGGCCTGCTCGCCGCTCCAGCCCAGGTGCACCAGCACCGAGCCGGCGAGGAGCGTGGCGCGTCCGATGCCCATCCAGCAGTGGGCGACGAGACGCTTGCCTCCACGGACCTTGTCCGCGATGCGCGCGGCGAGGTCGATGAGGGCCTGCTCGTCGGTGGGGACGCGAAGGTCGCCGATGGGGTGCTCGAAGTACTCCATCCCGAGCTCGGCGGCGATCCGTCCTTCCTGCTCGAGCCCCGCGTCATGGATCTCGCGAGGACCGAGGAGGCTGACCAGGATGTCGGCCTGCAGGGCCAACTCTTCGAGAGCCAGGCGCAGCTCGGCGCCGCCGGGAGGCTTGGGGCAGGTTCCGACCGCACCAACCTCGAGACCGTCGACGAAGAACGGCCCCCTCACGACGGGAGCTCCAGGGTGCCGTCCGCGATCTGCTGGAGCACGGCCGGATAGAGCCGGTGCTCTTGCTCGAGCACGCGCGCGGCGAGCGTGTCCGGGTCGTCGCCGGGGAGCACCGGGACCTCGGCCTGAGCGAGGACGTCGCCGCGGTCGTACTCCTCGTCGACGAGGTGCACGCTCACGCCGCTGGTCGTGTCGCCGGCAGCGAGCACGGCTTCGTGGACCCGACGACCGAAGCAACCCGGACCACCGTGACGAGGCAGCAGCGAGGGGTGGACGTTGAGGATGCGTCCCGGGAACGCCGAGAGCAGGGGAGGACCGACCTTCTTCATGTAGCCTGCGAGGCACACGAGATTCACGTCGTGCTCATGCAGCCGTTCGGCGATGGCGGCGTCGCGCGAGTCCGGGTCGTCGTGGGTCGTGTCGTTGATCTTGTAGGCCGGCAGGTCCTCGCGCTCGGCTCGCTGGAGGGCGCCGGACTTGGCGTTGTTGCTGACGAGCACGCGGGGCTCGGCCCGCAGGCGTCCTTCCCGACAGGCGTCGAGGATCGCCTGGAAGTTGCTGCCTCCATGGGAGGCGAGGAATCCGAGCCTGAGGTCCACTGCGTGTCAGCTCCGCGTCCGTCGCGCGCGTCGGGCCCGTCGCCAGTCGTCCACCAGGAGCGCCCAGCGCTCGTGGTCCGACCAGCGGCCGGCGATCTTCAGGTACCGCGGAGAGTATCCCTCACGGGTGAAGCTCGCCCGTCGAACCAGCGCGAGAGAGGCTGCGTTGGTGGGTTGGACGTTGGCCTCCACCCGGTGGAGACCCAGGTCGAGGAAGACGTGCTCGAGCATGAGCGCGAAGCCTTCGGTCATGTAGCCCTGGCCGGCGTGGGGGGCGCCGATCCAGTAGCCGAGGTAGGCGCTCTGGAAGATGCCGCCGACGATCTCGTTGGCGTTCACGCCGCCGAGGAGGGTGCCGTCCTCGGCCCGACAGAGGAGGAGGCGGGCGCAGCGCGGGTCCTTCCGACTGGCGAGGAGCTGGTCGAAGGGGTCGGGAGCGTCCGCTGCGGGGCGGGGCTCCCAGGGACGGAGGAAGCGGGCGCTGGCCGCGCGCAGCGACCCGAACGCGGCGCGGTCGCTCGGTGCCGGGAGGCGGAGGAGAGTGCGCGAGCCGCTGCGAATGGCGGGTCGGGAGCTGCGACGACGGGCCAAGCTCGGGTCCGGAGGAGGAAAAGGAAAAGGCCGCCCGGAGGCGGCCTTTTCGGCGGCCATGCGCTTCAGCGATGGCCTGGATGAGTCCGTGGTAGGGCTACGGGGATTCGAACCCCGGTTTGATGGCTGAGAACCATCCGTCCTAACCCCTAGACGATAGCCCCACGGGCCGCGGATGATGTCACCGGTGGAGGGCGTGGTCAAGCGGCTTCGAGGCCCTCCGGAATGAGACAATGCCCGACCGGAGCGCCCTCGGAGATCCGATGTCCACCACGCCCCGTCCCTACTGTAGTCAGCCCAGCCTCCGCGGCGACCACCTGGTGTTCGTCACCGGTGGGCAGCTCTGGAGCCTTCGGCTCGGGGAGCGGCGTGCGCGCCGGCTCACCGACGTGTCCGGCCAGGCCAGCCGGCCGCTCCTCTCACCAGATGGCAAGCAGCTCGCCTTCGCCGCCACCGACGATGGCCCGAGCGCGGTCTTCGTCATGCCCGCCGAGGGAGGCGAGGCCCGCCGCCTGGTCCATCACTCGAGCCCGAGCCTGCCGGTCGCCTTCTCACCTGACGGCGACCGTGTCTACTTCGTCTCGGCCCTCGCGTCCTGGAGCCGTCGCATCGGCCAGCTCTTCTCCGTGTCGATGGAGGGGGGCGACGTGCGGGCGGAGGGGCTCGGCCCGGGTGAGGCGATCGCGTGGTCGGCCGACGGGAAGCACGTCGCCATCAGCCGCGGCTATCAGGACCCCGCCACCTGGAAGCGGTACGCCGGTGGTCTCGCCGGACAGGTCTGGGCGGGCGACGCGCAGACCCTCGAGCTCCGACGGCTGACGACCGGTCCTCGCGGCGAGTGTCAGCCCAGCTTCTGGGGAGACCGCATCGTCTACCTGAGTGACGCCGACGGCACGGGCAACCTGTGGTCCCGCTCGCTCGACGATGACGAGCCCCGGCAGCACACCCATCACGAGGAGTACTACGCCCGCTGGCCCAGCCTCGATGGCTCGCGAGTGGTCTACCAGCACGGTGGCGATCTCATCCTCCTCGACCTCGAGTCGGGAGAGAGCGAGTGGGTGGACGTCGAGGTCGCCGCCGACAACGCGGCGACGCGCCGACGCTACGTCGACGCCTTCCGCTTCCTCGAGGCCATCGAGCTCGATGACGACGGCTCGCACGTGACGGTCACCGCGCGCGGCAAGGTGTTCTCGATGCCGGCCTGGCGCGGACCGGTGAGGGCGGTGGGCGATCACGACGGCGTGCGCTTCGGCCATGCGGCCCAGCTCTCGAACGGCGGCCTGGTCCTGGCTCACGACGAAAACGGCGAGGAGGAGCTCGAGCTGCGCTCCGTCGACGGTGCCGACGAGCCCCGCTCGCTGGGGCCGGCGGGGGAGGGGAGACTGCGCGGCCTCTACCCCTCACCGGACGGTCGCTTCGTCGCCATCAGCGAGCAGGCCTCGGGCCTGTCCTTGCTGACCATCGACAGCGGAGAGCGCAAGGCCGTCGACGCCGCCGACAGCGGGGCCATCCTCGAGGTGAGCTGGTCGCCCGACAGCCGCTACCTCGCCTACGCTCGCCCCAAGCACTACCGCTCGTCGATCTTCATCCACGACGTCGACACCGGGCAGACGCATCGCATCACCAGCGAGGAGTTCGACGACGGAGCTCCCTGCTTCGATCCGGGTGGTCGCTACCTCTACTTCCTCGGCCGCCGGGTCTACAACCCGTACCGCGACGAGCTCGAGCACGACGTCGGCTTTCCGGCGACGACCCAACCCTTCGCGGTCGTGCTGGCCGCCGATCGGCTCTCGCCACTGGCGCCGCTGCCGGCGGACGAGCTCGGTCTCGCGCCGGGCTCGCGGGATCCGAACGCACCTCGTGACGAGGAGACGCCGCCGGCCGAGACGGACGTCGATGGTGAGGAAGGAGAGGAGGCCGCCGAGACCGAAGAGAGCGAGGAGACCGAGGAGACACCGCGCGCCGACGCGGTCCGCGTCGACTTCGAGGGCATCGAGCGTCGGGTCGTCGAGATCCCCGTCCAAGAGGGGCGTTACTTCTCGATCCTCGCCTCCCGGGACAAGGTCTTCTTCCTGCGTCGTCCGCTCCAGGGCATGGCGGGACGCAAGCCCGACCGGGGCGACGACACCCGTGAGAACCGGCTCGTCGCCTTCGACCTGGCCAGCCGTGAGGAGCAGGTCTACGCCCATGGCGTGCGAGCGGCGGCCCTGTCACGCGACGCCTCGCAGCTCCTGGTGGTCGGGCAACGACACGCCCGGCTGCTCTCGACCAAGGCACCTCCGAAGAACACCGCGGTCTCCGCCGGCAAGCCCGGCGAGAAGTCGGGCGTGCTGGACCTCTCGCGCATCCGCCTGCGCGTGGAGCCCCGGACCGAGTGGCGGCAGATGTTCGCCGAGGCCTGGCGTCAGCAGCGCGGCCACTTCTGGACAGAGTCGATGTCCGCCGTGGACTGGGACGCCATGCGGGCTCGCTACGAGCCCCTGGTCGAGCGTGTCCGCTGTCGCGAGGAGCTGTCCGACGTGCTCTGGGAGCTCCAGGGTGAGCTCGGCACCTCGCACGCGTACGTCGTCGGTGGTGACGTCCGGCCCCGCGAGACGTATCGAGTCGGCCTGCTGGGTGCGGACTTCGAGCGCGACGACACGGGCCGTCACCGCATCACCGCCATCCACGTGGGTGACACCTGGGCGCCGGGCGCCCACAGCCCGTTGGCGCTCCCGGGGCATCAGGTGGAGGTGGGGGACTACCTGCTGGCGGTCGACGGACGCGAGGCCGGCGACGACGTCCACCCCTGGTCGCTGCTCGAGCGCCCGGGCTCGGCCGTGAGCCTCACCATCGCGAAGGACTCCGAGGGTGAGAGTCAGCGGGAGGTCGTCGTGACGCCGCTGCTCTCCGAGCACGCCTGCCGCTACCGCGAGTGGGTCGAGCGGGCACGGCGCACGGTGGACGAGCTCACCGATGGTCGGGTCGGCTACGTGCACGTGCCCGACATGCAGGTCGCCGGCCTGGTCGAGTTCCATCGCGGCTTCCTGTTCCAGTCGCACCGCGACGGGCTCATCGTCGACGTGCGGGACAACGGCGGCGGCAACGTGTCGCAGATCCTGCTCGGGAAGCTCCGACGTCAGCTCGTGGGCTACTGCAAGGCGCGCTGGGCGGAGCCCGAGCCGCTGCCCAGTCACACGATGAACGGCCCCATGGTGGCGCTCTGCAACGAGCGCACCGGCAGTGACGGCGACATCTTCTGTCAGTCCTGGCGTCAGCTCGGTCTCGGGCCCCTCATCGGTCAGCGCACCTGGGGCGGCGTCATCGGCATCGACCGAGGCAAGCGGCTCCTCGACCGTGGCTACATCACGCAGCCCGAGTACGCCTTCTGGTTCGAGGACCGTGGCTGGGACGTGGAGGGGAGCGGCGTCGAGCCGGACATCCCCGTGCCCATCACGCCGGCCGACCACTCCGAGGGCCGGGACCCACAGCTCCTGCGGGCGGTCGACGAGATCATGAAGCTGCTCGAGACGAAGGGTGGCAAGCCCGTCGAGCTGCCGCCGCCTCCCGACCGCTCGCGGCGTTAGGTCGGCATGGATCAGGCGACGCTCGAAAGACTGGCCGAGGACTGGCTCCCCTTCATCACGCGGGGCGCCATCATGGTCCTCGCGATGGAGGTCGTCTTTCTCGCCCTGCGCAAGCTCAAGGTGGGCGGGCGCATCGGCATCCTCCATCACCTCTGGGCCATCTCGCTGGGCGTGTTCATCACGCTCTCGCTCAAGGGCGTGCCGTCGGAGGAGCTGAGCTGGAAGATCGTCGTCAGCCTCGCCTCGGTGCTGTCGGCGCTGGTCCTGTACGCGATGCTCGACCGCCTGATCTTCGCGCGTCCCTGGGACCGGGGCGGGCCGGGGATGATGCCCGGCCTGGTGGTCGACGTCTTGCGCGTCGTCCTCGTGGCGGGCGTGACCCTGCTCATGGCGACGACGGTGTTCAAGGCGCACCTGTCGTCGATCCTCGTGTCGTCGACCGTCCTCTCGGCGGTGGTCGGCTTCGCGCTGCAGGACCTGCTGCGCAACGTGTTCGCCGGGATGGCGCTCCAGATGGAGAGCCCCTTCGAGATCGGCGACTGGGTCGACATCGACGGCACGCCGGCAGAGATCACCGAGATGACCTGGCGGTCCACGCGCCTGCGCACCAACGAGGGGGTCATCATCAACGAGCCGAACGCCCTGGTCGCTGCCACCCGGCTCACCAGCTATGGCAGCGGCGAGGAGGCGGTGGCCTTTCCGATCAAGATGAACCTGCCTCGCGACCTCCCGCCCTCGGTGGTGAAGGAGGCCCTGCTCGAGGCGGCCGAGCACGCGCCCTCGTGCCTGAGCACTCCGGCACCCCAGGCCTTCCTGGAAGAGTTCGGCCAGTTCGCCAACCTCTACCACCTGCGGGCGTGGACACGGCGCGTGGACGGCATCCGCGTGTTCTACGACGAGATGCAAGTCCACGTCTGGCACTCGCTGCAGCGACACGGTCTCCCCGTGGCGGTGCCGCTCACGCGTCTGGAGTTCTCCGACGTCCGGGCCGCGAGCCGAGCCAGCGCGAAGGAAGACCTCGAGCGACGCCGCACTCTCCTCGAGCAGGTGGAGCTCTTCGAAGAGCTCGGGGACGCCGGCTTCGACCGGCTCGCGCAGGCGGCCCGGCGCAAGCACTTCACCCAGGGCGAGCGGCTGGTCACTCAGGGGGCCGAGGGGCAGAGCCTCTTCGTCATCGAGAGCGGACGGGTCAAGGTCTTCAAGACCGAGGGGCCGCGCATCGCCGTGCTCGGTGAGCTCGAGAGGGGAGCGGTCTTCGGCGAGATGTCGCTACTGACCGGTGAGCCGCGGAGCGCCACCGTCGAGGCGAGCAGCGACAGCGCGGTGTTGGCCATCGACAAGGACGACTTCGCGCCGCTCCTCATCGACGACCAGAAGTTGGCCTGGAAGCTGAGCCGAGCCCTCGCCCTGCGCGCAGCCGACGCCCGTGAGCGGCTGGCCGGCGCCCGTGAGCAACACGCCGCGCAGAGTCTCGAGGACAGTCAAGCCGGGCTACTGGAGCGGATGCGGTCGTTCTTCGGGATCACCTGAGCCCGACGTCGCTCGGGTGAGCTTCGAACCGTCGGGTTCGGCGACCGCCTGTCTTCGAGCCGCGGTGGCCTCTTGCCGTGCTCAGCTCGAGCCGCGACCCACGGGTCGCGGCTCGAACCGAGGCGCCGTCTACTGTCGCCGCGTGATCCGCTGCGTCGCCGTGACCGTGTTGCAGCACTCGTCGCGGGCGAACCAGGTCCGAATGACGACCTGACCCTCGTCGTCGGTGCAGCTTCCCACCGGAAGCAGCTCGAGGAAGGTCAACACTGGGGCCGGGCCACAGTCGTCGACGGCGGTGACCACCGGGATCGGCGGCAGCGGATCGCCGCAACCGATCGTCACGTCGGCGGGCACGCCCACGAGCACCGGGGCGGTCTCGTCGACGATGGTGATCGTCTGGCTCGCCGTGACCACGTTGCCGCAGCGGTCCTGGGCGGTCCACGTCCGGACGATCACTTCCTCACCCGGACACGGACCGGGCTCGCCGACCTCTTCGGCGACCAGCACGGGGCTCGGGTCGCAGTCGTCGACCGCGGTCACCGACGGCATGGGCGGGATCGCGTCGCAGGGCACCGTGACGTCGGCCGGCACGTCCAGGAGAACGGGGCCGACCGTGTCGCTGACGTCGATCGTCTGGCTGGCGCTCGCCTCGTTGCCGCAGGCGTCGACGGTCGTCCACGTGCGGACGAGCTGATAGCTGTCGGGACAGTCACCGTCGATGCGGCTCTCGACGAAGTCGAGGCTCGGTGCGGGGTCACAGGCGTCGTCGACGCCGACCATCGCCGGCGGCGGCACCTCGGCACAGGAGACCGACTCATCGGCCGGCACGCCGAGAAGCTCCGGCGCGACCTCGTCGACGAGGAACACGCGCTGCTGGACGGTCGCCGCGTTGCCACAGCGATCCGTCAGGGTCCACGTGCGGATGATCGTCTCCTCACCCGAGCAGCTCCCGTTGAGGCTGAAGGTGACCAAGGTCGCGGTGGGCTCGGGGTCGCAGTCGTCGGTGACGACGGGTGGCACCGCCACTGGCACCCGGGCGCCGCAGGGCAGCGTGAGGTCCTCGAGCGGCTCGGCGGTGGGCGGCGTGCTGTCGGTCAGGAAGAACCGGCGTCGAGCGATGGTGGTGTTGCCGCAGGCATCGGTGATGAGCCAGGTCCGGGTGACCGTGCGCTCGTCGGCGCAGTCACCCACGCTCACGGACTCGGTGAGCTCGAAGGTGGGATCCGGATCGCAGTTGTCCTGCACCGTGGGCTGCACCGGATCGGGCAGGGGGGAGGAGCAGGGGAATGACACGTCGCCCGGGATGGAGAGCACCTCTGGCCCGTCGAGGTCGACCACCGTGAGCACCTGAACCGCGGTCGTCACGTTGCCGCAGCCGTCGGTGCCCGTCCACGTCCGCTCGATGACCGAAGCCGCCGGGCAGACGCCGGGCGTGACGACTTCCTCGAAGGTGAGGGTCGGCGCCGCGTCGCAGGCATCGGTGATCATCGGCGTGGCGGGAGCCGGGATGTCGTCGCAGGAGACCGTCGCGCTGGCGGGCACGCCGGTGATGACCGGCGGCACCTCGTCGACCAGGGTGATGATCTGCTGGACGGCGACCTGGTTGCCGCAGCGATCCGTGGCCACGTACGTGCGGATGAGGTTCGACTCACCCGGACAGGTGCCGGGGCCCGAGAACTCGAAGAAGGTCACCGTCGGATCGGGATCGCAGAGGTCGGTGGCGGTCACCTCGGCCGGGTCGGGCGGCGCGTCACAAGGCGCGACGATCGACTCGGGCACGTTCATGAGCGTCGGCGGGGTCAGGTCGCGCACGGTGATGACCTGAGTCATCTCGGCGAGGTTGCCGCAGTCGTCGACCGCCTCCCAGCGGCGGGTGATCACCTGGTCGTCCGGACAGCCGCCCGGGGTCGAGGTCTCGGTGAAGCTCACGACGATCTCGGAGGTGCAGTTGTCGATGGCACCGACCTCGGGCACCGGCGGGATGTCCTGACAGTCCACCGTCATGTCGGCGACGGTCGTGTCGAAGACGGGCGGCGTCGTGTCGACGACGTGGATGTTCTGACCGAAGCCCGCCTTGTTGTCGCAGCGGTCGTCGGCGTGCCAGGTGCGGATGATGAGGTACTCGCCCTCGCAGTTCTCGGGGAACTGGAAGATCGACTCGGTCAGCACGACCTCGATGGGACCCGGGTCGCAGTTGTCGGTGGCGGTGACCTCGGGCGGCTCCGGGATCGCGTCGCACTCGACGGTGATCTCGAGCTCCTCCGGGAGCCCTTCCATGACGGGCTGCTCGTCGTCGTCGAAGATGATGGTCTGGACCAGCGTGGCGTCGTTGCCGCAGCGGTCGGAGGCCGTCCAGGTGCGGATGAGCGTGCGCTCGTCGGGGCACTCTCCGGGGATCTCGACCTGGCTGAAGGTCACCGTCGGGTCGGGGTCGCAGGCGTCGGTTGCCGTGACGTCGGGGACCGGCGGGTCGTCGCCGCAGGGCAGCGTCACGTCGGCGGGCACGCCGACGAGCGTCGGAGCGTCGGCGTCGACCAGGGTGATGCGCTGCTGCTCGGTGGCCACGTTGTCGCAAGCATCGACCGCGCTCCAGGTGCGGATGATGACGCGCTCGTCGATGCAGTCGCCGGGCTCCTCGGTCTCCTCGAAGGTCACCGGGAGCAGGCCGAACACGCACTGGTCGGAGGCCTGAACGTTGGTCGGCGGATCGGGGATCGCGCCGCAGTTCACCGTGATGTCTGCGGGCACGTTGAAGAGGTTGGGCGGACGCGTGTCGATCCGGCTGACGGTGGCCGTGGCCGAGACGGAGTTGCCGCAGGCGTCCGAGGCCGTGAAGCGGTACGTGCGCGTCTCGGTGTCGTTGCAGCCGGTCTCGACGCTGAGCAGCTCGTTGAACACCGGTCGGTTGCCGCCACAGTCGTCGGTCGCGACGCCCGTGAGCAGCCAAGCCTCGATGGTCGCTTCGGTGTCTTCGAAGGTGCCGCACTCGATGACGAGATCGGCCGGCGGCTCGATCTCGGGCGGGATGGTGTCGACGAGGGTGTAGCTCGCCTCGCAGGAGCGACTGTTGCCGCAGCCGTCGGTGGCGGTGAAGCGCCAAATCTGGTTGGTGGTCCCGCCGCAGCCGTTGTCCTGGAAGATGATCACCGACTCGATGAGCGGGTCGGGGTCGCAGGTGTCGCTACCGGTCGCGCTGTTGCGCCAGGCGTCGAGGTCGGCCTCGTCGGTCCCGCACTCGGCGATGAGATCTTCGGGGCAGTTGATGGTCGGTAGGCCGTTGTCGAAGATCGAGACCGTCGTGGAGCAGGTGTCGACGAGGCCTTCCTCGTCAGTCACCAGCAAGGTCACCGAGCAGTCGCTGTCGCACTCGGTGCGGTCGAGCGTCACGGTCGTGATCGGCGCCGTCGGATCGTCGATGACCGCACCGAAACAGTCGGTCGACCAGGCGTGGGTCAGCGGGCCGCCCTCGGGATCGGAGGAGCCGGTACCGTCGACGACGAAGCTCGGGCCGTTCACGCCGCAGTTGAAGGCGTAGGGGCCGCCGGCATCGCAGTCGGGCGAGTTGTCGCAGTTGACCGGGGTGACGGCGGCGAGCACGTCACCGCCGGTGGCCGGCGAGCAGGAGCTGGCGTCGGCGGCCTCGGTGCACTCGACGATCTCGTTGTCGGGATCCACGCGGGCGACGACCTGCGCCACCAGCTCGTCCTCGTCGCCGAGGGGATCGCCCACGATGAGGTTGTCGCAGAACTCCACCGATTCGCCCGGTGCGAGACTCGGCAAGACGTGGGTGTTCTGGCTGAGGTCGGTCTCCACGCGGAGCTCGGCGCCCGCAGCGGCGAGACAACCCTGGTTCTGGACGGTCGCGCAGTAGTCGGCGCTGCAGCTCCCGCCGTCGCTGGCGGTGAGCTCGGTGATCACGAACTCGGGGTAGAGGTTCACCGAGGCGTTGGCCACGCACTCGTCGTCGTAGATGTCGAACTGCTCCGTCCCTGTACCGTCACAGTTGGCGAAGAGGTCCCAGATGCAGCCGGCCCAGGAGTTGAACTCGAGGATGTAGACACCGCAGAGGGTGGGAGAGCCCAGGAAGCTGACGTCCATGATGCGCTCGTTGCCCGGGCCGCCCGGATCGTTGCGCCCGCCGCCGTCGCAGCGCAGGGCACCCCAGCACACCTGGTCGCCCGGGAACTCGCCGCCGTCTTCGTCGAAGCCGTCGCCGTTGTTCACGTTGAACGGGACGATGTTGCGGTTCTGGTCGTAGACGGTGATGCAACCGCTCTCGACGTCGTTGAGCGGGACGTGCATCTCCGTGCCGCAGCTCGCGGTCACGTACATCTCGAAGCTGCAGTTGCGCGCGTCGATGAGGGCGGCGCCCGGGTTCGGGTTGGTGACCGAGCCGTCGTCCTCGATGCGCGAGCAGTCGAGGCCCGGGCCCTGCGGGCAGAAGCGATTGTCGTCGAAGGTCCAGCGGGTCTGCGTGCTGACCGGCGCGACGACCTCGCCGACGTTCTCCCAGGGCGCCGGACGACAGGGGTCGACGGGCGGATCGGGCTGACAGGGGTCGGTGTCGCCTTGGACGACCTCGTCATCCGGTGCGCCCTCGCGGGGCGGGAGGGTCTCCTCGGCGGAGCTGGGGCGGAGCTCCACCGAGTCGAGCTCGAGTCGGGTGCCGGCGGCCACCACGACGGTGAGGACGTGCTCGCCCGGCGGGAGCTCCGAGCTCAGGAGCACGCTGCGCCACTCGTCGCTGGCCGGCACCGCTCCGTCCGGGGTCGAGGCGGGGTCCGGCGGGCAGGCGAGGAGCTCGTCATCGAGGAGGAGGGTCCAGCCTCGAGCGCCGGCCGGGACCGTGCGGAGGTTCAGCTTGAGCCGAGCCGGCTTCTCGCTGACGAGGGTCTGGCGCCAGCGCCAGGCTCCGTCGGCGGTGGCGGCGGGCGCCAGGCGCACGACCTCGCGGTCGAGGCGCGGATCGTGGGCCATCACCTCGCGCTGGCTCGGCTTCCAGCTCAGCTCGGAACCCGGGGCGCACTCGGCCGGGGCCGTCTTGCTGACCTCGACCGTGATCGAGGTCTCATCCCGATCGCGGACTCCCGCGCGCTGCTCGGGCCCGATCAGCGAAGCGAGCAGGAACGAGACCAACGGAATGAGGATGACGGTCGACGCGATCGGAGACTTCGCAGACGCTGGCATTCAAGCCCCTCGAGAAAGGCCGACAGGCGCATCCGGAGGGGTGGCGACGCTGAATTCCGGGGGCTTGGCGGACCTCGACAGTTAACTGATTGAATGCGTCGCAGTCAGGCCGATTTCAAGGGGTCTGGCCGGACTCCCCGCGCCAGGCGGCGACGAGGTCCGGAGGGGGAGGACCCTGATGCCAGTGCTGGTGACCCGGCCGGGGGTCCCAGTGATGATTCGTGGTCTCGTCGTGCTCCCACGGAGTGCCCGTGCGGGCCGGCGCGCCGCCCGGCGTTCCGGGGGCCGGAGTGCCGAGTTGAAGACCCGTCGCACCAGACGCCGTGGTCGCGCTCTGGCCCTGGTTCAGCGGCGTGCGCTCCACGAAGATCAGATAAAGGCAGAAGGTGACGAAGAGGCCGACGAGGACGAGCCCAACGAGGTTTCGTCTCTGGGGCGATTCGGCCGTCTTGGCTGCACTCGGGGCGCGCTTGGGCTTGCGTTTCATCACCCCGAGCATGCCAGAGGCTCGTGGGTCGTGCTGAGGGCCTCTTGGACCTTGCCAGGGGGTCATCGAATGTGTACGTTTGGCGGCTCCTACAGCCGTTCGGAGAAGTGGGGCGAAAGGCGCCATTTCAGAACTGACCTTGGAGCGAGCCCCGCCTCGCTGCGGGACCTCGGGGACTCTAGGCCGTGGCAGTCGTCTTCCCTCGCTGGACGAACCTTCTCCCTCTCATCGGCATCGTTGGGGGGCCCGTCGCCGCCGTCGGCGGCCTCGCAGGCCTCTACTTCTGGATCCATTCGCCCAAGTGGACGGATGTCGGCTACGCACCGCCCCAGCCGGTGAGCTTCAGTCACCAGCTCCACGCCGGTGAGCTCGGCATGGACTGCCGGTACTGCCACGACACGGCGGAGCGCGCTGCCCACGCTGCGATCCCGGCTACGTCGACTTGCATGAGCTGCCACGCGGTCGTCAAGACGAGCAGCAAGGAGCTGGCGCCGGTGCGCGAGTCGGCCAAGACCGGTGAGGCCATCCCCTGGCGCCGCGTCCACATGCTCCCCGACTACGCATTCTTCGATCACTCGGTGCACCTGGCGGCCGGCATCGGCTGTGAGAGTTGTCACGGTCGAGTCGATCAGATGCCGGTGCTCTATCAACACGAAGAGCTATCGATGAAGTGGTGCCTCGACTGCCATCGCAACCCAGAGCCGCACCTGCGTCCCAAGGACGCGATCACGATGATGGGCTGGGAGCCGGGTGACTACGACCCGGCGACCGACCCACATCGCACCCGCGAGCTGGAGCCGCCGGAGCACTGTTCGGGATGTCACCGATGAGCACGCAGCGAGAGCACGGATACTGGCGTTCCCTCGAGACCTGGGCCGCGGGTCAGGTTCACGAGGGCGCCGAGAACGAATTCCCGGCCGGCGCCAGCGAGCCTGAGGGGCTCGACCTCGGCCGACGCGACGTCCTGAAGCTGATGGGAGCGTCCCTGGCCCTGGCCGGAGCGGGCACCGGCTGCAGCGTCATCCGCAAGCCGGCCGAGACGATCCTTCCCTACGCTGAGCGTCCGGAAGATCTCATTCCGGGCCGCCCGATGTACTACGCGACCAGCGCGTGCATCGCGGGTTCCGTCACCGGGATGCTCGTCGAGAGCCACGATGGTCGGCCGACGAAGATCGAGGGAAACCCTCGACATCCGGAGAGCAACGGTGGAACCGGTGGCTTCACGCAAGCCGAGGTGTTGTCCCTCTACGATGCCGAGCGAGCCCGCACTCCGAGCGAGGGGGGAGCGGAGAAGACCCTCGATGACGTCCGCGAGGCTCTCGAAGGGGCTGCTGGGACGCTCGAGGCTGCCGGTGGTGCCGGTCTGGGCCTGCTCGTCGGCCACCGTCCGTCGCCGACCTTTCAACGGCTGCTGAGCGAGATCCGCGAGCGCTTCCCGCAGAGCCGGGTCTATCTCCACGACCCGGTCCACCCGGCGTCGCGCCGAGAGGCTGCGAAACTGGTCGGTGCCGAGGGCATGCGGCCCGTGCTCGACCTGAGCCGGGCCGACGTCGTCGCCTGCTTCGACGCCGACTTGTTCGGCCTCGAGCCGGGCTCGGTCCGCAACTCGCGAGCGTTCGCCGAGGGACGGAGACTCGAGCGTCCTTCCGATGGCATGAACCGTCTCTACGTTGCCGAGCCGGTGCCGACGGTCACCGGCATCTGGTCCGACCAACGGCTGCGCGTCTCCGCCCGCAAGATCCAGTCCCTCCTGGGCGAGGTCGTCATGGAGCTCGCCGCTCAAGGGGCGCGTGGCGGGAGCGGTCAGGTCGAGGTCGTCGAGCAACTCCGCGCGCATGGACGCGACGAGACGCTGCGGGCTTGGGCCCGCGAGCTCGCCGCCGACCTTCGAGCGCACCCCAGCACCTCGGTCGTGGTGGTCGGGGCAGGCCAGCCGCCAGCAGCTCAGGCGCTGGGTCACCTGATCAACGAGATGATTGGCGCACAGCGCCGCGTCCTCGCTTGGCGAGACGACCAGGTCACGGAGCACGATGGCGGTCTCGTCGAGCTCGCGTCCGACCTCCGCGACGGAACGACGACCCATCTCGTCGCTCTCAGCGTGAATGCCGTCCATGGCACGCCCTCCTCACTCGACATGGCTGGAGCTCTGGCGACGGCCGAGATGTCCGTTTCGCTGTCGCATCTCCACGACGAGATGGCCGAGGCCAGCGCCTGGCACGTGCCCGTTTCGCACTTCCTGGAGAGCTGGGGTGACTGGGTGACGCCGACAGGGGAGACCAGCGTCCAGCAGCCGCTGATCGCCCCGCTTCACTCGAGCCTCTCCGAGATCGAGGTTCTGGCCATCCTGGCGGGCGCCAAGGGCAAGCCTCGCGACTGGGTGCAAGAGACGGCAGGTCTCGACGACGACTCGGGCGAGAACGCCTGGCGCAAGATGCTGCACGACTGCATCGGCCGTGCCGACGCGCGTCAGTCGCCGCGTCGCATCCGTCCGCGCTGGAACGAGCTCGCGGTGGCGCTGGCTGAGCCCCCGCAGCCCTCGTCGAAGCTCGAGCTGGTCGCGCCGCTGTCCAGCACGCTTCTCGACGGGCGCTACGCGACCAACGGCTGGCTCCAGGAGCTGCCGGACCCCATCACCAAGCTGACCTGGGGGCAGGCCGCGCTCATGAGCCCTGCGACGGCACGCCACCTGGGCGTCGGTCGAGTCGAGCGAGGCGTGCAGGTCAACCGTGTCGAGAAGGGCCTCCTGCACGGTGACGTCGTCCGCCTCGAGCGGGGCGAGACCTGGGTCGAAGTCCCGGCTCTCATCGTGCCCGGCGTGGCCGACGGCACGGTCTGCCTGACCCGTGGCTACGGTCGTCACCTACCCTCGGTGGAGATGGGCGCCAACGAGCAGGGCGTCGACGTCGGGCTCTTCTTCGAGGCCGGTGCTCCCAGCTTCCTGGTCGGGGTCTCGGGCACGCCGACGGGTGGCTCCGAGCTGCTCGCGACGACCCAGGAGCGCGGCACCCTGGTCGAACCGCTGCGCACCGCGCCGAGCCAGACGGCTCCGCGTGTTCGCGACAACATCATCCGCGAGACCGAGCTCGCCGAGTACCTCCAGCATCCGGACTTCGTGAAGGAGCTCGACGTGATGCCGGAGGAGAGGCTCCACTCCCTCTGGGAAGAGCCGAACCCGGTCGACGGTCACCAGTGGGGGATGGCGGTCGACCTGACCACTTGCTATGGCTGCTCGGCCTGCGTGATCGCCTGTCAGGCGGAGAACAACATCCCGGTGGTCGGCAAGGACCAGGTCCTCCTCGGTCGTGAGATGCACTGGGTGCGAGTCGATCGGTACTACTCGGGCGACTGGGACGACCCGACCCTGTCGACGCAGCCGGTGAGCTGCATGCACTGCGAGAACGCGCCGTGCGAGCAGGTCTGTCCGGTCGCTGCGACCGTGCACAGCCCGGAAGGCACCAACGACATGGCGTACAACCGCTGCATCGGCACGCGGTACTGCGCCAACAACTGTCCGTACAAGGTCCGGCGCTTCAACTACTTCAACTTCGCCGGTCGCAACCACGACGACAACGAGCTGCTCGCGCTGCAGTCGAACCCCGACGTCACCGTCCGGTTCCGCGGGGTCATCGAGAAGTGCACGTACTGCGTCCAGCGCATCCAGGCGGCCAAGATCGACGCGAAGGTCAACGGCGACGGCATCGTGGCCGACGGCGACATCAAGCCGGCCTGCGGTCAGTGCTGTCCGACGGACTCCATCGCCTTCGGCAACTTGAATGACCCGAACAGTCGCGTTTCGCGTCTCAAGGCCAGGCAGAGCAACTACGGCGTCCTCACGGAGCTGAACACCCAACCCAGAACGACCTACCTCGGTCGGGTCCGCAATCCCAACCCTCGCTTGGGCTGAAGAACGACCCTGCCAGAGGCAGGGGGGAGTGACAGCACGTGGCCACCCAGGTCCCACCCATCGATCCCGTTGACGGCCGGGCACCCCTGGTCGAAGGCGGGCACGACTTCCACTCGCTGACGGAAGTCGTCATGAAACCCTGCGAGCAGGGACCGCCCGGCAAGCAGTGGTGGTGGTTGCTCGGCACGGGCATCGCCCTCCTGGGAGTGCTCGGCGTCTCCGTCGCCTACCTCATCTGGGAAGGCGTCGGGATCTGGGGCCTGAACAACCCCGTCGGCTGGGGCTGGGCCATCGTCAACTTCGTCTTCTGGATCGGCATCGGCCACGCGGGCACGCTGATCTCGGCGATCCTCTTCCTGTTCCGGCAGAAGTGGCGCACGTCGATCAACCGCTTCGCGGAGGCGATGACGCTCTTCGCGGTGGTCTGCGCCCTGTTGTTCCCGTCCATCCACGTCGGGCGCGTCTGGCTGCTCTACTACCCGCTGCCGATCCCCAACCAGATGGGGATGTGGCCGAACTTCCGCAGCCCGCTGCTGTGGGACGTCTTCGCGGTCTCCATCTACGGCACGGTGTCGCTGCTCTTCTGGTACACCGGCCTGGTGCCCGACCTCGCAACCCTGCGGGACCGCGCCAAGAACAAGATCGCCCGCCTGGCCTACGGCTTCTTCTCCCTGGGCTGGACCGGCTCGACCCGCCACTGGGTCAACTACGAGCGCGCCTACCTCATCCTCGCTGCGCTCTCGACGCCGCTCGTCCTCTCGGTGCACTCCATCGTTTCGTTCGACTTCGCGGTGTCCCAGCTCCCGGGCTGGCACACGACCATCCTGCCGCCGTACTTCGTGGCCGGCGCGGTCTTCTCCGGCTTCGCGATGGTGATGACGCTCATGATCATCGCCCGCAAGTTCTTCGGTCTCGAGCAGATCGTCACCATGCGGCACTTCGAAAACATGGTGAAGATCATGATGCTGACGGGGATGATCGTCGGCTACGCCTACGCGATGGAGTTCTTCATCGCCTGGTACTCGGGCAGCGAGATGGAGTGGTTCACCTTCGTGAACCGCGCCTTCGGCAACTACGCCTGGGCCTACTGGACGATGGTCATCTGCAACGTCGTCTCGCCGCAGATCTTCTGGATCCGGAAGTTCCGCTACAACATCCCGCTTCTCTTCGTGTTCTCCATCATCGTGAACATCGGGATGTGGTTCGAGCGCTTCGTCATCGTGGTCATCTCGCTCTCGCGTGACTTCCTGCCGAGCAGCTGGGACTACTACTCGCCGACGTTCTGGGACGTGTCGTGCTTCCTCGGTAGCTTCGGCTTGTTCTTCACCCTCATGTGTCTCTTCGTGCGCTTCGCCCCCATGGTCGCCCTCTCCGAGGTGAAGGCGGTCATGCCCCAGGCGGACCCGCACCACCACTGAGCCCGAACCATTCATGAGTCTCCTGCTGCGTGACCAGATCCGCTGCCTGCGAAGGGCGTGCTCGCCCCTCGGGTCCTCAACGTGCCGCCAAGCACGCCTCCGGCCCTCACGGCTACGTGCGCCCTTCTCGGCTAGCGTCTCCGGCCACTCGCGACGAACACTCATGAACGGTCCGGGCTAGGCGACCTGAGCGGTCCAGCGGAACGTGACGTCGACCTCCATCTCGTTCGACAGGCTTCGGCACACGGGGCAGCCACGACCGGCTTCCTCGAGCGCGGCCCGGTGCTCCTCAGGGACGCTGTCGGGCAGGTCGAGGGTG
>JBCCFW010000122.1:0-23306 GCA_039029535.1 Acidobacteriota bacterium
CGGGTCCCGGTGAGGCACCGAACACCTTGCCGCCGGACTTCATCCCCTTCGATCCGCCGACGGCCATGCTCGCGACCATCGAAAACGACCTGCGCAATGGACCAGGTCGCCGCTTCCGCTCGCTGCGGCGTCTCGCCGCTTCCGAGCAAGTGGCCATCACCGGTCGTGCCGGTGACTGGCTCCGTGTCGGCGAGGAAGGTTGGGTGTTCGGCGCCTACTTCCAGGAGCCCGATGCCGCCAACGCCGCGGGCACGACCCTGGCGGTCATCACCGCGGTCACCGCGCCGGTCCACGCCGGCCCGGGCGGCCAGTACGCCATCGTCGCCGAGCTCTACGGCGGCCAACAGGTCATCATCGACGAACGACGTGACGATTGGGCCCACGTGCGCAACGGCGGTTGGGTCCGCAACTCCGCTCTGTCCTCACCAGTGGGTGGGGGCTCGCAGCCTTGATCCGCACTCACCCGTCTCCCGGAGGCGAAGCCATGAAGACGCTGTCCTCAGTCCGCGGTCCGATTCTCGGCGCCCTGGCCCTGTGCTGGGCCCTGTCGGCCTCCGCTCTCACCGACGAGGAGGTCTTCAGGACCTTCCGCTTCAACTTCGTGAACCCGGGTGGTCGCGCCCTGGCCATGGGTGGCGCCTTCGTCGGCATCGCCGACGACGCCACGGCGGCGGCGGCCAACCCGGCCGGTCTCACCAACCTGCTCTCGCCCGAGATGTTCATCGAGATCCGGGGTGCGGTGGGCACGACCCAGGAGCTGTCGAACCGAGTCGGCGATCCGCGGCTGCTGCCCGGTGACGTCCTCTCGACCTCGATCGCCGATCCCGAGAACATCGTGCACCCGAGCTTCATGTCCTTCGTGAAGCCTTTCGACAACTGGGTGTTCGGCCTCTCGCGCCAGGAGGTGCTGCGCACCGACGTGCAGACGACCAACCTCTTCGTCGACGACGGCGTGCTGCCCAACACCAACCTGATCCGCGCCACCGGTCGGCTCGAGACTCTCCTCGAGTACTACAACTTCTCGGTCGCCGGCAGCCCGCACGAGAAGCTGGCCCTCGGCGCCACTCTGACCTACGCCCGGATGGATCTCGAGTCGCGCACGGCCAACGAGCTCATCTCCGGCTCGGACCTCGAAGACGACTACGCGACTTCCGTCGATGATTCCGACGACGACTTCGCCTGGTCCCTCGGCCTGCTCTACAAGCCCCACGACAAGTTCCACATCGGTCTCGTGTACCGCGACGGTCCCGAGCTTTCCTTCGAGGAGATGATCGAGGACACCCGGCCGTCCGGGAACTACCCGTCCGCCGACGTGCTCGCCGACTTCCTCGGCAACCGCAACCTCGCCGCGGGCGGCATCGGTTCCTCCAGCGCGACCGGTGGCTTCAACCCGGACTCGTTCGACGATCCGCTGACCTTCGACAACGTCTTCAACGTCCCCGACCAGTACGGCATCGGCTTCGGCTACCGGCCCGACGATGCCGGCCACTGGACCATCGCGCTGGACGTGGTGAACGTGGAGTACTCCGACCTGGAAGAGGGCTTCGTCAGCAACGTCAACGCCCTGACCTTCCCGGGTGACGCTCCGACCTGCGACAGCGGCTCGCCGATGTTCAACGGCTCGATCCCCTGCGACTACAACACGCCGCTGGCCACCTACGAGTTCGACGACGCCATCTTCTGGCGTCTCGGCGTCGAGTACCTCTGGGTCGTGAAGGAGACCACCCCGGTCGCCATCCGCGCCGGTGTCTACGTCGACCCGAACGTCCGCCTCGAAGCCGACTTCGGCGACCAGACGGTCTTCATCTCCACCAGTGAGACCTTCCCGTCGGGTCGCGACATCACGCACTACACGCTCGGCTTCGGCCTGGTGCTCCAGGAGAAGTTCCAGATCGACTTCGCCGCCGACATGTCGAACGAAGACAACACCTTCATCACCTCGTTCATCTACCACTTCTGAGACGAGACCCGGTGGAGGAGAGCCCCCGTCGGCCCCGTGGCGATGGGGGCTTTCGTTCGTCCACCACTCGTTGGCCGAGGACCGTGCACTCTCTTCGACGTCCCGTCCTGATGCTCCTTCTCATCCTGCCGGCCTGGGCGGGGGAGACTCGTGCGGCCTCCTGGTTCGAGGCCTACGAGCGGGCGCAGCGTCACTTGGTGAAGGGACGACACGAGAAGGCGGAGGCCGCCCTCCACGAGGCACTGGACCTGCGCGCACGACCGGGTTGTCGGCTGCGCACCTACGGCATCAAGTACCGCGACTACCTCCCGCACTATTACCTGGGCACCTGTCAGCAGGCCCAGGGACGCTTCGAGGAAGCGCGAGCATCCTTCGAGCGATCGCTGGCCGAGGGCGTGATCGAGTCCTGCACGGCCACGCAGCTCCAGCTCCTCGACCTCAACCAGCGGCTCGAGGACCTGGACCTGCTCGCCCGGCTCGCCGGAGCCGAGGCGCCGGCAGTGCCGTCCGACGAAGACCTGTCCACGCTGCGTCGGCTCGCCGTCGAGGCCGGGGCCGAGAACACCGACGAGCTCGGTCGCGCCGACGCGGCTCGCGAGCGTCATGCCGGAGGCGACGCCGACGCAGCGGCCGAAGCGCGTCGCCTCTACCTTCTCGCGCTCTCGCGGGCTCGAGTCGAGGGCCCCTTGCTGGCGCTGCTTCGCTCCGATGCCGAGGCGGCGCTGGCCCAGGTGGAGCTGGCGGCCCGGGGCCTGTCCGAGCTGCCGGCGAGGTTCCGAACGCGGCTGGTCACCTTGCGCGACGCCTCGACGACGATGAGCTCGGCCGAGGCCTACCTGCAGGTCGAGCGTGAGGCGACCGACCTGCGCTCGATGTTGGACGATCACGGACGGTCGCGTCGGGTCGCCCAGGCGCGACTCCGACGCGCGGCCGCCGAGTCGGAGGTCATGGTCTCGCTGGTCGAGCAGCTCCTCGAGTCGGCCTCTGAGCGCCCGAAGGTGACGGCGCTGAGGAGCGAGGTGCAGGCGCTGCGACGCCTCAAGCAGGCGGCCTCGTCGGAGCGGGACCAGGCCGAGGTCGTCACCAGGGCCGAGCGCCTCCGGGCGCGACTCCTGCGTCTCTCCGATGCTCCCGTGCAGGCCGCCGCCGCTTCGCGGCCGTCGTCCGACCTGCCGCCCGGCGTCCTCGTGCTGCAATGGAGCCAGGGCCTGGCCGCCGTGCCCGGTCCGGTGCTGGAGCTCTCGGAGGACGGGCCGTGAACTGCGTGAGCTGTGGTGCGGCCCACGACGACGACGCCCGCTTCTGCACGACCTGCGGCAAGTCCATCGAGCCCGAGCCCACGGGCCCCGACGCCGCGGCCACGCAGCGGCTCCACGTGTTCGCCGGGAGCGAGGACGGCAAGGACCGTGGGCCCGTGCGCAGCCAGCCGACGGCGAAGCTGGTGAGCCCGGCACCTGGCGCGCGTCATCGGAAGCGGGAGAGCGAGCGCGATCGAGAGAGCGATCGCACGCGTCAGTTCCCCGCGGGCACGCCGGGCTCGTCGCCTCAGTCGTCGGCCCCGCGATCGCGGCTGCTCGTGCCGGCGCTGGTCGTCCTTGGCCTCGCCGTGGCCGGGGCCGTCGGTTGGTGGCTGGGACAGTCGCCCGACGACGGTCCCGAGATCAGCCGGCTGGCTCGCGCCGAGGAGCTGCACCGCAACCGGGACTTCGGCGCCTTGCTGACGCTCCTCGACCAGGAGGGACGGCCGGGCGTCGAGCCGCTGCCCGCCGAGCTCGTCGAGACCTGGCGCGCCGAGGCGCTGCACGCCCGCGTGCTGGCCGGGGACCTCTCCCGGCTCGACGATGCCACCAGCGCGGTGGCCGCGCTGGCTCGACGACGTCCCCGCGAGGTCGTCCTGCGACGTCGTCTCGGTGAGCTACTGGTCGCTCAGGGACGTCACGGCGAGGCGGCGGTCGCCTTCGAGGCCGGGCTCGAGCTGGGTGCCGGTGAGGACGAGGCCGTGCTCCGGCACGACGCCGCGGTGGCCTGGGCAGCAGTGGGGGACCACGAACGGGCGGAGGTCCTTCTCGAGCAGGCGCTCTCCCTGGACGAGGGCGACGCACGCTCGTGGGCCAACCGCGGCTTGCTCCGCCTGCGTCGGGGTGGGGCAGCGGAGGCTGAGGGAGCCGAGGCCGACCTTCGGAAGGCGCTCGAGCTGGAGCCGTCGCCTGCCGCGCGGGCAGGTCTTGCCTGGGCGCTGTTCCTTCAAGGACGGCTCACCGAAGCTCGGGTCGAGGCCGAGTCGGTCCTGCTGGAGGAGCCGCAGCAGCTCGCGGCGGCGAGCCTGATGGCGCGTCTCGAACAGGCGGCTGGTCGTCACGAGCTCGCCACGAAGTGGGAGACGGACGTGGCGCGCTGGCGGGAGGAGCGTGGCTCGACCGCTGGCGGTGCCCGGGAGAAGTCGGCGCCTCAGTAGCACCGAGAGCGAGCGAGGGGCGACGCCCGGGGGGAGCGTCAGGCGTCGTGGCGCTCGTACTGCAGCAGGTGCTCGCCGACGACGATGCGATCACCGGCTTCGAGCTCGCGCCGACCATCGACGATGACGTAGGTGCGGTTCGTGCTGCCGAGGTCGCGCACTGCCAGCCCGCGGCTGCCGCGGACGAGCTCGGCATGACGGCGCGACATGAAGCCGTCCTCGGGGAAGGAGATGTCCGCGCTGCGTGACTTCCCGATGACGAGATGGTCACGCTCGAGTGGGTGGACTCGACCGGTCTCGCCCATGGGCAACACCTGAACGAGGTCGACCCGGTCGCGGTCGCCCCGACGGGCGCGAAGCAGGAAGCGTTGCGAGCCGATGAGCAGGACGGAGCCCACGGCCACCGGCTCGGCGCCCTGCACGGCGATGAAGGTGCCGTTGGTGCTGTCGAGGTCGCGCAAGTAGACCGCGTCGGAGCGCAGCTCGAAGCAGCAATGACGCGCCGACAGGGCCGGGTCGTGCGCCATGACGATGTCGCCCTCGGTGCGACCCACCACCGTGCGACCCGACTTCAGCTCGTGCCGCTCGCGGACCGTGGTGCCGTCGGCGGCGAGCCGGTGCACGAAGTGGCTGAGGTGGGAGTCGGCCGGAGGCGGAGGAGCCGCTGCAGCCCCGGGCGGACCCGGGCGGGTGGGCTCGGTGATG
The DNA here is from genome assembly GCA_039029535.1 of Acidobacteriota bacterium. Classification (GTDB taxonomy): domain Bacteria; phylum Acidobacteriota; class JBCCFW01; order JBCCFW01; family JBCCFW01; genus JBCCFW01. The sequence continues at coordinate 5,121 of JBCCFW010000122.1, forward strand.
ACGGTGCCGTCCGACGTGCGCAGCTCACAGCCACAGTGCTTGCAGAAGCGCCAGTCGGGCTGGAGGGCGTCACCGCAGGAAGGACACGAGTTGCTGCTGGAGGGGTCGGCGGCCGGACGCTCGAGGGTGGGACGCTCCTGGGTCGCCGCGCCGTTGCCACCGCCGTCAGCAGAAAACGCGCCGGGGATCGGGGTGCGGATGGTGGCGTCATCGGCCCCTGCGGTGGGGGCGAAGCCGACCGGAGACGGGGCCGGCTGAGTGTCGACGTCCGGGCTGTCGTTGGGCAGCCAGGCGTCGCATTGGCTGCACCTCAGGCGGCCGGCTTCGTTCTCGGCGCCACACTCGGTACAGCGGATGACACGCGACATGCAAGCATCACGGTTGCGCACGGCTCGCGTCGAGCCGGCGAGACAAGAGTCGGGTCCGAGGCCGAGCATGCCCGAGAGGGGGAGGGCGGTCAACGAGCCGCCCAGCCAGCGACTTGGCCGCAAGTCCTTGACAGACCTGGGCTTTGATGGCCCGCGCGATTCTTGACCCTCGATCCTGCGCGTTGTTACGATGCGCGCGCTCCCCCCTTGGAGGACCTCGAAAACGAGGTCTTCGGGCCCACGGATCCCGCGGGAAGAGGAGCTCGAGGAGCCTCATGTCGTTCCAGGGACTGCTGCATCACCGTTCGTCGCTCCGTCGTGTCGTCCTCGCTTCCTCGCTCGGCCTGCTCGTCACGGGCTCGGCTCTCGGCTTCACCGACGAGGAGATCTTCCGCGGCTTGAACCTGCACCCGCAGATTCCAGGCGCGCGGGCACTGGGCATGGGTGGCGCGTTCCGCGGTCTTGCCGACGACGCCACCGCTGCCGTCACCAACCCGGCGGGCCTCGCCTTCCTCGATCGGCCCGAGTTCTTCGCCGAGATGCGCACGACCAACCCCGACTCGATCAACGTCGGTGGCTCGGGCGTGTACCTCGATGCCGGCGCCGAGGCCTTCGCGCGCGGCCTCACCATCTTCGATGACGACACCACCACGGGCCCGAGCTACGTCGGCTACGTGCACCCGCTCACCGAGCGCTGGGTCATGGCCTTCACGCGGTACGAGCGTCACCGCCTGGATCGGGAGCTGGCCGCCAGCTACTTCTCGACGATGCACGTCCTCGAGGACGTCCCGACCGGTCTCGAGGTCGAGGTGCTGCACACCGGTGGCGACCTCGACATGCTCGTCGACAACTACATGGTGAGCGCTGCCGTCGCCATCCACGAGCAGTTCTCCCTCGGCCTGAGCATCGGCGTCTCGCGGATCGACGTCACCTCGCAGATGACCAACTCCTTCGGTCAGCCCGTCGACACCGACGGTGACGGTCTCGACAACACTCTCCTCCGCGCCCTCGACTACGAGACCCGCATCGACGACGAGGACACGAGCTTCACCGGCGTGTTCGGCCTGCTCTGGCGGCCGCACCCGAAGATCCGCGTCGGCGCCGAGTACACCTTCGGTCCCGAGTTCGACATCGTTCAGGAGCTCCGCCCCGAGGGTGCCCGCGCCGGCGCGCTGCGTTCCGAGCTCATCAGCCAGGGCGTCGCCAACACCTCCGGTCTCTTCATCAACAACATGAAGATGCCCGACAGCTACGGTGTCGGTCTCTCCTTCGGTCCGTTCTTCGAGCCGCGGGGCGGTGGCGGCCTCGTCATCAACGCCGACGTCGTGCACGTCGAGTACACCGACATCCTCGACGGCTTCGTCGGCGGCCTGAACAACCAGCTCTTCGGTGCGAGCGCGGCCGGCGCCATCTTCGAGATCGAAGACGAGGAGCAGCTCCACCTCGGCCTCGCGTACAGCTGGACCGTCGGCTACAACAACCGCGCCCACGTCCGGGCCGGCGTCTACACCGAGCCCGACCACTCCATCGTCACCGGCGGCCGTCTCACCGGCGTCCGTCACCCGGTCACGGGGGCTCTCGTCCAGGCAGGCCTCTTCTCCGGCATCGACGATGACGACGACGTCCACTTCACCCTCGGTGGCGGCTTCACGATCAAGCGTGGCTTCAACTCCTTCTCGCTCGACGTGGCCGCCGACTTCTCCGACTTCGGCAGTCAGTACGTCGGCTCGGCCTTCTTCAAGTTCTGAGCCGAGCCTCGGCGGCGCGGGCACGCCATTCGCGGCCCGCGCCTCCTCGCAAGGGCCCACCCTTGCTGCGGGGGACGCGAACCACGCCTGACGCACCCGAGCCACCGATCCTGCGGGTCAGCTTCGTGATGAAGACGAGCTGGCCCCCCGCCTCACGCGTCCCGTCGTTGGGGCGTCTCATGGTCGCTCGATGATGCGTCGACTCCTCCTCATCGCCGTCGTGTTGGCCTGCGCGGTCGGCACGGCCGGCGCCGCGACGCTCACGAAGGTCACCTGGAGCACGGGCGACTCGATCTCGCGGGTGAACTTCCACTTTGGGAGAGCGTTGACTCCCGACATCATCCGCGCGTCCGACCGGATGCTCCGCGTCGACTTGAAGGGCACCGACGCCAGCGCCGTTCCGAGCCGGCTCGACCCGCGGGACGGACGTGTCGAGAAGATCCAGCGTCTCCCCGAGCGGGCCCGACCCTTCCTCCCCGAAGGCGTGACCGCGCGCTTCCTCGTGACCCTCGCCGATCCGAAGCTGTCGTTCTCCTTCGAGGAGACGACCAGCGGCTTCCGCTTGCTCGTCGGCTCCGCCGTGGACGTCGGCGTTCCCACCGTGCGCGAGACGGCCGCGACGCCGCGTGAGCCCGCCCTCGGCACCGGGCTCGGTGAGCTGCCCGAGCGCACGACGACCATCGAGCTCGAGGGGGCCTCCCGGGACGAGACCCTGCCGCAGCCCCTCGGCTTCCGGCCCTCGGAGGACCTCGTGGTCCGCGCCGGCCCGTCGTCGCTCCACGCCCAGGTCGGCACGGTGCCGGCGGGTCGCACCGCCGTCGCCGTCGCGCGGCGGGGAGCCTGGCTTCACCTGGCGGGTGGAGGGTGGGTGGCTCACGGCCTGCCGGTGGGCGCCGAGCACGCCCACGCGCGACGGCGCGCCATGGCCTGGAGCATCGTGACGCTCGGGACCGGCCTCGCCATCTCGGTGCGCGAAGCCCTGCCCGGTCAAGAGCCCGGAGCGGCCGCCATCGCTCGCTTGTTCGCCCAGCCGGTGACGCTCGCCCGCGTCGAGGTCCGCGCCACCTCGCCCACGTCGTATGGCTTCCGCCTGCCTGGTCGTGCGGGACGCGTGAAGGTCACCCTGAAGAACGGCGTGATCATCGAGAGCCTCGACCCGCGCGACCTCACCGTGGCTGCCGGCGTGACGTCCGAGGTGATCTCCGGCGCCTTCGACAGCCCCGAGATCCTGCCCGGCCAGGTGTGGAAGGGCTGGGTCCTGCTGCCGCCGGGGCTCGACTTCCAGTCCGTCGAGGACGTCCGCTTCCAGGTGGGTCGTCGTCAGCACCGCCTGCTCGTCGTACCCGGGAGCGGGGAGCCCGTGCGATGATGAGAAAACCCCGCTTCTCTCGGTCGCCTCGCTGGCCCCGATGGGAGCTCATCCGGACCGGACGCTGCCGCGCATGCGCATCCTGCTGACCAACGACGACGGCATCCGCGCTGAGGGCCTGGCCGCCCTCCGCGAGGGCCTGCACGACGTCGGCGAGGTGATCACGGTGGCGCCAGCCACCGAGATGTCCGGGGTCTCGCACGCGCTCACCCTCACCCGGCCGCTGTCGGTCCACCGTCTCGACGAGCGCTCCTTCGCCGTGGACGGCACCCCGTCCGACTGCGTGAACCTGAGCTGCAACACCTTGCTGCCCGAGCGACCGACGGTGTGCGTCTCGGGCATCAACCACGGCGCCAACCTCGGTGACGACGTTTCCTACTCGGGCACCGTGGGGGCCGCCATCGAGGGCTGCTTCTTCGGGCTGCCCTCGATCGCCGTCTCTCAGTTCCAGGGCAACGCGCAGAGCGACTTCGACGCGGCCGTCACCGTCGTGCGCGACATCCTGCTGCACTTCGAGCAGCACCCCGACTGCCTTCCGTCGGGCTGCTTCTTGAACGTGAACCTGCCCTCGGAGCCGCCCCGCGGCGTGCGCGCCACGCGGCTCGGTCGACGGCACTACCGCGACGGCGTGCTCCAGAGGGAAGACCCACGCGGACGCACCTACTACTGGATCGGTGGCGAGCCGGTGTGGGACCACGAAGAGGGGACCGACCAGCACGCGGTCACGGCCCTCGGCTGCGTGAGCCTGAGCCTCCTCGGCACCGACTTCTCCTGCGCGGCCCCCGGTGGGCCGGCGCCGCCGCCCGAACGACCCGGTCAGCTCCAGGCGGACCTTGGTGAGCTGGTCGAGCGGGTCGAGCTCGGTCTCGCCCGGGCCTTCGGCGAGGTGCAGGGATGAGCCATGGCCACGACGCCCTGGCCATCCTCCGCGAGAAGATGGTGCAGCGAGAGGTGATCGATCGCGGCATCACCGACGAGCGGGTCATCGAGGCGATGCTGACGATCCCTCGGCATGCCTTCGTCGATGAGGCCCTGTCGACCCGGGCCTACGGACCCGACGCGCTGCCCATCGGTCAGAAGCAGACGATCAGCAAGCCGCACACCGTCGCCCTCATGAGCTCGCTGCTCGCGCCCACGCCCGACGACGACGTCCTCGAGATCGGCACGGGCTCGGGCTATCAGGCGGCCGTGATGTCGCGGCTCGCGCGCTCGGTGTGGACCATCGAGCGCATCCCGGCTCTCATCCGGCGGGCACGGCAGGTGCTGGCCAAGCTCGGCCTCGACAACGTGAACATCGTCTCCGGGGACGGCACGGTGGGGCTGCCCGAGCAGGGACCGTGGACTCGCATCATCGTCACCGCCGCCTCGCCCGACCTGCCCGAGATCCTCTTCGAGCAGCTCGCCGAGCGGGGGAAGATGGTCGTGCCGGTCGCCGAGGACGACGGCACCGAGCGACTGCAGGTCGTCGAGCGCATCCACGGTCGGCGGGTGGTCACCGGCTCGGAGGTCTGTTCCTTCGTGCCCCTCATCGGTGAGGACGGCTACCGGCCGCCGAACCGGCACTCGTGAAGCGACGCGAGGAAAAGCGGAGACGACGCGGATGAAGCTGCCTTGGGATCGTTTTCTCGGCGGGCTCGCGATCGGTGCGGCCGACGGCGTGCCGGGCGTGTCGGGCGGGACCATCGCCCTCCTGCTCGGGCTGTACGAGCGGCTGCTGGAGTCCGCTCAGGCCGTCATTGCGGCGCCGTTCACCTTCCGCGACCCGAGCCAGCGACCGGCGCTGTACGCGGGCCTGCGCTTCCTCGTGCCCCTCGGCGCCGGGGTCGTGACCGCCTATCTCATCGTGACCAAGCTCCTGGTCGGCAAGACCGGTGAGCCCGGCTTGCTGCTGCGGGCGGAGTCGGCGCCTTACCTCTACGCGCTCTTCTTCGGCCTGGTCCTCGGCTCGGCCTGGGTGGTGTGGGGACGCGTGCCGGAGCCCCGAGCGCCGACGGCCGCTTGGCTCCTCCTCGGCACGCTCGTCTCGTACTCGATCATCGGGATCGAGCGCAGCCAAGACACGCCCGCGACCTGGACGCTCCTGCCCGGGGCGGCGGTGGCCATCTCGGCGATGCTGCTGCCGGGCGTCAGCGGCTCGATGGTGCTGCTCATCCTGGGCCAGTACGTCGTCGTCTCGCAGGCCGTGCACGACCGGAACCTGCCGCCGCTGATGGTCTTCGGCTGCGGGATCCTGCTCGGCGCTGCCGTCGCCATCCCGGTGCTCAAGCGCGTGTTGGCGCGCTGGCCGCGGGCGGCGCTGGCGACCCTCACGGGGCTCATGCTCGGCTCGCTGCGAGCGACCTGGCCCTACAAGGACGGCTACGACCCCAAGGTCTCCAGTCTCTCCAACCGCTTCGACCTGAACGCCATCGGGGTCGGGGAGGGGATCGGCGTGATCGCCCTGGTCGGCTTCGGCTTCTTCCTGGCCTGGGCGGCCGACCGCTTCCAGCCGGCGAAGGACGGGGACGCCGAGGCTGCGCCCGCCGAGGCCTGAGACCACCGCGAGCGCCGATTTCCTCACCGCAATGCTGGCGCTTTGGGGCCGTGACCCCTACAATGCGCGCCTCGCGTCGCCTCGGCGACCGAGTCGGTCGGGGCGTAGCGCAGCCTGGTAGCGCACTTGCTTCGGGAGCAAGGGGTCGAGTGTTCGAATCACTCCGCCCCGACCAACTTTTCCTTCCCCGGACCCAGCTCGCGGTCCGCCGCGGAGACGCCATGGACGCCGCTGGCCTGAAGGACCTGATCCGGGACGTTCCCGACTTCCCCAAGGCGGGCATCCTCTTCCGCGACATCACCCCGGTGCTCGCCTCGCCCGAGGCCCTCCGCGCCTCCGTCCAGGCGATGACCGAGCCCCTGCGCGAGCACGATGTCGACTGCGTCCTCGGGATGGAGTCGCGGGGCTTCCTCTTCGGCCCGCTCATGGCGCTCGAGCTCGAGGCCTCGTTCGTGCCGCTCCGCAAGCCGGGCAAGCTCCCGCACGACGTCATCAGCGAGAGCTACGACCTCGAGTACGGCCAGGACTCCCTGGAGATGCACTCCGACGCCATCGCGTCGGGCCAGGCCGTCGCCATCGTCGACGACCTCATCGCCACGGGGGGCACCGCCGCCGCTGCCATCAAGCTCGCCGAGAAGGCCGGCGGGCGGGTGGTCGGCTGCTCCTTCCTCATCGAGCTCGCCGCCCTCGAGGGTCGGTCCCGCCTCGGTGATCGGCCGGTCCACTCGGTGCTGACCTACTGAGAGCCCGTGAGGGAATCCCCCGCCGGCTGCGCGTCGCGATCCCGTCGCGCTGCGACCACCTCATTCGCTCACGTGGGGCCTGCCACGCCACGCTCCCTCGGCGGCCCCAGCGCTTGGTCTCCCGACACTCGCTTCGACGCGGGATTCCCTCACGGGCTCCCCCCCCGGAGCGCCCCCGAGGGGGCCGGCGAGCACTGAACAGGGGACCGAGCACCGCCGCCGAAGAGGCTTGTTTTTCCGGCACTTACGCCCATCCTGCGGGTTGTCGGAACACCGCCCTTGATGCCATGATCGCAGCACGCTGACCGCTCCTTGGTCGGCGCCTGGACCGAAGCCGTGCACGTTCACGAGATCCTCAAGCTCGCGGCCGAGAAGAAGGCCACCGACCTGCATCTCAAGGTCGGGAGCCATCCGGTCGTGCGCGTGGACGGCCAGCTCCAGCCGCTGGTCGAGCTGCGACGCCTCCAGGCCGAGGACACCATCGCCTCCGCCTTCTCGCTCATGTCCGTGCGGCAGCGCGAGAAGTTCAAGAAGCTCCGCGAGATCGACCTGTCGTACTCGGTGCCCGGCCAGGGGCGCTTCCGGGTCCACGTCTTCCACCAGCGGGGCTCGGTGGGCCTGGCCTTCCGCGTCGTCCCCGTGCAGGTCCCGAAGGTCACCGACCTCGAGCTCCCGCCGGTGCTCGAGACCATCGCCGACGAGCAGTCTGGTCTCATCCTCTGCACGGGACCACGCGCCTCGGGCAAGTCGACGGTCCTCGCCGCCCTGGTCGAGCACGTCAACGCCAGCCGCAGCGTCCACGTGGTCACTCTCGAGGATCCGATCGAGATCCTCCACCGCGACAAGAAGGCGCTGGTCAATCAGCGCGAGGTCGGCGTCGACACCGAGTCCTTCGCGGCCGGGCTTCGCTCGGCGCTCCGTCTCGACCCCGACGTCGTCCTCGTCGGTGAGCTGCCCGACCCCGACTCGATCGAGACCGCGCTCGCGGCCGCCGAGAACGGTCACCTCGTGCTCTCGGCCCTCCCGACCCTCGACGCGGTCGAAAGCATCGACCGCCTGGTCGGCGCTTTCGCGGAGGGCAGGCAAGCGCAGGTGCGCGTGCAGCTCGCCTCGGTGCTGCGGGCGGTGATCAGCCTGCGGATGGTGCCGTGCAGCGACGGGGTGGGGCGGGTGCCGGCAGTGGAGATCCTCCGGTCCACGCCCTACCTGCGCGAGTGCATCGAGTCGGTCGACAAGCACCGGCAGATCCCCGACCTCATCGTCGCCGGTGGTCCCGAGCACGGGATGCAGAGCTTCGATCAGTCCCTGCTCGAGCTCTTCGAGAAGGGACGCATCAGCCGTGAAGAGGCCGAGCGTCGGCTCAGCCGTCCCGACCTCGTCCGTCGGATGCCGTCGGTGCCGGCCACGCCACCGCCGGCCTCGCAAGCCCCCGTCACGCCGGCTGCCCCGACCGCGCCGGCCACGACCTTGCCGACCCGTTCCGAAAACTCGGGAGGCGGTCCACCGACCCTCCCGACCCCGCCCGAAGCCGATGGCGCCCAAGACATCGGAGACCATTTCTAGCTCGAGAACGAGCCACTCGGAGTTCCCCGTGCGCAGCGATGAAATCCGTCGGAGCTTCCTCAGCTTCTTCGAGGAGAAGAGCCACCGCGTCGTGGCTTCGGGATCCCTGATCCCTGCCGACGACCCCACGCTGTTCTTCGCCAACGCCGGGATGGTCCAATTCAAGGACGTCTTCGTCGGCCGGTCGAGCCGCGACTACACGCGCGCCACCACCTCGCAGAAGTGCCTCCGCGTCGCTGGCAAGCACAACGACTTCGAGACCGTCGGCCGCAGCCCGAGGCATCACACCTTCTTCGAGATGCTCGGAAACTTCTCGTTCGGCGACTACTTCAAGAGCGAGGCGGCCGCCTTCGCCTGGGAGCTGCTCACCGAGCGCTGGAAGCTCGACCCGGACCTCCTCGTCGCGACCGTGCACGACGACGACGACGAGGCCGAGCGGGTGTGGACCCAGGAGATCGGGCTCTCGCCGTCGAAGGTCTTCCGCCTCGGCGACGAGGACAACTTCTGGTCGATGGGACCGACCGGTCCCTGCGGTCCCTGCTCGGAGATCCACCTCGACCGTCGCGAGAACCGCGACGCGCCGCTGACCGTCGAGGACTTCGAGGAAGACCGGCTGTTCGAGATCTGGAATCTCGTCTTCATGCAGTTCGACCGGGACGCCGACGGCAACGTCAACAAGCTCCCGAAGCCCTCCATCGACACGGGCATGGGCTTCGAGCGCATCGTCTCGGTCGTCCAGGGAGTGAGCTCGAACTACGAGACCGACGTCTTCACGCCGATCTTCGACGAGCTCGAACGACGCAGCGGCATCAAGCTCGAGCGTGGCCTCGACGAGGTGAAGGACGAGACTCAAGTCGCCCTCCGCGTGGTGGCCGACCACGCCCGGGCGGTGAGCTTCCTGCTCGCCGACGGCGTGCATCCCTCCAACGAGGGGCGCGGCTACGTGCTGCGCAAGATCCTCCGGCGCGCCGCCGCCCACGCGGCGAAGATCGAGCTGCCGGCGCCCATCCTCGCGGACCTCACCGGCGTCCTCGTCGAGAGCATGGGCGACGCCTACCCCGAGCTGAAGCGCGAGGCCGGGCGCATCCGCGCAGCCTGTGAGGGGGAGGAGCGCGCCTTCGAGAAGACGCTCAAGCAGGGCAGCGAGGTCCTCGACAAGGTCCTCGGCGAGCTGAAGGAAGGCGGGTCCGGCGAGGTCTCGGGCGCCGACGCGTTCAAGCTCCACGACACCTTCGGCTTCCCCCTCGAGTACACCGTCGAGCGCGCTCGCGATGCCGGCTTCGGCGTCGACCGCGCCGGCTTCGACACGGCGCTGGAGGCTCAGCGCGATCGCAGCCGTGGTGAAGAGGCCGAGGGTGCGCAGGCCGAGCTCCCCGCCGACCTCGAGCTCGCCGAGACCGAGTTCCTCGGCTACGGCGCCACCGAGGCCGACGGCTGCACGGTCCGCGCTCTCGTGTCCGACGGCAGCAGCGTCGACTCGCTCGCCACGGGCTCGGAAGGCTGGCTCGTGCTCGACCGCACGCCCTTCTATGCCGAGTCCGGTGGTCAGGTCGGTGACACCGGTCGCCTGAGCTCGGGCTCCGGTGCGACGCTCGAGGTGGAGACCACGCAGGGTCTGTTGCCCGGCGTGAGCTTCCATCGCGTGCGAGTCGAAGAGGGCTCGGTCGCCGTGGGTGACAGCCTCGACGCGCGCGTCGACGCGGCGCGGCGGCGGCGCATCATGGCCAACCACACGGCCACGCACTTGCTGCACGCGGCGCTGAAGGAAGTCCTCGGTGAGCACGTCGCCCAGGCGGGCTCGCTCGTCGAGCCGGACCGGCTCCGCTTCGACTTCCACCACTCGCAGCCGGTCATGGCCGACGAGCTCCGGCAGATCGAAGACGCCGTCAACCAGCGGGTCTTCGCCCAGCTTCCCGTGGCGAAGAAGACCATGCCCCACGCCGAGGCCGTGGCTGCCGGCGCGGTGGCCATGTTCGGCGAGAAGTACGGCGACGTCGTGCGCGTGGTCGCCGTCGACGACTGGTCGGCCGAGCTCTGCGGCGGCACGCACTGTGACCGCACCGAGCAGATCGGCAGCTTGAGCATCGTCACCGAGCGGGGCGTGGCCTCGGGCGTGCGTCGCATCGAGGCGGTCACGGGACCCGGTCTCCACGAGCGACTCCAAGACGACGAGAGCCTCATCGCCGAGCTCGAAGGCGCCCTCAAGGCGCCGCGCGCCGAGCTGGTCACGGCCATCGGCAAGTTGCGGGCGCAGGTGAAGGGGCTCGAGCGCGAGCTGGCCGACGCCCAGAAGGCCGCTGCCTCGGGCGCCTCGGCCTCGGTCGGTCAGAAGAGTCAGGTCGGCGACGTGGCGGTCGAGACCCGCAACCTGGCCGAGCTCGACATGAAGGCGCTTCGCGAGCTTGCCGAAGGTCAGCGTCAGCAGGCCGGGCTGGGGGCGTTGCTCCTCGGCTCGGTCAAGGGCGGCAAGGTCTCCATCGTGCTGAGCCTCGAGTCGGGCCTGGCCGAACGTCTCGGCGGGCAGCCGGCGAAGGACCTCATCCAGCAGCTCGCCGGCGAGCTCCAGGGCGGTGGGGGAGGCCGCGCCGAGCTGGCCTGGGCCGGTGGCAAGAAGACCGACGGGCTCGACGCGGCGCTCGCCGCCTTCCCCGGGCTGCTCGAGCAGCGGATGGCCTCGGCGTGAGCTCGCGCATCGGCACGGGCTTGCTGCTCGCGGTCCTCACGCTCGTCGGCGCCAGCGAGGTGCTCGCCAGCGAGGTGGCGAAGCTGCCCAAGCAGCGGACGCGCTGGCGCCCGCTCATCGAGAAGGTGGCTCAGGCCCATCAGGTGCCGGCCGATCTCCTCGAGGCGCTGGTCGCCACCGAGTCGAACTTCAATCCGGAAGCCGTGAGCCGGGTGGGCGCCATCGGCCTCACCCAGCTCATGCCGGCCACCGCGCGGCAGTGGGAGCTCGATGACCCCTTCGATCCCGAGGGCAACCTCCGCGCCGGTGCTGCGCACCTGAAGAGCTTGCTCGATCGCTTCGGCGATCGCCGGCTCGCCATCGCGGCCTACAACGCCGGCGCAGGAGCGGTGAGCCGCGCCGGCGGCGTGCCGAACTATCCGGAGACCCGTCGTCACGTCGTGAAGGTGGAGCGCTACCTCGCGCTGCTCCAGGGACGACCGGTCCCGCCGCTGTCGTCGTCGGCCGGGCTCACGCGCTCGAAGCCGCCGAGCTCGCCGTCCGAGGTGGGTGCCGGTGGTCGACGCGCGTCGCCGACGCTCGCCACCGCGCCCCCGCCGTTCCGTCGCTACCGCGACGCGTCCGGACGGCTGGTCATCACCAACCTGCCCGCGCGGGAGAGCCGTCGGTGAGCTCGTCGCCGCTGCTCGCGCCCCGCGAGGGACGACTCGGCGAGCCCGAGACCTTGCCGCTGCTGCTGGTCGACCTGGCCCGTGCGGAGTGGAGCGGCGCTCTCTGCGTGCGCTCCGGCGATGTCGAGCGTCGGCTCTACCTAACCGACGGTCGGGTGCAGACCTACGAGAGCGACGACCCGACCGAGAGCACGGGGGCCTTCGTCCTGGGTGAGGGCTTGGTCGACGAGAACGAGCTCGAGCGAGCGCTCGCGCACCTGCGCATCGACCGTCACGACCCCGGGCTCGTGCGGAGGCTCGTGCCCCTGGGCTTGCTCGAAGAAGAACAGCTCCCCGGCATCGAGATGCGCCAGCTCCTCAACGGGGCCGCTCAGCTCTTCCAGCTTCGCACGGGCGAGTACCAGTGCCGCCTCCTCGCGGCTCCTGGCGACGCGCGACTCTTCGGGCTGGAGGTCGCCAGCATCGTGGCCGCCTCGATGATCGGGTCCTGGGAAGACGCCTGGGCGATGAACCTCCTCGGTGGCGGCGGCACCGTCCTCCAGCTCGAGCCCGAGCGACTCTGCGAATACGAAGCGACGGGAGCCGAGGAGCTCTACGACCTCACGTTGCTCCGCGTCGACGGCAAGACCAACGTCTCCGAGCTCATCGCCAACTCGGGGCTCCCGGAGTCGGCCGCGCTGCGCTTCCTCGCCGCGTGCCGGCTGCTGGGTTGCGTGACACCGGCGATCTCCTCTCGAGAACCGGCTGGCCCCGGCTTCGAGGCGCACGCCCCCTCCGCGGCGCCGGCTGCGCCGCAGGCTCCCGCCGCGCCGAGCCTCCGACCCGCTCCGGCGGCGGCTCAGGAGCCCGAGCTCGTCGAGACGCACGACGACTCCGAGGCGGCTGCTGCGGCGCACTACCGGCCAGTCGCGCGCCCGCAGCCGCGGACGTCCGACCTGATGACCGAGGAGCCCTCCGGCGGCACGGGGCGGCTCCTCGTGCTCCTGGCCATCGCGCTGCTGGTCGGCGCCCTGGGCTTCGCCGCCTGGAAGGGCTGGAAGGAGCTCAGCGCGAGCCCGGCCGTCGAGAGCCCGACGCGCACCGACACCCCGGAGAGCAGTCGACCGTGAGGGCGGTCGGTGTCGGCCTGCTGGCGGGCCTGCTGCTGTTGGTCTCGGGGACGCCCGCGACGGGAGCCGAGCCGAAGCCTTCCGCCTACGAGGTCGTGCTCAAGAGCGGCGGCAAGCTGCGGGCCACGCGGGTCCGGCGCGAGGGCGGCAAGGTCCACCTCCGGATGCCCCAGGGACCGATGACCCTGCCCGAGTCCTCGGTGGTCTCGATCAAGCCCATTCATGACACGAAGCCCGCGAGCAGCTCGAGCTCGGCCGGCTTCAACGTCGTCGAGAGCTCGTCGGATCCGGCGAGGGGCTCGGGACGCTCGGTCGGCGGCGAGCCCCGCCAGCCGCGTCGTGCCCCGGTGCCGTTCCCGCGCAGCGGCTCGTTCGGTCCGTTTCCAGCCGATGCGAAGGGGCCCGTCTGGCCTGACACGGTCGACGGGCTGAGGGATCACCTCATCGAGCACCCCGGCGACGACCTGGCGCGGGTGCTGCTGGGTGAGAAGCTGGCGGCGCAGCGTCGTTTCCGCGAAGCCCTCGTGCCACTGCGCCAGCTCGACGAGGCGGCCCTGCCGCGGAGCTGGCGGCTGACACGAGACATCGTGCTGGCTGGCGTCCTGCTCCGGCTCGACCGCAACGACGAGGCGATCCGCGTCTACAAGCACTCTCCGCTGCTCGAGGAACCCGGGGGGCGGGAGGCCTTGCAGGCGCTGGAGCAGGAGCGGGACGGCCTGGTCGGCCTGCTGCGCAGCACGACCCCGAATTTCGTGGTCCGCGTGTCTCCCGAGGTCAGCCAGCTCGACCTCGATCCGTTGCTCGATGAGCTCGAGGTGGTCCACGCAGAGCTCTTTCGGGCCCTGGGGGCGGAGCCGCGGGACCAGGTGACCGTCATCCTCTACCCGGGCGACGAGTTCTGGGAGCAGACCGGGCACCCCTCCGTGGTCCGCGGGCTCTTCGACGGCAAGGTCCGAATCCCGGCGGGGCAGGTGGCGGCCCTGTCGCCCCGGCTCAAGGCGATCTTGCGGCACGAGGTGGCACACGCTTTCATCGACGCCCTCACTCAGGGGCAGGCGGATCGTCGCTGGCACGAGGGAATTGCGGAGCACTTCGAGGGATCTCGCTTGAGGTACGAGGCCGATTTGGCCGATAGCCATCGCAGCGGTCGGTGGCCTCCGCCCTTTTCGTATCCGGCGGCACACAGCAGGATCGAGTGGTTCCTGAGACGATGGGACACCCGGCAGCTGGGTCGCCTCCTGGTGGAGGCCGGTCGCCGGGGTGGGATGCACAGCGCCCTCCAGGCCGTCGTGGGGCTCAGCGAAGCCGAGCTCGACGAAGCCTGGGGTCGGGATCTCTCCAGCGGGAGGTGACGTGGCAGCACGACAGGGAAGCCTGGGCCCCGGCGGGGCGGCTGAGCTTCTCGTGGAGCTTTGGAAGCAGGGCCGGACGGGCCTGCTCGAGCTGGACGCCGGCGGCGTTCAGCGACGCTTCGTGCTGCGCGACGGCGAGCTCGTCTACGTCACCTCCAGCGAACGACGCGAGAAGCTGGCCATCGCCTTGGTGTCACGCGGCCTGGTCTCGAAGGACGTCATGGTCGAGTGCAATCGCGCCGGCGGCGACCTCCGGGCGGCCCTGGCCGAGAAGGGCGGGCTCCCGGCATCCGATCACGACTCGGTCCTGCGTCAGCTCATCAGCGAGGCGGTGAGCCGGGTCTTCCCCGAGCAGGAAGGGGAGTTCTCCCTCGTCGATCGCGAGAGCCTCGACCTGCCCGGCATCCTCGCCAACAACCCCATGGTGCCCTGCTTCTGGCGAGCCGCCAGGGCCCTCGAGCCGGACGCCTGTCGCTCTCTCCTCGGCCAAGACTCGGCCGCGGTCAACCGCGTGGGCGGCGACGATCTCCTCACCGAGCTCGCCGACATGTCGCCGGCCGACGGCTTCCTGCTGTCGCGCGTCGACGGGCTGACCAGCGTGGCTGAGCTGCTGATGCAGTGTCCGACCGGCGGCGACCACGCGCTCTCGTTGCTGGCGGGCTGGACCTGCGTCGGTCTCGTCGAGCCCACCGGTCGCGCCAAGCTCACCCTGCCCAAGCCGGCTCCCGGGACCGCGCGACCGAAGGCGCGCCCGAAACCCAAGCCGGCGATCAAGAAGCCGGCGCCCGCGCCCCTGGTCGAGGCGGAGCCGGAGCCCGAGCCCGTGGAGGCCGTGACCGACGGGCACCCGTTGCCCAGCGAGTCGGAGGACCCCCTCGCGGCTGCGCGCGAGCTGCAAGACCAGCTCGTCGAGGCCGACCACTATCAAGTGCTCGGCATCGAAAGCGACGCCGACGACGGCACGGTGCGCCGGGCCTACTACCGGCTCGCCCGCGGCTGTCACCCCGATCGCTTCGGCAAGGACCTGGCCGGCGACGACCGGCACGTGGTCGAGCTCCTCTTCGCTCAGGTCAGTGACGCCTTCGCCGTGCTGTCCGATCCCAAGCAGCGCGAGGAGTACGACCAGCGGCTGGAAGAGGGCAACGTCGTCGAGGAGGAGGAGGGGCCGCAGGATCCGCGCGAGATCGCCCGCGACTCCTACCAGAAGGGCCGCACCCTGCTGAACGTCGGCGAGCGTGAGCGGGCGCTGGTCTTCTTCGAGCACTGCGTCGAGATGGAGCAGGACAACTGGGAGTACCGGATGTCCCTGGCTCGCTGCCTGATGGCCGACACCCGTTCGCGTCGCAAGGCCGAGTCGCATCTCCGTGAGGCCATCCGGATCGACGAGACGAAGGCCGAGAGCTACTACCTCCTCGGGCTGGTCTACAAGAGCGCTGGCGTGAAGGGGAAGGCGGTCGCCGAGTTCCGCAAGGGGCTCTCCTGGGACGCCACGCACGACGGCATCCGCAAGGAGCTGGCGGAGGCCGGTGGTGGCGGCGGCGGTGCCGACGAGAGCGGCGGCGGCTTCCTCGGCAGCCTCTTCGGTCGCAAGTAGCCCGACCCCGCGTCAGTACGCGAAGGTCAGGCGGGCCTCGTCGTCCGCCGTCTTGAGCACGCGCAGCCGACCCGGCGTCGTGCGTCCGTCGGTGCCGGTGGTGCGGTAGAGCGTCAGGGGTCCGTCGGTGCTCGGGTCCACCAGCTCGACCGGCACGGAGACCGCTGCCGGGAAGGTGCCGTCCTCCACGTCGTTGGTCTCGTCGAAGGGACGGACGCGGTCACGCCAGCCGGGCGAGAAGTCGGTCACGGTGCGCAAGACTCGGAGCTCTTGCGGTCGCTCGGTGAGGTAGGCGCCTTCGGCCCGGCACTCGACGTGATGAGCGAGGACGACCTCTCCGGTGGGGCTGCGGTCGAGGTAAGCGTAGGGGCTCACCTGGAGGTCTCCACGCAGGCCGGTCTCGAGCATCCAGGTCCCGGCCGTCCGGCGGAGGATCGCGGGTTCGTCGAGGGCTGCGAGAGACGCCGTGATGATCGGCTCGTGGTCCAGCCCGAAGGTGAGCGACGGGGCTCCGCTGGAGAACGTGAGCTCGTGGCCGGGATCGTCGGTGACCCACTCGCCCCTCATGAGTCGAGCGAAGGAAAGCGCGTCGCCCGGGCCGCGATGGACGACGCCGATGCTTCCATCATCGGCGGTCGCCAGGTCGCAGTCACCGTTGCCGGCAGCGATGACGTCGAGCTCCCAACGTCCGTCCACTCGCCGAGCGACACCGAGCTCGCCGGAGCCGCTGGAGTCGCCGAAGGCGATGATGGGCTGCCCGTCGCGTTCGAGTCCCAGGCAATGGCGGTGGTAGTGCTCGATCCCCGTCTCAGACAGGTCGACCACCTCCGAGAAGAGCCAGCCCGTTTCATCGCGTCGGCCGTGGAAGAGGCCCGTGGCCGTGGTGACCGAAACGTGCAGCACCCCATCGCGACCGTAGGCGATGTCGTGGTAGCCGAAGTAGTCGGGAAAGACTTCGAGCGTCCACGTCCCTTCGACCAGGTGAAGGACGCGGAACTCTCTTGGGCCCTGCGCAGCGACGGCCAGGGCACCGTCCGGCCCTGCCGCCAACTTTCGGTAGGAGCCGGCGCCGTCCTCGGGTGCCGAGAACGTTCGAGCTCCCTCGCTCTCGAGGGCCAGCGCGAACGTTCCCACGCCGGTGACGAGTGAGGCAGGTGCCCCGGTTGAGTCGATGGCGAGCGAGCGATGGCGCCCTCCGGGGTAGCCGACACCCCAGGACTGGACTTCGCCCCAGCCTTCCTCGTCGTGCCACACGTGCACCGACTCACGAGGCACCATGGCAGTCGGGGAGGAGAAGTGGAGCCCCAGGAAGAGTTGGCCGTCGGTTCCGAGGGCAAGACTCTGCCGGGACAGCCATCGGGCGGACGTGGGCAGCGGATCCCGGGACCAGACGCCGCCGTCCTCTTGCAGGAGCACGACGCCATCGGCGGTGGTCGCTGCGATGCGCGGGCGGTCACTCCCGTCGAGCAGGAGACTGATCACCGACCACGAGTCCCCGTCCTCGGAGGCGACGACTTCTCGTGACCAGGTTCCGTCCGAGCTCTCTCGCTGAAGGACGATCCCTTCATTCGAGGTCGAGCCCACCCAGGCGAGACCATTGCTGTCGACCTCGAGCTCGAGGTGGCTGGAGAGTGGAACCGTGCTCGCGATCGGCTCGCGAGCCCAGGCCGCGCCGTCCCAGCGAGCGATCTCGAACACGTCCTCGACGAGTCGGAACCCGAGGAGCACCAGGAGCGGTTCGCCGAAGCGGTCGATGGCCAGGTCGAGGTACTCGACGGGTCGAGTCTCGGCGCTGGCGGTCGTGATCTCCCAAGCGTCCGGGCTCCACCTGCCGACCCGCGCTGCACCGCTCGAGTGATCGATCCAGGCGACGACGGGACGACCGGCGCCATCGAACTGAACACGCGCCACGTAGCTGATCGTGCCGACGGCGACCAGCTCGCTCGTCCAAGTACCCCCGCGCTGCCAGTGCAACCAGAGCTCCGTGGTCCCATCGGTGAAGATCCGATGGAGGATGGCCGGGCCGGAGTCAGGGTGGTACGCCACCGCGGCGGTCGTGCCGCAAGCCTCCGACAGGGTCTCGATGGTCCAGGAGCCATCCACCAAGCGAGCGACCTCGAGGGGGTGGTTCGTGTCGAGCTGGCGGCCGGTCACGACGATGGGAGAGCCGCCGGCGTCCATCACGACCCTTGCCGAGCCTCCCCAGCGTCGATTCTCGGTCGACGAGACTTGCCACTCGGCTTGGGCAGGCGCCACCGCGAGGATGGCCAGGAGCCAGGCGAGTGAGAGGCTCGGGCGGTGGTGACCTGGTCGTGAGGGCAGGGGCGGGATCTGGGGGAGAGAGGGTCGGCAACCCGATCCGCAAGATCGGCTACCACGGCTGGCACACCTTCGACCTGTCGTTCACCGACTGCTTCGTGCCGGACGACGGCCTGATCGGCTACCGGCGGGAC
>JBCCFW010000123.1:0-23043 GCA_039029535.1 Acidobacteriota bacterium
GCGGGAGATTGCATGGCTCTTCACTTTGGTTGGAAGAGGGGGCTTCTTTCTGACACAGATGACTTGATTCGCCATCTATCATTGAAACCGTAGTGTGTTGAGGATTGTGATAAAAGCAGAGTAGCCTATTGGCTTGGAAACCAGCTATGACATCATCAATGCGATCACATCTAGCTATGACATCATCAATGCGATTGGCGGCCGACCTCGACGACGACGGTCGAGTCGAGATCGTGGTGGCCTCGCACTCCGGGACGACTCGAGTGCTCGCCGCTCCTGGTCAGGCCCGACGCTCTCCCGAGTGGACGACCTTCCGCGGCGGGGCGACCCGCGACGGTCAGCCGGCGGGCTCGCTCGCCGTCGAGCTCTGCTTCCCGTCGATCGACCTGGCCCTGCGCACCGCGCCGGCTGGCGGCGGAGACTTCTCCGTCACGCTCAGCGACGTCGAGGTTGGGTGCTGGCTCGACGTGGACACGGACGTCGACGCAAGTTGGTTCCGCATCGACGCCATCGAGCCCGAGATCGTGCGCTACCACCTCGAGCCCAACACCGAGATCAGCCAGCGGAGCGTCACGCTCCTGCTCGGCGGTGCGGAGCATCGCATCGTGCAGCCGCCGTGCACGCTCGGCCTGTCGGCGAGCGAGATCGCGGTGAGCTCCACGGGTAGCGGGCACGACCTGGACATCGTCACTGAAGCGAGCTGTCCGTGGTCGGCGCGCTCCGACAGCGACTGGCTGAGCGTCGACCGTGGCGCCGGCTCCGGTGCGACCTCGCTCACGCTCACGACGTCGCCCAACGACGGCGTCGCGCGCACGGGTCGCGTGAGCGTCGGTGGCGCGGTGCTCGTCGTGCATCAGTCGGCCACCGGTGGGGAAGCCGATGCCGACGCCGATGGCATCGAAGACGGCGTGGACAACTGTCCTGGCCTGGCCAACTCCGGTCAGGAGGACGTCGATCTCAACGGCATCGGGGACCGCTGTCAGGTCGACGTGCTGGTTCGGGCGAGCTCGGACGAGCTCGAGAACCTCGCCTCGCTCGTCGTGGCGCTGGAGCTTCTCGACGGACCGGCCCTCGAGCTCGTCGAGGTGCTGCTCTCCGACACGCTGGCCGGGGAAGCCTGCGCGATGGAGCATCCGGAAGCGAATCGCCTCGACCTGAGCTGCGACTTCGCCGACGGGACCGGCCCCGTCCTGGGTCTGCTGCGACTGGTCCACCGACACGACGGCACGGTCGTCGACGACTGCGGCGACGTGGTCCTGCCGGCGCTCCAGGCCGACTTCATGGACGGCAGCTCGAGCCTGCTCGACGGAGTGGAGCTCGACTGCCAACTCCACTCCGGCCTTGCCGGCGACGTGCACCCGTCACCCACGGGAGACGGTCGCCGTGACCTCGCCGACCTGGTCGAGCTTCGTCGACACCTGACGGCAGGCACCGAGCTCGACACGCTCTCGCGCTCGCGCGTCGACCTGCACCCGTCGCGTCGTCACTGTGAGCGGCTGCCCATGGCGGCGGACGGCTGGGAGAGCGACGGCGATGGTCAGGTCACGGCCGACGACCTGACGGTCATGACGGAGCTCGTCCTCGGCTCTCGCGTGCCGGTGGTCGGCGACTGCGAGTCGCTCCCGGTGGTCGAGCCGACCGAGCGGGACCTGCCGGGCGATCTCGCTCCCGCTGGTGGCGACGGTCGTGTCGACATCGCCGACGTCGTCGAGACCCTGCGCGTGGCGGTGGGCTTCGCGACCCTCGATGAGGCCGACATGGCTCGCGTCGACGTCAGCCCCCTCACCGAGGATCTCTCCATCATCGGCGACGGTCAGGTGAACATCGCCGACGTCGTCGAGCTGCTGCGGGTCGCGGTGGGGATGCAGGAGGTTCGTTGGCCCGAGCGCACGATCGACGTGACGCTCGAGTGGAGCGAGGCTCCCTTCGTCGCGGCGTTGGTCCGCGTGGACGGTGCTCCGGCCTGGGCCGAGCTCAGTGCCTTCGAGCTCGCCGGTTGTCCCGGCGACACGGCCGAGGACGCCGACATCGCCGATGCCGACGGCACCTGGAGCCGGCTCTGCGTGAGCGACCCGACCGAGCTCACGGCCGAGAGCGCCTTCGGCACGATCCGCTACCGTTCCCGCGAGGCGATCGATCCGGCGACGTTGTCGGTCGAGGTGGAGATGGTCGATCGCCTGCTCTTGCCGGTGGGTGTGGGCCTGGGTCTCGTCGCCAGTCCTTGAGAAGTTGAGGCGGCGCTGAGAGCCGCACCGAGTCGAGGCCCCGAACGAGACGTTCGGGGCCTCGTTTCTCGTTCACGAAGGGTTGAGCTCGTCGAACCCCCTGCCCTAGGCTCGTCTCCATCGCCTGATGGGGACTCGGGCGTCGGGAGGTGACGTGAGCATTCAGGACTACCTCGAGCTCGGCTTCGACCGTTTTCACGGCTTCCAGCTCCTGTGGTCGTTCTTCATCACGGTGGCGGTCGGCGTCGTCGGCTACGTGGGAGCCACCGCGACCGCCAGCTCGATCGGCACCGTGCGTCTCCTCATCGGGCTGGGCTTCCTGGCCTTCGCGGGCGTCAACCTCTGGGCGCTGGACAGCGTGCGGGAGCAGCGTGAGCTGTTGGCGGACGCTGCGCTGGCGGCCATCGAGAGAACAGAGGAGGGCGGTGAGCTTCAGGACGCCGCGTCACTGAAGGCCATCGTGAGCTCGGGCCGTCCTTCCTCGCGATGGGCGTTGCTGGGCTTCCATCTCGTGGCGGACGTCCTCGTGCTCGCGATGATCTGGCTCGTCCCCAACGTCTTGGCCTCGTGGAAGGCGATCATGAAGACCAGACAAGGGGAGACCGAGATCCGCGGGGCGAGGTCGAACGTCGAGCCCGTCGTCCTGGAGTCGACCTCGCACTTCCGCAGGTGGAGGTTGAGTCAGCCCTACACCGTGTCCACGGAGAAGTGGAAGGTCCAGGTGCCGGAAGGCTTCGAGTTCGACATGGCGTCGGTCCCGAGGATGTTCTGGCCGTTGATCGCACCGTTCGAGCTGTCGATCGCTGCGCCCTTGATCCACGACTTCGCCTACCACCAAGGCGGCCGGGTGAAGGACGGCAAGATCACCAATCTCGAAGAGGCCGACAAGACGATGAGTCGCTTTCAGGCCGACCTTGCGTTCCTCGAGCTGATGGAGGCGGAGGGGGTCTCGTTCCTGAGGAGAGTGCCGGCGTTCCTCGCCGTGGCGGTCTTCGGCGGGTTGGCCTGGGACACTCAGGGCTGAGGGGCCGCTTGGGCTGGAGTCATCCCTCCACCCGGTGCAAGCCCGCTTCCAGCACCTCGGGCCGCCGTGGCCACGCGACGTTCAGGATCCAGTACCGGCTTCCGTCATCCAGCACCTGCACGCTGTTCACGCCGGTCGCGAAGGCGGGGCCCTCGGGCTCGTGGCGGGCCTCGTAGCGCGAGAACACCTGGATGAGCGACTCGAAGCGCTGGTGGTCCCGTGAGGTCTCGACCTCGTAGAAGTCGTGCTCCCGAAAATACGGAGCGGTCTGCGAGGCGAAGAGCTGGGGGCTCAGGTATTGCGGACGCAGGCCACCGTGGTCGTCGGGGAGGAGCGGGATGAGCTTGGCGTCCCGGGCGAACAGCTCGTTCAGCCGGTCCCAGTCCCGCTCACCGGCCGGGCCGGAGATGCACTCGTAGAGCGCCGACATGATGGCATCGAGCGACTGCACGTCCGGGTTGAGCGTCACGCCGATCGTCTCCTTCGGCGCAGCCTATCCCAGCGGCCCCACTCAGGGAACGCAGTCCCCCGTGGTGACCACGCGGTACCAGTGCAGCGGTGAGGCGTCGTCGGTGTCGACGTGCGACGCCGTGCGAGGACCGACCGTCGTCAACGCCACCGGCGTGCACGGACCTCCCACCAGCGGCTCGCAGCGCTGGACCTCGTACTCGACGCCGCCACCGATGTCGTTCCAGCGCAGCTCGGGCTCCTCGGCGTTCGTCTTCACGACCCGGAGCGAGTTGCCGATGCGAGGTGCGACCGCCCAGTGCCAGACCGCTCCCTCGACGACATCGGCACCCGCGACCTCGTCGATGCGCCAGTAGTAGGTCCCCGGTGCGAGCTCCGCCGGCGGGGCCCAGGTCGGCTCGGCCTGACGACCACGGAACTCCGGGGCCGAGGTGTTCGCCGATTGCACCGCCTGCAGGTCGTCACCGAAGTAGACCTCGTGCATCTCGGCGAGCGGACCGGCCACCCACGCGAGCTCGGCAGGCGAGTCGACGAGCAAGCTGCCCGCCGCCGGTGACGGCTTGACCGCGCGACCCGGGACCGTCGCCATCCGTTCGATGGTCTCGGCCGAGAGAGCGCCCTCGTGGACGCGCACGTCGTCGAGCTGACCGCGGAAGTACCGACCGCCGCCATTGGGATCCCAACCGAGGAAGGCCTCGCCCTCGAAGGCTTCGAGCCCGTGGTTGGCGACGTTCACCGCCGACTGGAGCGTGGTGCCGTCGTGGAGATGAATGGTCGCGCGGTCCGTCTCGATGACCAGGGCTGCGAACACCCAGGTGTCGTCGGGGACGATGAGCCCCGAGTCCCAACCCCAGGCGGCACCGCCGATGCCCCAGTGGTAGCGGAGCTCGTCGGCCTCGCCGAAGTTGAAGCCCGCCACCGTCTCGCCCGCACGGCTGAACAGGAGACCGGCCCAGCCGACCTGTGCCCCCTGACGTCGCAGCCAGAGCGTGATCGTGCGCTCGATGGTCGTCGCGTCCAGCGCCGGGACCGAGACCGCGTCGTTGCCGTCGAGCTCGAGCGCTGAGCCGAAGCGACCGGCGACCCAGGTCGGGTCGCCGACGAGCGTGCCCGTGGCCGCGCCGAGCGCGTCACTCGCTTCCGTGCCGGCGAGCTCGTCGAGCCGCCAGTAGGCGCTGAGCTCCGGTGCCCCCGCGGTCACCGTGAACAGCCAGGTCGACCCCGGTCGGACGGCTGCACCTCTCCGCTCGTCGATGCGCCAGGCGTAGGTGGTGTCGGAGAACAGCAGCTCGTCGGGCGTCCACTCGTTCGGGAGCACGTTGCCGCGGTACTCGGGCGAGCTCGTGTCGGCGAGCTGCACGGCCTGGAAGTCGGAGCCGAAGTAGACGTCGTGCGAGTCGACGAGAGGGCCCGCGGCCCAGCGCAGGGTCGTGGCGGCCGAGGACACCAGGCTGCCGTCGGCCGGGTTCGGCGCGACGGCCGGTCCGCCACGGCCGGCCAACTCCTCGACCTCAGCCGGCGTGAGCGCTCGATCGTGCACGCGCCAGTCGTCGAGGGCGCCGCGGAAGCGACGTGCGTCGTCGGTGGGGTCGAGGCCCAGTCGTCCTTCGCCGGCGAAGGTCTGTGGCGAGTGGGGAACCTCGTTGCGAGCCGAGACGAGCCCGTCGCCCGGGTCGAGGTAGAGCGTCGCCGCGTCGGGCTCGATGACCAATGCGACGAAGACCCAAGCTGCGTCGGGCACGACCAGCCCCGAGTCGAAGTTGTACGTGTCGGCCGAGCCGGTCCAGTGATAGCGAAGCTCGTTGGCCGTGCCGAAGTTGAGACCGGCCGTGGTCCCGGCCGCTCGCGAGAAGACGACGCCGGCCCAGGCGGCCTGGTCGCCGTCGCGTCGGAGCCAACCGGTGAAGCTGGCCGAGAGACCTTCCACGTCGAGGGCGGGGATGACCACGTGATCGTCGACGCCGTCGAAGACCAGGGCGCCGTCGAAGGTGCCGGTCGCCCAGGTCGGATCGCCCTCGGCCGTGCCGCCGCGCTGCCAGCCGGTGAGGTCGAGGACCTCCGTGCCCATGGTCGCGTCCAGCGGCCAGTAGGCGCGCAGGCCGAAGTCCTGGACGTCGATGGTGACGTCGCTGTCGTCGGTGGCGCCGGACTCGTCGTCGATGGTCACCTGGAAGCGATCGGTGCCCGCGAAGATCGTGCAGGGCGGCGTGTAGAGGAGGACGTCGCGACCGCCGGGGCCGGCACCGACGTCGCGGGTGACCGTTCCGCCGAGCTCGGTGATCGCGTCGAAGCTCGCGATGCGGATGTCCTCGCAGTTGGCGTCGTGATCGTTGGCGAGGACGTCGACGGTCTCGGGCTGACGCTGGTCGGCGCTCTCTCGAGTGAGGACCGCCGCATCGGGCGCGGCGTAGGGTGGAAGGGGCGTGGCGAAGGCCGCGACCTCGTCGAGACAGTCTCGGCTGTCGCGATGACGTCCGATGATCGCGCCGGTGTTCGGTCCGATGTAGAGACAGGCGCCGCACATGTTGTTGCAGGGCGCCGTGTCGTGACAGTGACCCGAGCTCCAGTTGTGTCCGATCTCGTGACTGACCACGCCGCTGCTGTTCACGCTCCAGCCGTAGTGCCAGTTGTCGGCGCACACCACCGACACGTAGGCGAGGCCGGCGAGACCGGGCGCCGGCTGGCCGGTCATGAGATGCGTGATGTCGCGCTCGACGTCCGCGTGGTTGGCGCGCCACTCGTCGCGGAAGAGGACGAGGAGACCGTTGTCCTCGTCGGGCATGTAGAAGGGCGCCGTGCGGATGACGATGTCGACGAGCTCGTAGGTGATGAGCACGTCGCGGGCGTAGTTCTCCTCCACGGCGAGAAGGTGCATCTCGACGTTGGCCACCGTGTCGGGCACCGAGGAGCCCCGGTCTTCGAAGTAGGGGAAGTCGACGTCGAAGGCGATCTGCGCGAGCTGCAAGGTGCAGGCGGCACCGGCGGGTGAGCCGACGGGCGTCGGGTCGAGCTCGAGATCCGGGACGACGCCGCCGGTGTCCGGTGAGCCGGTGACCGAGTCGAGCCGGAGGGAGTGGAGGCCGCCGACGGTCGGCTCGATCCAGCGGGTCTGCCGACCCTGCTGCATGACCTGACCGTGGAATCCCCCCTCGGTGAGGTAGCCGACGACCAGCGAGTCGGGGTCGTCGACGAGTCGGCCTCGGTAGGAGGAGAGCGGCGGCGGCGTGACCTCGCGATAGCCGCTCGCGTCGTGGAGACGGACCCGGAAGCCGGGGCCACGCAGGGAGTGGCGCTCGAGCTGGATCGAGCTCAGCCGGCCGTCCAGCGGTAGCTCGAGAGCGAAGGTCTCCGGCCGGTCGTCGGGCACGACGAGGTCGAAGGTCGCGATCGCGTCACCGGGAGAGGCGACGACCGGGAGGCTGAGGGAGACGAGGAGGACGCAAGCAGCGGTGGTTCGGGGCACGGGTGAACCTCGCGAGACGGGCCTTCAGTATAAGGCTCCGTCCGCCAGCAGGTCCGTGCCCCAGGTCGTGGAGGCGACCCGACTCCAGACGGCTACTCCGCTTCGACCCAGCGGTCGGAGCCGACGAAGCGCACGGCGACGTCGCTGAACCACAGCCGGGCCCCACCCTCGGAGCGATGGTCGAGCACCAGCTCGAGCGGGCCGAAGCTCACCGGTGCCTCCCAGGTGATGGGGCGGGCCTCGGACTCGACTCCACCACGACGGAAGCCCCATTGAAGGATGCGATGACCGTCGCCCAGGTAGACGTCGTACACGTCGCCGGGCGTGTAGCCGCCGACGTCGGGGTAAGCCACGCGCAGCAGGCGAGCGCGACCCTCGCCGATGGGCAGCTCGACGTCGTCTTGAACGGTGAAGGTGAGGTTCTCGTCCCACGCGAGATGGAAGGGGAACATCAGCCAGAAGCGATCGTTGATGAACTTGGCGTCCGTGCGTCGCAGCTCTTCGGGCGAGCTCTCGTCGAGCGTGCCGCGCACGACCGCGATGGGCTCGGCGTCGGCCTCTTGCAGGCGGATGGCGTCTTGAGCCGGACGCCAGTGCCAGGTGCGGGAGCTCGTGCGACCACCACGTCCGAAGTTGAACGTGAAGCGGATCTCGTCGATGGAGTCGAAGGCGGCGAGGCCGTGAGCTTGGGCCACGGAGCGCGCGAGGCGATTGGCCTTGCGAGAGCTCTGTGCGAGCGCGGCCGACGACGTGACGAGGAGGACGACGAGGAAGAGGACACCACGATGAGGGGAGAGCACGATCAGCCTCGCTGGAGAAGATGGCAAGCCACCTGACTCTACACGCTCTCGACCGCCGCCTGCCGAGCGCGATCCAGCTCGGCGAAGGACTCCTTGAGCACCGACTGCGCAGTGCGAAGGAACAGCAAGGCGATGCCCACGCCCACGACGACATCGGGCCAACCCGAGCCGGTGAAGGCCACCACCGCGGCAGTGATGAGCACGGCCACGTTGGAGATGAGGTCGTTGCGCGAGCAGAGCCAGGTGGACCGAAGGTTCACGTCATCGGCTCGGTGTCGCCAGAGCAGGCCGAAGCTGGCCGCGTTGACCAGCAGTGCCAGGGCGGCCACGCCGGCCATCATCGGAGCCGAGGGCACCACGCCCGTGCGGAGGCTCAGGACCGCCTGGACGAGGACGCCGAGACCGAACAGCGCCATGACCACGCCCTTGGTCACGGCGGCCCAGGCGCGCCAGACCATGCTCCGATGGAGCACGTAGAGGCTGAACGCGTAGACCATGGCGTCGCCGAGCATGTCGAGCGAGTCGCCGAGCAGGGCGGTGGAGCGGGCGACGAGACCCATGCCGAACTCGCCGATGAACATCGCGCCGTTCAGGACCAAGACCACGACCAGGACGCGTCCCTGTCGTGTCTTGAGCCTGGCCAGCTCGTCGATCTCGGCCTTGCAGCAGTCTTCCAAGGTTGGGGCTCGGTCCGACGGGAGGGGCTCCCGTGGGTCGAAGGAAGCCTATCGGATCGGCCGGTCGGTCGACGTGGCGGCCCATCGCGGCGAGGAGCATGCTGTGACCCCGCGAGTGGGAGGGAGGAGCCCATGAGAGAGCAGCCCGACGACGAGCTCACGCGACGGTTGGAGTCGCTCCTCGGCAGCAAGGTGGCATCGGCCTCGCGCGCGGTCGGCGGCTACACGCCGGCTGAGCGCTGGGTCGTCCGCCTCGCTTCGGGGCGAAGCGTCTTCGCCAAGGCGGGGACCACCGAGCTGACCGCGCGCTGCCTGCGGACCGAGCACGAGACCTATCAAGTGCTGAAGGGCGAGTTCATGCCGGAGCTGCTCGCCTGGGACGACGATCCGGAACGCCCGCTCCTCGTGCTCGAGGACCTTCAGGCCGCGCACTGGCCGCCGCCCTGGACCACCGCCCAGGTCGACGAGGCCTGTCGGAGGCTCGAGGAGCTGCATGCCCTGAGGGCCCCGCTGAGGCCATTCAGCGAGGTCAACGGTGCCGTGCACGGAGAGGTCGAGCACGGGTGGCGCCTGGTCGAGCGGGACCCGGAGCCCTTCCTCGGGCTGGGGCTCGTCTCGGAGCGCTGGCTGGAGGAGACGCTGCCGACCCTCGTCGAGCAAGCGGACCGAGTCGCCCTCGAGGTGGACGGGCCGGCCGTGACCCACTTCGACGTCCGGAGCGACAACCTCTGCTTCGCGGAGCGGGGGATGGTGCTGGTCGACTGGAACTTCGCGTGCCTCGGGAATGCGCGACTGGACACCGGCTTCTGGCTGCCGAGCCTCCACTTCGAGGGCGGGCCGCCGCCGGAGCAGGTCCTGCCCGAAGCCGGCGACATCGCCGCCTGGGTGAGCGGATTCTTCGCTGCCCGGGCAGGCCTGGCGCCCATCCCCGACGCGCCGCGGGTTCGGCGCGTGCAGCAAGAGCAGCTCTCGACCGCGCTGCCCTGGGTCGTGCGGGAGCTGCGGCTGCCTCCGCTGGCCGCCGTCGCCGATTGAGACGATCGCATCGAGCGTCGACCTGACGGATGTTGACGTGTCGAGTGACGGAACTCCGGTGCCTGGTCTCCCAAGACACGTGGCCCGTCGCGTCCCCTGAGTCTGCCGTCGACCGAGGCCTGGTCAGGGTGGCGGTTAGCGAACGACATGGTGCGACCCCTCAGGCCGGCCAGAAGCGGCACCTTGGGCGGCGCTCAGTCGGGCTCGGGGGTGGGGTACAGCCCTCGCCAGTTCCGGTAAGCTGCCGCGACAGGAGCATCGAGATCGTGGCCCGCATCCGCCGGATGGACGACATCGAGGCGCTCGAGCGCACGCCGCTGGCCGAGCGCGGCCTCCCGGCGAGCACCCTCGGCTGGTTGGAGGCCGGTGCGGAGAAGGCCCGCCCCGGATCGGTCGCCCTGCGCTTCCTGATGGAGGGCAGCGACCCCGAGCGCTTCGTCGACTTCTCGCACCGAGAGCTCCTCTGCGGCGTGCGGTCCTGCGCCAACCTCCTGCACGAGCTCGGTCACGGGCCCGAGGACGTCACGTCGCTCCTCCTGCCCAACCTGCCCGAGACCTACTTCTCCTTCTTCGGTGCGCAGGCAGTGGGGATCGTCAACCCGATCAACCCGCTGCTCGAGCCCGACGCCATCGCCGACATCATGAACGCGGCGGGCACCCGCACGCTGATCACGCTCAAGCGGATCCCCGGTGCCGATCTCTGGGAGAAGCTTCAGCTCGTGCAGGACCGCGTGCCGACCCTGCAGAACGTCCTGCTGGTCGACCTCACGCATTACCTCCGACCGCTGCAACGTCTTCTTCTCTGGCTGTACCTGCGCGGTCGTCGCCGTCGCCCCGAGGTCGAAGGCCAGCGCGTGCTCGACTTCCGGTCGGTCGTGCGCAAGCAAGAGAAGCGGAAGCTGGTGTTCGAACGCGAGATCGCAGCCGACGACGTCGCGGCCTACTTCCACACCGGCGGCGCCACCGGCAGCCCCAAGCTCGCCAAGCACCTGCATCGCAACGAGGTCCATGACGCCTGGGCGCTGGGTGAGGTCCTCGACGTCACGCCCGAGACCGTCGTCTTCGGGGGACGCCCGTTGCACCACGTCAACGGCATCACCGCGACGGGGCTCACGCCCTTCGGCAACGGTGCGACCGTCGTGCTCGGCTCTCCCCAGGGCTTCCGCGGCGACGGCGTGCTCGAGCACTTCTGGGACGTCGTCGAGCGTCACGGCATCACCACTTACAGCGGGGTGCCCACCGTGCACCGCGCCCTGCTCCGTGTTCCCTGGGACGAGAACGATCTCTCCTCGCTCCAGCACGCCAGCTCGGGCGGTGCGCCCTTCCCGGCCGAGCTGCACCGCAACTTCGAGGAGGAGATCGGCATCCCGGTTCTCGAGACCTACGGGCTCACCGAGGCGGCCTGCACGTCCTCCATCAATCCCTTGCACGGCGAGCGCCGCACGGGCTCCATCGGCCTGCGCCTGCCCTACCAGGACATGAAGGTCGTCATCCTCGACGCGGAGGGGCGCTACCAGCGCGACGCCGAACACGACGAGGTCGGGTCGGTGATCCTCCGTGGGCCCAACGTCTTCCCGGGCTACGTCGAGCCGGAGCACGATGCCGGCAAGTTCCTCGACATCGGCGACGGGGGAGGGTCCTGGCTCGAGACGGGCGACCTCGGACGCCGCGACGCTGACGGCTACTTCTGGCTCACCGGTCGTCGCAAGGAGCTCATCCTCCGCAGCGGGCACAACATCGACCCGGCGGCCATCGAGCAGCCCCTGGCCGAGCATCCGGCGGTGGAGCTCGTGGCCGCGGTGCCGCGCCCCGATCCCATCGTCGGCGAGATGCCGGTGGCCTGGGTGCAGCTCAAGCGCAACGCCGAGGGACGGCTGGTCGAGGAGACCGGCGCCACGGACCTGCTCGCTCACCTTCGGGAGAGCATGGGCGACCAGGCGGCCGTGCCGCAGACCCTGCGCATCGTCGAGGAGCTCCCGGTCACTGCCGACGGCGACGTCTACAAGCCGGAGCTGCGGCGACGCGAGGTCGTCTACGTCATCGAGATCCTCCTCGCGTCGCTGCCCGACGTGACCGGCGTGCAGGTCGACGTGGGTGACGATCCCCTGCACGGCGAGCTCGTGAAGGTCCGACTCCAGGTCGGCCCCGAGGCCGACGCCGAGAAGCTGCTGGGCGCCGGACGCTCCGTCCTCGCCACCCTGCCGCTGCGCAGCACCCTGGAGCTCGCTGAGGCCGCTGGCTGAGCCTCGAGCTCGTCAGCGAGAGCGAGACAGGGCGTCGGCGCGCTTGAGGAGGGTCGGGATCCGGTGCTCACCGGCCATCGTCCGCACCTTCTCGGCCGCGACCTCGATCGGCAGCCCCACCGCGGTGACGTAGAGAGGACGGAGGCTCTCGCCTCGCAGCACGCGGTGAGCAGGCGCCGACTCGCCGAAGGCGTTCTTGGCCACGCCGACCACGGGGATGCGCTCGTCGAGCGCTCGGTGGAGGTGCACGCCCAGGCCCGGACGGTCGGAGCGGTCCAGCCAGACGTGGCCGTCGATCACGAGGGTGTCGAGCGGAACATCCACGCGACCGAGAGCCGCGAGGAGAACGGGGAGCTCTCGCTTGTAGAACTCACCCGACTCGTACGCGGCCACTCCGGCCACGGAGTGAACCAGCTCGTCCGTCGGCTGCGGGTCCGTCCATTCTCGGAACAGCACGCAGCCGACGGTGGCCCCGGTGTCGCGATAGTCCGCGTCGAGCGCGGCGATCACGTTCGTCTCGGTTGACGGAAGCCAGGGCCGGCCGTCGAGCGCAGCGGGGGCGTTCCCCTCCGCCCCCCGTCACGCTCGGTCAGGGACGACTCGCTCAGTCGGCGCTCGCGACCGTCGCTTCGCTCTTCAGCCAGTTGGCGAAGACGAGACCACCCACGCCGGAGGCGAAGAGGTTCACGGCCTGGAATCCGAAGATCTCGGCCTCGCCGTAGAACCGACCGGCCACGGAGATGATGCAGAAGACGACGCCGATGATGCCGGCGATCTTCGACAGCGGAGCGGCCTTCTCGAGGCTGCCGCCGACCGGCAGGCCGAGCGTCTCGAGCCGCAACCAGTTGCCGAAGGCCATGCCGCCGACACCGGAGAGGAAGAGATTGACGGCCTGGAAGCCGAAGATCTCGGCCTCGCCGTAGAAGCGACCCGCCACGGCGATGATGCAAAACACGATGCCGACGATGCCGGCAACCTTCGACAGTGGACCCAGCTTGTCCATGTGGTGACTCCTCGTCCCGGGTTCCCGTTCAGGGACGGCGATGTCCGCCCCACCCGGCCGGCGCCGAGCCTAGTCGAAAGTTGAGACAATGGGATCACTGCCAGGCTCCGTCCCCTCGCTGGCCAGCAGGTACCTCTCCACCTTGAAGCCGAGCGAGCGATAGAGCCGTCGGGCATGACCGTTGGTGGCCGTCACGGCCAAGCGGACAGGCGCGAGTTCTTGCCGGTTCGCTTCGGCCAGCGCACTCTCGACGAGCGAGCGCCCGACGCCTCGTCCGCGATGCTCGTCGTCGACGTGAACGTTCGACAGGAACGCGCCACCATCGAGATCGAGGAAGACGAAGCCGACGGCACGTCCTGCGAGCAAGGCCGAGCACGCCCAGCCCGTGCCGGCCGCCACCTGCTCTTCGTACGATCGCACCGAGCCAGCGGCCTTGTCGTCGAGCCGCGCGGTGTCGTCACTCGCGATGGCGCCCGAGTCGACGAAGGCGGCACGCTCGGCGGTGAGCACGAGGTCTCGGTCGCGTTGAAAGTCGGTGGGCACGAGCTCGACGTCGAGTCTCGGAGGCCGCAGCGTGGTCGACGTGAGCTCGCCGCGCGCGAGACGACGCTCGAGCTCGCCCCGTGCGACGTTGTCCGAGTGCCACTTCGTGAGCTGCACGGCCTCGTCGAGCGTGACCCAGCGAAACTCGTCGTGCTCGTGCGAGAGGGTCAGCTCCAGGCCGGTGACGTCGACGGCGAAGTGATGAGCGGTGACGACGTCGAGATCGGACGGCCAGTGGTCGCAGCCACCGAAGCACTCGCGAGGCACCGAGGCCCGGGTCTGCAATGGGAAGAACGAGGCCGTCGGAGGGATGCCGGCCTCTTCACCAGCCTCGCGCACGGCCGCTTCGAGCGGAGTCTCGTCGTCCTCGCCACCGCCGGCGAGCACTTGCCACCAACCGGCGTCGCTTCTCTTGAAGATCGCATGACGTCGATCGCCGGCGTCACGACGGTAAGGAAGCACGTGGGCCTGCAAAGGAGCGCGGGGCATGACGGTCTCCGAGGGAGGGGGGAAGACCGGTCGTCGGCTGTGGCTCCCTCGTTCGAGCAGGGTAACCTGCGGGCGTGAGCGACGTCGTACCCAGTCCCGATCGCGAGCGTCTCGCGACGGCGCGACCCGATCTCCATGGTCACTACTGGACCATCGTGGGCTCTGCCCGCGACGGTCTCTCGTCACGGCTGCGCTCGCTCGGCAAGCCCTGGTCGACGCAGGTGCGGGAGCCTCGCGTCGGCACGGTGTGCCTGACGGGAGTGCTGCACGAAGTCGAGGGCGCCCGCGACGTCGTGATCATCGCGCACGGGCTCGGTGGCTCCACGCGGTCGGGTTATCTCCTCGAGGCCGCTCGGGCCGCTGCCGCTCGCGGTTGGTCGAGCCTGCGGATCTCCATGCGCGGCTGCGACCGAGAAGGCGAGGACTTCGGTCATGCCGGTCACGTCGACGACCTCGTCGCCGCCGCGGCCTCGCTGGAGCTGGCGCGCTACGAGCGCATCCACGTCGTCGGCTACTCCATGGGCGGTCATCAGGCGCTGTGTTGGGCCCTGGACCGTCCGGATCGACTGACGAGCGTCGTGGCGGTCTGTCCGCCACTCGATCTCGCGAGGGCGGCGGTGCGCTTCGACGAGGGCATGGCGTGGTTCTACCGTCACCTGGTCATCTCGCATCTCAAGCAGCTCTATCGCGTCTTGCACGGTCGCGATCGGCTCCCCAGCCCCTGGGCCGAGGTCGAGTCGACGCGTGGCGTGCGTGAGCTCGACGCGGTCACGGTCGTCCCGCGTCACGGCTTCCGCGACACGGCCGACTACTACGCCACGGCCAGTGCCGGGCCACGCCTGCAGGAGATCGCTCTGCCGACACTCCTCGTGCTGGCCGAGCGTGATCCGATGGTGTTCACCGCCGACTCGGTGGACTGCGTCGAGTCCTTGGCTCCGCCCGTCGAGCTCAGGCTCTGCGCGCGTGGCGGTCACGTCGGCTTTCCGGGAGACCTCGACCTGGGGGAGGACGCCGCTCCGGGCCTGGCCTCTCAGGTCCTCGCCTGGATGGCGCGCGTCACTTGAGCCCGGAGCTCCCGGTCGTCGGCCTGCTGCTCGTCGCGGCCGCCTGTCATGCGTGCTGGAACGCGATGGCCAAGCGAGGCGGCGACCCGCTGTTCTCCATCCTCGGCATGCACGTGGTCAGCGCGGTGCTCATGGCGGGGCCCGCGCTGGTCCTTCCGTTTCCCGCTGCCGAGTCCTGGCCCTACCTCGCGCTCTGTCCGTTCCTGCACGCCGTCTACATCCTCGCGCTGGCTCGGGCCCTGGAAGCCGGCGACCTGGGCGTGGTCTATCCGATCGCTCGGGGCTCGGCACCGGTGCTGGTGGCCGTGGGGTCCGCGTGGCTCGCTCACGAGCGGCTCGGTCTCGTCGAGTCGCTGGGAGTCGGGTTGGTCGGAGTCGGCATCGTGAGCCTGTCTCGGGCCGGCGGAGAGAGGGCGACGGCGGGGCCACGGGCGGTGAGCTGGGCGGTGCTCACCGGGCTCTCCATCGCGGTCTACACGATCAATGACGGTCTCGGCGCGCGCTCGGCCGGCTCGGCGATCGCCTTCGGGGCCTGGCTCCACGTGATCTCGGGAGTGATGGCGGGAGCCTGGCTGACGCTGGCCCGACGTGGGGAGCTGCGAGCGAGCTTCCGCGAGCGGGGGCGCGACGTGATGATCGGCGGGGCCATCGCGACCTTCGCCTACGTGGCCGTCTTGTGGGCGCTGACCCGCCTGCCGATGGCGCGCGTGTCGTCCCTGCGCGAGACCAGCGTCCTGTTCGCAGCCGTCATCGCGTGGCTCGTTCTCGGCGAGGGCTTCGGGCGACGGCGGGTCGCCTCGGCGGCGCTGATCCTCGTCGGCTTGCTGCTGCTTCATTCGGGTTCGGTCGGGTAACCTTGGCCTCCCCGGTCGATCGGGGAGAGGAGCGCTGAATGAAGCGGGTGCTGCTGACGGGACTGGGGTGCTTGTCGCTGATCGTCGTCGTGATGGTCATCGCCTTCACCTTCGCTCCGACCAGCTTCGACTACACCAACGAGGTCCGCATCGAACGCCCGGTCGAGCAGACCTGGGCCGTCTTCACCGACGGCTCGCGGATGGGCGAGTGGATCCACGGCATCGAGCGGGTCGAGAACGTCTCCGGCGAGCACCTGGAGGTCGGCAGTCAGTGGAAGCTCGTCATGGTCGAAGGCGGCCGTGACATCGAGATGGTGGAGACGGTCACCGCCTGCGAGCCGCCGAGCGTGTTCTCCTTCGACATGGACAACCCGTGGTTCCTCGGTCAGCACGCGATCACGCTGCGTCCCGAGGACGGTGGAGCCGCCACGGTCCTCACGGCGAAGAACACCGTCGCGGGAAAGGGAGCCTTCAAGCGCTTCCTCTTGTGGATCGGCCGTGAGGGCATCACGGCCCAGGGGCAGCACGCCTACGAGCATCTCAAGGAGATCGTCGAGGCCGAGCCGCAGCCCGAAGCGACCGGGACGCAACCGACATGAAGATCGAGCTGGTCATCGCCTTGCTCGTCGCGGTTCTCGCCGTCACGAGTTGGGACGCGTCGCGACGCACCGACGACGCCGAGTTGCAGCGCTTCCGCACCACCGTGCAGTCCGGCGGTTGTGCCGACTCCTGCCACGACTGTGGTGAGTCCTGCGGTCAGTGCGGCACCGAGTGCGGGAGCTGCGCGAAGGACTGCCTCGACGACATCACGCCCACGCTCAAGAGCTGTCTCAGCGGCTGCGGTGCCTGGTTCGAGGGCTGCGCGGAAGGCTGTGGCCTCACCGATGGCTGCGGCGGAGAAGACGGCACCGACTGAGTGGGCGACCTGCTCGACCATCGCCTGGGCGAGCTGCTCGGGCGACCGGTCTCCCTGCTCGGTCTCGGGTATCCGCTGCTGGCCGGGCTCGGTCTCGCGACCTTCGTGCTGCTCGTCCTCCGCTCCGACGCCGGTGGTCGCCCACGGCTCGATCGACGCGAGAGCCTCGCCCTGCTCGTCGCACTTCCCGGCGCCCTGTTCGGTGCCATCGCGCTGGTGGCGCTGAAGGACTGGCTGCTCGGCTGGCAGGGCGTGCCCACGCGAGCAGGAGGGGTGGCGTTTCAGGGAGCTCAGCTCGCCGGGCTCGGGGTGGCCGGTGCGATGGCCGTCGTGCTCCGGCGACGTCCTTGGAACCTGCTCGATCGCATGGCTCTCTTCGCGCCCCTGGGGCACGCTCTGGGTCGTCTCGGCTGCTTCCATGCCGGCTGCTGTCACGGTGCGCCGACGGAGCTCCCTTGGGGACTGAGGCATCCGGTGGGAAGCCTGACGCACGAGCAACAGGTGACGGCGGGGGTCCTCGCGGCCGACGCGCTCGGCTCGCTCCCCGTCCATCCCGTTCAGCTCATTGAGTGCCTTGGGCTGCTGGTGCTCTTCGTCGGGCTCTGGCGTCTCAGCCCGGCCTGGCGTGAGCGTCCGGGCTGGCTCCTGGGGGCCTACCTGATCGCTTACGCAGCTCTCCGGCTCGGGCTCGAGCCGCTCCGCGGTGACGATCTCGTGCGGGGCGTGCTCGGCTGGTGGTCACCGGGTCGCGTCGCGAGCCTCGTCGGCCTGGTGCTGGGGCTCGCGCTGATGAGGCTCAGTCGGGGAAGCGTCGGAAGACCTTCTCGATCGTCCGCTTGACCTGCTTCTCGGTCGGGTTGCGCAGGCCGAGGAGGTTCTCGACCGTCGCTCGCCACACGAGCCGTCGGTCGGAGGTCGTCACGAGATCGATGAGCAGCGTGGAGCCCCGACGCGAGCGGACGAGATGACCACGATGCCCGTGGTGCAGGTCGACCTCGAGAAGCTCTTCCGGTGCCGCGCGGAAGACGATGGCCAGGTCGGCCGTGTTGGCGGCGGCGCTGGTCTTCCCGAGCTTGAAGCCCTTGCTGCTCAGCTCGTCGCGGATGGCCCGTTCGAGGCGGCCTCGCACGAGGTCGTTGAGGACGAGCGTCTCGTGCTCGGTCGCTGCCTCGGTGGGGAGGAAGACGACCGTGCCGGCGTTCGA
Organism: Acidobacteriota bacterium; assembly: GCA_039029535.1. Taxonomy (GTDB): domain Bacteria; phylum Acidobacteriota; class JBCCFW01; order JBCCFW01; family JBCCFW01; genus JBCCFW01. The sequence continues at coordinate 18,009 of JBCCFW010000123.1, forward strand.
GAAGGAGTACTCGGCGTCGTGGTCCGTCACGACGCGACTGATCGCGGAGGCCTCGAGGCTGCCGAGGATCAGGAAGAAGCTGAAGACGAGGAGGGTGCGCATGGTGGTCTCCTGGCTAACGAGGTCAGGAGACCGTAGCAGCCTCGCCTGCCGTGGGCCCGTGCTCTCTGGTGGAGCACTGGTACGGGAAGTGGCCGTCAGCTCGGGGTGGGACAGCGCGGGCAGCTCGTGCCTCGGAAGGTCACCGAGGCCTCCCGGACGATCGTGCCGGGCCCTGCCACCCAGGTCGGGAGCTCGCCGCTCAGCTCGTCGCCAGGCACGTCCGACATGGCACCACAGGCCTCGCAGAGGAAGTGGTGATGCGGCTCGACGTTGGGATCGAAGCGCACCGCTGAGCCTGGGTGGGCCACGCGCTGAGCCAGGCCGAACTCACAGAGCGTCTCGAGCGCTCGGTAGACCGTGGCCTTGGAGGTGCCGGGGAGCCGCTCGCTGATCTCGTCGAAGAGGACGTCGACCGTGGGGTGATCGAGACGGCCATCCAGGACTTCGAGCACCGTGCGTCGTTGGATCGTCATCGGAAGGCCGGCGGCCTGACAACGCTCCTGGAAGAGCTGGAAACGAGGTGTCGTGCTGGGCGTGGACAAGGTGAGAGGACCTCGAGACGTCTCGGTTGGCGGATCGTGATTGGTTGCAACTTCAAGCTATTCCCGCACTTGACGGCCGTCAAGTGGCCGGCCGTGGCCTTTCGGGACGGGCGTGACATCAGATATCGGGGAGAGGTGAGGAGGGACTTCCGACACCTGAGATCGGTGCTGGCCGAGAGTGGCCTGCTCGGAGTGCTTTACAGCCTGATTTGGTGACGAACGAGAAGGTCTGCTGCTGGCGGATTCGCGTGCTCGGAGTGTTTTACGAGGGTGTTTGTGAGTGGCCGGGGGTGGTCTCTAGATTCCACTCGCCTCCCGCTAAGGCACTCGAAAAGCACCCCTCAGGAGAACTTCCCCATGACTCATCGCACGCGCTCCGGCCTCGTCGGATTCGCTGCTCTTTGCTCCTGTCTGTTGGTCGGCACGGCGCTGGCTCGACCCAGCGTGGCGTCCGACCGGACCGAGCTTCGACGTCTTCATGCCGGTCTCAGCCTCGAGCTCGGCGCCCGCTCGGGTGAGCGCGGCAATCGCGGTCTCCCCGAGTTCCCCCTCCCCGGTGGTGGCGGCTCCCCTGACACCGGCGGCGCTCCCGGCGACGACCCCCTCGACTCCGACTTCGACGGCGTGCCCAACCGCGTCGACAACTGCCCCTACATCCCCAACCCCTTCCAGCTCGACTTCGACGGTGACGGCGTGGGCGATGCCTGCGACCCCTGTCCCACCGAGCCGGGCCCGGGCGTCGGTCCCCGACTGCCGGGTGCACCCCCGCTGGGCTGCCCCGACGACTCCCTTCCCTGTGACTTCGACCTCGACGGCGATGGTGTCGGCGACTGCGACGACAACTGTCCGTTCTACCCCAACCCGGGGCAGGACGATGCCGACGACGACGGTGTCGGTGACGTCTGTGACCCTTGTCCCCTGAGCGCCGATGGCCTGAACGTGGACACGGACGGTGACGGTCGCGGCGATGGCTGTGACAACTGCGTCCTTCACTACAACCCGTTGCAGCACGACGCCGACGGCGATGGTGCCGGCGACGCCTGTGACAACTGCCCGTGCCTGGAGAACGGCGAGCAGGCGGACGAGGACGGTGACGGCCTCGGTGACGCTTGCGATCCCAACCCGGCCGCTCCCTGTGAAGTCGACCGCGACGGTGACGGCCTGGCCGACTGCGACGACAACTGCTCGGAAGTCTTCAATCCCGATCAAGCGGACACCGATGCCGACGGCTCCGGTGATGTCTGTGACCCGTGTCCGGAGGACGCCTCCGAGGACTGCGTGCCCACGCATCCTTGTGAGACCGACACCGACGGCGACGGCCTGCCCGACTGCTTCGATCCCTGCCCTGAAGACGCCGACCCGGGCTGCTTCCCCAACCCGTGCCAGTGCGAGCCGCTCGACGACGGCACGCCGGATCCCGACTGTCCCGACGCCGACGGTGATGGTGTTCGCGACGAGTGCGACCCCTGTCCGGACGATGCCGAGGACGGCTGCGTCCCGCCCGATCCGTGCACGACCGACGCCGATGACGACGGTCTCCCCGACTGCATCGATCCCTGTCCGGAAGATCCGACGAACGAGTGCGACCCGTGCGCGACTGACAGCGACGGTGACGGTTTCCCCGACTGCGTCGACCCCTGCCCTGGCGATCCGACCAACGATTGCCACCCGCCGAACCCCTGCGAGTGCGTCCTTCCGGATGGCACGCCCGACCCGGACTGCTCCGACCTCGATGGCGTCGGCGTGCGCGACGAGTGTGATCCCTGCCCGGAGGATCCGGCGAACGAGTGCGACCCGTGTGCGAGCGACGCGGACGGCGACGGCATCCCCGACTGTGTCGATCCCTGCCCGGAAGATGCCGCGAACGATTGCCTCCCGCCGAACCCGTGTGAGTGCGTCCTCCCGGACGGCTCGCCGGACCCGGACTGCTCCGACGCGGACGGCGACGGCATCCGTGACGAGTGCGATCCTTGCCCCGAGGATCCGGCGGATGACTGCGTGCCGCCGCATCCCTGTGAAGAGGATGCCGACGATGACGGCCTTCCCGACTGCGTCGACCCCTGTCCGGAAGATCCCGCGAACGATTGCTTCCCGCCGAACCCGTGTGAGTGCGTCCTCCCGGACGGCTCGCCGGACCCGGACTGCTCCGACGCGGACGGCGACGGCATCCGTGACGAGTGCGACCCTTGCCCCGAGGATCCGGCGAACGACTGTGCGCCGCCGCACCCTTGTGACGAGGACAGCGACGGTGACGGTCTCGGTGACTGCGACGACCCGTGTCCGGACGATCCGGAGAACGGTTGCCTGCCCCCGGGCTGTGACGTGGACACCGATGGTGACGGTCTCCCCGACTGCATCGATCCGTGCCCGGAAGATCCGACGAACGAGTGCGACCCGTGTGACGGCGATGCCGACGGCGACGGTCTGGGCAACTGCGAGGACCCCTGTCCGGAGGATCCCGACAACGGCTGTCTCCCCCCGGGCTGTGAAGAGGACACCGACGGCGACGGCATTCCCGACTGCGTCGACCCCTGTCCCGAAGACGCCGAGAACGACTGCGTGCCGCCGAACCCCTGCGAGGACGACACCGATGGTGACGGCATCCCCGACTGTGTCGACCCCTGCCCGACCGACGCCGCCAACGAGTGCGACCCCTGTGAAGAGGACGCGGATGGTGATGGCGTTCCCAACTGCGAGGATCCCTGCCCGAACACGCCCGACTGCTGAGTTGTCGTGACGTGATCCGGCCGTGACGTGACGAGCGTGCGGCCGAGGGGGAGCACCCGGGCGGGTGCTCCCCCTTTTTTCGTGCACCGCATCCGTGACCTGGGTGACCCCCTGCATCCAGCTGAGGCCCGGGCTCGAAGAACAGGGAGAACGACGCGGCCACGGTGGGTCGACCACCTCGTGCCGAGTCCCGAGCTTCTCCCTTCCTCCGCCTCAGAGCCCATCCCCGTGAACCATGGCCACCCCGACATCCCTTTCCGCCGTTGACCTCGGTCACTCGGCGTGGATTCGGGTTGGCCTCTCGGTCGTGGCAACATCCGAGCAGGAGACGTTCGAGCGTGACGGTTCCCGAGTGACGACAAGCTCCACGCTGCCACGGGTCGCGGCGGGCGAGACGGGTGCGGTCGAGGCTTGCCTCGAGCGTCACGGCCGGCTCGTCTGGGCGCTCGCGCGACGCTTCTTCCGCGAGCGCGCCGAGGCCGAGGACGCGGTGCAGGAGATCTTCATCGAGCTCTGGAAGACCGCGGCGCGCTTCGACCCCACCAAGGGCAGCGAGGAGGCCTTCGTCGCCACCCTGGCGCGCCGACGGCTCATCGACCGACGCCGGAAGCAGGCTCGTCGTGGCGAGGAGGCGTCCCTGTCCGTGGTGGCGGAGATCGCCGGCAGCCACTCCGAGGACGTCGAGCGGACGACCGAGGCCCGCCTGGCCGGTGAGGTCCTCCGCGAGCTTCCGGAGACCCAGCGGCGGGCCATCGCGCTCTACACCGACCTGGGGATGTCGCACTCCGAGATCGCCGAGGCCACGGGCCAGCCGCTGGGCACCGTGAAGACCCACCTCCGCCGCGGGCTCGCGGCGGTGCGGAATCGCTTGGCGGGCGGCGCCGGCACGACCGCGGAAGGGGCGATGTCATGAGCACGCCCTTCGAGAGGATGGAAGAGCTCCTCCTGCTGCGGCTCAGCAGCGGACTTTCGGTCTCCGAGCAGGCCGAGCTCGACGCCCTGCTCGCCGAGCACGAGCTGCCGCCCGAGCTGCGCGACCTCGACCAGGCCGTCGCCGCCCTCGATCTCGCGAGCTTGCCTCCGGGCGACGACCTCGAAGACCTTCCCGCCTCCCTCCATGCCGAGGTGTTGAGCACCGGACAGGAGATGGTCGAGCGGTCGACGGGCTCGCAGGTGGCGTCGTTCGAGCCGCGAAGCACGGCCCGGTCGGGCTGGGCGACGTGGCTCGCAGCGGCTGCTGCAGCGGCCTTTGCGGTCCTCTGGTGGCAGGGACGGGCTCCCATCGAGCTGCCGGTCCCGGCTCCGGCAGAGCTGCGGGCGCAGCTCCTCGAGAGCGACGCCGAAGCCTTGCGCTGGGACTGGAGCGGCACCGACGACCCGGCCGTGGCCGAGGCCGGCGGGGACGTGACCTGGAGCGCGGACCGGCAGGAGGGCTACCTCCGGATCTCCGGGCTGGCGGTGAACGACCCTGGTGTCGAGCAGTACCAGCTCTGGATCTTCGACGCGGAGCGTGACGACCGGCACCCGGTCGACGGTGGGGTCTTCGACGTCACCAGCTCCGGTGAGGTCGTCATCCCCATCGATCCTCGGCTTCGCGTGTCGGAGGCGGCCCTGTTCGCCGTGACGGTCGAGAAGCCCGGCGGTGTCGTCGTGTCGACCCGCGA
>JBCCFW010000124.1:0-22736 GCA_039029535.1 Acidobacteriota bacterium
CACCTCTACACCGGGAATTCTGCCTTCCTCTACGAGACTCTAGTGCAGCAGTTTCGAATGCAATTCCGGGGTTGGGCCCCGGGCTTTCACATCCGACTAACTACACCGCCTACACCCGCTTTACGCCCAATGATTCCGAACAACGCTTGCACCCTCCGTATTACCGCGGCTGCTGGCACGGAGTTAGCCGGGGCTTCCTCTGGTGGTACAGTCAAATTGTCCGCTTATTCAGCGAACACTTTTCTTCCCACCTGACAGGAGTTTACGACCCAAGGGTCTTCATCCTCCACGCGGCGTCGCTGCGTCAGGCTTTCGCCCATTGCGCAAAATTCCCCACTGCTGCCTCCCGTAGGAGTCTGGGCCGTGTCTCAGTCCCAGTGTGGCCGATCACCCTCTCAGGTCGGCTACCCATCGTCGCCTTGGTGAGCCGTTACCTCACCAACAAGCTAATGGGACATGGACCCCACCTCGAGCACTAGCATGCAAGCAGAGGCCAGCTTTGGAATCCCCGGCCGAGGCCAGGAACTCATCATGCGGTATTAGCGCCGGTTTCCCGAAGTTATCCCCCACTCGAGGGCAGGTTATCCATGCATTACTCACCCGTCCGCCACTTTACTCAGCCCCGAAGGACCTTTCTCGTACGACTTGCATGTGTTAGGCACGCCGCCAGCGTTCGTTCTGAGCCAGGATCAAACTCTCCAGTTGAATTGATGCGCGCCATCCCGAGGGACGACGTGCGTCACTGAAGCTGATCCAGTTCTGCGCTTTCACGCAGACTAGTCAGGCTATTGACGTGGACTGCTACCGGCTGGTCTCCCAGCAGGCATCAGCCCTTTCGCACTCTTTCGAGTGCTAGGAACCCGTTCTTCAAACGGACATCCGTTCAGCTTTCAAGGAACAAGACCACCCAGCATCAGACTCGAAGTCTGCCGTCGGCAGTCGCCACTGACCCAGCGGCCCGTGGACACGCTTCCCAGTGTTCAAACCCCTGCACTGCAGGGAAGAACTCAGTTCTCCGCGAGCGGTTGTCTCGGAAGCGAGGCGAGAAGATACCAGCGGCTCAGGGGGTCGTCAACACTTCTTTCCGGCAGATCGCCGGTTTTTTTGACGGGCTCGGGCCCCACCACGGAACTGACCCCATTCGCCACGCCCTCTTCGGAAAATCCTGAAGATTTGAGGTCCCCTTTCGGCCGCGACAGCGCCCTGAGAACGCCAAAAACGCCGTGCTGGCGTGTACCAGCACGGCGTCTCAGGCCCCTGAAGGGTCTCAGGGGCGCTCAGAAGGAGAACGTGACTCCGAAGTACGGCTGCTTCAGGGTGATGCCCTTCTCGGCCTCGACGAGCTGGGCGCGGTTCTCGGCCCCCTGGAAGGACTGCTCCACCAGGGCCTCATTCCACCGGGAATGCCGGTAGCCCAGGGACAGCCGGACCCGATCGCTCACTTGCCCTTCAATGCCCAAGTCGAGATCGACGATGGTCAGCAGGTGACTGGCCGGGTTGTTCCTCGTCTCCTGGAAGGGCGGGTTCACCACCGGCTCCGGGAAGCTGATCTGGTCGGAGGTGACCTGGTTCCGGTAGCTCAGGTCAGCGTCGTTGCGCAGCCCCGAGAGCTCCACGCCAGCCCGGAAGGCCCACTTCCGGTCGGCATCGAGACCGATCCGGGTCGCCGCCCCGACCGTGAGGCCGAACGCGCTGCTGTCGGAGGTGGCCGACACCTGCTCGACGTTCAACGCCTCCTGGGCGATGAGGGCCGACGGGAAGGACCGCCACGTGAAGGTGGCCGAGTCGCTGCGCTTCACCGAGGCCACCGTGAGGCCCGCGGTGTAGTGCAGCTCGACCCGGGGACGCAGCAGGGCGGCGTGACGGTAGAGAAGGTCGGTGCGCCGGATGCTGAAGCTGCTGTTGCCGACCACTCGCTCGGCACCGTGAGACTGGGTGCCACGCGGCAGGATCGGGGAGCCGAAGGGCCGCTGGTACTGCTCCGAAGGACGGTCGCCCGCCTCGGCGATGCCGTTCTCGAAGCCCGGGTTGTCGATCCCGCCGAGCAGGAGCTCGATCTCGCCACCCGCACCCCGCTGCTCGAAGCGCGAGCTCACGTCGACGTCGTCACCCTGGCTGAAGCCCCAGTGACGGATGGAGATCGAGCCGCCATTGCCGCGACGCCAGCCCAGCTCGAAGCGACCCGAGAGCTTGGAGCTCTGCTCCAGCCGGATGTCGCGCTCGTTGGCGATCGAGAATGCGTCGGGCAGGCCGTTGCCATCGCTGTCGAGCGGATCGGAGACGACGATGTCACCGACGCGGGCGATGGTGCGATCGGCGCCGGATACCTCGGCGGAGGTCGCCTGCACGCCGATGAAGAAGCCGCGCTTGCTCTCGATCAAGGGCGTGGCGCCCGACAGGTCGGCCTCGAGCTTCTCGGTGGCCTCGGCGTCGGCAGCGCGACGCTCGGCCTTCTCGGCCTTCCGCCGCTCGGCCTGCTCCTCACGCGCCTTCTTCTTGCGGGACTTCTCGTCCTGAGCACCGGCCGGAACCGTGCCGCCGGCAAGCGCCAGGCAAGCGACGAGACCGAGCGAGACGAGACGAGAAGAGCTGGGAGTCGAGAGGCTCATCGGGGCACCACCGTCAGGCGAATGTAGTAACCGTCCATCGTGAAGTCGCCGTCCATGATGTCGACGTCGGAGCGGCTGACCACTGAGTTGGCGAGCTCGCGGAAGCGGCCGGCTCCCCACCAGCGGCTGGCGCGCAGGCCGAAGTCGAGGCTCGCGAAGCGGCTGAACTGGTACTCCATGCCGAGGTTGAGGTCGAGCATCGGGCTCCAGCCCGAGTCGCTCCCGGCCAGGTCGTTCAGCAGGGTCGTCGTCGTGAGCGTGTCGCGGTTGCGCTCGGACTCGGGCACGGGATCACCGACGCGCAGCTGGTCGGGAGCCATGAAAGCGTTGTCGTTGACGCCGTTGGGCGCCCGACGCGCCGGTCCGGTGCTGCTGATGACGGAGTCACGCGCACCCACCCGCGAGCGGATGGTGACGAAGCCACGCTCCCGACCGGCGACCATGACGGTCGGCAGGACCGCCTCGTCGGCCACGGTCGGGAAGCAGAACTCGGGCCGATCGGGGAGGCAATCGCCGTTGAAGTCCAGGTCGAAGTTGTCGTAGACGCCGTCGCCGTTGAAGTCCCAGTCGATGAAGTTCAGGAAGCGATCGCGCTCGCTGGTGAAGGTCTCGGTGTAGCGGTAGTCGACCTTCGTGTCGAGCATCGAGAGCGACACGCCCGCCGCGAGACGCCACTTCTTGGTGAGGTCGAAGCGACCGTCGAGGCCGACCCGGAGGCCGGCGCCGCGGGCGTCGATGTTGGCGAGGATGCGGTCCTCGGTGAGCGTCGGCACCGAGGAGATCGAGTCGGACATCAGCCCGTCACAGTCGCCGTCGAGGAAGCCGTCGCCATCGGGCTCGTTCTGGGAGCTGGACGCCTCGCCGTCACCGTCGCCGTCCTGCACGCCAGAGTTGTTGAAGGCACCGCAGGGCCGCGTCTCTTCGAGCGCGCTCGCACCGGTCGGGCCTTCGTTGTCGCTGTAGACCGCGAAGGAGCCGAAGTTGCGGTAGCCGACGTCGGTGAGCTGGGACACGCTGGCGATGCGGATGCCCGCGCGCCAGTCGAGGGAGAGCTTCTCCAGCCGCTTGAGCTGACGGACGTACTCCAGGTCGATGATCTGGAAGTCGGTCTCGAGCACGCCCACCAGGGCATCGGAGTTGTCGAAGCGGATGAAGTCCGGAGATCCGTTGAAATTCCAGTCTTCGGCGCCGTCGAGCACGTTTTGGTCGAAGTCGGGATCGCCGTTCATGGCGACCTCGATGCCCCGCACCAGCCCGTCAGGGACTCCCGTGTTCAGGAAGGGGCAGACCGCACAGCCGATGTCCTCGAAGAACCCGGCATCCGGGCTCGCGAGGACGTTGGCGATGCGCTGGCCGTTCCCGGGCTGGTTCAGGAGCGACTGACGCTGGTCGTACTGGTAGAAGCTGCCCTGCACTCGGCCCTTCTTGCCGCGCAGCCGGAAGCCGAGCTGGAAGCCGAAGTCGAAGCGGCCGCCGAAATCGCCGTCGGTTTCACGACCGACGACCGACAGGGGCCGACCGGGATCAGGCTCGTCGATGATGACGCCGAGACCATTGGACTGGCCCAGCGGAGAGGCCCGCTCCAGGGAGAGGGCGAAGTAGAAGCCCAGGCGCTTGGCCGCCTCCTGCTCGGGGGTGAGGACGTCTTGGCCATGGGCCGGTCCCGCCAGGAGCAGGGCGATGAGAGTGAGCAGGGAGAGCGAGCGGACCATCGGGACCTCCACCGCGCAAAGCGGGGGCACGGACCGAACCGTGAGACAGGCATCTCTGAGAAACGCGGGATGTTAGCACCGCCCGGGCCTTGGCGGGACAGCAAGATCGGCCCCCCCGGACACGACACGGAACACTGCTTCGACGGGTCGCTCGGGCGGCCTCCGATGTCCATGCCAAGGGACCTCGGGAGGGGACGGATCTCGACCCGAGAGGCCCTCGAACGCCCCCTGACGAGACGAGGTCCTCCCCTCCCCCGGGCGCGACCGGATCGGGCGCGGAGCCCGACCCGGCTCAGCGCGACAGGGCGGCGAGCGCGGCCTGAGGCAGCGGCCCCTCGAGACGCTCGAGGAGCCAGCCCGGCCAGAATCCGAGGAGGAGGGTCGCGGCGACGGTGAAGCCGATGAGGAAGGCGGCCGACCAGCCGAGCCGACCGGGCTCTCGCGCCGACTCGCGGACGGGCATCAGGAAGGCCTGGAGCACGATCCGCAGGTAGTAGTAGAAGCCCACCACCGAGGCCAGGACCGCCACGATCGCCAGGGGCATGAGACCGCCGTCGACGGCCGTCTTGAGCACCATCCACTTGCCGAAGAAGCCGGCGAGCGGAGGCATCCCGCCCAGCGAGAGCAGGAGGATCAGCAGCGCGCCGGCCAGCAACGGCTGACGGTGGACCAGCCCGGCCAGGTCGATGAGGCGGGTGCGCTCGTCCGGGGCCTGCTCGACGTGCTCGACGATCACGAGGGCGCCGAGGGTCATCAGCGCGTAGGCGATGACGTAGAAGAGCAGCGCCTGGAGCGCCGGCTGGTTGGCGAGATCGACGATGAAGCCGCCCTCGATGGGCTGGCCCACCCGCTGGTGAGCGACGAGCCCGACCAGCAGGAAGCCGGCGTGGGAGATGCCGGAGTAGGCGATGAGCCGCTTGACGTCTTCCTGAACGGTCGCGACGCAGTTGCCGACGATGAGCGTGACCGCCGCCACGACGATCGCCGGGCTGACCCAGCCAGGGATCTCGCCGAGGGGGCCGGCGAGGATCCGGATGAGCCCGGCGAGCCCGGCCGCCTTCGAGCCGACGGCGAGCAGGATGGTCACCGGCGTGGGAGCACCCTGGTAGACGTCGCCGGCCCAGGCGTGGAACGGGACGGCCGCGATCTTGAAGCCGAAGCCGACGATCAACATGCCGAGCCCGCCGCGGGCCAGGAGCAGTCGGCCGGCGTCACCGCCGACGATGGCATCCAGGGCCGGCGTCATCTCGGCGAAGCTCAGGGTGCCGAAGGCGCCGTAGACCAGCGCGAGCCCGAAGGCGATGAAGGCCGACGAGAAGGCTCCGATGGTGAAGTATTTCAGGCCCGACTCGACGCTGCGCTCGCGGTTGGAGACGAAGCCGCAGAGGACGTAGAGCGGAATGGACAGGGTCTCGAGCCCGAGGAAGAAGACCAGCAAGTCCCTGGCTTGGACGAGGATGAGCATCCCGGCGGCCGAGAAGCTCACCAGCGCGTGGAACTCGGCGCGGTAGCGACCGTGGCGCTCGAGATGCCGCCCACCGAGCAGGTGCACGGCCAGGGCCGACAGCAGGAAGACCGGCGCCATCGCCCACACGAGGTAGTCGTTGGCGAGCTCGAGAGCGAGCACGTTGGTCAGCGGCGACGGGTCGCCAGGGCTGCCGAGAAAGAGCACGGCACCCGCGAGCACGGTGAAGACCGCGCTGATCGTCCCGGCGAGACGCCGGAAACGGGAGACCTCGAGCATGAGGGCGACGAGCCCTCCCACCGCCAAGACGACGGCGGGCCAGAGGGCGGACAGGTCCCAGCCTGCAGCTTGTCCTTCCATGTCCTGAGGCTCCTCAACCGATCGCGGCGGTGAAGTAGCCGAGGAGCTGCGAGATGCCGCGTCCGCTCATCAGCCAGAGGGTGAGGCCGACGGCCCCGATGAAGACGGCCAGCGCGTAGGTCCGCACGCGGCCCGAGCTGACGTGCCGGAAGATCTCGCCGGCCAGGGTCGTGCCGATGCCGGTGAGCTCGACGAGACCATCGACCACCCAGCGGTCGAAGCTGCTCGCCCAGTCACAGAGCCGGCGGAACGGCTCGACGAAGAGAGCCGCGTAGATCTCGTCGATGCGCCACTTGCCCGAGAGCAGGCCGTGGATCGTGGAGTGCCGCTCGGCCAGGCGCTGAGGAGTCTCGCTCCCCTTCGCGTACCAGGACCACGCGAGGAACAGGCCCAGCGCGAACGCGCCGACGGCGGCCGCGACCAGGGCGGCTTCCAACAGGCCGTGCGGCACGTGGAACTCGGTGAGCAGCGCACCCGCGTGACAGAGGCAGGGCGAGATGACCGCCTCGAGGAAGCGCGTGTGGGTGATGTAGTGCGGCAGGTTGAGAAAACCGCCGACGACCGAGAGGAACGCCAGCACGTACAGCGGCCCGAGCATCAGCCAGGGCGACTCGTGAGCGTGGACGCCATCGGACCAGCGCGGCTCTCCGGAGAAGGTCCGGAAGTACAGGCGGAACATGTAGAAGCTGGTCAGCACGGCGGTGAGGATGCCGGCGCCCCACAGCGCCCAGACGACCGACGGGCCGAAGGCCGAGCCCACGGCGCTGGCGAGGATCTCGTCCTTCGAGAAGAAGCCCGAGAGCCCCGGGAAGCCAGCGATGGCCAGGGTCGCGACGAGCATGACCCGGTGCGTGTGGGGCATGACCTTCTTGAGGCCGCCCATCTTCCGGATGTCGAGCTCACCGTGCAGCCCGTGACTCACCGAGCCTGCACCGAGGAAGAGCAGGGCCTTGAAGAAGGCGTGGGTCACGAGGTGGAAGAGACCCGCCACGTAGGCGCCGGTGCCGACGGCCAGGAACATGTAGCCGAGCTGACTGACCGTGGAGTACGCCAGGATCTTCTTGAGGTCGTTCTGGACCAGCGCGATGGTCGCGGCGAGCAACGCGGTCGCGACACCGACGACGGCGATGACCAGCGATGCCGTGGGCGAGGCCTGGAAGATCGCGTTACCGCGGATGACCAGGTAGACACCGGCGGTGACCATGGTCGCGGCGTGGATGAGCGCCGACACCGGGGTCGGGCCCGCCATGGCGTCGGGCAGCCAGACGTGGAGCGGGAGCTGAGCCGACTTGCCGCAGGCGCCGACGAAGAGCAGCAGCGCGGTCAGCAGCGCGAGGTTGGTGCCGACGTAGCCGCCGGCGGCCTCGACCCTCGGGATGAGCTCGCTGTAGCGCAGCGAGCCGAAGGTCAGCATCAGCAGGAGCATGCCGAGAAGGAAGCCGAAGTCACCGACCCGGTTGACCAGGAAGGCCTTCATGCCCGCGGTGGGCGGCACCTCTTGCTTGAAGTAGAAGCCGATGAGCAGGTACGAGCAGAGCCCGACCCCCTCCCAGCCGACGAACATCATGACGAAGCTCGACCCCATGACCAGGATGAGCATCATCGAGACGAACAGGTTGAGATAGGCGAAGAAGCGCCAATACCCGTCGTCGTCCCACATGTAGCTGCTGGCGTACACGTGGATGAGGAAGCCGATCCACGTGATGACCAGCATCATGACGACGGTGAGACCGTCGACGTGGAAGCCGAAGGGGATCGACAGGGCCGAGAGGAATTGACCACCGCCAGCGGGGGCCTGCCCCTGCTTCGCGCCGGCCTCGATCCACTGCCACAGGACGATCTCGGCCGCGTCGCCGACGCCGTCCCGGTTCATGTCGTGCACGGTGACCGAGCCGTGCTCGCCCGGGTCGCCGAGGTTCCCACCGAGGATGGGGAGCGCGACCAGGAAGGACGTCACCAGGGCCGCCGCGAGCATCACCCCGCAGGCGACGGCGCGCACCATGCCGCGACCGAGCCGACGACCGAGCAGCCCGTTGAGCAAGAAGCCCACGAACGGCAGGGCCGGGACCAGCCAGAGCCAGCTCAATCCACTCATGGCCTCAGCCCCTCATCAGGCTGGCGCGGTCGAGGTCGACCGAGCCGTGGAGACGGTGCAGCGCGATGACGATGCCCAGGCCCACCGCAGCCTCGGCGGCCGCGACGATGATGATGAAGAAGACGAAGAGCCGTCCCTCCGCCTGTCCCCAGACATCGGCCATGGTGACGAAGGCGAGGTTGGCCGAGTTCATCATCATCTCGATGCAGGCGAACACGATGATCGCGTTGCGTCGCAGGAGGACGCCACAGGCACCCACGCAGAACAGGGCCAGCGCCAGGGTCAGCATGGCCGGCGCCGGAAGCAGCGGAAGCTCGGCTGGGAACATCAGGCGTCTCCCGGTTCGGCGGTGACGGCCTGACGACGCGTCGTGAACACGAGCACGCCGGCCATCGCGGCCACCAGCAGGATGGAGGACAGCTCGAAGGCCACGAGGTGCTCTTCGAAGAGCGGGCGCACCAGCCACTGGATGGTGTCTCGCGTGGAAGCCGGCACTCCCGAGCTCGGGATGTCGAAGCCCATGCGGCAGGCGCAGGAGGCCATCGAGATGAAGAGCCCGACGAAGGCGAGCGAAGCCGCGATGACCAGCACCTTGCGACCGGCACCGGACTCGGCGCCGAGGCTCGGTTGCTGGTCGACCTGCAAGAGCATGATCACGAACAGGAAGAGGACGATGATCGCCCCCGCGTAGACCAGCACCTGGACCATGGCCAGGAACTGGGCGTTCATCAGCAGGTAGAGCGCCGCCGTGGCCACGAAGTGGACGACGAGCCAGGCGACCGCCGCGACGGGGTTCCGCCGGGTGACCACGGCCAGCGCCGACCCGAGGGCCAACAGGCCGAAGAGCACCTGGAAGAGCACCGTGGGCTGCAACAGGTACGGCAGCCCCTGGGGGATGAAGTCGCTCACGAGCGTCCCCTCTCGCGCGGCGGCACGGGGCCGCGCTCCTCGATCGGGTAGACGAAGGCCTCCCGCTCCTTGAGGCCCATTTGAAGGAGCTTCTCCTTCGGGAAGATGAGGTCCTCGCGGCGGGTCTGCGCGAGCTCGAACTCGTCCTTGAGGACGATGGCGATCTCGGGGCAGGCCTCCTCGCAGTAGCCGCAGAAGATGCAGCGACCGAAGTCGATGTCGAAGACCTTGGGCCGCCGCTCCTTGTCGAGGTCGGTCTCCTCGGCCTCGATGTAGATCGCCTGCGGTGGACAGGCGAACTGGCACATCAGGCAGGCGACGCAGCGCTCGTGGCCGTCGTCACCGGTGACCAGCACCGGCGCGCCGCGGTAACCCGGCGGCAGCGGCCAGCGGACGTCGGGGTACTCGACCGTGAAGCGCGTTCTCCAGCGAAGGGCGTTGCTGAAGAAATGCTTGATGGTCTGGAGCATCCCCCGGAGGACCTGGAAGAGGTAGAGCTCTTCCCACCACTTGAGCTCGTGTCGATGGACCTTCACGAGGAACTCCTAGTTCGCGACGAAGACGCCGGCGCAGGCCGCACCGATGACACAGGCAAGGGAGAGCGGCAGGAGCCGCTTCCAGCCCAGGGCCATGAGCTGGTCGTAGCGGAAGCGCGGCAAGGTCCAGCGCACCCACATCATGATGAACATGAAGAAGCCGACCTTGAGGACGAAGCTGGCGAGGCCGCAGAGACCGAAGAGAATCGGGTGCGACTCGAAGAAGGGATGTCCCCAGCCCGGGAACAGCCAGCCGCCGAAGAACAGGCTCGCCGTCATGGCGCAGCCCGTCAGCATGTTCGCGTACTCGGCCAGGAAGAACAGGCCGAACTTCATCGAGCTGAACTCGGTGTGATAGCCCGAGACCAGCTCGGACTCCGCCTCCGGCATGTCGAAGGGCAGGCGGTTGGTCTCGGCGAAGATCGAGATGACGAAGATGATCGTCGCGAGGAAGAGCGGCACGATGGAGATGAGCCGCGCGGTGCCCGTGCCGAAGCCGAAGAGATGCCACTGCCAGGGCCAGGGCCCCTGCTGCATGACGATCTCGTTCAGGTCGAGCGTGCCGGTGGCGATGATGGCCGTGAGGAAGCACAGCGTCAGCGGCAGCTCGTAGGAGATCATCTGCGCCGACGAGCGGATGCCGCCGAGGAGCGAGTACTTGCTGTTGCTGGCCCAGCCGCCGAGGGCGAGGCCGTAGACGCCCAGGGAGGCCAGGGCGAAGACGTAGAGCGCCCCGACGTTGACGTCGGCTGCCTGGAGCTGGATGACGCGACCGCCTTCGAGGACGACGTCACCACCGAAGGGGATGACCGCCATCGTCGCCAGGGCAGGCATGAGCGCGAGCACCGGCGCCAGGATGAAGAACACCTTGTTGACGTGGTTCGGGAGGATGTCCTCCTTGAACATCAACTTCACGCCGTCGGCGATCGGCTGCAGCAGGCCGAGCGGACCGCAGCGGTTGGGACCGATGCGTTCCTGGATGAACGACGCCGTGCGTCGTTCGGCGTAGACGATGTAGGCGACGGCCCCCTGGATGACCCCGCCGATGATCGAGGCCTTGATGAAGGTCTCGACGATGAAGCTCCAGTTGGCCTGGAACCACTCGAGCAGCGACGCGAGCATCAGGCGTCCTCCCCGGCGTCGTCGGTGGACTCCGACTCGGCAGGCGGGTCGAGCGAGAGCACGGGCAGCTCGAGACCGCGGCCGGTGCTGACGGGCACGTTGAGTTGGCTGGGTCCACCCGCCGCCACGTGCACGGCCGGAGGCGGCGTGCTCGTGTCGAGGAAGGGCTGGTACTCACCCTCGGCGTAGGAACGCGGCGCGCTGGAGAACAGCGGCGACGGCTCCTCGAGGTTCTCCCAGGCGTCAGCGTCCTTCTTGGCGCCGCACTTGCCGAGGGCGTCCAGGTCGAGACCGGCGAGAGGACCATCCGTCGCGACGAGTCTTCCCGCGGAGGCGCCACCACCGAAAGCCACTTCATCCACCCCGGCGGCGATCGCGATGGCGCCCACGTGGACGACCAGGTCGCGCGCTTCGGCCGGCGCTGGAACGACTTGCTGCACGCGCTGAACGATGCCGTCGAAGTTCAGGAAGAGCCCGCTCTTCTCGAAGGCGTTCGCCAGGGGCAGGAAGAGCGACGCGTCGGGCTCCCAGCTCCGCTCGTGGGCGGTGAGCGCCGCCCAGTCGCCACCGCCGGCGGCCTTGCCGACGAGGTCGGCAGGCAGGCCGTGGTCGAGACGCATGTCGGCATCGACGACCAGCACGAAGGAGCGGCTCGCGAGACCGTCCACGTCGTCGCCGTAGCCCAACGCTCGAGCGCCGTTGCGGTTCGGCTGACGATCCTTGCGCTTGAGGATGTCGTCGAGATCGCCATCCTCGACGGCGGGGCAGGTGAGCAGCGCCTTCGGATCGAGCGCTCGGGCGAGGGTCGCCAGGGCCTCGAGCTCCTCCATGGTCTCGGCACCCGAGACGAGAACGCCCAGGAAACCGCTCTCCTTGTCGTTGGCCAGGGCACGCAAGCGCTGTCCCAGGTTGGCCTGCGCAGCGACGAGGTTCTTGCCCGGTCCATGCTCGGCCGCGCGTCCGCCTCGGGCGTGGACGGGGCGCTCACCCTTGTCCATGTCCTCGAACATGAAGCGCCCGCTGTCGCAGATGAAGGACTTGTTCACCGCCGGGTTGCGCCGCGCACGGATGCGGCGGATGCGCGGCAAGCCACGGCGCTCGGCGCGCCAGTCGACGGTCTCGTTGCAACCGCGACTGCACCCGGAACAGGTCGTGTCGACCGCGTGCAGGTACCAGACGCGGGACTCGAAGCGGAAGCTCTTGTTGGTGAGCGCTCCCACCGGGCACATGTCGACGATGTTGCCGGAGTAGTCGTTGTCGACCGAGCGGTTCTCGTGAACGTCGACGCAGCTGTGATGACCTCGGTTGGACATCGCCAGCTCAGCGGTCTCGGTGACCTCTTCGAGGAAGCGCACGCAGCGCGTACAGGAGATGCAGCGCTCCTGGTCGAGCACCACGCGCGGCCCGATGGTCTTGCGCTTGTCCAGCTCGACCTTGGGCTCCTCCATCGAGGAGCGGTCGGGGCCGAAGAGGTAGGCGTACTGCTGGAGCTTGCACTCCCCTGCCTGGTCGCAGATCGGGCAGTCCAGGGGGTGGTTGATGAGCAAGTACTCGAGGACGTCGCGCTGGGCCTGCTGGACCTTCTCGCTCTCGGTGAAGATCTCCATCTTCTCGTTGACCGTCCACTGGCAGGACGGGATCAACTTCGGAGCGCCGGCCATCTCCACCAGGCAGGCTCGACAGTTGGCCGGCGAGGAGAGATCGGGGTGGTAGCAGTAGTGCGGGATCGCCGCGCCGTGACGGGCCGCCGCCTCGATGAGCAGCTCGCCTTCGCGGTAGTCGACCTCACGACCGTTGAGCTTGAAGTTGGGCATGTCAGGCTCCGGTGGTGAGGGCGTGGGCACGTTCGGCCATCGCCTTGAACTCTTCGGGGAACTTCGCGAGGTACGAGTGGATGGGGATCGCCGCGGCGTCGGCGAGGGCGCAGATCGTCGTGCCGGTGAAGCCCCGCGCGATTCGCTCCAGCTCGTCGAAATCCCCGTCCATGTAGTGACCGTGGACCAGGCGGTGGAGGATGCCGGCCGCCCAGCCGGTGCCCTGACGACAGGGCGTGCACTGACCGCAGGACTCCTCGGCGTAGAACTCGATGAAGTTCGCCAGGGCCTCGGGGATCGACGTGGTGTCGTCCCAGGCCATGACCCCGCCGGTGCCCAGCGAGCTCCCGACCTCACGCAGGGCGTCGAAGTCGAGGGCGGTGTCGAACTCGGAGGCCTTCACGATGCCGCAGGAGCTGCCGCCGGGGACCGCCGACTTGAACGAGTGGCCGTCGCGACAGCCGCCGCAGTGCTCTTCGAGGAGCTCGTTGATGGTGAGCCCCAGCGCCGTCTCGTAGATGCCCGGCTTCTTGACGTGGCCGGACACGCACCAGACCTTCGGGCCCCAGTTCTTCTCGGAACCGAGGGACTGGAACCAGTCATTGCCTCGCTCGAGGATGGGAACGAGCACCGACAGGCTCTCGACGTTGTTGATGATCGTCGGGCAGTTGAACAGGCCCTCGACCGCCGGGAACGGGGGCTTGTTCCGGGGATGACCGCGCTTGCCCTCGAGGGACTCGAGCATCCCGGTCTCCTCGCCGCAGATGTAGGCACCCGCGCCGAGGACCGTGGTGATGTTGCAGCGGAAGTCCTTCCCGAAGACCTTGTCCCCGAGATAGCCCTTCTCGTAGCACTCGTCGATGGCGGCCTGGACGATGTCGCGGCCGTAGGGAAACTCGCCCCGCAGGTAGATGTAGACGTCGTGGGCCTGGATGGCCCAAGCGGCGATGAGGCAACCCTCGATGAGCTGATGGGGGTTGCGCTCGAGAAGGTAGCGGTCCTTGAAAGTGCCCGGCTCGGACTCGTCGGCGTTGACCGCCAGGTAGGTCGGCTTGCCGGTGTCCTTGGCGAGGAAGGTCCACTTCAGGCCGGTCGGAAAGCCCGCGCCGCCACGACCACGGAGACCGGAGTCCTTGACCTGGGTGACGACCTCGTCGGGCGCCATGTTCTTGAGGACCTTCTTGGCCGTCGCGTAGCCGCCCCGCTTCTCGTAGCCCTTGAGGGTCACGTTGTCGGGGTCGTCGCAGCCGGCGATGAGAACGGGTTCGTAGCTCATCTCACCGCTCCTTCACGCAGGGGCACGAGCTTCTCGCCCTCGACCCGGGCGCCGCCGCCGCCGTTCTTGACGTGCTCGAGCACGAGCTCGACCGTCTCCGGCGTGAGGCACTCGTACATGTCCTTGTCGATGAGCGCGCAGGGAGCCTTGTCGCAGGCCGCCAGGCACTCCTGCCAGCGCAGGCCGAAGGTGCCGGTGGGGTCGCTCTCCCCCACCTTGCAGCCGAGGGCCTTCTCCATGGCCGCCATGACCTTCGCGCCGCCCATGAGCTCGCAGGAGAAGGTGCGGCACACCCAGATGACGTGCTCGCCCGGCTTGTCCTCGAAGAACATCGTGTAGAAGCGGATGACGCCCTGGACGTCTGCCGAGGAGATGCCGTAGCGCTCCGCCAACCAGTGGATGGCGTCCTCCGGCACGTGGCCGACCTCGTCCTGGACGGCGTGCAAGGCGGCCATGAGATTGGCGCGCTTGCGGTCCTCGGGGTACCGGGACTCCTGCTTCTCCAGCTTCTTTTCGAAGGCCTCGCCGTACATCAGCGGTCCACCTCTCCCAGCACCGGATCGAGGCTGGCGACGATGGCGACCAGGTCGGCGACCAGGCCCCCCTCACCCATGGGCGCCAGGCACCCCATGTTGACGAACGATGGCCCCCGGATCCGCATCCGGTAGGCCCGACCCAGGCCCTCGCTGACGAGGTACAAGCCGAGCTCGCCCTTGCTGCCCTCGATGGCCTGATAGACCTCGCCCGCCGGCGCGACCGGACCCTCGGTCACGATCATGAACTGGTGGATGAGGTCCTCCATGCGGCTGAGGACCCGCTCCTTGCTCGGGAGCACGACCTTGCCGTCGTCGGCTTCGATCGGACCCGGCTCGAGCTTGTCGAGGAGCTGGAGGCAGATCCGGCAGGACTGACGCATCTCCTCGACGCGCACGAGGTAGCGGTCGTAGACGTCGCCCACCGAGCCGACCGGCACGTCGAAGTCGAACTCGTCGTAGTCGAGGTACGGGAAGGCCTTGCGGACGTCGTACTCGACGCCGGTCGCGCGGAGGATGGGGCCGGTGATGCCCAGCGAGACCGCCTGCTCGCTGCTGATGGCGCCGACTTCCTTGGTCCGCTCCATCCAGATCTTGTTCCGCGTGAGCATCGTCTCGACCTCGTCGAGCGACTTGGGGAACTCACGCAGGAAGATCTTGAGGGCGTCTTCCATGCCCGGCGGCAGGTCGCGCATGACGCCGCCGATGCGGGTGTAGGAGGTCGTGATCCTCGCCCCGCAGATCATCTCGAAGAACGAGAGCAGCTTCTCCCGCTCGCGGTAGCCCCAGAAGAAGACCGAGAGCGCGCCGATGTCGATGGCGTGGGTGCCGAGGAAGACGAGGTGGGCGGAGATCCGCGCCAGCTCGCAGGCCAGCAGCCGCAGGCGCCGCGCCCGAACGGGCACCTCCAAGTCCATCATCTTCTCGACGGTCATCGCGAAGGCGACGTTGTTCTGCAGGTTCGCCAGGTAGTCCCAGCGGTCGGTCCAGGGGATGTACTGGTTGTAGGTCTTGACCTCGGCGAGCTTCTCCATCCCCCGGTGGAGGTAGCCGAGGACCGGATCGACCTTGACGACGCGCTCGCCGTCGAGGGTCACGACCATCCGGAGCACGCCGTGGGTGGACGGGTGCTGGGGTCCCATGTTGACGACCATGCGGTCGTCGGAGACCCGCTCGATGACGGTCTCGACCCGCTGAGCCTCGATGAGCTCGGGGGAGAGCCCCTCGCCGGCCTCCGGCAGCTGCGTGTTGGTGGACATGCTCACTCGCTCTCTTCGCGCTCTCGAACCCGGCCGACGGCCGAGCTAGTGACCGCGGTAGGGGAAGTCCTTGCGCAGGGGCCAGCCGTCGAAGTCGTCGGACATCAGGATCCGCCGCGGGTCCGGATGACCGCGGAACGTGACCCCGAACATGTCGCGCGCCTCGCGCTCCATGAGGTTGGCCGACTCCCAGAGGGGCACGGCCGAGTCGACACCCTCGTCCGGGTCGGGGCAGGCGACCTTGAGCCGGACTCGGTGCCCCTCCTGGATCGAGACCAGGTGATAGACCACGTCGAAGGCCCCCAGGGGCGCGGGCCGGTGAGGCCAGTGCACGCAGGTCACGTCGACGAGGAGGTCGAAGCGGAGGCCCTCGTCGTCACGCAGACGTTCGAGCACCGCGAAGGAGTGGGAGGCCGGGATGCGGACGGCCACCTGGTCGCGAAAGGTCTCGACCAGGGGGACGTCGGGCACGGGCTGGCCACCGACCTCTTCGAGAATCGCCACGGTCCGACGGGCCAGGGTCTCCTGGTCGAGCCCGCGGACCGACTGGCCGTCGGGGGCGGTCGCCATCCTCAGCTCTCCCCGCCGTCGGGCACGACGGCCGGGCCGGAGCCCCCCGCCAGCGCCCGCGCGTTGGCACGTTCTTGCTCATCGGTCGTGGTCTTGTAACCCATGGCCACGACCTTCTCCTGCAACACTTGCAGTCCATACAGGACCGCATCGGGTCGAGGCGGTCAGCCAGGGACGTAGACATCGACCGGGACGATGGTGTCGGCCCCTTGCACCACGCTGTACGTGTTGAAGGGACCACCGGTCGATGCACACGCCCCCATGGCCATGACCCACTTGGGGAAGGGCATCTCGTCGTAGATGCGGCGGCAAGCCGGACCCATCTTTCGGGTCAGCGTGCCGGCGATGATCATGAAGTCGGCCTGGCGGGGTGAGAAGCGGAGCACCTCGGCGCCGAAGCGCGAGATGTCCCAGCGGGGCCCGACCATCGACATCATCTCGATGGCGCAGCAGGACAGGCCGAAGGGCATGGGCCACATGGCCCACTTCCGACCCTGCCCCACCGCCATGTCGAGCGGCTTCTTGAGGGCGTCGAAGTGGTCGACCAGGGCTTCGAACTTGGTGGTCAAGAAACCACCGGCCCCGTCCTTGGCCAGACCGGGGGGAACGCTCGGACTGCTCACGCGGCCTCCTGCTGGTGGGCGGCCTCGGCCTCGGCACGTCGCTCGCTGAGGCTGCGGGACCAGTCGAAGGCCCCCGCCCGGTAGAGGTAGACGTAGCCGACGACCAGGATCGCGATGAAGACCAGGAAGTCGATGAAGGCGATCATCTTCCAGGAGGTGTCGGCGACACCGCTGAAGTAGACGGCCCAGGGAAGGAGTAGCGCGACCTCGACATCGAAGAGGATGAAGAGGAGCGCCACGACGTGGAAGTCGATCGAGAAACGCTTGGTCGGCGCGTCCATCGGATCGAGACCACACTCGTAGATGGACTCCGAGGCCTGCGAGCTCCGGCGTCCCGACAGCAGCCAGGACAGGAACAAGACCCCGAGACCGGTCATCACCGACATGAAGATCATGAAGGCGATCGGCACGAAGGAGTGCGTGAGGGGGTTCACCGGAACCTCGATCCCGTCGGCCGATGCCCACGGTCTGCGGACGGAGCTTCACCCACGAGGGCAGACTGCGACCCGTCACTGTCGTCGGAGTGGCGCAATGGTACCGACGGGGAGAGGGGCGTTTCAAGACGATGACGACCCCACCGATCACGAAGACCGATGGGGTCGAGCGACCCGAAACGGGTCGGGCGCGAGCGCTGGCCGGAATCAGCCGCCGCGACTCTCGCGGAGCTTGCGCATCTTCTCCTCGTTCTGGCGGTTCTCTTCCTCGATGCGCTGGTTCTCCTCGTCGATGCGCTGGTTCTCCTCGATGGTCCCGATGGCGGACTCGAGGTCGGAGATGGTGGTGTCCGCCGCAGCGATCTTGTCCTTCACCTGGGCCGAGCTCCGCACCTTCTGGGCGGCCCGGAACTGGTCGAGGGCCTTCTTGTAGTCGCTGATGGCGCTCCGCCGCCCCTTGGAGTCGTTGTCGGCGAGCTTCCCGACCTTGCGGTTGGCCTGCACGACGAGGGCGTCGCCGGCGATGATCCGGGCGTTTCGCTTCACGTTCGAGTCGAGCCCGCGGCAGCCGATCGCCTTGTTGGCGTGCGTGATGGCCTTGGACCAGTTCTCCTGGTTCGCGTGGAGCTGGGCCAGGTTGTACTGGGACTCGCAGTGGCCCGGGTTGATGCGGACGGCAGCCTGCAGGTACTTGAGGGCGCCGGAGTAGTCCTTCGCGCCCATCAGGGCCTGGCCGACCATGACGTTGGCCTCGACCGAGTTCGGCCGATTGCGGAGGAGCTGGCGGCCGATGTCGGCCGTCTTGGTCCAGAGCCGCTCCTGGGCGCGGTCGTCACGAGCCGACTGGGCGCGCTTGGTGTAGGCGTTGCGGAGGAAGGAGACGGTGCTGGGGTCGCCCGGCTTCTTCTTGAGCGCCTGCTCGAGGGCGTCGGTCGCGGAGGCGAGATCGCCGAGCTTGTAGTAGGCCGTGCCGATCGCGTAGTAGGTGTCGTAGCTGCGGTCCTCGGACTCCTCGTAGGCGGAGATGGCCTCGGACCAGTTGCCCAACCCGTACTGCATCCGGCCGGTGAGGGCCTGGAAGTCGGCCATTTGGTCACCGGAGAGGAGATCCCGGCCGCGCTTCAGGACGTCGAGCCCACGGGAGTAGTTGCCCTTCTCGGCGAGGATCTGGGCCGCCATGAAGAACGGGTCGAAGGTCGGGTCCTCGTCGGAGGGCATGGCGTCCATCGCGAGGCCGAATTGCTCGAGGGCAGCGTCCTTGCGCCCGCTCTGGTGGAGCGAGACACCCAGGTAGTGATGGCCCCAGGCCCAGCCCTCGTACTCGCCGACCAATTCCTCGAAGCATGAGGCCGCCTCGGACCAGCGGGACGCCTCGTAGGCCGCCCAGCAGGTCTCGAATTCTGCCGCTCGAGCCGTCGAGGGGGCCTGGACGACGAGCGCGGCCGTCAGGAGGGCGACGCCCGTGAGACGGGAGCTGGCGGTGGCAAGGTGTTGGTTGATCACGGCTGGAACCTCGTGCGGAAACATCCCCTCATGGGGAGTCGGAACACGCTTCTTGGACGGATCGGAAGGGGTCATCATTCAGCATGGCCGGGGGTCAGGTCCACCGCTCCGGCCTTGACCAGCTCCTGGAGGAGGTCGCCGAGGCCGGCCGGGCTCAGGCCCAGCTCCGCGGACAGGGCCGCGACGTCCCTCCGGCCGTCGATGGCGGCCAGGACGCGCCACTGGAGGGTGTTGAAGCGCGGGGTGTGCTCACCGTCACCGACCGGCGCGAAGCGCGGGACGTCGGAGGGGCGGACCGAGCCTTCCCGACGCTCGTGGTCACGCTGGCAGGCAGCTTCCATGACGAGCTGCTCCGTGGGCAGCTCGATGCTGCGGGAAGGGCTCTCTTCCCCGGTGAGAAAGGCGAATTCGCCCTTCTCGAGCGAGAGCAGGGCGCGGAGAGCGGTCTCCCCTTCCCCACCGTCGCCAAGCTCCGCGTGGATGGCAGACCCGTCCTCGAACCAGACCTTCCCCCCGGGACCGACCTCGGCCTCGGGGGTCAAGTCGAGTCGGCCCGTCCGCCGCTCCAGGTGGAGAAGCTGGATCAGGCCGGGGAGCGACAGGGTCGCCAGGTTGCCCTGAAGCACCGACCGACGTGCTCGCGCAGCGCGGCGCGCTAGCGCAGCTTGAACTGCACGCGGACGGTCGAGAGCACCTCCACGGGCTTGCCCTCGAGCCTTCCGGGCTCGTAGATGCGTCGCTCGACCGCGTCGATGGCGGCCTCGTCGATGCCGAATCGTCCGAGACCCTTCAGGAGCTTGGCCCGCTTGACCTTGCCGTCCTTGCCGATGAGGGCCTGGACGATGACCGTGCCCTCGAGACCGGCTCGCTTGGCGAGATCGGGGTAGCGCGGCTGTGGCTCCTTGATGATCTTCGGGTTGATGAGGCCGGCGGTGCCCTCGCGGACGGGACCGGTCCCCCGCTTCTGCGGTGGTCCCCGGGGCACGCCCTTGCGGACCTTCACGTTGGGCGGCAGGGGCTCCGGCTCGGGCTCCGGCGGCGGCTCGATGAGCGGCTCCGGCTCCTCTGGCGTGGGATCGGGAAGCGCGACCTTCTTGACCTTCTGCTTCTCGATCTTCTGCTGCTTGGGGGGCTCCTTGACCGGCGGCACGTAGTCGTCGATGAAGGGGACGTCGATGACGATCTCCTCGAAGACCGGCTTCTCGCCCTTGGGGAAGACCGCCAGGAAGAGACCGATGAAGAGGAAGCTCGTGATGATGAACGAGATCTTCGCCGGCTTCGGATCGCTCTCCTTGAGGAAGAGATCGACCAGCTCGTCGCCGGCGTTCTCGGTCGCCGTGTGCTGCCGAGTCGCGACCTCTTCGGCCGCGCTCAGGTCGTGCTTGTCTTCTTGGCTCATCGGCGGATCCTTCCTCCCCCGACATTCTAACCCGGATGCATTCCCGAAGGCTCACCGCTTTCCAGGCCGTTTCCGTCAACCCGACTGCTATCGGAGGCGGAAGCTGACATGGATGGTCGAGAGGACCTCCACGGGCCGCCCTTCGAGCCGACCGGGCTCGTAGACCCGCTTCCGAACAGCCTCGAGGGCGGCTTCGTCGAGCCCGAATCGGCCAACTCCCCGGAGCAGCCGGGTTCTCTTCACGCGACCGTCACTCCCGATGACGGCCTCGATGATCACGGTGCCCTCGAACTGCGCCCGCCGGGCCACGGCCGGGTAGTCGGGCCGGGGGTCCTTCACGAGCCGCGGGTTCTCCAACCCCATCGTGCCTTCCCGGACCGGGTCGGCCCGTGGCCGGACGGGCGGGCCCTTGGGCATGCCCCGCCGGATCACGACGTCGCTCGCGATCGGCTCGGCCTCGGGCTCGGGCGGCGGCTCGAAGTACGGCTCCGGATCGGCAGGCGTGGGATCGGGAAGGGCGATCTTGGGCACGTCGATGGGCTTCCGCTTCTCGATCTTCGGCGGCTCCTTCACCGGCGGCGTGTACTCGTAGAGGACCGGCACCTCGATGTAGGCCTCCGGGACCTCGGCTCGGTCCGACTGCGGGAAGGCCATCAGGAACAACCCGATGAAGAGGAAACTCGTGATGACGAAGGAGACCTTGGCGGGCCGGGGGTCCTCTTCTCGCAGGTAAAGGCCGAGCTCGGGCTTGCTCACGTCCTGGGCCGCTCTCGTTTCGCGGGCGTTCTTCGTCATGTCTCCCCTTCCTCTCTCGAGCCGCTCGGCTCGCTCAACGTCCTCGCAGGACGAACTCGAAGTCGACGGTCGACAAGACCGGAACGGGCCGGCCTCCGACGCGACCGGGCTCGTAGCGACGCTCCCTCACCGCCGCCAGCACGAGCGCGTTGGTCCGCTCGTCCAGCCCTGTCAGTACTTTCGCTTCGTGAACTCTTCCGTCCACCCCAATCAACAACCTCACGACCACGGTCCCCTGACGCCCCATTCGCTTCAAGTGCATCGGATAGTCGGGTTTCGGCGCGTGGAGCGGCATGGGATTCACCAGTCCGCTCGCTCCTTCCGCCCAGGGCTTGGGCTCGGCCGGAGGCGCCGGTGGGCCCGGCGGACGACGGGGTCCACGGCGGCTGGGGAGCCGGGTCTCGACGGGAGCCAGCTCGGGCTCGACCTCGTCGACGACCAGCTCGGGTGTCGGCGTGGGCGGTGATGGCGCCGGCACGACGACGGGGGGGAGCTCCCGCTTGGCTCGCGTCGGGATTGGGGCAGGTGGCGGAGGCGGTGGGAGCGTGTAGGTGATCGAGGACGGCCCTTCTTCGAGCGGCGGCTCGGTGGCGGGCGGTCCTTCGGGGAAGACGACGGCGAGCAGGGCGACGAAGAGCAGGCTGGTCAGCGCCAGGGCGAGGTGGCCGGCGGAGCGCTCGGTGTCGCGATGACCCTGCCCGTGGTCCCGGAACGGGCTCACGACCGGGCGAGGAGTCTCCTCGACGGTCTCGGCGAGGAGCTCGGGCCCTCGCTCCGGGCTCACCTGACGACTCCGGTCAGCTCCTTCCCGAAGACGTCCGCAAGGAGGTCGATCTCCTCGAGGCTGGGGATCGAGACCGTCATCCGGTCGGCGAGCACGCCCTCGCTCTTCAGGAGCTCTTCGACCTGTCGGAGGGCGTCTTGCACCTCGATGAAGAGCCCGTAGGAGGAATCCGGGGTGCCGAGGATCAGGACGGGTCGCTCCGGGCGCGTCATCAGCAGGGGCCGGACGTGGGCCTGGAGCTGCGGGACCAGCCGGTCACGATCGAGGATTCGCTCGTCGACGCTCACGCGGTCCGCACCGATGCGCACGGCGATGGCGGGCTCGGGTGCGGCGTCTTCCGGGAGAGCTTCCTTCGGGGCGAGGGTCACCTTCAGGCCGGCATCCTCGGAGAACACCGAGGTGAGCATGAAGAAGATGATCAGCAAGAAGGCGAGGTCCGCCATCGACGCCGTGGGCATCTCGTCTTCCGGATGTCGTTCAGCGCTCAGCTTGCGAAGTCTCATGTAAGAGACATCGCCTGAGCAGCCCTCCGATTCCAGTCCGTACGAGACGAGCCCAGCTGTCCCCAACGCAAGAATCCCCCGCCACCAGCAACGTGGTAGCAGGGGTTCGGTGCGGCCTTCACGGCGGCCAGCGGCGAGGGCTTTTTCGTCCTGCGTGCCGAGAGAGGAGCGACGCCTAGTGGGTGGGGCGCCCGACTCGGCGAGCGACGAATGAGGTGCTCAGTAGAGCGAGCCCAACGCAAGAATCCCCCGCCACCAGCGAGTGGTAGCGGGGGCTCGGTGCGGCCGTCGCGACGGCCAGCGGCGAGGGATTTTTCGTCCTGCGTGCCGAGAAAGGAGCGACGCCTAGTGGGTGGGGCGCATCCAGATCACCCCGTTGGACCAGCTTCTTAATCTGAGGTTCTGTCTTGTGCTTTAGGTAGCACTTCATGTAAG
>JBCCFW010000125.1:0-22598 GCA_039029535.1 Acidobacteriota bacterium
CCTCTCCCCCAGTCCGACTGGACGCCGAGCTCGAAGCCCTCGTCGATGACCTTGCCCGACGGGACGTTGCGGTACTGGAAGCGCTGCACGAGCAGGCACTCCGGCACGGGAATGTCGGGGTTCCAGAAGGTCGGCGGGCTCTCGTCGCTGTAGTACTGCTCCTCGGCGAAGTCGATCTGGCTCCCGGTCTCGTTGCGGTAGACGGCCACCGACACCAGGCTGTTGCCCACGACTCCGGTCAGGCCGAGCTCGAGCGCATCGACTCGCTCTTCCTCGAGATCGGGGCCGCCCTCGGCGAGCGAACCGTAGAAGAAGTCGTTGCCGTTCGGCAGCGTGTAGAGATTCGGCACCGCCGTCTGGAGGTAGTTGTTGATGAGCGAGGGCGCCCGGAAGGCCCGGTTGAGCGCCACGCGCAGGGTCATCCACTCACGGATGCGGTAGAGGAAGCTCGACCGCGGCGAGACCGTGAGCCCGATGGTGTCGAAGTGGTCGAGCCGAAGACCGATGTTGAGCTGGGACTTCTTGCCGATCGCGATCGAATCCTCGACGAACGCGCCGAACTCGACTCGCTCGTCCTCTCCGGGTGCCAGGGAGAGGTCGAACTTCACGAGCCGCCCAGTCCCTCCGTAGACCAATGCGTGACGCTGACCGACCGCTCGACGACCGGTGATCTCACCGACCCAGGTCTTGGAGTCGAAGAAGAAGTCGGTGCCGATGAGGAGGTTGGTCGCGTCGCCGTCGATCGTGTTGACGTAGAACTTGACCTCGTGACGCTTCGTCTCGAGCCGGGCGTCGGCGTAGGTCGCCTCGCTCCCGTCGGCGATCGCGAACGGTCCAATGCCGGTGTAGAGCAGGCCCGTGGTCTGGGCCCAACCAGCGCGATACGACCAGCGCCGCCCCTTGCGCGCATCGAAGTCGAGCCGGAGATCGATCTTCGGTTGCTTGGTCCCCTCGTTCTCGAACTCGAAGGTCATGGGGATCGGGTCGCCGTTGGAGAAATTGTTGCTCCTCTCCCACGGTCTCTGCTCGAGATAGGCGCCGGCCAGCTTGAAGCTGAAACGCTCCCAGGCCTGCGCCCAGCGGAGCTTGGCGCTCTTGGTCCCGAGCTCTCCGCCACCGACCGCCGCGAGGCCACCGGCCATGTCGCGGGGCGACTTGGTCCGGAGGTGGACCACTCCTGTCAGCGCGTTGGCACCCCACATCGCCGAGCCGGGGCCGCGCACGACCTCGACTTGCTCGAGCTCGGAGAGGTCGGCGGGGACCAGGTCCCACATGACCAGGCCGAAGAAGTCCTGATAGATCGAGCGACCATCGACGAGAGCGAGGCCGCCACCGGCGAGGCTGGTTCCCGGCGACCGCGTCGAGAAGTTGATGTCACGCGCCGACACCTGGACGATGTTGACGCCCGGCACCCCTCGGACGAGATCACCGATGTTGTCGGCCGCCGAGGTCTCGATGGTCTGCTCATCGACGACCGACACCGACACCGGTGCGTCGAGGATGGACTGCTCCGTCCGGTTGGCCGTGACGACCGTCGCCTCGGTGATCGACGGACCGAGGAGGGCGTCGATCTCCTCGTCGGCCGTGAGCTCGTCGTCCGAGGCATCCGCCGAGGCCCCGGCAACGGGGACGTCTTCGGTCTCGGCCTCCTCTGCCTCGGCTAGCGCCACGCCGGTCTGCGTGGCGCAACACAGGACGACGACCAGCGCGCGGGCAGCGCTGCGCACGACTCAACCTCCCGTGAAGACGAGGTCGCTGCCGTCGATCGAGAGCATCATGGTCGTGATCGGGGAGCTGTGGACGTAGAGCGAGAGCGAGGCCGGACCGGCTGTCACCTCACCGACGAGACGGAGGTCGGCGAGATCCGTGTCGAGGCCATCGGTCTCACACAGGCCGCCGCAGGTGAAGACATCGGCGAGCGGAGGGACCGGCGTCGGACCGGTCAAGTCGATGCCGCGGTAGATGCCGAGTCGCCCCACCGCGGCGCTGGTCGTCGTGGCGGTCAGCACGGGCGGGTAGCTGGTGTCGTCGGCGGAGGGGCCGTCGCCGGTGGGATCGGCGCCGATCGTGGTCGGCAGCGCGATGCTCCGGTAGTTCGTCATGACGCCGGAGATCGGATCCGTGTAGTCGCGCACCGCCACGACCGAGACGTGGTACTCGGTGTCACCCAGCAGGCCCGGGAGCACCGCCTGGTTGGTGCCGGCGGGAATGAGCGCCGTCTCCATGGGCGGGAAGCTCTCCCACTCCGACGGTGGGTCGGTGCTGTACTGAACGACGTGACCGTCCGCGAAGCGGTCGATCGGGCCGACGTCCCATGACACGGTCAGCGAGTCGGCGCCGGCCGAGACCAGGCTCATCGAGAGGGGCGGCAGCAAGCCGTAACCGATGACCGTCGTGCCACCCACCGTCCACGATGTGAGATCGGGCCCCTGATCGGAGCCGCTCCGGACCTGGATGATCGGACCGTAGTGCGGGACCAACCAGGTCAACTGGTACTGACGCACCTGCATTCCGGAAGCGACGCAGAAAGGACCCACCGTGATCGAGGCCCCCATGGAGACCAACACCTCGGCCAGCAGGGCATCCAGCACGTGGCCGCTCGGCAGGGTCACCGTGCCGGCACTCGCGACCCGACCGAGAAAGCGTCCTTGGCCATCGCTCGAGTCGTCGAGAATCGCCTGCGTGCCATCGGCCCCGCAGGGCGCATTGAGCGCGACGCCGGCCGGTGTCGCACCGCTGCACTCGAAGAGCTCGCTCTGCCACGGCGGCGTGAGCGCATCCATGAAGCGTCTGAAGGGCGGCATCGGCTCGACCCCGGCGAAGCTCAAGAACGGGGCGTCCCTGCGCCCCTCCTCCGGCCAGAGACACAGCCGCAGCTCTTCCGCCGAGTTCTCGTCGATGGACCAGCCCCGGACGAAGACCGTCCCCATCCCGTCGTCGTCGAGCGCCACCGCGTCGCGGGAGCCGGTGAGCAGGCCGTCCTGGATGAGGAGCAGGTCGACGCCCGGATGCGCGAAGCCGCAGTTCTCTCCGGGATCCTCGGGCAGGTAGCAAGTCCAGGCGTCGTCGGGCGGTGCGAACTGAATGACGACGTCATCGCTGCCACGGATCGCCGAGAAGTCCCAGGTCGTGCCGGCCAGCAGAGCCTCGGCGTGGGGATAGCCCTCGGCCGTGAGCGCAGGGAAGGGGGTCCCCTCGACGTTGATGCCCACGACCACCCGCTGGAGGGGCGTGGTGGGGAAGTCCTCGAGGAAGAGCTTGAAGTCCGGATCGACCGCGACCGCCTGGCCCGACAGGCTCAAGGCAGCGACGAAGACGACCAGACCGAGGCGGCGACGACCGATCATGGTGAGCTCCCGCACGTTGAAGATGGCGGACAGATCTTACTCCGGGCAGCCCTTCCGACCCGAATTCGAATCCGAGCACCTGGACCGGTTTCCGGCCATCTCCACCCGCGCGAGAGCCTGAGCTGTTCAGTCCAAGCCGCAGGCTCGTCGCACGCGTCCCAGGATCTCCCCCGCCCGCTCCCGGGCCGCCTCGGCTCCCTTCACGAGCACCGCCTCGACCGAGCCGAGGTCCGCCTCGAGCTCCGCCCGCCGCTCGCGATGGGGATCGAGCTCGGCTCGCGTGGCATCGATCAGCGCCTGCTTCGCGACGCCGTAGCCCATGCCGCCCGCCCGGTACTTCTCCTCCAGGGCCGGCACGCCCTCGGGGTCGAAGAGCTTGTAGAGCGTCATGACCGGACAGGTGTCCGGGTCCTTCGGCTCCTCCACCGTCTTCGAGTCGGTCTTGATCCTCTTGAGCTTCTTCTCGAAGGACTTCACCGGCTCGAAGAGCTCGATGACGTTGCCCCGACTCTTGCTCATTTTCTCGCCGTCGGGCCCGAGGATGAGACCCGTCTCCGACTGAATCATCGGCTCGGGTCGGACGAGCACCTCCTCGCCGAACTCGTGGTTGAACTTGCCCTGGAGATCCTGGGCGTACTCCACGTGCTGGGCTTGGTCCTTCCCCACCGGCACGAGATGCGAGCCGTAGGCGAGGATGTCGGCGGCCATGAGGATCGGATACGTGTAGGTCCCGGCGTTGAGGTCCTCGCCCTTGGCCTTGGCATCCTTGAACGCGTGAGCCCGGTCGAGAAAGCCCTTGGGACAGACACACGCGAGGATCCATGACAGCTCGGGGATCTCTGGAATGTCCGACTGCCGAAAGAGATGTGTCTTGTCCGGGTCGAGCCCGATGGCGAGATAGTCGATGGCGATGGCCATCGTCTCCTCACGGAGCACGTTCGCATCCCGCGCCGACGTCAGCGAGTGGTAGTCGGCGACGAAGACGAAGAGCTCGTGGCCGAGCTCCTGGAGCGCGAGGAACTGCTTCATCGCCCCGAAGTAGTTGCCCAGGTGGGATCGTCCGGTGGACTTGATCCCCGACAGCACGGTCTTTCGTTCGCTCACGGCGGCCCTCTCCGAAGGCAGCCTGGCGGCCACCGGGAGGCGAGATGTTCGGTCGGACCGTGGGTCCCTGGCAAGACCCCGCTCGAGTCAGGAGCTCAGGACGTCCGGCAGGCCTCGGCGAAGCTCGGCCAGGGTCGTGCGGAAGGCGTCGAGGCGCTCGGCCTCGGGAGCCACCGCCGGGTCGGGCAGGGGCCAGTGACGGTGCTCGAGCCCCGCCGGCAGGACCGGGCACGACTCCTCCGCGCAGAGCGTCACGGCCATGGCGACCCGCTCCATCGGCACGTCGCCCAGGCCCTTCGAGCGCAGCCCGTCGGTCGGCAGCCCGGCTTCCTCGAGCACCGTCAGGGCCTCGGGTCGCACCTGAGTCGGCGCCGAGCCGGCGCTCCAGATCTCGCGTTCAGGGTCGAGCTCTCGCGCGACGGCCTCGGCGAGCTGACTGCGGGCCGAGTTGGCCACGCACAGGAACAACCAGGCTTCCTTCGCGTCGGATCGACCCGAATCATCCGAGCTGGCCACGATTCACCTCGTTCAGTGCTCAAGCGTCGGACTCAGGGACCGATGAGTCGGAACAGGCAAGGCGGACCCTCATCGACGGCTCGACACCACGATGATCTTGCCAGTACTCGCGCAACAGCACGCCCTCGATCCCACGGCCCGCAAGCCGGCGACCACGGACGACCCCACCGCTGGCGGCAGCACGGGCCGTTCCACCCCCGACGAGCCAGTCCTCGTCGAGGTGAGCCCGGCCCGCCTGGAGGACGCTCGGGCCCTGGCCCAGCAAGGCCAGGCAGCCGAGGACCAGGCCCGCGTGGCTCCCACGCCGCTCAGTGCCCGGGGAGAGGCCCCCCGCACCGCGGACCACGGCCTTCCCGGTGACGACGAGGCCGCCCTGCGCCTCGCGGCTCGCGAACGCCGAGAGGCCCTCACCGCGCAGCCGCCCTCGGCCTCCGACGTCGCGCGAGCCGCCGCCGCCCATCAGCGGGTGACCGCCGCGCGCAACGCGATGACCGAGCCCGCCGCGCCCGAGGTTCGGCCGGAGCCCGAGGCTCGCGCCCCGGCGGTCTCCGTCGAGACGACGACACCCGTCGACGTCGATGACGTCGACGCGGACGCGAGCACCGACTCCCCCACGGATCGGCTCCCCGCCGACCTGGTCGCCCCCCGACCGGAGTCCTCTTCGGTCGCGGACTCCGAGGGCTCGTCCCGACTCCCCACCGGCGTGGCGGCGGCGCATCCCGAGGACGCCACCACCACGACCGGCCGTGGTTCGAGCCCAGCCGGTCACGGCACCGCCGCGCCCCCGAGCCCGCCTCCAAGCCCAGGTCGGAGCGACGGCGCGCCGCTCAGCCCGCTGGACGAGTAGCCGGCGTCACTCCGGAGAGGTGCCCATCGCCGCCCCGGCCCCGACCGGGAGCGCGGTGGGAGCCCCCTCTCCACGGTTGGCGAGCCAGTCCCGAACCGCCTGGGACTCGAAACGCCATTGCTTGCCGATGCGCAACGCCGGGATCTCGCCGTTCTCGAGCATCTTGTAGAGGGTCTGAGGTGAGAGCCGGAGGAGCTTGGCGACTTCCTTGACGGTGAGCAGGTCCTGCATCTCTTGACGTCTCCTGTGAGCGAGGTGACTCCCTGCCGCCACTCGAGCGAATGACGATGGGACGCTTCCGGGAGTGCAGGACCAGTGCCAACCGGAGTCGACCGTGAAGAGCCACCACGGGCAGTGCTCAACAGGCTGACGCCGCCACAGGCGTCACGAACGAGTGCCCGAGCGTCACGTTGCTGACATCGGACGACGATCGAACAACGCCCTGGCGAAGGACGGTCTCGCGGGCGCCGGAGCCAGTGTTCCGTTCCTGAAGTGCGCGCAACGAGATCGGCGATGGATCGGCGTTGTCAGCGAGGCCCGACGACCGAGGAAAGCGGAGCGTAGCCGTAACTACGTGAGCATTTCCGAGTGGAGGAGAACGAAGCTGGCAGCGGCGAGGCGCGCCGAGATGTTGCGGCCACTTCGGGAACGGAGCACTAGAGGCCGGTGAGGAGGTGGCCCATCTTGTCGCGCTTGGTCTCGAGGTAGGACCGCGAGCGCTCGTGGGGCGTGACCTCAAGGGGCACGCGCTCGACGATCTCGAGCTCGTGGGCCTCGATGGCGACGAACTTGTGGGGGTTGTTCGTCATGTAGCGGATGCGACGCACGCCGAGGTCCCGGAGGATCTGGGCGCCCGTGCCGTAGTCACGCTTGTCTGGAAGGTGCCCGAGCTGGACGTTGGCCTCGACGGTGTCGAGCCCCTCGGCGTCCTGGAGCTCGTAGGCCTTGAGCTTCTCGACCAGCCCGATGCCCCGTCCCTCCTGACGGAGATAGACGATGACCCCGGCGCCCGCCTCGATGATGGCGCGCTTGGCGGCCTCGAGCTGATCGCCGCAGTCGCAGCGGACCGAGCCGAACACGTCGCCCGTGAGGCACTCGGAGTGGACGCGGACCAGGACGGGTTGCCCGTCGTCGACCTGACCGTGCACGAAGGCCAGGTGGTTCTTCTCGTCGACGAGGCTGTCGTAGCAGATGACCTGCCAGTCACCCTCCGCCGTCGGCAGGCTGGGCTGCGCGACCCGACGGACCAGCTCGTCGCGGACCATCCGGTACTTGATGAGGTCGGCGACCGCGAGGACCTTGAGCCCATGCCGCTCGGCGAAGAGCTCGAGGTCGGGCCGACGGGCCATCGAGCCGTCCTCGTTCATGATCTCGCACACCACCCCGGCGTGGACCGAGCCCGCCAGGCGCGCCAGGTCGACCGCGGCTTCGGTGTGACCGGCCCGACGCAGCACGCCGCCGGGCATCGCCCGGAGCGGGAACACGTGACCGGGGCGGACCAGGTCGTCGGCGCCCTTGCTGGGGTCCGAAGCCACCTGAATGGTCAGCGCCCGATCGGCCGCGGAGATGCCGGTGGTCGTCCCCTCGCGAGCCTCGATGGACACGGTGAAGGCCGTGGAGCGCGGCGCGGTGTTGCGGGCGCTCATCATCGGGAGCTCGAGCTCGTCGCAGCGCTCGGCGCTGAGGCAGAGGCACACCAGGCCACGAGCGTGCGTGACCATGAAGTTCACGGCCGCGGGCGTGACGTGCTCGCTCAGCATGACGAGGTCGCCCTCGTTTTCGCGGTTCTCGTCGTCGACGACGATGACCATTCGGCCGGCGCGGAGCTCGTCCAGCGCCTCCTCGACGAGACGGACGTGATCGGTGATGGAGGGGCTCATGATCGGCGCTTTCTGGGGACGGGAATCGACGAGATCATGTCACGCGGTCGGGTCGGCGGCCGCTAGCTGAACGGGATCGAAGCCCCCGTCACGCCAAGCTTCCAGCTCGATGTCATGGTCGTGCCGCGACTGTTCCATTCGATGGAAGCGAACGCCGTCGGCGAGGCTCTCCGCCCCGAAGCTCGAGAAGACCGCCGCCGGCCCCGCTCCACCCAGGACCAGTGGGGCGAGATGGAGCACGAGGCGGTCGACGTGCGGGAGGAAGCGTCCGGCCGTGATGCCGCCTCCCTCCACGAAGAGCTCGAGGACGTCGCGAGTCTCGAGGGCCGCGAGCAGCGCCGGCAGGTCGAAGCCACCCTCCTCGTCCACGGGCAACGCCAGCAGCTCGGCCCCGGCGGCACGGAGACGCTCCCGGGTCCCGGGCTCGGCGTCCTCGGCGTGGACGACCAGCACCGGGCCTCCCGCCTCTCCCTCGTCGGGCTCGGCGAAGAGCCGCGCGGTCGGCGGGGTCCGGAGCCTCGGGTCCAGCACGACACGCAGGGGGCCATCCGACTCGACGCCGGGCAGCCGCACGGTCAGACGCGGATCGTCGGCCAGGACGGTCCCGACGCCGACCAGCACGGCCTGCGCGTCCCGGCGTAGCTCGTGCACGCGGCGCCGGGCCGATTCCCCGGTAATCCACTGACTCTCGCCCGACGCGGCCGCGACCCGACCGTCGAGGCTGGTCGCGGCCTTGAGCGTGACCAGCGGTCGCCGATGGATCGCCCGGCAGCAGAAGGCCGCGACCACGACCGCCGCCTTCTCGCGCCAGGGGCTCCCCGCCGGCTCGACGACGACCTCCATTCCCGCCTCGCGCAGGAGCTCGAAGCCCCGTCCCCGGTGACGGGGATCCGGGTCGGGCAGCAAGGCGACGAGGCGTCGGATGCCGGCGGCCAGCAGGGCGTCGCTACAAGGTGGCGTTCGCCCATGGCTGGAGCAGGGCTCCAGGCTCACGACCACCGTGCCGCCTCGTGCTCGATCACCGGCGTCCTCGAGGGCGGCCACCTCGGCGTGGTGGCGTCGAGCCAGCACGTGGTAGCCCTCGCCGACGACGGTGCCGGCCTCATCGAGGACCAGCGCCCCCACCGGCGGGTTGGGAGCGACGCGGCCAAGCCCACGCTCGGCGAGCTCCAGGACCCGGGCGCGGTGCTCGGGACCGACGACCGGGCCGCCGGTCACGACAGGCCGACGGCTTCGGCTCCGAGCAGGCCGTCCACGAAGGCCTCCGGATCGAAGGGCAGCAGGTCGTCGATGCCCTCCCCCACGCCGACCATGCGGATGGGGAGCTCCAGCTCCGAGGCGATGGCGAAGGCGATGCCGCCCTTGGCGGTGCCGTCGAGCTTGGTGAGGATGACCCCGGTGAGGGGGATGGCCTTCGAGAACTCGCGCGCCTGAGACAGGCCGTTCTGACCGGTCGTCGCGTCGAGCACGAGCCAGGCTTCGTGGGGCGAGCCGGGCACGAGCCGACTGGCGACCCGTCCCATCTTCGCGAGCTCGTCCATGAGGTGCGTCTTGGCCTGGAGTCGACCGGCGGTGTCGACGAGCACGGGAGACTCACCCCGCTGCCGGGCTCGCTCCAGTCCGTCGTGGAGAACGGAGGCCGGGTCGGCGCCGGGCGCCTGCTTGACCAGCGGCACGCCCGAGCGCTCCGACCACACCCCGAGCTGGTCGATGGCGGCGGCGCGGAAGGTGTCGCAAGCGACCAGCACCGGGCTCGCGCCGTCGGCCTGGAAGCGCGCGGCCAGCTTGCCGATGGTCGTCGTCTTGCCCGTGCCGTTGACGCCGACGAAGACGATGACACGCGGACCGTCCGAAGGATGGTTCTCGGGTCGGTCGGGCTTCTTCAGGGAGTCGAGCAGGTTCTTGCGGAGCCGATCGCGCAGGCCGTCGGCATCCTTCACACGGGCGTCTTTCAGGTCCTTGACGAGCCGCTCGCAGGTCGCGAGACCGACGTCGGACATGAGCAGGGCGTCCTCGAGATCGTCGAGGGCCGCCTGCTTCCCTCCCAGCCAATCGCCGAGCGAGCCGGTGAGGGCCTGCCGCGTCTTGGAGAGACCGCGCTTGAGACGGCCGAAGACGCCGCCGCCACCTTCCTTGCTCAAGCGCTCTCTACCGGAAGTGAATCTGCTCGAGCAGCTGCCGGGCCCCGTGGGCGAGCGGGCTGGACGGGCTGAGGAAGCGCACCTTGTCGAGGTGCATCCGGGCGCAGGTGACGTCGCCCAGGTTCAGGCAGACGTAGCCGAGGCGGTAGTGGACCTGCGGGTCGTCGGCCAGGAACTTCGCCGCCCGCTCGAGATGAATGCGGGCCGTGCCGACCTGGCCGACCTGCTCGCAGCAGTCGCCGAGCAGGAAGTGCGCCTTGCCGAATTCCTCGTTGATCTCGGTGGCCTTCTCGAGATGCCGGATGGCCTCGTCGCAGCGACCCATCTCGGCAAGCACCTTGCCGATGTTGAAGTGCGCGATCTCCGGCGTCGGGAAGCTGATGTCGGCCTTGACCGCCTCGAAGGCGGCGAGCGCTTCGTCGTAGCGACCCTGACGCGCGAGGGCGAGGCCCTTCACGTTCCAGGCCTCGGTGAAGAAGGGATTGCGGTCGAGGGCCCGCTCGGCGAGCCGGATCGCGGCCGCGTGGTCGTTGAGCTCGAGGTGAACGAGGGACAGCACGTAGGCCGCCTCGTCGTAGTTGGGCTCGAGGTCCAAGGCGATCTCGAGATGCTCGCGTGCCTTGGTGAGCAGGCCTTGCTGGAACCACTGATAGCCGAAGCGGTAGTTCTCGTAGGCCTTGCGCCAGGTCTCCTCCTCCGTCTGCACCTGCTTCTTGGCCCGCTTGGTGCGGTCCCTCTTGTTGCTCCGACGGTCGGCGTCGGCCGACGGCACGGAGCCGAGCAGGAAGAGCACGGCGAGACCGGTCACGAAGATGGGGAGCTGGCGGGAGCGCAACATTCGAGAGCCTCCTGGAGACGACGCTCGACGCGAAGTGTACAGAACACCGCCCGACCCGGACCAGGAACGATCGCCTCGTCCTCAGGGACGCCGGGTCACGGGCCCGGCTTCACCGGCGGCCGAAGACCCGCGACCAGAGCCCCCGGCGGGGTGGCTGCCACTCCCCTGGGAGAGGTAGCTGGAGGGGGGTCCCGGCGAGCAGCGAGCGGGGGCAGTCCTCGAAGAGGCGGCGGGCCGTCTCGGGCCCCGCCCGGTCCTCGACGACCGCTCGGGCCTCGGCGAGCGAGGTGGTCCGCCTGACCAG
Organism: Acidobacteriota bacterium; assembly: GCA_039029535.1. Classification (GTDB taxonomy): domain Bacteria; phylum Acidobacteriota; class JBCCFW01; order JBCCFW01; family JBCCFW01; genus JBCCFW01. Next base: position 10,978 of record JBCCFW010000125.1, read on the forward strand.
GTCGTGGGCATCGGAGGCCACCACGTGGACCCAGCCGATGTCGAGCCAGCTCAGCGCCACCTCCTGACAGTCGGAGCCGAAACGGCCGGCCACCGAGCTGCCGGTGACCTGAGCCAGGGCGCCGAGGTCGAGGTAGCGTCGGAGCAGCTCGGGCTTTCGCAGGATCTGGGCGTTGCGCTCGGGATGCGCGAGCAGGACGCGATGCCCCGCGACCGCCAGGGCATGGAGCGCCTGCTCGACGGCCGAGCTGGGGAAGACGTCGGGGAGCTCCAGCAGCACGCAGTCGCTGCCGCCCAGGGTGAGCAACTCGCCCGAGGCGAGACGCTCCACCAGGCCGGCGTCGAGGTGGACCTCCGAGCCGAGCACGACTTCCGGGAGGGTCTCCCCCGCCGCGACGCAGCGGTCGCGCTCAGCGACGAGACGAGCGTGGGCCTCCTCGAGGACCGGGCGCTGGTTGGGGTAGCGCCCAGGATGCTGATGCGGCGTCGCCGCCAGGACCGTGGTCCCGCCGGCCGCCGACTGACGCAGCATCTCGAGGGAGACCTCGAGGTCGGGGGACCCGTCGTCGACACCGGGCAGCACGTGGGAGTGGAGGTCGACCATGGACATCGAGCTCAGGCTCGCTCGTCCTTGAGCGAGCGGGTCATGAGGTCGTGGAGGGCATCGCCCGGCGCCTTGGCTCCTTCGAGCACGCGGACGACCGCGGTGCTGATCGGCATCTCGACCCCGACACTCTCGGCCAGCTCGACGACCTTGCGGGCAGTGGTGGCTCCTTCGGCCACCTGACCGAGGGCGGCGAGGGCCTGTTCGGTGCTCGCGCCCTGACCGATGGCCTCACCGAGGCGCCGGTTGCGGGACAGCGGCCCCGTGCAGGTGAGCACGAGGTCCCCGAGACCGGCCAGCCCGGCCATGGTCTCGGGTCGACCGCCGAGCGCCGTGGCGAGAGCCGACAGCTCGTGCAGGCCTCGCGTGATGAGCGCTGCCAGCGGGTCGTGACCGAAGCCGCGCCCCGCGAGCAGGCCGGCCGCGATCGCGATGACGTTCTTCACCGCTCCGCCCAGCTCCACGCCGACGACGTCGTCGCTGGCGTAGGCGCGGAAGCGCGGTCCTGAGAGCTGCTCCTGGAGACGACGCGCCAGGTCGAGGTCCTCGGAGGCGACCACCACCGCGGTCGGCTGCTCCTCGGCGACCTCCTTCGCAAACGACGGTCCCGACAGCACGGCGTAACCACCCAGCGCCGGGAGCACCTCGTCGATGACCTGACTCATTCTCAACAGCCGATCACCTTCCAGGCCCTTGCTCGTCGACAGCCAGGAGACTCCGCGGAGGTCCTGCTCGCGCAGCGCGCGCGCGACTTCCCGCGTGCCGGAGCTCGGCACCGCGGACACGAGGAGCTCGGCTCCGTCGACGGCCGCAGCGAGGTCGGAGCCCACCTCGATCGACGGGGGCAGCGACATGCCCGGCAGGTAGCGCTCGTCGCTGCGCTTCGCTTGCAGGGCCTCCGCGGCGTCGGGGTTCCGGCACCAGAGCTTGACCGGGCAACCCGAACGGGCGATCAGCATGGCCATGGCCGAGCCCCAAGAACCGGCTCCCAGCACCGTCGTCGACAGCTCGCTCACGATGCCTGCTCCTCCTTCTCGTCCGACTGGCCGATCTTGGACTCCTCGCCCACGCGCAGCCGTCGGAAGTTGCTCTCGTGACGGATGGTGCACAGCAACGCCGCCAGCCCCAGCGCGACCGCGACCACCGGCGCCTTCAGCACCGAAGCGGTGACCACGGCGACCCAGGTCGCCAGCACCGAGGCCACCGCGACGTAGCGCGACAGCAGCAGGGTCACGATCCACGCCACGGCGAACGCGAGCCCGCACCAGGGCAGGAGGACCACCGTCGCACCGAAGTAGGTCGCGATGCCCTTGCCGCCCCGTCCCTTCAGCCAGATCGAGAGACAGTGTCCGAACACGGCCCCGGCCCCCGCGACGGCGGCCGGGGCCAGCCCCGCCGCCCAGCCGAGCTCGGCCGAGCGACCGAGGAAGAACCAGGCCGGCACGGCGCCCTTGGCCGCGTCGAGGGCGAAGGTCAGCAGGCCCACGTGCATGCCGGCGCTGCGAGCGACGTTGGTCGCGCCGATGTTGCCCGAGCCCTGGCTGCGCACGTCGCCGGCGCCGAAGAGTCGCGCCAGCAGGAGGCCGAACGGGATGGACCCGAGCAGGTAGCCGAGACCGGCCGGGATCAGGAATGCGCTCACGCGGCCTCCCGAGCTTCCTCGGGGGTGCCCGCCAGCTCGGCGATGCGTCGCATGAGCTCGGTGGTGAAGGCCTGGTCGGCTTCTCGTCCGGTGAGCCCCGTGCGCTCACTGAAGCTCGCGTGCTCGAGGGGCTCGCCGAAGCACACCTCGACCTTCGTGAGTTGCGGCAGCTTGCCGCCGATCGGCAGGGCCTCGGCCGTCCCGCGAAGGCCGCAGGGCATCACCGGACAACCGGTGCGACGCGCGAGCAGCGCCACGCCGGAGAGCCCCTCGCGGCTTTCGCCCTCGGGCACTCGTCCGCCTTCCGGGAAGATGCCGACCACCCGCCCCGCACCGAGCTGCACGAGGGCCGACGCCAGCGCACGACGGCTCCCCTTCGCGCTGCGATCCACCGGCACCGCCTGCATGCCTCGATAGAACCAGTTGAGCAGGGGAAGCCGCCAGACCTTCTCGTTCATGAGGAAGTGGATCGAGCGCGGAAAGACCGAGCCGAGCACCGCCGGGTCGAGGAAGGAAACGTGGTTGGCGGCGACGATGAGCGGTCCCGCCGGGACCTGCACGCGGCTGCGACGCAGGCCGAAAAACGCCAGGAAGACGGGGATGGAGGCGAGACGAACGAGACGGTAGAACACGACCGGGCGGTGCTTACTGGAAGCCGCCCGACATCATCCGCCACTGGATGATGCGGTCGTTGATCTCACGGAGACGGCTGGACAGCAGCCGGCAGAGGATCGACAGCAGCTCGCGGGCGGCGCGACCGCCTTCGGCGAGGAGGTCCTCGAGGTGATCGCGATCGATGCGCAGCACCTGCGTGTCGGGCACGTGGGAGATCGCGCTGGCCGAGCGTGGCGAGCCGTCGATGAGGGCCATCTCGCCGAAGAAGTCGCCGCGGTCGAGGATGGCGAGCGCCTCCTCGCCGACTCCCGGGATGTGCTTGGAGATCCGCACGCGTCCACCCAGCACGACGAAGAGCGCGGTGCCCGGATCGCCTTCCTGGAAGACGGCCGCCTCGGCGGGGAAGCTGCGGGCCTCGGCGTAGGTGGCCAGGCGACGCAGCTCCTCGGCGGTGAGCCCCTGCTCGTGCAGGACGTCGCTCACGTCGGACTCGCCCACGCCGACCTTGTTGCCGTCGGTGCTCTCGCGTGCCTTGGCGCCAGGAGGGCCGCCGCTGGTGGAGTCGGCGAAGAAGGCCTTCATGAGCTCGTTGGCCTCGCGCACCTTCATGGCCAGGCCCTGCCAGAACTCGCGCAGCACCGCGAGGGCGAGGGTCGGCTCGGCGGCGAAGACCTCGTTGAGAGCTTCGTGCGACACGCGAATGATGCTGCAGTCCTCGAGGACCACGGCGTCGGCCGAGCGCGAGAGGCGATCGATGAAGTTCATCTCGCCGAAGATCGAGCCCTTCCCCACCGACGCGAGGATCTGCGTGCCGAAGGGCGTCTCGCGCTGCACGTTCACGTGGCCGCTCTCGACCACGTAGATGTCGTCGGAGGGCTGGCCCTCGTTGAAGATGACCGTGCCCGCCACGAGGCTCTGACGCTCGATGGCGTTCTCGAGGAGCTCGAGATCGGCCTCCTTCAAGGCCTGGAACACGCCGACGCCACGCAACGCGTGGCTGGCAGGCCCCATCCACGACGGGCCGTCCTGCGGACGGTCGGCAGCCGAGGCGGCCCCTTGCGGCGGAGCGGGCTCGATCGTCGGAGTCGTTCCCGCCTGCGAGGGCGGCCCGGCCTGAGAAGCAGGACCCGCGTGCGACGCGGGGCCTGCCTGCGATGCCGGCCCGGCGAGCGAGGGCGGCTCGGCCGCAGCGGCCGGCGGTGGTCCCGGAGTCGGGGTGAACACGCCCGAGGCGGGAGGCGCCTCGCCACGCGGGCTGGGATCGTCGGCGGGGCCGAGGGTCTCGAACTCGTCGATGCCGCAGGTCTTGGCCATGGCATCGGCCTCGTCCTCGGCGCGGCGCGCGAGCGACGCCTGCATCTCGACTCGCTCGTCGAGCAACTCGTCCCGGGCCGCGACGAGGTCTCCCTCGGGCTTGGTGGCGGCGACCAGCTCGTCGAGCCGCGCGACCCGCTCGCGTCGGTCTTCCGCATCGAGCCGACCGGCGAGGATCAAGGCGTCGGCCTGAACCTCAGCGGCGCGGCGCGGCTGCGACAGTGCTTCGAGCAGCTCGCCGAGCAGGTCGCGAACCTCGTCGGAAAAGGGATCCTTCTCGGCCGCGTCTTCCAGGGCCGCCCGGGCGCGCTCGGCGTCACCACGCAGGAGCGCCAGTCGCGACACGGCCAAGGCCTGGGCCTGAGTCCCGTCGACCAGCTCCTGGGCCCGCGCGAGATGACGCTCGGCGTCGTCGAGCTGCCCGGAGCGCATGCAGAAGTTGGAGAGGCCGACGAGCTGGGTCTCGACGATCTCCTCGTTGGCGCTGGCCGAGCCGCTGTTGTCGAGGACGTCTTCGGCGTAGTCCTCGATCTCCTGGGTGGCGCGCGCCAGCTCGGGCTCGAGCTCACCTTCACGCCCCACGGAGATCAACGCGTTCTCGGCTTGCTCCTGATAGGCCTCGGCTCCCTCTTCGTCGATGGAGCCAGCGAGCACCTTGGCGACCAGCCACGCTTGCGCCGCGGAGAACGGGTCGCCGAGCTCCTGATGAAGCTCGCCCACCTGGTCGCGGAGCTCGTCGTCGAAGGGGTCGAGCTCGACGGCGCCCTGATACTCGCGCAGCGCTCGTCGCGGCTGACCCCGCTCGAGGGCCAGGCGTCCCCAGGCCATCCGTTGGCGAAGGCTGTCCTCTCGTACGATGCCGGCGAGACCGAGGGCGCGCTCGGCCTCCTCGAGCTTGCCCACCCGGAGGTAGAAGCCGGTGAGGCCGATCAGGCGCGAAGCCAGCTCGGGCCCGGGCAAGTCGGCGGCCTGGGCGTCGCTCATCACGGACGCTCCCCACGGGAGACGACAGCCACGGCGGACACGCCGAAGGGGAAGTCGGCCCGAGTCAGCCAGTGGGCCTCCGCCGCGAACACCTCGCGGAGGACCGTGTTCACGAGACCACCTTCCTTCTCGGGGAGATCAGAAGCTGCCTCCACCGAAGCGGATCCCCGCAGCGCCCGACGGCCGAGCTGAACGGCCGCCGCCACGGGGAAGAGGAAGGTGTTGAAGTAGGTCGCACGCATGACTTCGAATCCGACGTCTTCGAGACAGTCGGTGAGCTCGCCCAGACGATACCGCCGGTAATGATGCGACAGCACGTCGTGCGGTCCCCAAAGGAACTGAAAAGCGGGCACCGTGAAGAGCCCGCGTCCGCCCGGCTTCAGCACGCGACGCAGCTCCCGGGCGACCTCGCGGTCGTCCTGATGATGCTCCAACCCGTCGAGGCAGAACACCCAGTCGAAGGCGCCGTCGCACCAGGGAAGCCGACGCGCCCCGGCCCGGACCAGCCCGGCCCGCCCGCGGCGGGCCGCGAAGCCCAGCGCGTCACGGGAAAGATCGCAGCCGAAGAGCCGATGACCGCCGACCAGGTGCGCACCGGTCCCGCCGGTGCCGCAACCGAGATCGAAGACGGACAGGCGGTTGCCGTCGTCCTCGGCAGGGGGCAGGAAGGGACGGAGCAGGGCCGTGAGGGCTCGACGGCGGCCGGCGTGCCACCAGTCCCAGTCCTCCTTGGCGTGACTCTCCGCATGGTATCGCTCTTCCATCCGCCTGCCTGACGGGCGGGATTCTACCGCTGGCCGACCCGCCCCGGGCCAGTGACCAACCACGCAGCGGTCCGCGGCGCTCTTCCGTCCCCCACCGCGAGCCGGGCAGCGAGTCGCTCCAGGTCGGCCTGCTCGTCGACGTCCTCGGCGCCCTCGCAGCCGGCCACCGTCAGCCCGGCCTCACGGAGGACCCGCTCCGTGTCGCTCCGGGCGGTCTCGCCGCCCCAGCCGACACCGCCCAGGCAACCCGTCAAGGCGCGGCGCGAGGCGAGGACGACGAAGCCCCCGTCCGGGGAGGGGCCGAGCCCGACATCGGCCTGCTCCAGGGCGGACGCTGCCGAGTCCAGCAGCGAGTCGGGCAGCAGCGGCGCGTCACTCCCGAAGACCAGCGCAGCTCCCCGGCCCTCGTCGAGCCGTCGATCGACCGCGGCGGCGATGCGCTCTCCGAGATCGCCCTCGGGCTGGCGCTCGGTGACGACGCCCAGCTCCTGCGCCGCCGCGAGCAGTGGCCCCGCGGCGTCGGCCCTGCCGGTCCACGCGAGCACGGGGACGGCGGAGGCTCGTCGGGCGAGCCACTCGGTGACCGTTCCCAACACGTCGAGGGTCATCGCGAGATGCAGCTCGGCGGCCGGGGCGTCCCCGATGGTCCGGGCCAGCCGGGTCTTCACGCGTCCTGGCTCGGGCGCCCGCGCCAGCACGGTCAGGCCGAGATCGAGGGCTGGGCTCACGGGCGGGTCACCGAGGTCGGGGGGAGAGGTCGCGAGGAGACGAGGTCTTCCGGTGGGTCCGGGGTAGCATGACCCATGCCCAAGGCCCTGCGATCGCTCGCCGGCCTCCTCGCCGTCCTCGTCGGCCTCGGCCTGCTGGCGCTGACGGCCCTGTCGGTCCCCGGTCAGCCCATCCTGAGCGCCCTGCTGCTCCTCGCGGAAGCAGTGCACCTGGGCTGCGCTTTCCTGGCAGGGACGGCGTTGCTCGCGCTCGCGCGCTGTCGCCCCCGGCGCTTCCTCGAGACGCTCGGCTTCGGCCTGCCGATCGGCCTCGGCCTCCTCGCCCTCGGCACCTGGATCGGGGCGGGCCTCGGCTTCGTGCACGAATCCCTGCCCTGGCTGGTCGACGTGGCCCTGCTGCTCCTCGGTGCTCCGCAGATCCGACACCTGGTGAGCGTCGCCCGAGACGAGTGGGCCCGACTCGACCTGGCCTTCGTCATGGCGCACCGCATCCCCCTGCTCGCCGCCAAGGCCGGGCTGCTGGTCATCGCGCTGTCACTCCCCTTCCTCCCTCTCTCGGCGGAGACCGGCGGCGCCCAGCACGTGCTCAGCCAGCAGACGATCGCGCGTGTCAGCCTGACCGACGCGCTGGCGGCCTCGCCGAGCACGCCGCTGCTCCCCATCGACGGGCTGCTGCTTCACGGCCATCTCGCGGCCGGCGAGGTCGGCGCCCGTCTCCACGGGCTGACCCTCGTCCTCCTGCTGGTCCTCGGGCTGCACGCTCACGTCTCCAACCGACTCGACGGGGCCTCGGCCAGTTGGGCGACGCTCGCCCTCGCGGCCACGCCGGCCACCGCCCATCTCGCGAGCGCGGACCCCGCGGGGGCCTTCGTCCTGCTGCTGACCTGGAACTGCCTGCGGGCGGTGCTGGACTGGTGCGCCGAGGCGACGCCCGGTCGCATCGCGATCGCGTCGCTGACCGGTGGCGTCTTGCTGTCTTCGGGCGCCACGGGGGTCACGGCCTTCGCACTCGTGGTCGCCTTGCTGGTGCTTCAGGAGTCGTTCATCGAGCGACGCGCGCCATGGCGCTGGGCCGGCGGGGTCGTGGGCCTGCTGCTCGTGGCCGCGGTCATCGCGGCCGTTTTTGTCGGCGTGCGCTGGTGGCTCACCGGGGCCTTGCCGACCCTCGGCGGCCTGACCAGCCTCCCCGTCGATCCGAGCCCGTGGACCTGGCCGGTTCCCATGGGTCTTCACGAAGGCAGGAGCTGGTTCACCGGGACGGCCATCGCCATCGGCCCCGTCCTGCTGGTCGGAGCGCTCCTGTCACCGCTGGTCGAGGACTGGCCAGCCAGCCTGCGCAACACGCTCAACGCCCTGCTACTCGCCCTGCTCGCCTGGTGCCTGCCGCTGCCTTGGGGGACGGGCTTGCTGCTGCTGCTGCCGCTCTCCGTGCTTGCCGGCGCGGCCCTGCGCGTGCTGCTCTCCGGCTCCGGCTGGGGACGCACGGTGGCGCGCGCAGTCGTCGTGCTCGGGTTGCCGACCTGCCTGTTGCTGGCGACGACGTCCGGTCCGGACTTGCTCGCCGGGACGAGCCTGGCGTTCGGCACGCGGAGCACCGAGGCGGAGCTTGCGCTCCGCGTGCCGGACCAGGCGGTGCTCGACGTGGTGACCGACCGCGGCCTGACGGCACCGAGCGAGATCCTCCTCATCGGGGAGCTCTCCGACTGGCGCTACCGACTCCCCGTGCGTCGCTTCGACGACGGTGAGTCCTGGCTCGACGGCAACGCGGTGCGGGAGACCCTGTCGGCGCGAGGCATCGACCACGTGGCGGCCGACCTGCTCACGGTCCCGGAGGCGAGCCGTCTCGACGACTTGCTCTACCCGCTGCTGCGGACGGAGCGGCTGGCGCTGTGGACGGTGGAGGCTCCGGTCGAGGACCCGCCTGAAGAGTAGCCAGTAGCTCGTCGAAACACGCGGCGCTCTTCCGCTGGGCTCACCCACCGAAGCTGATGGCCAAGCGGCGGCAGGCCACGCTCCCAGCGCGCGATGTCACGCTCGGTGTAGTCGTAGAAGAAGACCCAGCGGACACCCACGCGGTCCTCGTCGTGGTCCGTCGGCAGCGGGGGCGGCGGGAACGGGCTCGACCGCCGGATGACCTCGAGGGACTCTCGATCGAAGACGGCTCTGCCCGATGACTCATCGATCGCGAGCCCCGTGACGACACCGTCCCGCTCGATGAAGAAACGCACCTGCGTGAAGCCCGAACCCCGAGGGCAGCCAGCGATGCGCCAGTTGGACCGGACGATGGGCTTGATGCGCGCGGCGTAGGGCTCCCAGTCCACGTCGGCACGAGACTCGAAGCCGAGGAAGGGACGACGTGTCTCGCCCGGAGCCTGCTCGTCGTCGCCGGCCCGACCGGCGGTCGCCACGAAGAGCAGCGCCGCAGCGACGACGAACCGGGCCGTCACCGCCGACGCTGTTGCCGCACGCGGTTCAGACGCTGCTGGCGATCCCAGTGGTCGATCTCGCGGCTGCTGTAGTTGTAGAAGAAGATCCAGTTCACGCCGACGCTGTCCTCGAAGTGGTCCTCGGGCAGCGGTGGCGGCGGCAGCTTGTTCGACAGTCGAATGGCATCGCGAGCGGCCACGTCCAGCGAGCCCGTTCCCGACGCCGACACGATCTCGAGGTTCTCGATCGAGCCGTCGCGCATGATGTCGAAGCGACAATGCACGACGCCCTTCGTCCCCATCTGTGCCGCCACGGGTGCTCGCCAGTTGCCCCGCACGATCGGCTTGATGCGTGCCGCGTACGGTCCCCAGTCCACGTCGGCCTGGGACTCGAACATGATGCCGGGACCGAGCGGCGCCGCACCGCCGGGCTCGGGCGGCGTGAAGCTCGGCGGCGAATTGAAGGTCTCGCGGCTCATCTCGCCGAGCAGGTCCCTGACGCTGGGCGTCGGCCGCTCCTCGACGGGGGGCGTGGGCTGACGCTCGATGGGCCGCGCCGACTCGATCGGACGCCGACGCTCGCGCGGCTCGGGCTTGGGTCGCGGCGGCGGTGGCGTCGGGCGCGGCCTGGGTTGCGGCGGCCGGGCGGGCGGCTGAGGAGGCGGGACGACCGGCACCGGACGCGGCGGCTCCTCGGGCTGAGGCACCGGGGTCTGCGCCTCCGAGTTGCGCTGGGAGCGCACGTTGGTCTCGGGCGGCTTCTCCGGCTCGGGTGCGGGCGGTGCGTCGACGAAGCGCCAGCGCACGACCGGCGTCGGCGGCTCTTCCGTCTTCGGCAGCCGGAACTGCGTGAACAGCAGCAAGAGCACCGCGACCAGCAAGGCCAGGCCGAGGGCAACCAGTCGTACGACGAGGTCGCGACGATCGCGCTCCGCGTCGGCGTCGACACGCTCGGGGACGACGTCCTCGGCCGGTCGCAGCTCGGGTTTCATCGCGTCGCCTCGATCAGCGGTCGCGCCAGCTCGTGGAAGCGGCGACGGTCGGCGTGGAAGGCCCGCTCGCGAAACTCGGGATGGATGCGGTTGGTCAGCAAGACGAAGACGCCGTCGCACTCGGGGTCGAGCAGGAGGCTCGTGCCGGTGAACCCGGCGTGACCGAAGGCCCGTTCGGAGAGCGCCGGGCCGGCGGGAGAGTTTAGCGAGCGCGCGAGCTGAAAGCCCCAACTCCGCTGCTCGGAGTCGTCGCCCCGGGCAGCAGCCGCCACCTGGTCGACGGACAGCTCGGCGAGTGCCGGTGCCGGGAGGAGCTCGCCGGGCCCGAGGAAGCGACGCCCGAGAGCGGCGATCCCGTCGGCCGTCCCGAACAGCCCGGCGTTGCCGGCGGCGCCTCCGAGAGCGTGGGCGTTGCCGTCGTGGGTGCGACCGCGGATGAGCGCGTCGCGGAAGCCGTCGTGACCCGCCGCCTCGCGAGGCGCCTGCTTGGCGGCCATCGTCCGCTCGACCTCACTCCCCCGCTCCGTCGGGGCCGCCCGCCCGACGAGGTCGTCGGGGAGCGTGAAGAAGACGTCGTCGCGTTTCGAGAGCAGCTCGCTCGTCGCCAGCTCCGACAGCGCGTGCCCCGTCAGCCGCTCGAGCAGCAGGCCCAGGAGCAGGAAGGCCGGACAGCCATAGACCGCGCGCCGACCGGGCTCGTTGCGATGCTCGCCGAGCCAGCGCGCCCAGGCCGCGAGATCACCACCGCCCGGGCGCACGTACAGCGGCTCCCAGGCCGGGAGACCCGCCGAATGCGTGAGCAGCTCGGCCACCGTCGGCACGCGCACGCCGGTCTCACCGACGAGCTCGGGCAACCAGCGGGAGGCCGGCGCGTCGAAGTCGAGCTCCCCCCGCTCGCGCAACACGAGGCAGAGACTCGCGGTGACCAGCGGCTTGGTGAGCGATGCGCAGTCGTAGACGGTGTCCCGAGTCGCTGGCTCGTCGGTCGGCTCGACCGACGCTCGCCCGAAGGCCTCGTGGAAGCACGGCGTCTCCTCGGAGGCTCGACCGACCCACGCGACGCCACCGGGGACCACGCCCTCCTCCACCAGCCCGGTGAGGAAGTCGCGCAGTCGGTCGGCGGCGTCGGTCACGACTCGCTGGCGAGACGGGCCGCCCGACGCTTGCGGTCGGCGACCTGTTCCTCCATCGCGGTCATGACACGCAGGGCTCCTGCCAGCGCGGCGCGTCCGTCGGCCCCCGACACCATCGGCGGCGCTTCACCACGCACGGCAGTGAGGAAGTCGGCGAGCTCGAGACGGAGCGGCTCGTCCTTCTCCTCGGGCTGCAGGACGCGGCGCTCGATGGCGGCGATCCCGCCGCCCGTGCCGAGCTCGACGACCTCGGCCGACTGCTCGCGCAAGTCGACGGAGACGTAGCGGGCCTCGCTGAAGATCCTCAGCTTGCGCACGACCTCCGCCGACACCCGTGAGCAAGTGAGGTTGGCGGTGAGCCCCGATCCGAAGACGAGCCGGGCGTTGGCGATGTCGACCCTGGGCGTGACGACGTTGACC
>JBCCFW010000126.1:0-22301 GCA_039029535.1 Acidobacteriota bacterium
AAAAGGGTTACATTCAGGTATAGTAATTATTTGCTTACATGTTTCGGTGTGACAACACCATCCTCAGAACTGAGAAGTTGGAGTGGAGGAGTGGTCGCTATAAGAGAATGCAGGCAGGCGAAACATGTAAGCAAATAATTACTATACCTGAATGTAACCCTTTTGGTCTGATAAAATCTAAAAGTATTCCTCCGATGGCGGAGATTGTCCGAGAACTGTTGCTGTCATAGGCGAGTAGCATGCTCCCCTCGAGACCCGCTGACCGTGACCATGGGCCCCTCCCCTCCCCGACGCGTTGGTCCCCTGGGGATCCTCCTCTTCGTCGGAGCGGCTTGGATGACCGGCTGCGAGCCGGCGAAGCGACCGAGCGAGGCTCCAGCGAAGCCGCACCTGCCCGTGGTGACCCAGCTCGACGGCATCGACGTGTCCCACCTCCAGGGCGTGGTGGACTGGGAGCAGGTCGCGGCCTCCGGCAAGGTCTTCGCCTTCGCGAAGGCCACCGAGGGGATCACCTTCGTCGACCCTCAGTTCCAGGCCAACTGGGCCGGGATGAAGAAGGCCGGGCTCGTCCGGGGCGCCTACGGCTTCTACAGGGTGGGGGACGACCCGAAGGCCCAGGCCCGGAACTTTCTCTCGCAGGTGAGCCTGGAGCCCGGAGACCTGCCGCCCGTCGTGGACATCGAGACGATGGGCGGCGTGAAGATGAGCCCGACCCGGCTGGCGGCCGAGCTCAGGGAGTACCTACAGACCCTCGAGCAGGCCACCGGCCGGAGGCCCATCATCTACACCGGCTGGGGCTTCTGGGATCCCGACCTCGTGGCGAGCTTCGGTGACCACCCGCTGTGGGTGGCCGACTACGGTCCCGGGAAGCTGCGGCTGCCGGACGGCTGGACGCGGTGGACGTTCTGGCAGCACTCCCAGCACGGTCAGGTCCCCGGCGTGTCGGGGCCCGTCGACCTCGACCGCTTCGCTGGCTCACGCGCCGACCTCGACCGACTCTGTCTTCCTCAGGCGGCTTCCAAGTGAGCGGAGCCCGCTTTCGGGCCTGAGGTTCGGAGGTGGCTTGCGTTTTCTGGTAATTGGTCGATAATTTTCTGAAGTCGCCTGGCACGGGTGACGCGATCGATCGACGGGCGTGGACGGGGAAGACGCGATCGGTCCGGGGAAGACCATGTCGCTCGCGTTGACTCGGGGAGTCGTCTCGGCCCTGCTCGTGGGGGTTCTCACTGCTGCGTTCGCGCAGGCGCAACCGCTCCCGGGGCAGGTCATCCAGGACCCGGACAACCCGACCCAGTACATCCGGGTGGGGCGAGGTCCGGTTTACCTCGCCGGTGTCGGCGATCCCGAGAACTTCCTCTTCCGTGGCACCCGCTTGCCCGACGGCACGCGCGACGGCGATCAGGACCAACTTCTCGACGATCTCATCGAGCACGGGGGCAACGGCATCTACGTCATGTCGTTGCGCTCGTCCGGCGGGGACGGTCCCGCAGATCACAACCCGGGCATCGGCGGAGTGCTCTCGGCGGGCATCGACGATCGCGTCCTCGATCAGTGGGCGGGTTGGTTCGACCGGGCCAACGCCAACGACATCATCACGTACTTCTTCATCTTCGATGACGGCAGCCGACCCTGGGGCTCGACGGGTGTCGACGTGCCCGACGGTGAGCGTGAATACATCGAGGCCATCGTCCAGCGCTTCGACTATCTCGAGAACCTCATCTGGGTGGTGAGCGAGGAGGCCGACCTCACCTGGCCCGCAGGCCGTCAGGGCAACCAGGCCCGTGTCATCGCCGAGGCCGATCGGCATGGGCACCCGGTGGGGCTCCAGCACTTCCAGGGTCGTGTCCAGGCGCCGGACTGCACGGGGGTCTACGCGCCGGACGCTCCGTGGATCACGCACCACGGTCTCGCGCAGAACCACGGCAACTGCGTGCGGCGCGGCTTCTGGGCGACGACACATGAAAAGATCGTCGCGAACTGGCACTACGGCAACGACCGTGGTTACACGATCAGCATGGTCGAGCTCTTCCGCAGCGAGCGAGGACGGGGCCACGGCGGGATCCCGCTCGAGGACATGGTCGAGCTCAACTGGCACGTGGGTCTCGGGGGCGCCGGCTTCCTCGCACTGTGCGACTTCTGCACCGACCACATCGTGCCGAACGACCGCCTGCCGTACTTCCGCATCCAGCAGCAGTTCTTCGAGGCCACCGACTTCCACACCATGGCGCCTCGCGACGACTTGGCCCTGGACTCCATGCAGTTCGTCCTGGCCAACGAGGGGACCAGCTACATCGGCTACGCCGAGGACGTGGTCGAGGGGGAGCTGCTCGGCATCGCCGGTCTCCCCGCGGGGCTTCACGACATCTGGTGGTACGACGTCTACACCGGCGACAACCTCTGGGATCGCACCCTCAACCTGCTGGGCGGCGACCAGTCGTTCCCGGTGCCGGCCGGCCTCGGGACCACCGTCGCGTTGTGGCTCACGCCGTCGCCTGACGGGGACGGCGACTTGATCCTCGACGGTGACGACAACTGCCCGGACGTTCCCAACGTCGATCAGCTCGACACCGACGCCGACGGCGCGGGTGACCTCTGCGACCCCTGCGTGCTCGACCCTCTCGACGACGTCGACGACGACTCGCTCTGTGCCGACGTCGACAACTGCCCCGAGCAAGCCAACACGACTCAGGACGACTGGGACAGCGACGGCGCGGGCGACCTCTGTGACGTCTGCCCGCGCGATGCCCTCGACGATGGTGATGCCGATGGTGCCTGTGCCAACGTCGACAACTGCCCTGATCTCGCGAACCCCTTGCAGGTCGACCTCGACGGTGACCGGCAGGGCGACGCCTGCGATCCCTGTCCGCTCGACGCCCTCGATGATGCCGATGCCGATGGCTCCTGTGCGGACGTCGACAACTGTCCGGAGCTCGCCAACGTCGACCAGGCCGACCTCGACGGTGACGGTCGTGGCGACGCCTGCGATCCCTGTCCGGCCGACGCGCTGGACGACGTCGATGCCGACGGCCTCTGCGCCGAGCTCGACCACTGTCCGGACAGCGCGAACCCGGCGCAGGCGGACCTCGACGGCGACGGGCTCGGTGACGCCTGTGACGAGGACCTCGACGGTGACGGCAGCCTCAATGTCGAGGACTGTCGCGTCGACGATCCCGGCGACGGCGTGCCGGCCTCCGTGGTCGCCGACCTCCGCGTGACATTGGGCCCCGGCGGGGCGACCCTCGCCTTGAGCTGGACGGCGCCGGTCGAGGGCCTGGTGTTCGCCGAGAGCGGCCACGAGATCCTCCAGGGCGAGCTCGACGAGCTGCGCACCCGGCGGGACTTCACGGGCACCTGCGCGACGACCAGCGACCGGGTTCCGGAGTGGAGCGCCGACCTGCCGGCCAGCTCGCGCTACTACCTGATTCGCGGGGTCAACGACTGCGGACCCGGGGAGCTGAGGCTCACCACGAGCCGTGAGGACCTGGCCGTCATGACACCGGCTCCCTGCCCCTGAGCTCGCCGGCGCTCGGCTCTTGGGGGAACCCCTGACGGGCTCGCGTCGTCGTGGGGAACAGGCCGCGGGTCGCGGCCTGGACGAGGAGAGCCGAGATGCAGGGGATGACGGGGGCGCTGGTGACGTGGATGGTCCTGTTGGCGGTGCCGGCCGTCGCGCAGCAGGGGGACGACCGCACGGCTCAAGAGTGGTTCACGCTGGCCGAGTCGCAGTACCGAGCGGGCCAGCACGCGCAGAGCGCCGACAGCTACGCGAAGTGCATCGCGGCTGGGGCGACCCATCCGACCGTCTTCTACAACGCAGCCTGCTCCTCCGCCCTCGCCGGTCGACGAGAGGCGGCGGTCGCGCATCTCGAGGGTGCGCTCGCCCGTGGCTTCCGCGATGTCAGCCATCTCCAGGTCGATGCCGATCTCACCTCGCTACACGAGGATCCGCGGTGGCCCGCGTTGGTCCGTCGCTGTGAGGAGGTCGCCGCCGAGTTCGTCAAATCGCTGGGGGCACCGGCGCTGCGCGAGGAGCTTCTCGCGATGGAGCGGGTCGACCAGGCCGCGCGACGGGGTGAGTCCATCCCCGAGCTCGAAGGGCGCACGGCCGGGGACGTCGACGCGGCGCACACGGCGCGGATGAAGGAGATCGTCGCGACGCACGGCTGGCCGGGGAAGTCGCTGGTCGGTCGCGACGGAGCCTTCGCGGCCTGGTTGCTCGTTCAGCACGCCGATCAGGATCCCGCGTTCCAACGCCGGTGTCTCGAGCTCATGCGAGAGCAACCCGAGGGGCAGGTGGAGCCACGCAACCTCGCCTACCTCACCGACCGCGTTCACGTGAACGAGGGACTCGAGCAGGTCTACGGCACGCAGTTCTGGACCGTCGATGGTGAGCTGGTTCCACGACCCATCGTGGCACCGGCAGGGGTGGACGCCCGTCGTTCCTCCGTGGGGTTGGGGACCCTGGCGGAGTACGCGGCGATGATGACGGGTCGCTGACGGGACCGCCGTGACGTCCGGGGGGGCGTCACGGCGGTCAGGTGGCTCTGTTTCAGAGACCGCGACGCGCGCCGGTCCGGTCGAGGCGATCGCTTCGATCGCTGCGACGGGCGCCGGACGAGTCGAGGCCCGAGCGACCCCGCTGCACGACGGGCAAGACGACGTCGTCGGCGATCTCGTGTTGGTCACGGCTGTAGAGGAGCCCGGTCATCTCGGGCCCCTCGAGCACGAGCTGTGAGCCCGTCAAGGCCGATGCCGAGACGCTGAGCGTCAGGTCGAGCTGGACGACGTCCTCGAACACCTGGGGACTCCCGGTGACGCCGTCGACCCAGCGATGCTCGAGACGGTCGAGCAGCAGCACGACCTCGTCGCCGAGGAACTGCACGTCGGCGGAGGTCGCCATCCGCGCCGGCGTCGCCGTGACCGTGTCCTCCGGGTTGTCAGGATGACGTGTCTCGGCGGTGAGGATCTCGACGCCCTCGGGCAGACGCCAGTCCATGCGAAGACCGGTGATGGGCGAGCCGATGCGTGGGTTGCGCGCCGACAGGCGCACGTCGATGACGGAGTCGTGGCCCTGCGTGAGCTGGCCGCGCTGAACGCGCAAGACCTCGAGGCCGACCAGCGGCGCCCGCGCCACGGCCAGTGCCGCTGCACCGGGCGCGTTCACGACCTGGCTCTCGTGCACGACCTCGTCGCCGTCGAGGAGCTTGAGGTTGAGGTGATTCCGCAGGCCGGCGAAGCAGGTGAAGTCGAAGCGAGCCTGGATGGGAACGGTGACGTCGTCGCCGAGGATCTCGACACCCTCGGACAGGAGCGCGGCCGGCTCGAGGGGAATGAGGTGGCCGGAATCACCCGGG
Source organism: Acidobacteriota bacterium (assembly GCA_039029535.1). Lineage (GTDB taxonomy): Bacteria > Acidobacteriota > JBCCFW01 > JBCCFW01 > JBCCFW01 > JBCCFW01. Next base: position 5,355 of record JBCCFW010000126.1, read on the forward strand.
TTGGAGCGCTCGACGACGAGACGCAAGGGGCGTGAGGGGTCATGACCGTTGCGCTGCACGCGGATGGCGAGAGGAACGGTCGTGCCTCCCTCGGGGGCGGCGACCGGCAGGTCGAGCGTGGCCGTGGGGCCACCGTCGTCATCGCCGAGGAGGACACAGGTCTCGGCGAACTGAGGCGTGCCGCCCTCGGTGTTGGTGAAGGTGGCGCGACCGACGATGGCCCAGTCGCCCTCGCGCTCGGGCACCGCCACGCTGAAGCTGCCGGTGTGGCTCGAGGCGCGGCTCGCCGCGGGGTGGTAGGAGTTGTCGAGCAAGATGCGGGGGACGTTCTCGCTGATCGACAACGGCTCGGCGAGGGCGCGGTTGCCGGGGTCGGTGCAGCCGCCTTCCGAGGCCGGGACGTTCAAGGGGACCAGCCAGGCGTCGTACTGCTGGTTGAAGCTGCACAGCAGCATGGACGGCCCGGTGCCGGGGCTGCCGTTGAGGGCGAGATGGAAGTGGAAGTCGAGGCTCTCACCCGGCGTGGCCGTGGCCTGAGAGAAGACATCGATCTTGGTGCCGGCCGTGTAGCTCGGTGGCTCGGCGCAGCAGGACGAGGCAGGTGAAGCCTCGAGTCCGATCGCGAAGATGCACGCCACGAGTGGCACGTGCTGAGAGAACGAGGGACGTCGGCTAGCGAGCATGGTTCCTCCTGACCGTGTTCGGTGGGGACGGGGAGCCGGTCGTGAAGACGGCATGGTCCGCATGGAACTTCGGTGGTGGGACCGCGGAGACCAAGTTCTCGGCCGTGGATGGCTTCGAGCCGGTCCGGAATGCTGAACGCCCTCTCCCTGAGTGTCCCGTTTGGGGATATCCTGCAGTTCTTCCGCGCGAAAACGACACGGGTCTGGAGGAGAGAATGACTCGAGTGCTGCGTCTGGCCGCTTCCGCGGTCGTGATGACCTTCCTGTTCGCCCGGTTCGCCCTGTCTTGTCAGCTACCCGACAGCGGGTGCTCGGCAGCGACCACGGCGCCGATGGTCGTCGGAGAGTCCGTCGAGATCACCTACTCGGTGACCAACGGCGGTGTCGATGAGACGTCATCGCGTCTCGACGATCTCGACTGGACCATCCGAGCCCTCGCCCGGCCTCGTGACTACTTGATCGACGGCACCGGGGAGGGATGCTCGACGGGTGGGATTGCTTCGGCCGACTTCCTCGTCGAGCCGTCGCTCGTCGACTTCCGTCTCGACGATGCGTGGAGCTCCGCGGCCGACGAGCCCGTCCGCTGGTCCGGGACCTTCCGGGTCACGCCCTTGATGCCCGTCGACGACTACGTGTTGGAGATCATCGCGTCGTCCGCTGACCGAGACGGTGATGGTGCCCCCGATCGCATCTGCCGCCGGGCCGTCTGCCTGCGGCCACCACCGAGCACTCCGGAGCTCGCACCGCAGGCCCGCATCGAGCCGCGGGTCCTCCCGGCCGAGGCCGGGGAGACCGTGAGCTTCGATATCCACGTGCAGCGCAACGACTTCCCCGAGACCGAGCCGTTGATCGTTCGTGTCTGGCCGCGGAATCCCGGTGACCCGGAGGATCTCTTTCCCCTCGAGCCGGTGGACGTCACGTCGGGCTTCGAGCTGGGCCCGGGAGAGTCCGTCGTGAGCTTCGACTGTCACGTGCACGGCCCTTGCTTCGCCGGCGTGACCAACGAGTTCCTCGTCGGCCTCTACGATGCTGACGAGCGCTGGCTGAGCCAGACCTACGAGCCGGCCACCGTGCTCGTCCGACGCTCACCGCTGGCGATGCTCGAGCTGCTGAGCATCGAGGACGCGTCGGGCGACGGGTTCCTCAACCGCTGCGAGTCGGCCCTGGTGACGCTGCGGCTCATCGCACGCAACCCCTGGCTCGATGCGCCGATCGAGGACGTGCGTCTCGGCCTCACGCTGCCCGACGGCGTGTCGCTCGAGAGCGCCGAGCTGCACTTCCACGACAACCCGATGGACGACGTCGAACCGAGTGGTGAGGACTACTGGGCTCTCGGCACCGTCGAGGTCGTGGACGGCGAGCTCGTCGTCATGGCCGACACCCCGGTCGAGCCCCGATTCTGGCGAGGGCCAGTGATCCCCGTGTTCCGCGATCTCTTCGAAGCCGACGTCAAGCTACGCGTGCCGGGCTCTCTCCTGGTCGACGTGACCGAGCTCCGCTTCAACGAGCTCAAGGTCGACGCGACGGTGTCCGAGCGTCCGCTGACCGAGAACAGCCGCAACGTCGTCTTGCCGGTCGGGGCAGCGCTGCCACCGAGGGAGGTCTCGCCGGGCACGAGTCTCGAGCCGCTCCGGATCTCCGCAGAGCGAGGCCTGAGCTGGGAAGACCTCAGCGACGAGGGTGTCGTGACCTACGACGTGGTGCGTGGCGTCTTGCGGGATGGGGCGGCGAATGATTGGAGCTGCGTCGTGTCCGAGCTGGACGCGCCGTCGTTCCTCGATGGCGAGGTGCCCATCGTCGGTGAGGTCTGGGCCTACCTCGTTCGAGCCGAGGGTTGCGAGGACCTGCTCGGACCGTTCGGCGTGGACTCGCTCGGCGAGGCGCGGATCGCGGTCGACTGCCCCTGAAGCCGACTGACGGGCGGAACGTGGTGGACTCAGCGATGAGCCCAACCCCGCCCCGCCCGTGAGCTCCAGCGGCTACCTCCGAGCGCCGCGCACTCGGTCCCGCCGACTCACCGAGTTGCGAGCCTCAGCGGGCCGCCTCGAGCGAGGCCGGCCGTCGAAGCAAGCGATGTCGGTGAGGGCGCCGCTGCCGGTGAGCTCGATCTCGAGGACGCTGACGTCGCAGCGAGCGATGTCGATGCGCTGCCAGCCGTTGTCTGCCTGGGCCACCAGTGTCTTCTCGAAGAGGAGGTCACCACCGGCGTCGAGCGCTCGCACGACGTTGCCTTCCTCGTCGGCGTCGAGGAGACCGATCCAGTGGACCTCGCTCGGCTCGTCGAAGCTCACCGTGAGGAGACCGCCGTCGCGGGCGTCGTCGGGCTGACAGGCGGAGTCCTCGGCGAGGATCAACACGTCGCCTCGCGCCGTGTCGTTGCCTGGACCGAGCCCCGGCGTCGCGAGGTCGTCGTCACCGCAGGTCGGTGCCTCCGTGTCGAAGGACACCACCGGTTCGCTGCCGCTCACCGTGATCCCTGCGAACTGCGTCGTCACGATCTCGCCCGGCTCGAGACCGTCGAAGTCGTGGCTCAGGCAGGGCTGACCACAAGGAGCAGCGCAGGGGTGCGTGCTCGGCAGCAGCGGACTGCCGGTGACGACCTCCACCGTCTCCACGACGAGCGGACAGCACGGCGCAGGGGCGACGGGAAGACCGACGCCCTCACAGTCGTCACCCATGGGGGCGGGGACGGCATCGGGAAGGGCGGCCTCGAGGAGAGGGCGCAGCTCACAGGCATCGCAGAGCGAGGGGGCCAGGCAGTCGGGGAGACCGTCGCCGTCGTCATCGCGGTCGGAGACACCACAGCCACAGGTGCCAGGAGCGATCTTCTCGGCATCGCCGGGACAGAGGTCGTCGCAGTCGAGCACGGTGTCACCGTCCGAGTCGACGTCGGCCGCGCCGCAGCCGCAGGCACCGGCAACGATCTTGGTCGCATCGGAGGGACAGGCATCGAAGCAGTCCGGAGTGCCGTCGCCATCGCCGTCGTCGTCGTCGAGGCCACATCCGCAGGGACCGGCTTCGGTCTTCTCGGGATCGTCGGGGCAGCAGTCCGCGCAGTCAGGGGTGCCATCGCCGTCGTCGTCGGCGCCGTCGGGATCGCTCGGGCAGGGATCGCAGGCGCAGCCGAGACCGTCGTCGTCCACGTCGCACTGCTCCCGGATGCCCTCGCCTGGGTCGTCGGTGTCGCCGTCGCCGTTGCAGTCGGTGGCGAGCTCGTGTGCCGGGTTGAAGCTGCTGGGGCAGTTGTCGCAGGCATCGCCGACGCCGTCGAGGTCGGCGTCGAGCTGGGCCGGATTGAGGACGGTCGGGCAGTTGTCCTCGAGATCGGGCAGGCCGTCGTCGTCGCCGTCACCGGGAACGATGACGACCGAGACGCCGGAGGGCTCGCAGCAGGCGGGGGTCAGGCGGATCTCCGAGCCGATGTCGAGCTCGAGGTCGTCGTCGAAGGCGGGGGTCGCCCCGTTACTGAGGTACCAGTTCGTGACCACCTCGAACTCCAACGACTCGACGATGACCGTCCAGCACTCGCCGTCAGCGATGCCGGAGACTGCGACGCCGTCGCTGTTGTTGCCGTAGAGGAAGTCGCCTTCGAAGGCACCGGAGCCAGCAGGGACCTCCGCGATCTCGCCCGGGTCGTCGGCCCGAGAGATGAACGGAGCGGTGGAGCTGTCGACGATGCGGAATCGGATGGACGCTGATTCGTCGAGGCCGCCGCCGTTGTCCTCACCGAAGATCGTCCCGAACGTGACGGCGCCGGTGGTCGTCCTCCGGTGGATCCAGGTGTTGCCGTGGAAGCGGTCCAGGTTCACGCCGGTCGGATGGCCCGACGAGTTGAAGTAGTTGTAGTGAGCCGGACCCGTCTGGGGCGTCTCGATGAAGCGGACTTGGCCCAGCAGGACGCCGTCGGCGGGGACGGTGCTGTCCCAGGCATCCAGCAGGCCATCCTCGCAGTACTCGTCGCAGCGGCTGTACGGATCGAAGGGATCGCTCCCGCAGTCGATCTCCTCGAGGTCGGGCACGAGGTCGCCGTCACTGTCGCCATCGCCGGCCCGGGCGACGTCGGAGGACCAGGACGACATGAGAGCGAGCAGCCCGAGCCAGGCAGCGGCCATCGTCGGACGTGAGCGGTGGGTATCTGGTGCGGACATGCGTCCTCCTCATTCGTCGCAGGCCGTGGTTCATCCGGCGGCCCAGGGACGCCCTCGGGCGTCACGACAGCAAGGTAGGGACGGCGTGTCGGCGCACGGGTGACACGCGATGACAGCGGTGGCGCGCCGACGGTCAGGGTGAACGCGCCATGGGGGCGGAAGCACTCGGGGCGGGGCGGCGGAAGGACCGTTCCTGCCCCGAGACTTGGAGGACTCTTCCGGCTCGTCGGGCCAGCTAGCGCTTCCGACCCGTGGTCGGGAACCTCATCCCGCGGGCGTCGACGGGGCGCTCCCTGCCCTTGAACGTCGGCCAGGCGATGACGCTGCCCATGGGCGTGGGGTCAGGGTCGTCGCGATGGCGCTCGGCGTGACGGGCCCAGTCGACGAGCTTGACCGCGTCCTTCTGGAAGATCATCGCGTGGGTCGAGCCACCGAACTCGAAGTGGCCGATCTCGGCGTCGCGCACGATGCCGACGGGGCTCTGACCCTCACCGACCAGGTACTGCGGCTCGATCACGCAGGTCGAGACCTCCACCATGCCGATGCAGATGAGCGCCACGTAGCCACAGTACGGATGCTTGAACACGAAGATGGCGCGGGCCGCGACGTGGCCGAGGTAGGGCTGGGACTCGGTGCCTTCCCAGGTGCCCTTGCCCTCGCCCTGCCCGGGACGCTGCGCGAAGTAGGTGCCCGGCTGGAGCCAGGAGCGCACGACCGTGCCGTCGAGCGGGGACCGCCAGCGGTGGTAGTGCGTGGCGGAGAGGAAGCCCTGGTAGAGCTGACCGCCCTCGAAGAGCTTGGCCCACTGCTCCTGGCCACCGAAGAGGTCGAGAAGGGAGTAGTTGACGTCCTTGATCCAGAACTCGGTCTCGAGCGCGACGTCGTCCACGTACTGCCAGGGCGTGGTCTCGCAGCCGATGTTGACCTCGTAGCGGCCGTTGCCCTTGAAGGGACGGGCGCCCGGGACGAACTGCCGGATGAAGAACGAGTTCCAGGAGTCGTAGCCGTAGCCCTGCTTCTCGGGGTCATGGACCATCTGGTCCCACACGCCGGCCTTCTTGGCCGCGGTCGAGATCCAGGAGCCGGGCTTCTCCGGGTCGTAGATGTCGAGCTTGTCCAGGGACTGCGGGCTCTTGAGGAAGGCATTCCAAGCGTCGAGGACCTTCTTGAACTGCTCGTTGAAAGTCGTGTCATGGAAGAGGGCCAAGCCGGCTTCGGTCGCCATCGAGACCGCGAGCAGGCCGTTCATCGGCGTCCCGACCATGGCGGTCGTGTTGAAGGCAGGGGAGGTCGTGATGATCTCGTTGAGGATCTCGAAGAGGCTGTCGTAACCGTCGATCCAGAGCGCGTCGCCGTCCCCGGCGATCTCCTTCTTGGCCTTGGCGTCGAGCGTGCTCACGAAGGCGTTGGCCTGCTCGATCATCGAGCTCACCCACATCCGGTAGACCGAGTGCGAGGTCACCCAGGCCTTGAACGTGGCCATCTCGGCGGTCATCGGCGTGAGGGTGCCCTTCCGCTTCTTCTCCGCGATGGCTTGGCGAAGGGGCGTGAGGTACTTGGCGGTGGCCCAGACCCGGTTGGGGACCCAGAAGCCCATCTGGACCGGGCCAGCCGAGTCGAGCGAGAGCAGGTTCGTGCCGGGAGCCGCCTTGGTGGACCGCTTGCGGCTGGCGGCCGGGCGATCGGCCGTGCGCTTCTTGGGCATGGCTGAGATGCCTTTCGACGAAGTCGTGGTGAGCAGGCTGATTTCACGCGAGTCGGAACGAGCTCGACCCTATCAGCGTGCTTTAGTGACGAGCAAGAGCCGGTCTGAGTGAAAACGAAATCCGAACGAAGCGGTTCCGTCTCGCTCGAGACGTCGTCGCAGCGAGCTCGTGGTCGACTCTCGAACGAGCCCGTCGCCGCGCATCAGGCAGCCGATGAACGTGCTTCGGAGTCTCTTCGTCGTGACGACCGTGTCGGTCAGCGGCTCGGTGTCGGCGGTCGCAGCTTCACGACGTGGAAGGGTCGCGTCGTCTCGTCCACGCCCTCGTTCAGCGCGGGGTGGGCGTGCAGGTGATTCTGGGTGACGTGCAGCGTTCCGTCCGGGCCCAGCGCGAAGCCGTCGGGCCAGGAGAGCAGCCGACGCTCCTGGACGAGGATCTCGTAACGACCTGGCGTCGTGACGCCGACCGCCGAGGACTGGATGTCGGTGATGAAGACACGACCGTGAGCGTCCACGGCGATCCCGTCGCAAGGCGGCTTCGGGCCGTAGGTCTCGATCGCGGCCTCGAGCTCGTCCCGCGTGCGGGAGCTCTCGGCGAGCTCGGCGGCCGGGATGCGATGGACGCGGTCGCCGTTGATCGTCGCGAAGTAGACCCACTCGAAGCTCGGATCGATGGCGATGGGATTGATGCCGAGACGCCACGGGTGGGACCGCCCTTGCTCGGTCACCGTGCCGACCACTGAGCCGTCGATGATGACCTCGCTCTCCGAGGGCATGAGCGGCGCCGAGCGTTCCAGCACGCGTCGTCCTTCGCCAGTGTTCAGGTCGAGGATCACGATGGCCGGCTGCGCGGGCGCTCCCGGTGCCGGGAAGGTCATGTCGGCGATGTAGACCTTGCGGCGCTTCTCATCCAGGGCGAAGTCCTGGAGGAACGAGATCGGACGCGTGACCTCCGGCGGGATGGGCAAGCGGGCATGAAGTCGGTCGCCGACGGTGTCCCAGCCGACGAGCTGTGGCGGTGCATCGTCGCTCCCCATGTCGAGGATCCAGACCACGCCGCGCGTGTCGGCGGCGATGCCGATGGTGGAGCTCAGGCCAACATCGCCGGTCGCTGGACCGTCGGCCCAGTCGAGATTCGGAAACGGCCGCTTGGTGCCGTCGGGCAAGAGCTCGGCCGCTCGCCAGGTCGGGGAGTCCAGCGGGTGGTTGGTGATGATCACGCGACCCTGGGGCGTGACGGCCACGTTCCCCGGACGCGTGTCGGAGATGGCGGCGAGCACTTCGAGGGTGGGAAGACCGACCGCCTCATCCAGGTGACCGGTTCGGGTCCGGAGCGAGCACGAGCCGAGGACGAGAAGTGAGAGAGCGAGCACGAGCACGAGAGCAGTCGTGAGCTGACGCATGGGTCGAGTTCTCCGATGGCGAGCGGTCAATCGAGAAGGGTCATCTCGTGCAGGGTGAACTTCGCCACGGCGCCCTCGGTCGCTCGTTGATACGCGACGAGATGCGGGGACTTCATGTGGGCCTGCCAGAGCTCGCGTGAGGTCCAGTTCTCGTAGAACAGGAAGTGAGCCGGGTCTTCGTCATCCCGGTGCAGGTCGTACTGAAGACAGCCCTCCTCGCCGCGCGTGGGGAGCACGAGCTTCCGGAGCTCGGCCTCCACGAGCGCAACCTGGTCGGGCTGGGCGTGGACGTGGGCGACGATGGTGAGCTGGCTCATGCGTGACTCCAGGACGAGTGGACCGGATGAGGTCGTGGGACAGTGTCCTTCGTCCGGATTTCGTGGAGAATGGTCTTTCCCTCGAATTGACTTTCCGGAATTGGCGAACGATGAACCTCGATCACCTCCGGCTCTTCCTGGACATCGTCGAGAAGGGCAGCCTGTCGGCCGCGGGGAGGGCTCGCGGCCTCTCTCCGACGACGGTGTCCGAGCGTCTGGCCGCTCTCGAGACGCACTACGGCGTGACGCTGCTCACCCGGACGACCCGCTCGATCCGGCCGACGGATGAGGGGCGCACCCTGCTCGACGGGGCGCGCGGGGTCCTGGCCGAGGCCGACGATCTCGACCAGCGCATTCGCCGTGGAGCCCGCACGCTCTCGGGCCGAATCCGTCTCAGCGCTCCGTTCGACCTCGGCCGCACGACCATCGCGCCCGTCGTCGACGCCTTCCTCGCCGAGCATCCGGCGATCTCCATCGAGCTCGTGCTCTCCGACGGTCGCGTGCACCTGGTCGACGAGGGAGTGGACCTCGCCGTGCGCTTCGGTTCGCTGGCCGACAGCAGCCTGCGCGTGCGCAGTCTCGGCGAGCATCACCGGCTCCCTTGCGCTGCACCGAGCTACCTGGCGCGGCGAGGCACTCCCGCGACACCGTCGGAGCTTCGTGACCACGACTGTCTCGTCATGCGGTTCGGGCAGCAACTCGACGACACCTGGAGCTTCCGCGTCGACGGCAAGGACGAGGTCGTTACCGTGAGGGGAAGCCGGCTGGCCAATGATGGAGGGCTGGTCCGGGCCTGGTGCCTGGACGGTCACGGCATCGCCTTGAAGTCAGAGCTCGACGTCGGAGCCGACCTGGCCTCCGGGGCGCTCGTCAGCCTCCTGTCCGACTACTTGCCGCCACCAACGCCCATTCAGCTCGTCTTTCCGCCGGGATCGGCTCGGCCGCGGCGCGTGCGTGCTCTCGCCGACGAGTTGGCCGAGGCCTTCTTGGCGTCTCCGCCTGACGCGATGGTGAGAGGGAGTCGGAGCACCCGTGCCTGACTCACCCGACCGCGAGCTCTTCGCTCGCAGCATGGAGATCTTCAGCGAGCTGTTGGGCTTGCCCGTCACCGAGCGAGAGGTGCACCTGGCACGAGCCTGCGACGGTGATCCGGAGCTGCGAGCGGAGGTCGAGGCTCTTCTCGAGGCCGAGCAGACCAAGGATGGGCTGCTCGGAGCGCCTGGACCCGGACAGGCCCTCCGGGCGCGGACCGACGAGGTCACGAGCCCTCGGCTCCCGTCGGCGGCTCCCCATGCGATCGGTCCGTACCGCCTTCACCGCGTGCTCGGTGAGGGAGGCATGGGGACGGTCTACGAGGCCGAGCAGGAGCGACCGCGTCGTCGTGTCGCTCTCAAGCTGTTGCAGGGCCGTCTCGGTTCCGAAGCCGCCTGCCGTCGCTTCGAACGGGAGGCCGAGTTCCTCGGACAGCTCGGACATCCGGGGATCGCTCAGGTCTTCGAGAGTGGACTCCATCGCGATGTCCACGGTGGGTCCATCCCGTGGATCGCCATGGAGCTCGTCGAGGGGCGGACGATCCGGGAGCACGCCGACGCCGACCGGCTCGATCGTCGGGAGCGGATCGGCTTGATCCTCCAGGCTTGCGAGGCCGTTTCCCACGCCCATGCCCGTGGCATCGTCCACCGCGACCTGAAGCCCGACAACATCCTCGTCGACGAGTCCGGTCGCGTGCGGGTCCTCGACTTCGGGATCGCACGGGCGATGAACGAGCCCGATGACGCCACCACCCGATTGACGATGGTGGGGGACGTCGTCGGCACGCTCAGTTACATGAGCCCCGAGCAGGCCTGTGGTCGGTCCGACGACGTCGACGAGCGCTCCGACGTCTACTCGCTCGGCGTGGTCGCCTACGAGCTCCTGTCCGGACATCTCCCACACGACCTACGGGACTTGCCACTGGCGGACGCCCTCGGACACATTCGGGATCTCGAGGCCGACTCACTCGGGGCGACCGGGGGAGCGGAGGCAGGTGATCTCGACGTCATCGTCGCCAAGGCGTTGGAGAAGGACTCCGACCGTCGTTATGCCAGCGTCGCGGACCTCGCGGCCGACCTGCGTCGCTATCTCCGTCACGAGCCCATCGAGGCGCGGGCGCCGAGCGCGACCTACCGCTTCAAGCGACTGGTCCGGCGTCATCGCATGCTCGCCCTGGCCTTGCTCGGCGTGTTCGCGACGCTCGTGGCAGCCGTCGTGGTCAGCACGCGCTTCGCGCTCTCCGAGGCAACGGAGCGTCGGCGTGCCGACGAAACGGCCAGGAAGGCGATCGAGCGGGAGCAAGAGGCGCTCCGCGCACAGTATCGAGCGCAACTGTCCGCGGCCGGAGCGGCCGTGGAACGGGGAGAGAGCTCGGCCGCCGGACGTCTCCTCGACGAGGCGCCCGAAGGGCATCGCGGGTGGGAGTGGAAGCAGCTCCGCTCCACGCTCGAGGACAGCGTGGCGCGCTGGCAAGCGCCGGCGGGCCTTCCGGTCGGTCTCGTCCTCGAGTCCGGTGCAGGTGGGCTGGTCGTGGCGACCGAGACGGCCGTCGAGAGCCTGAGCTTGCCCGGGTGTGAGACCCGCTGGTCCTGGCGAGCCCCCGAGGGCTCTGAAGTGGTCGCGCTCTCGCCGGACGGGACGCGGGCCCTCGTGCTGCGCGAGGGCGAGGTCGACTTGCTGACTCCTGCAACGGGGGCGAGCACTCGCATCGCGACGGGCACGACGGGCCGGGCCGAGTTCTCGATCGATGGGGGCGTCGCGTGGGCCTTGGCTCGCGAAGCCGGAGGCCTCGAGTCGGTGACCATCGCCGATGCGCGCAGCGGTGTCGTCCTGTCACGCACGCAGCTCTCGGACGTTGAACGCCGCTGGATCGCCGTCACGGAAGGGTTCATCGTGAGCTCGACGAAGGAGCCAGGCTTGCTCGTTCGAGAGACGACGAGAGACGGAGCCCTCCGACACCATGATGGACCGACCGTCGGCTCGGGGTGGATCGGACCCCTCGGGAAGCGAGTGTTCGGCAAGACGGCTCACGAGTCGGGTCGCACGGTGACGTGGGACCTGCGGTCGGGGCGGCTCTTGCCCTGGGCAGACGTCGGTGAGGACCTGGCCGGCATCCACCACATCAGCCTCGACGAGAGCGAGACGTTGCTGGCCCTGGTGCACGCGAACGGTCTGGCGCGTCTGGTCGACGGGCGGAGTGGACGGCCCATCGCCGTGATCGCACAGTCGGATCCGGGCGGCTGGACCCTCGCTCCTGCCATCCACGAGGAGGCAGGGCTCGTGGTCGCGGAGGGCGCGCATCACGCGCTCGTGGTCGCCTCCACGAACGACGGCACCGTGCTGCGACGCCTGCGTGGACACGGTCGTGCGATCCGCACGGCGGTGTTCAGCCCGGATGGGCAGCTCCTCGCGTCGCTCGACATGAACGGAGTCCTGCGTCTGTGGGACCTCTCCGTGCTCGAGGATGCGGCGGTTCTCCTGGGACACGAGAGCTACGTCTACGACGTCGCCATCTCCCCGGACGGACGACGGGTCGCGACGGCGGCTTGGGACGGGACGACGCGGCTCTGGGACCTGGCCAGCGGCCAAGGGTTGGCCACGTTGACCACTCCATCGAGACAGCCCTACTACGGCAAGGTCGCCTGGAGCTCGGATGGCCGTCGGCTGGCGGTCGTGCATGGTCGCACCACGGCCCTCTGGGACGCGGTGACCGGGGGCTTGCTGGGGACGCGACGTCTCGTCGACTCCGATCGGATGGCCACCCCGATGGACGAGCCCTCCGGCGTGGCCTGGCATCCCTCGGGCGAGCTCTTCGTCGTGGGCTCCGTGGGACGCTTCGTGCAGGCTCACGTCGTGGGTGGGGCCTCCGGTCTTCCCGAGGCGGAGCAGTGGCCGATGCGAGGGGAGTCCCTGGCCTTCAGTCCTGACGGACGCCTACTCGCGGTCACCGTCAAGACGAGCGTCGAGCTCTGGGACCTGGAGACGCAGGCAAGAGTTGCCCGGCACGACCAGCCGACGAGCCGACTCAGGAAGGTCGTGTTCTCACCGGACGGTGCGTCGGTCGCGGCCGTCAGCGACGACTCGCACCTGCGAGTCTGGTCGGTGTCCGCCGGCGAGCTGCTCGTCGAGGTGAAGGCCCATGGCGATCAGGCCCATGGGATGGCTTGGAGCCCGGACGGCACGCGACTCGCCACGGGAGGCAGTGATCGCGTGATCCGCATCTGGGACGCGACGACCGGTGACCGGCTTGCGTCGCTCTCCGGTCACGAGCGCTACGTCTATGCCCTCGCCTGGAGTCCGGACGGCCGCGTGCTCGTGTCGGGCTCGGGCGATGCAACGGTGCGGCTCTGGGACAGCGAGCCGCGCGGGGAGCGCTTGATGAGACGGCGTGAGCGGGCTCGGCTCAGGGACTCGGTCATGCCGGCCGTCCGGGCTGCGCTGAGGACAGCGAGTGCCGAGGCAGCAGCCGACGAGCTGGGGAGTCGTCCGGACTGGAGCGAGGCCGAGCGCTGGGTGGCGCTCGACCTCGTGCTCGAGCTCACGAGCGCGGAAGCTCAGGAGGCCAGGTGAGGTGCCAGGGAGCGATGACATGCTGCTCACCGGAGCAGTGATGCGATGAGTGAGCCTCAGGATCGACAGGAACCGAAGGGGCCCGAGATCACGAGGGTCTTGCGGGCGGCTGCCTCGGGTGACGCCGAAGCAAGCGACCGTCTCTGGGAGCTGGTCGAGCGAGAGCTCCGGTCGCTCGCGGGTCGGCTCATGAAGTCGGAGAAGGCGGGCCACACCCTCCAGGCGACCGCGGTGGTCCACGAGGCCTTCCTCCAGCTCCAGGGAGACCTGCCCGAGCTCAACGACCGTCGTCACTTCCTCGCGATCGCGGCGCGGGTCATGCGCCGCGTGCTGGTCGAGCACGCCCGCCGACGCGATGCGGCCAAGCGGGGCGGAGACTGGGAGCGCGTGAGCCTCGCCGGCGTCGGGGAAGGGGCCGAGACGGTGGGCGACGAGCGCATCCTCGCCTTGCACGAAGCCCTCGAGAAGCTCGCCGAGCTCTCCGAGATCCGGGCGGCGGTGGTCGAGGAGCACTGGTTCGGGGGCATGACCTTCGACGAGATCGCTGCCCACCACGGCCTGAGCACGCGGCAAGCGCGGCAGCACTGGCTCGAGGCGCGAGCCTGGCTCCAGAGCCGAATGAAGTGAGGCAGCCTCCTCGGGACGAGCCCGAGGAGGCAGTGGTCGTTTTCGAGGAAGGTGAGCTACTCGAAGAGGACCTCGCGCTCGGGCCAGGGCCACTGGACGTCCGAACAGCGGTCCTCGGTGTTCTCGCAGAACGCCTGTCCGCCGAGAGCGGCGCAGTCGGCCGCCGTCATGACGTCCTCGTACTCGTCGCCACCGTCGAAGTAGGCGCAGCACACGAGGTCGTCCTCACAGGCTTCTTCGGTCGTCTCCTCGCACTGAACCTCGTAGGTCTCCTCGCACTCCACCCAGCAACGACACTGACCGCCTTCGACGGTGAGGGCCGGCGTGCAGTCGTTGAGCGTGACCCTCATGCAGTCACCCGTGTACTCGTCGCCGTAGGTTTCCTTGCAGTAGGTCGGACAGTGGACTGCGACGGGATGACCATGGCCGGGGTTGCCGTGGTTGTGGCAACCGGTGGCCGCGGGTCCGGTCTCGAGCACCGTGAAGTCGTCCAGGCACACCTCGACGAGGTCACCGGTGCGGTCACGAGACCTCGGGCCGCAGGTGCTGTCGGTGCTGTGGTAGGGATGACACTCGGCGGTCTCGGCCGCCCAGCCCGCGATCTCGTCGAACCAGCCGGGGCGCGTGGGGATGGGGTGGGGAGTCGATCCCGGAGGCGGGTCGCCGTCGTCATGGGGCAGCGTGCCGGTCCCGGGTCCACGGAAGCCGTGGCCGTGCTCGTGCTCGTGATGCGGGTCGGTCTCGCGCTCGGGTACTTCGACCTCGGGCTCGGGCGTGACCACCACGCCGTCGGAGTCGCACTCGTTCGAGCCCACGCCGTTGCCGTTGCCACCCTGAGCGCCGTTGGCACCGGCGGGCATGCCGGCACCACCGGCTCCTCCTGCACCACCGCTGCCGCCGTGGGCGCGAGCCTGGCCACCCATGGTCCCGAGGAACACGCGCGCATCAGCCCGTGCACCGCGACCACCGGCGCCACCGGCACCGCCGGCACCGAAGGTACTCGCGCCGCCCTTGCCACCCTTGCCGCCGCTTCCGGCGGTGGCGTTGGCGTTGTCCTCGCAGCAGGCGTCGGAGAGGGCGCGTCCGCCCGCGCCGCCGGCACCACCAGCGCCACCTGCGCCGGCTCCGGCGCCGGCTCCACCGGGACCGCCCTTGCCGCCGTCACCGCCGAGAGTTCCGGCGTAGCAGGTCGAGCCCATGACGGGCACGCACTTTGCCGACGCGGTGCCGCCGGCACCACCGGGTCCACCAGCTCCACCGGCGCCGTTGGGAGCGGCACCGTTGCCGCCCGGACCACCGGCGCCGCCGCCGGTGGCGATCGCTTCGAGACGCTGACCGTTGCACTCTTCTTCGGGCTTGATGACGGTCGTGCCCGCGGCACCGCCAGTGCCGCCGGTACCACCCGTCGTGTCGGGGATGACCGCATGACCGCCCTGGCCACCAGCGCCACCGGCGCCGGGGATGCCGACGATGTCGGCCGTGACGACCGCGTGCGCGAGGATGCTGCCGCCGTCGCCACCCGGACCGCCGTCTTGCGGAGGAGTGGAGTGGGTGCCGTCGGTGCCACGCAGCCCGGCGCCGCCGTCGCCGGCGACGAGGAGCGCGGCGGAGCCGGCGCCGTCGACGAAGACGTCGATGTCACCGCCGGGAGCACCCGCGCGCGAACCGGCCGAGCCACCGGGGGCACTGCACGCGAGGATGAGGATGGTCTCCCGCGACTCGTCGATCACGAGGTCGGCGCCGTGTTCCGAGGCCTGACCTGCGACGATCGCACGGACGGTGACCGGTCGTGAGCCGGCCTGAGCGTCCTCGAAGGACAGCTCGAGCTCGGTCTCGAGCGTCGTGTTCTTGGCGACCAGGGGTCGTCCGGCCTCGCAGACCCGCGTCGCGAGGTCGGCGAGGGCGTGCGCGTCATCGAAGCTGATCTTCGGAGCGTCGGGATGCGCGGTCACCCTGGGCAAGGCCTTGGAGGGGAGGGAATCGAAGCTCTCAATCACGAGCTCCCGGAGCTGGGCAGAGGGCTCGAGAAGAACGGGTCCCGAGCGCTCGGTCAGGGTCGGCTTGAACTGGGCCTGCTTGGCCTGGGACGGGGACGTGCCGAAGCGAATGAGGGCGAGAAGCACCACGGAGGCGCCGAGGACGAACGGGAGCGTTCGCGCTTTGCGGTTCATCAAGTCGATCTCCTTGGAAAGTCGAAACCGTCACTCGCAACTCATGCAAGCGACGAAGACGGGAGGAGATCGGCCGGCCGCCTCGGCGCCGGGCGTGCTTGCAGATGTGCGCGCTCACGCCCGCGAGCGTGGAGCGAGCCGTCTAGGGCCTCCGGACGGGGAACACGGAGACCACGGGAGTGGAGCCGGGAGCGGTACGAGCCGCCCCTCCCACTGACCTCGGGCAGGGGGGAGCCTGGGCCGGTGACGGGGGAACTGCCTTGCGGGAAGCAGCACCTCGGTCGTGTCACCGGCCGAGGACGTTCGCGACGTTCTGAGGTCTCCTGAATTGCATGGCACTCGGACGAGTTCGTCCATGCCCCCCCTGGTCATTTGATTAGGAGGGTCGTTAGTGAGAGTGGGTTCTCAACTTGGGTTCGTCGTCGCGCGTCAAGCCGAGACGCCTCCGAACGCAACGCCCGTGAGCTCGGCCATGTCTTTCTTCCACGTGGTCAGGTCGTCGATGCAGAACTGGCCCAGTCGAGAGTGACCGCAGGCCCGAGCCATGACCTGCATGAGCTCGGTGCTGGCCTCGAAGAAACGAGCGAGACGTTGCGCGGCGACCTCGACGTCGAGTCGGGCTCGCAGGTGCTCTTGCTGGGTCGCGATGCCGGCGGGGCAGTTGTTGGTGTTGCAGATCCTTGCGCCGACACAGCCGATGGCCTGCATGGCCGAGTTCGAGAGAGCGACGCCGTCGGCACCGAGGCAGAGGGCCTTGATGAAGTCGGACGGCGTGCGCAGGCCGCCGGTGATGATCAACGTGACGTCCGAGCGATCCTTGCGATCGAGATGTCGACGGGCCCGAGCGAGGGCCGGGATTGTCGGCACCGAGATGTTGTCGCGGAAGATGAGAGGCGCAGCACCCGTGCCCCCGCCACGTCCGTCGAGGATCACGTAGTCGGCGCTGGCCTCGAGCGCGAAGTCGAGGTCGGCCTCCACGTGTTGGGCCGAGAGCTTGAAGCCGATGGGGATGCCGCCGCTGATCTCACGCACGCGGTCGGCGAGCGCGGCGAAGTCGGCAGGGGTGTTCAGCTCGGGGAAGGTCGAAGGCGAGATGGCGTCTTGGCCTTCGGGAAGACCACGGACCTCCGCGATCTTGCCGATGACCTTCCGGGCGGGAAGATGGCCGCCGGTACCGGTCTTCGCACCCTGTCCTCCCTTGAAGTGGAAGGCCTGCCAGCAGCGCTGCCATAGCGTTCGGCCAAGGCTTGCAAATTGTGCTGGATCTGAGCCCGAGGGCCCGGATTAATTG
>JBCCFW010000127.1:0-22280 GCA_039029535.1 Acidobacteriota bacterium
AAACAGAGCTAATTTTATTAGGGAAACTCTGTTTGGTATCCATGTATATAATCCTTGCTTTGACATTACTTGTTCTACATTGCTTTTTTAAACGATTTCTTATTTTCTTCTTCGCTCCACATTTTAATAGTTTCGACGCATAATTGACGCATTTCTTGCTATCCTCTCTTCCCCCGACCCCGCGTACGTTTCGTTTTTTCCCCGCCGCCGGGCTCAAAGCCACAAATTCCCATATTAGACTCCGGGGGCGCCGAGGGCCGCCGAGAAATGTGACGAACTCGTGGGACGACCTACTAGCGGGAAGGACGGGCGGGCAGCTGCACGGGCCGATCCCAAGGCACGATCCGCAGGGCGTGAACGCGACCCGAGTCGTGCCCGACGACCACCCAGGCCTGATCTCCCACCTGGTGCGCGGCCGGCGTGCCCTCCCGCGTGCCGACCCAGGACGCGTGCTGGGTCCGACCGGGCAACCAGCTCGACCACGTGAGGCTCGGAGGACTGCCGATGTCCGGGGCGAGCTCGAGCAGGTAGAGATGACCGCTGAGGACCAGCAAGGCCGGCCGGGGAAGCTCCCGTCCGTCGCTCAACTGCAGGAGCTGAGGTGAGCTCGTGACGGAGGAGCCCCCCGCCACGTCCTCGGACTGCCCGAAGCTCGCGGCCGTGCGAAAGGTCCACTCGACGTCGTGCGCGCCATCGGCGGCGACCAGCCAGCAGACCACCCAGCCCGAGCCGGTCACCGTCACGACGCGTCGTTGCCGGGAGTGGTCACCGGGAAACGCGAGGGCCCTCGGGATCAAGGTGGGAGGGATCTCTCCGTGCAGACCCTGGAAGGTCTCGGGGGGCGGATGGAGCTGCGCGATCACCCGGCCTCCATCCTCGCCCGAAACGACGGTCACGGCGAAGCTACCCGCTCCGAACGCGAACTCCGACAAGCCGTCTCCGGTGAGGTCACCGAGGTCGGTGGGTCGCGTGGAGACGAACTGCCGGGGACGCAGCTCCTTCCTCCAGACCATCCGCTCGTCGGGCTCGAGCCCCGGTTGCGTGTCGAGGCAGAGGAAGACCTCGCGGTTCACGAGGCAGAGCTCGTCCTCGGGGTCGTCGTCTTGCTGGCTGAGCACCGGGTAGGAGGAGATGCGGTCACGGACCTTCTCCTCTAGCCTGAACGACCAGAGCACCGGGTTGGGGGCATCCTGCTCGATGCAATGGAGGCTGCCGTCGAAGCGCGCGACGAGGACTTCGTTCACGCCGTCGGCGTCGACGTCGTCGAAGAGGGGCCAGGTGAGACGTCCCGTGCTGGCCGCCGGCAGGCGCAGGGTCTCGAGTCGTGGCCGACGTCCGGGTCTCACTCGGTGCAGGTGGCCGCCGCCGAAGTTGGATGGAGGCTCGGTGTCGATGTAGATCCCGAGCACGCGGCCCTGCTCGTCCCGTTCGAAGCGAGGCGTCGAGTTGGAGATCTCGTCGGGGGTCAAGCGCCAGCTCCGCTCGCCGCGACCGGTCGCCAGGTCGATCTCGTGGAGTGAGGGCGCACTCGGCACCAGCGTGCTGGGGTCCTCGCCGGTGTCGGCGAGGAGCACCTCGGCAGCGCCGTCGCTGTCCCAGTCTTCCACCACGATGCTTCCCTGATGGAAGCGGGCGGGGAGCTGACGTGTCCAGCCGTCCGTCAGGTCGAGCAAGGCCGGCACGCCCCAGACGACGAACGCGAGCTCGTCCGGTGAGGCGAGGACCAGGTCGAGGTGTCCATCCCCATCGACGTCGAAGGGAGAGACCTGCCGGCGGAACGACTCGGGAGTGCGGGTCTCGAAGCGGGTCTCGGCCACGACCCTTCCCTCTCGCGCGAGACTCAGGCGGACCTCGGTCGTGCCACGCTCGACCGCGACTTCGTGCCGTCGACCGCCGAGGAGCAGGTCCGTGGGGAAACCGGGCTCGACCCGGGCGCGGAGCCTGTCCCAGTCGAGGCCGCGGTGTCTCAGGGTATCGACGTAGCGAGAGCGTGCGTATCCCTCACGGTCACAGACGAGCACGATGGCGCCGACGGGTCCGTCGAGCGGACGCACCGTGCTCGGCGTCGGATTGCGCAGCACCGCCCAGCTGCCCAGGACGGCCAGGCTGATGGCGACACCCGAGAGGAAGAGGCTGCGCGGACGCACCCGTCGAACGACACCGCGTGCGACGATGCGAGCGAGAGCACGGTGCAACGCTCGCGCGTCGGCGTAGCGATCTTCCGGAGCCTCGGCGAGAGCGCGTCGTAGGACGGCTTGCAGGCCCGAGGTCATCCAGTCGGGCCAGGCCTGCGCGCGACGCGACGACAGCGTGTTTCCGGTCAGCAGGTAACCGATCGTCGCCCCCATGCCGTGGACGTCGCTGCGCGCCGTGGCCGTCTCTCCACGCAATTGCTCGGGCGGGGCGAAGCGTGTCGTTCCCATCGCCTGACCGGTCCTCGTCAGGTCAGCTTCTCCCTCCATCCAGGCCAGGCCCGTGTCGCTCACGCAGGCGCGATCACCGACATCGACGAGGATGTTCGAGGGCTTCACGTCGCGGTGAACGATGCCGTGCTCGTGCAGGTGGGCCAGACCCTCGGTCGCCTCGAGCGACCAGCGCAGGATCCGCTTCAGGTCTCGCGGTGGTCCGCCTCCCGGGTCGGGCTCCTCGAGTCGGTCCAAGAGGGAGCCGCTCATGAGGTCCATCGCGTAGTAGAGGAAGTCCCCTTGCTCACCAACGTCGTGGATGGCCACCACGTGCGGATGACCGACACGCGCCAGCGCGCGGGCTTCCCTTCGGAAGCGCTCCCGGCCGCTCTCGCCGGTGAGCGGATCCGGCGGCAAGATCTTCAGCGCAAGCTCGCGATTCAGGCGCTCGTCCCGTGCTCGCAGGACCCAGGCCATGCCCCCGCGCCCGAGCTCGTCGATCACCTCGTAGGGACCGAACCGTCGTGGCAGGGACGGGGGGACGGGAGCACCGTCGTGAAGTCGTGCTAGCTGTTCGCACAGGGGAAGCCGGCGTCGCAATTCATCGGCGAAGCTCGGATGACGAGCGCACCACTCGTCGACCACGGGACGCTCGCCTCGGCGCAGGGCGGTCTCGAACTCGTCGACGAGCTCGGCGAGCCGACGCTCGTCGGGGCCGACTGCACTCTCGTCCATGGTGGGATCGAATGAGTGATCGCAGGCCGAGCAGGAGATCGGCCTGCGCCCCTCGACCTGCGGAGTGGCGGTCCCGCAGCCGGGGCACGTCACGCTTCGAGGTGACCGGCCGCGGCTCGGCCCACTGCTCATTCTCCGAGGAGCTCGACGAGCTGATCTCGGAGATCGCCCAGGGCTCGGGAGGCGAGCACCTTGAAGGCACCGACCGAGAGACCCAGGCGGGAGGCGGCGTCCGTGTTGTCCAGGCCCTCGACGTGCTTGAGGATCAGGGCCTGACGCCGACGTCCGGGGACTTGCTCGAGGCCGGCCGCGAGAAGGTGCAGGTTCTCCTTCAGGGCGAGACGTTCCGAGGGACTGTCTCCCGAACCGCACAGGGTGGCAACGAGCTCCACGCTGGAGGTGGAGCGACCGCGGGCCGGGCCTTGGAGGCTGAGCACCGGGGGCTGGCGACCCAGGCGACGGGCGTGGGCGTTGATCACGTTGCGTGCGATGCCGCAGAGCCAGAGGAAGAAGGCGAGGGGGCGACGGTAAGTGAAGCGCGGGAGGGAGCGAAGCGCTTCGAGCTGGGCTTCCTGGAAGAGGTCGTCGACGGACACGTGTCGCTCGAGCCAGGGGGACACGTGCGAGCGGATGAAGCGGAGCAGCTCCGGGCGGTAGCGCTCGATGAGGATCTCGTAGGCTTCCGGCTCGCCTTGCTCGAAACGCAGGAGAAGGTCGGGCGTGGGCTCTTCCTGATGGTCTCTCTTCCGATGATTCCTGCTCATGGCCCGCTCACGCCTCGCTGATACTGATCCTTAGTGGCTTCGAGCGGAGACTTCAAGCTGGGGTGGCCTTCCGAGCCGCTTGCCGGGGCGTTGCCGACCCACAGCCCCGGACGATGACCGGGCTGAAGATCTTCCACGACGTCGCGGGCTGCCCGGACTGCGTTCACTCGGGCGAGGCCGCGGTGACGGACGTGAAGCAACCGATGGAGCTCTACGAGCTGGCCTAGCGTGGACCAAACGGGTCTCAGTCAGCCGGCTCCGCTTCGGACGAGGCGGCCCTCGTCTCTCCCTCGCGCACGACCGCCCAGCCGAAGACGGGCGCCACGGCATGAGTCTCCTCGTCCTGGTTCACGCCGAAGTGGCCGGCGACGAAGCGCAGCGGCGTGATCGTGTCGTCGGGGATGTAGTGGAACGTGACCGGCGCGCTCACCAGACCGGGCGGAATGACGCTGATGTCGGGGCCCTGATCCAGCTTCGGTCCACCGCCTGATGCGGCGCCCTCGAAGTGAGCCCGCCAGGCCCCCAGGAACGGGTTGTCCCGCAGCTCCTCGGAGTCACTCCGAATGCGGACGTAGGGGAAGAGCGTCAGAAGCCAACCGGAGACAGTGGCACGGCCCGACATGTCCTCGTAGTGGAAGAACGACCGCCAGAAGCTCTCGTCGATCTCACCGGCGGCCGCAGCCGCGATCTTCTCGAGCACCGGCACGAGCGTCGCCGACCAGGTCTCCAGCCCGAGCTCGGACAGGTAGCGCACTCGCGGCACCATCGACTCCCAGTCCTCGGGAGTGCCGAGGAGCCTGACCTCCGGGATGCCGCAGCCGGCGAACACGACGTACTCGAAATACGCCTGAAACGTGTCCATGACCGCGACGTCGAAGGCGGCGGCTTCCATCGGGGTCGTGGTCGAGAAGCTCGCGCTCACCAGGCCATGAAGCCGGCCGACGTGCCCGCCGACCTGCTCGGAGAACTCGGCGAACACCTCCGGCCAAGGGTTCTCGCGCCCGAGCTCGAAGTCGGGCCGGAAGACGCTCAGCTGCTTGCGCCCTTCGTGTCGCACGAATCGCGAGCGCAGCTCCTCGGCGTTGCGATTGACGTGAGAGGCGAGTCCCTGCGCGACGCAGAGCCAGACGTCATCGGGGCGCAGGACCAGCGGCAAGTGCTCGTAGAACGCCAGCGTGGCCGCATTCACCAGCGCATTCCTGTCGTTGCAGGAGACCAGGTGCCGGGCCGGGAGCTCGTAGGCCTCGACAGGCTGATTCAGGACCTCGCGGACTCGCCGGTCCACGCTCTGGTGGCCGAGCAGCTTCCCGCGGGGAACGTCGGAAACCGGAATGATGCGCATGACTCCCTCCTCCTCGGGCTACCCGTCTCAGGCCCCGCCCTCCCCTAATCTTCCTCCGACTCGCGCAACTTCGCCAGGACGCTGAAGTCCTCCAGGGTCGTGGTGTCTTGCTGCGAGTCGGTGCCCGCCGCCACGTCGCGCAGCAGCCGTCGCATGATCTTGCCCGAGCGGGTCTTGGGCAAGGCGTCGGTGAAGCGGATGAGATCGGGCTTGGCGATGGCGCCGATCTCCTCGGCCACGTGGGCGCGAAGAGCGTTCTTCAGGTCGTCACCGGCTCGTGAGGAGTCTTCGAGGGTCACGAAGGCGGCGATGCCCGTGCCCTTGATCTCGTGGGGCATGCCCACCACCGCCGCCTCGACCACCGCCTCGTGGGAGACCAGGGCCGACTCGACCTCCATGGTCCCGAGCCGATGCCCCGACACGTTGATGACGTCGTCGATGCGCCCCATGATCCAGAAGTAGCCCCGCTCGTCGCGACGCGCGCCGTCACCCGGCAGGTAGCAGCCCTCCACCCGACTGAAGTAGGTATCGAGGTAGCGCTGACGATCACCGTGCACGCCCGCGAGCATCCCCGGCCAGGGCTTGCGGATGACCAAGAGCCCGCCCTGGTTGGTGGGGAGCTCCTCCCCCTTCTCGTTGACGATCGCCGCGTCGATGCCCGGGAAGGGCAAGGTGCAGGAGCCCGGCACCGTGGGGGTCGCCCCCGGCAAGGGCGTGATGGCGTGACCACCGGTCTCCGTCTGCCACCAGGTGTCGACGATGGGACAGCGCTCGCCGCCGATGACCCGGTGATACCAGGTCCAGGCCTCGGGGTTGATGGGCTCACCGACCGTGCCGAGGAGCTGCAGGCTCGAGAGGTCATGGCCCGCCGGGTGTTCTTCACCCCACTTCATGAACGCGCGGATGGCCGTCGGCGCCGTGTAGAACTGCGTCACGCGATGCCGCTCGACGATGTCCCAGAAGCGGTTCGGCCCAGGGAAGTTGGGAGCGCCCTCGTACATGATCGACGGCACGCGGTGCGGCAGGATCCCGTAGACGATGTAGCTGTGGCCGGTGATCCAGCCGATGTCGGCGGTGCACCAGTAGACCTGCCCATTGTCAGATCGCAGGTTGAAGCTCAGCCGCGCGGTCAGGTACGCGTGGACGCCGTAGCCTCCCACCCGATGCGCGATGCCCTTGGGCTTGCCGGTGGAGCCGGAGGTGTAGAGCAGGAACGCGAGATGGTCGCTCGGGAGCGGCTCGCAGGGCCGGTCCTCGGGACACTCCGGCACGACCTCGTGCCACCAGTGGTCACGCCCCTCTTGCCAGTCGACCTCGTTCTCGCAGCGACGAAGGACGAGCACGTTTTCGATGAGCTCGGTCTTCTCCGCCGCGGCTTCGACGTTGGCCTTGAGCGGGACGACCGAACCGCGCCGCCAGGCCCCGTCGCAGGTGAGCACGACCTTGCTCGACGCGTCCTCCACTCTGTCGATGATGGCCTGGCTGGAGAAGCCGCCGAAGATGACCGAGTGCGCCGCTCCGAGCCGCGCACAGGCCAGGATGGCGACGGCGAGCTCCGGGACCATCCCCATGTACACGGTGACGACGTCGCCCTTGCTCACGCCGAGCTTCTCGAGGGCTCCGGCGAGCTGGGCGGTCTCGCGCTGCAGGTCGGCGTAGCTCAGCCGACGCACTTCCGGCCCCTCGTCACCGACGGGCTCTCCCTCCCAGAGGATGGCGAGCTCGTCGCCGTGTCCCGACTCGACGTGTCGATCGACGGCGTTGTAGCAGAGGTTGGTGGTGCCTCCGACGAACCACGACGCGTCGGGCATGGAGCCTTCGAGCACCGAGTCCCAGCGGTCGAACCAGTGCAGCTCGAATGCGACCTCGCTCCAGAAGCCTTCCGGGTCGTCGATGGAGCGGCGGTGCAGGTCGCGGTACTCGTCGAGGTTGGAGACGTGCCAGCCGCCCAGGGCCTCGCCGGCCGCTGCAGGCGGGTCGAAGACCCGGTCCTCGTGGAGGATGGACTCGAAGCTGCCGTCGTCGCGTGGGGTGTCGTCGCTCATGGGAGTTCTCCGTGAGCGCTCATTCTCCCCCGACGCGGACGGGCCTGCACCCGACCGGGTTCCGGCAACCCCCGGACTGACCGAGCCCGGGCCCCTGAACGCGACGACGCCGCGCGTCCCGAAGGTCGCGCGGCGTCGAAGGAACGGACCGAAGGGCCGAAGCCCCACGGACTAGGGGTCGAGGTCCATCGACGGCATCGGGCAGAACTCGACGACCGGCTCGAAGGTCATCGAGCTACCACCCGAGACCCCCACGATGACCCACTCGATCGAGTCCGGGTCGCTCACGCTCGGCGTGACGGTACCGGAGTCGGAATCGACCACGTAGCGCGGCTCAGGCAGCGCGGTGAGGTCGTCGGTGACCACGACGTTCGCGAGCGTCGTGCTCGGCGCGCAGGGGTTGGTGACCGTGATGAGGTAGGTCACCTGCGTGCACGGGATGTCCGACTCGTCCATGGCGCTGGCCGGGCCGGCGCTGGAGGTCGCACTCACCGAGTTGGTCGCGGAGCCGACGATCATCGTCGCCGTGGTCGTCGCCGAGACGGCCTTGGTGATCTGGATGCCGGCCTCCGGCTCGACCGAGATGGTCTGCTCCCCGCTCGTGCTGTTGCCGCAGGAGTCGACCGCCGTCCACGTCCGGGTGAACGTGTAGCCGGCGCAGCAGTCCACCGAGAACGAGCTGTCGGAGAAGGAGATCGTGACGTCTTCCGGCGCCGCGCAGGTGTCGGTCGCCATCGCCGTGCCGGTGCCGTCGCCGTCCGGCGTGGTCGCGTCACCACAGCCGATGAAGGCATCGGCTGGCAGCGACAGCATCGGAGGCGTCGTGTCCTCGACGGTGATGGTCTGCGCGTAGCTCGTCGAGTTACCGCACTCGTCCATCGCCGTGAAGGTGCGAGTGATCGTCTGGTAGACGTTGTCGACGCACTCGGTCGGCGTCTCGATCGAGTCGTCGACGCTCACGGTCGCGTCACCACAACCGTCGTCAGCCATCGCCGTGCCGGTCGAGCCGGTACCCGTGTCGTCACCACACTCGACGGTGGTGTCGATCGGCATCGACGTGAAGTCGGGCGCCGTGGTGTCGATGACCGTGATGACCTGAGTGCCCATGCTCATGTTTCCGCAATTGTCCATTGCGGTCCACGTGCGAGTGATGACCCCGGTCTCGCCACAACCCGGAGCCTCCGAGTCGGACCAATCGATGGTCACTTCATCGTCGCAATCGTCGTCGGCGGTCGCCGTGCCGGTGGACGGAGGCTCGCTGTCCTCGTCGCACTCGATCTCCATGTCGCCGGGCACGCTGAGCGTCGGCGCAGTCGTGTCGGTGACCATGATGTCCTGAGTCATCATCGTCGAGTTGCCGCACTCGTCGGTGGCCGTCCAGGTGCGGGTGAAGCTGCCGCACTCCACGCCCTCCTCGGAGTCCGAGTAGGTCAGCATGACCTCACCGCCGCAGTCGTCCTCGACCGAGGCCGTGCCGGTCGCCGCCGTCGGCATCATGCCGGGCGCCTGGTCGTCGGCACAGTCGATGTCGCTGGCGTCCGGCACCGTCAGCACGGGCGGGGTCGTGTCCAGCAAGGTGATGAGCTGCGTCAGGCTGCTCTCGTTGCCGCAGTCGTCGGTCGCCGTCCACGTGCGCTCGATGGTCGAGCTGGCACCACAGCCGAAGACGACCACGTCGTCCCAGCTGATGGTCGCCGAGCCGCAACCGTCCGTGCCGGTGGCCGTGCCGGTGTCGTCCGGAGTCGTGGCGTCGCCACACTCGAGGAACTCGTTGTCCGGGATGGTCAACTCGGGCGGCGTGGTGTCGTCGACCTCGATCATCTGGACGTGGGTCGCGGAGTTGCCGCAGTCGTCGGTCGCGGTCCACGTCCGGGTGATGACCCCGGAGTCGCCGCAGCCGTCGCTCATGATGTCGGAGTAGTCGATGGTGACATCACCGCAGTCGTCGTCACCCGCCGTGGCGGTGCCGGTCGCGGTGGGCATCGGTCCCGGGTCGGTGTCGTCACCACACTCGACGGTGAGATCGCCGGGCATCATGTCGAACGGCGGAGGCGTGCTGTCGGTCAGCGTGATCTGCTGTGCTGCCGTCGTCATGTTTCCGCAGTCGTCGACGGCGGTCCAAGTCCTGGTGACGACCTGCGAGCCTTCGCTGCACTCACCCTCGTCGTCGCTCCAGCTGAGCTCCACCACCTCACCACAGCTGTCCTCGGCCGTTGCCGTACCGACATCGATGCCACCAGGCGCGATGTCGTCGGCACAGTCGACCGTGGCGTCGTCGGGCACCATCAGCGCCGGCGGCGTGGTGTCCATGACCGTCAGCGTCTGGGTGTCGAAGGTGCTGTTGCCACAGGCATCGGTCGCTGTCCAGGTCCGGATGACCTCACGCGAGCTGGCCTCGCAGGGAGCCGAGAAGTCGTCCTCCCAGGAGATGGTGAGGCCCTCGTCACCGCAGCCGTCCGTCGCCGAGGCCGTGCCGGCACTGGCGGTCGGGAGCATGCCCGGATCGAGATCCTCGCAGTCGACGGTGGCGTCGTCCGGCACGGTCAGCTCGGGCGCAGTCTCGTCGTTGACCGTGATGTTTTGCGTGCCCACGACCGTGTTGCCACACGGGTCCATGGCCATCCAGGTCCGCTGCAAGGTGTAGCGGTTCTGGCAGGTCATGTTGAGGGTGGCCGAGTTGGTGAGCATCGCCGTGAGGGTGCCCACGCAGTCGTCGGTGGCCGAGACGTTCGGGACTGCCGGAATCTCGTCCTCACACTCGATGAAGAGGTCCTCGGGCAGGTTGAGGGCCGGCGCCATGCTGTCGGACACCGTGATCATCTGGGTGCAGGTCGTCTCGCGGCCGCAGTCATCGGCCAGGGTCCAGGTGCGCGTGAACGAGAAGTCGTTCGGGCAGTCACCCTCGACGATCGTGTCGTCGGACCAGCAGATGTAGGGCGGCTCGAGCATCTCGGAGCAGACCACCGGCTCCGACGGCATGGCCGTGCAGAAGGTCATCGCCGTGGGAACGAGTCCGGGATCCACGCTCGGGAGGAGGTCGTCGCCGCACTCGAGCTCGAGGGTCTCGGGACAGCTCAGCGTCGGCGGCATCGTGTCGTCGCAGCCCGGGCACTCGTCGCAAGCGTCCGCGACACCGTCCATGTCGTCGTCCATGGCGTCGTTGCCACGCGGACAGGGGTCCTCGCAGTTGTCCGTGCCGTCCATGTCGTCATCGGGCGACATGGAGGTGTCGGACAGGAAGACGTAGACCGCACCGGCATTGATGCCATTGGCGTCGTCGCCGGGCGCGCTGACCGCGATCTCGGACTCTTCGTCGAGCGCTCCTCCCGCGTCGGTGCTGCCGCTGTCGGCAAGGCCCGCGACGGAGCGTCCGAAGAAGTCGTTCAAGGCACCACCGAGCTCGAACCACTGCGCGTTCGTGTCGACCACGTTGAGCGGGGCGGCGAGGGAGTTCTGGAGGTAGCCCATCGCGGCAAGGCTGCCGGCGGGACCGGCGTCGTCCTCGAGACCACGCACGTGATCACCGGCCCAAGCGACCGCGGCACCGCGGCGCAGCAGGCTGGTGCCCGGGTCGCCGTGACGACCGGTGAAGTACGACGCACCGATGGCGACGCCGCTGCAGTTGCAGCCGACCTGCCTCAGACCGGTGACGTCCGCGCCGAAGAAGGTCGCGGTCGGACCGGGGCCCATCGCAAACCAGTTCGGGCTGTCGGGATTGCCGAGGCCGGAGTTGGCGTTACCGGTTCGCGGGGCTCCAGGAGCACCCGGTCCATCCGGACCGCCATGCCAGACGTAGGCCGCACCACGAGGGGTGTTGACGACTCCACCGACGTTTGGGTGGAGGGCGTCGGCACGGGCCAGCGGTGCACCGATGATGAAGTCTTCGTAGCCGTCGCAGTTGACATCGTAGGCGGCCGCCACCGACTGACCGAAGCGAGCCGAGACCACGTTGCTCTCACCACGCCAGAACGGCGTCGTGATGCTTCCGGAGCCCGGCGCAACGGCGCTCAGGTTGAAGAGGTAGCCGACACCCTCGTTGGTCTCGGGCGGCACGACGGGGGGCCCCTCGTCGAGCGGCGCACCGATGAGCGCGTAGACGTCCCCGGTGTCGTCGATGTTCTGCACGGCCGCGATCGACGAGCCGAAGTTCGTGCCGGTCACGACCGGCTCGATGCTCCAGTCGGCGACGAGGTCCGGGTTGGCCGGTGAGGCTGGAGTTCCGGTGAGACCGGTCGCGCTGCCACGGAAGGCCCAGACACGACCCGCGGCCGTGGTGCCGCCGGTGGTCATGGGCGCCAGCGGCGCGCTGACCATGACGTCGTCGTAACCGTCGTCGTCGATGTCCCGCGCGCCGCTCACGTCGAAGCCGAGCTCGCTGGAGCTCAGCGGACCGATGGTCATCCAGTCGGCGTCGGCGGGCGTCGCCGGCGAGGCCGGCGTGGGTCCGGTCGGGCTGCCGTGGAACACGACCGCCGCACCGCGGTTGGTGAGCGAGCTCGCATCCCATCCCGGCGCACCGATGATGATGTCGTCCCAGCCGTCCATGTTGACGTCACCGGCACCCGCCACCGAGTGGCCGAGCTCCTGGTTCTTGTCACCACCGACGACGTACCAGTCGGGCATGGCGTTGAAGGTCCCGGTCGCCGTGGCCAGGTAGAGGAAGGCCGCGCCCTGGTTGGTCTCTCCACCGTCGTAGAAGGGAGCACCGACCAGGAGATCGCTGCGGCCGTCGCCGTTGACGTCGCCCGCATCGGCGAGCATCCCGGCCTCGTAGGGGATCGTGCCGCCGCCGACGAAATCCGCGGGGCTGGGCAGCGGGGTGATGAGCTGGAAAGCGCCCGTGCCGAGGTCGTCCCGCGTGAAGAAGAGGCTGACCATGATGCCGACGCCGTGGGGCGACAGCTCGTACTCGACGCCGAGGAGGCCATCGCCGACCTCGACGAAGCTCGCGTTCAGGATGGTGCCGCGGCGGTCGTTGACGAGGAGCCGACCGGCGGTCAGCTCGACCTGCTCATCCGACCAGAATGCGACGCCGCGACCTTCGGACTCGACCTCGGCACGCAGGCCGGCGGTCTGCAACACGATGAGGCCCGTGTCGCCGGGGACTTCCCTGGTCGGCGGCGTGATGATGGTGACGCCGTACTCGACGCCGTTCGTCCGGTTGACCGTCCACTCTCGGAGGGCGCCGAGGTCACGCTCGAAGCGTGCCTCGTCGATCATCTCGCGCCGGATCTCGACGGGCGCGGGAGTCATGCTGCCGCCACTGCGTCCCTGGCTACGAGCGACCACGTCCAGACGCCAGGTCGGGTCGACGCGATCCTCGAGAGCGAGCCCCTCACCCGACCAGGTCATCCGCAGACGTTGGTCGCGGTTGGGAGCCGACCACTGGTCGTCATCGTTCTTGTTGAAGTGGTACTCCAAGCCGTCCGCATCGAGCGTCGGGTTGTCGAAGAGCGGAGCGGCCATGGGATCGGCGGGATCCCAATCGTCGCTCGCCTCCCACGCCGCCATGGCGTCGAGCGTGCGGACCTGCTGCCGAAGCCGCTCGGTCTCCGCCTCGTCCTCGCTGCGAGCCTGGGCGGAGATCGGTCCCCCCGTCGGCAGCAGAACTCGTGAGCTCTGCGCCTTGCTCGTGGCGAAGCCATGACGCTCGAGCTGCGGGACCGGAAGGTCCTCACCAGGAGCGGCGTGACGGGGAACCGTCGCAAGTGCAGCCACCACGCCCACGGCGAGGGCGGTGGTCAGCAGTGGACGGAGAGCGTTCGGGACGTGGGCTTGGCTCATTTAAGTGAAGCCTTCCAACCGTTCGAGCCCTCATGAGAGGGCTCGGAGCGAAGGACCTTCCCCCCCGGTGAGGCCGGTCCTGCGTGAATCTTCGAGCGCGTGAGAGTGCTCACCAGGCGCCTACGCTACCCCGGTCAGCCTCCCGAGCGCAATGCTCGGGGCCGATCGGAGGTGTCCCGAGACGCCCCAGTTTCGCGAAGGCGACCGAACCCCGCTTCATTCAGTAGGATTCGAGGGCATTTCGAGCAGGTCAATTTTTCCGATGAGCACGGGCGAACAGTTTTCTCAGGAGCCTCCGTTCGGGGGCCTCACCGCCCCCGCCTGGACGCTCTCGGCGGGGCCGGCTCCCGACCTGAGCCCCTCGGGTTCCGTCCCCTCGTCAGACCGGGCGTCTCGATGACAGTCCATCTCGTCGGTCTCTTTCAGGCCGCGGCGCGCGACCACGCGGGCCGACCTGCTCTTCGACGGCCACGCGACGGTGATTTCGAGGTCCTGACCCACGAGCAGGTCTGGGAGCTCGGGCTGGGCGTGGCGGCCCGCCTCCGCGAGCACGGCGTCGTCGCCGGCGACCGAGTGGTGCTCCAGGCGGCCAGTGGGGTCGACTGGGTCCTCTGCTACCTCGGAATCCTCGCCGCCGGCGGGACCGCCCTCCCGCTCGACGCGCAGGACTCTCGGACGCGACGCGAGCGGGTCCGGGAGCTCGCCGGCGCCCGCGTCGCCATCGTGGACGACGAGGCGCTCGGCGGCGTGCGAGCCGACGAGCTCTGCCCGGTGACCCTGACGACCGATCCGCCCGACCTCGCCGCCAGCACGGCCCTCGGCCTCCCCCACGACCCCGCCCCCGAGACGGCCGCGTCCATCCTCTTCACCTCCGGCACGACCGAGCGCCCCAAGGGCGTCGTGCTCTCGCATCGGGCCTTCGTGGCCAACGTCGAGTCGATCCGGACGGTGTTCCGGCACGACGCCAACGACCGACTCGTCTCGATCCTCCCGCTCCACCACGCCTTCGAGTTCACCGCGGGCCTGTTGAGCCCGCTCTCTGCCGGGGGCTCGGTGGCCTACCTGGCCCGGCCCGACGGCGCGGAGCTCGTCGCCGCGATGCGGAAGCTTCGCGCCACCGTGGTCCTGGGCGTGCCCCGCTTGTTCGAGCTCCTGCTCGCGGGCATCGAGAGCCGACGCGGCGCGCTGCCGACGGTCCCGCGAGTGTTCGTCGAGGACCTGACCCGCTTGAGCCGACGTCTTCACCTCCTCGGCCTGCCGGCGGGCAAGGTCCTCCTCTACCCCCTGCACCGCAGCTTCGGCGGCTCGCTGCGCTTCTTCGCCTGCGGCGGTGCTGCCCTGCCTCCCGATCTCGAAGAGGAGTACGCCGCCCTCGGCTTCTCCATCCTTCAAGGCTACGGGCTGACCGAGGCGGCCCCCGTGTTGACCGTCAACCGACCCGGCCAGGCCCGCGTCGGAACCGCCGGCCCACCGCTGCCCGGCGTCGAGGTCCGTCTTCACGAGCCTGACGCCGAGGGCATCGGCGAGGTGCTCGCACGGGGCGACAACCTCATGACCGGCTACCTCGATGACGAGGAGGCGACACGGGCACGACTGCGCGACGGCTGGCTCCACACGGGAGATCTCGGTTGCTTCGATGAAGCCGGACATCTCGTGCTCACCGGCCGGGCTCTCGATCTCATCGTCACGCCGGCCGGCAAGAACGTGTACCCCGACGAGCTCGAGACCGTCTTCCACGACTTGCCCGACGTGGCCGAGCTCTGCGTCGTCGGCTTCAGCCGACCTGGCGAGAGCTCAGAGCTCCCCCATCTCGTGATCCGACCCGAGGCAGGCAGCGACGCGACGACTCGCGAGCGCATCGAAGAGCTCGTGAAGGAGCGCTGTCGCGGTCTCCCCAGTCATCAGCGCGTGCAGGGTGTTCACTTCGTGGAAGACGAGCTCCCCAAGACCCGACTGATGAAAGTGCAAAGGTCTCGAGTGAAGAGACTGCTCGTCGAGCACGGCACCGCCGGCGACGCGAAGGCCGGCGGGCTGCCGGAGCAGCCCACCGAAGTCGAGCGGGTTCTCGTCCTTCTCTCCCGCCTGACCGGCCGCCCCCGTCACGCGCTGCACGCCGAAGACCACCTGAGCTTCGACCTCGGTCTCGACAGCCTCGGCCGCGGCGAGATATTGACCTCGATGGAGAACGGCGGCCTCACGCTACCGGAGGGCGTCGGCGAGAACCTGGAGAACGTGGCGGACCTGATCGAGCTCGCGTCGAGCGGCGGCTCGACCTCGGCGACCGACACGTCGAGCGACGCCGTCATCGGCCCCTTGCTCGCCCGTCTCATCGCCCCCCTGCTGCGCGTGACGGCCCGACAGCTCTACCGGTACTGGTTCACGCTCGACACTCGCGGGCTCGAGCGACTGCCCACCGACGGCCCGTTCCTGCTGGCAGCCAATCACCAGAGTCACCTGGATGCCGGGGCAGTGCTCGCCGCCCTGCGACCAACGGGTCGTCGCGTCCGCGTGGTGGCGGCCCGCGACTACTTCTTCGACACGCCGACCAAGGGAGCCTTCTTCAGCTCCTTGCTCGGCGCCGTGCCCTTCGACCGTCACGGCGGCCACGAGCGTGGCTTCGCCCGCTGTCGCGAGGTGCTCGCGAGCGGTCAGCCGCTGCTCATCTTCCCCGAGGGCACGAGATCCCTCGACGGTCGCCTGCAAGCCTTCAAGCCCGGCGTCGGCCGGCTCGCGCTGGAGACCGGCGTTCCGGTCGTGCCCGTCCGCATCGAGGGAGCGCACGAGGCGCTTCCCAAGGGAGCGCGCTGGCCAAAGCGTCACCCGCTGCGCGTGCTGCTGGGCGAGCCGCTGGTGCCCGGCCCTTCAGAGCTCGACGACCCGTCGGCTGCCGAGCGCTTCGTCGCGACCGTGCGCGCACGCATCGAAGCACTGGGTCAGAGAGCGACGTGACGACGGGACGAGCGGGAGCGTTCTTCGACCTCGACGGCACGCTCACCGACAGCGACATCGTCCGGGATCAGCTCGCCTTCCTGCGCGCCCGGCGCTCGGGTCCCGAGCTGGTCGGACGACTGCTCGGCCAGCTCGTGCGTCTGCCCTGGGTCCTGGCGCTCGACCGGCTCGACCGCACGGCGACGACGAGCCACGTCTATCGACGCTACGCCGGCGTGGGTCGGGACGAGCTGCGCGACTGGGCCGAGACACATCAGCGCGCCACCTGGAGCGACAAGCTCCTGCCCGGCGCGCTCGACCGCCTCGGCGACCATGCTCGTCGCGGCGATCGCCTCGTCCTGATCACGGGAAGCCCGGAGCTCGTCGTCGCACCACTCGTCGACCTTCTGGTCACCGCGCTGCCGGCGTCGACCGACATCCGGCTGGAGGCCACTCGTCTGGAAGTCGACGGTGACAGGCACACTGGACGCATCGTCGAGCGCTCTCTCGTCGGCGAGGCGAAGGCCAAGCGCGTGAAGCTCGTCGCCGACGAGGAAGATCTCGACCTCGCGCGCAGCTCGGCGTACGGCGACAGCATCTCCGACCGACCGCTGCTCGAGAGCGTGGGTCACCCCGTCGCGGTCCGACCCGACCGTCCGCTCCGTCGGCTCGCGCAGCACCGGGGCTGGCCCGTGCTCGAGACGCTGGCATGAGCAGCACGGCCAGTGGTCACCGCGTCCTGCTGATCGGCAACCCGGCGTCGGGCGGTGGGCGCGGTCGCTCGACGTTGAGACGAGCCGCGACTCTCCTGCGCGAGCTCGGCGTCGAGGTACTTCTTCGAGAGAGCGACCGCATCGGCTCGTTCGCTCGTCACGTGCAGCAGCACGCCGACGAGGTCGATCGCGTGATCGCCTGTGGCGGCGACGGCTTCCTCTCCGAGGCCACCGCCTCGCTGGCGGACACCGACCTACCGCTGGCGATCCTCCCCGGCGGACGCGGCAACGACGTCGTTCGCTGTCTCGGCGTGCCCCTCGACCTGCGCGCCGCCTGTCGGCTCGCGGTCACCGGGACGCCCCGCGCCTTCGACCTCGGCGACGTGAACGGCCGGACCTTCGCGACGGTGGCGACCTGCGGTCTCGACGCCGAGGTCTCGCGACGGAGCCGTCGGCTGCGTCTTCCCTTCCTCGGCCCGGCCACCTACTTCGTCCACGCGATCCCGGCTCTGCTGGCGCAGCGTCCCTTCGAAGCCCGCCTCGAACACGACGATGGCGTGTTCGAAGGGAGTCTCAGCCTGATCGCCGTGGCCAACACCGCCACCTACGGCGGTGGCTTCCGGATCGCACCGATGGCCTCGACCGACGACGGGCTCCTCGACGCGATCGTGGTCGAGGCCCGACCGAGCTGGCAGCTCGCTACCATGGCGGGAGCCCTGCGCACCGGGAGGCACCTGGGCCGTCCTGGCATCCACCACTTGCGCAGCCGTCACTATCGCCTCGAGACCACGCCGGCCATGGCCCTGGAGGCCGACGGTGAGCCCCTGGCCTCGTCACCCTGCACGTACCGGGTGCGACCCGAGGCGGTGCGCGTCGTGACGGGCGAGGGCCGGCCACTCGACCCTCGCCATGGGGAGTCCCCCGGGCCCAAGTGACATCTCCACGCGGAGCGTGCAAGAGTCCTTGCAACTGCCCCATGCCGTGGGCCGTAGCAACCATGAGCCCACCGGACGAGGCATCCACCCAGGTCGAGAGCAGGAGGCGAGACGGCATGACGGGACCAGCGACTCGACGATTCCGGGGCGTTCCCAGTGGGAAGGGGGCGTTCGCCGCCATCCTCGGACTGGCCGTCCTGATCGCGGCTCTCCACGTGGGCGCGAAGACCCTGCCGGTGAGCATCCGTCACCGGCAGCTCACCGACGAGATAGAGACTCGAATGAAGGAGTTCACCAACGGTGAGCTCGACGAGGCGACAGCCCGCGCTCACATCCTGGGGCGAGCCGAGGAGCTGGGCCTTCCGATCGACGAGACCGACCTCGTCACGCGACCCGACGCCGGAACGCTCTCCGTCCAGCTCCGCTACGAGCTGGAGCGAAGCATGATCTGGGGCACCTGGCGCACCGAGCACGAGATCGTTCGGGAGCCGGGGATGGTCATGTCGATGGACGACGATGCCGTCACCAACCGCGGCGACTGACGCCCAGCCGTCTCCAGTCAGCGACGCCGACGACGAAGCCAGTCCACCGCGGCCGTCACCTGCGCTCGCGGCGAGTCGACGAGCTCGACGTAGCGCTCCAGCAGCGGCAGCGCCTCGTCGTAGCGACCGAGCTGATAGGCGGCAAAGCCCAGGTTCTCGTGGAGCTGCGGCTCGTCGGCATGCTCTCGGAGACTGCCGACCAGCTCCATGACCTCCTCCAGACGACCGATGCGGAGCAGGCTCCCCGACAGGGCGACCAGACGCCGGCGCTCGGAGTCCCCGCTGAGCCCGGCCGCCTCGGCCAACTTTGCTGCCGCCTCCTCGTGACGACCCAGATTGTGCAGGCAGATCCCGACGTGACTCCTCGAGCGGAGGTCGTCGGGTTGAGCCTGAGCCACCGCCTCGAAGTGCTCGAGAGCCTCCTCGTGACGACCGGCCTTCTGCGCCTGAAAGCCCGAAGCGAGTCGGCCCCAGATCTTGTCGGCGTGATCCTGAGCCAGCCGCGCCAGGACCTGCTGACGCTGCCCTTCCTGACCGAGGGAGTCGTGAGCCCGTGACAGGAGGTGCAGCGAGCGAGCGGTCTCGTGGATCGCGATCGACTGCTCGAGATGACGACTCGCTCGCGCCGGGTCGGTCTCGAGCAAGACCCAGCCGGCGTTGTAGTGAACCTTCGCCGAGGCCGGCTCCTGGGCGACGTCGGCGAGCATCAGGCTCCGGTCGCTGCGCCAGTCCTGGACGCGAAACACCGTCCAGGTCGAGTGGACGAGCAACACGCCCCCCAGGGTCAGCGCGAACACCCGCGCCAGGGGCCAGGAGAACCTCAGCCAGGCCAGCAGCTCACGCAGGCACCAGGCGGCCGCCACGCACAGGCCCAGGCTCGGCAGGTAGAGAAGACGGTCGGCCATCCCCACGCCGATGGGCACCAAGAGGTTCGACACGATGGAATAGGTGCAGGCGACGAAGATGAGCCAGAAGCCCAGGGCCCGAGGTCCCCGACGATGGGACCACCAGGTCAGCCAGGCGATGCCGCCGATGACGAGCAGGCCCAGCCAGGGCAGCGGGCTCGCGAGCCCCGGCGACTCGATGATGCCCGCCCCGTAGTCGTAGCGAAGTCGAGCCGGGAGCAGGAACGCACCGAGCAAGCGGGCCACCACGGCCAGCGCGCCGATGACGCGACCGACCAGGCCCTCGGAGGCGAGAGGGTTGTCCCAGTAGGCGACCTCCTTGGGCGGGAGATCACCGATGGCCACCCAGCGCAGCATGAGGTAAGCGAGAGCGACGAACAGGAAAGCGAGATGGAAGGCTCGCAGACGGCGCAACCAGTCGAGGGCGAAGGGGTCGTGCTTGCCGGCTCGCAGGAAGACGTCGTGCAGCCAGGGCAGGACGAGCAGGGTGACGCCGTTCTCCTTCGACAGGAGCGCCAGCGCGAAGGACCCGAGGGCCAGCCCCTGCCAGGCGGTCTCGCGCGCCCCGCTCTCACCTCGCAGCCTGCGGTAGGAAAGGAGAAGCCCCAAGGCCCCCAGGGAGACCAGGAGCTCGCTGCGGTTGGCCGCGCTCGCGACGGCCTCGACGTGCATGGGGTGGGCCGCGAACAGCAGGCCTGCGCTCGCTGCCAGCCAGCGCGGTGAGCCGAGCTCGGCGACGAGGAGGCAGAGGAGCACGGTGACCAGCACGTGCAGCAGCAGGTTGACCTCGCGCTGCGGTCCGGCTTCGTTCCCCCAGATCGACGTGACCAGCGCGAAGCTGCCGGTGGCCACCGGTCGGTACAGCCGGAGGGTGTCGTGCTCACCTGGCCAGTACGACTCGCCCCAAATCGTCCGGGCAGAGGGATGCGTCACGCGCGGGTTGTCCCGCACCGCCGGCCCGTCGTCGAGGACGTGCTCGCCGTTGCGGACGTCGAGCATGAGCACGAGAGCGAGCAGGCCCGGCCCCCACCACCAGGCCGAGGAGAGCACCGCGTCGCGCAGCCGTCCGAGGAAGCCGCTCAAAAGTCGTCTCGCAAGCGCACCGGAGCGAGCTCCTTGCGCAGCATCCGCTCGAAGCCGGCCGGCGCCACCCAGGTGTAGACGACAATCCCCAACCAGAGCAAGTTCACCACCTGCGCGGCGCCCGAGTGCCCGGTGCCCTGCAGCACCACGGTCGACACCTGGTAGACGACGAAGGCACCCAGCAAGATGAAGATGCCCTTGGTGCTGCCCTGCGTGCCCATCCAGGTGACGAAGCGCCACCACAGCCCGAGCACCGGGCTACGCCGCGCCTGGCAGGCGCAGAGGAGCTGGAGCCCACCGGCGTGCTCGGCGTCCATCGACAGCACCCAGCGGGCGTGCTCCTTGGCGTCGTCGACGCGACCGGCATGGAGGTGCACGCGACCCAGGAGCACGAGGGCGTCGACGTCCTCGGGATCGATCGCGAGGGCCTGCCGGGCCAGCTTCTCGGCCTCTCGGAGCTGCCCCTTGGTCTCGAGCAACTCACCGAGATCACAGAGCACTTCGGTGTCTTCCGGGTCGAGCTTGCGCGCGTCGCGCAGGGCCGCCTCGGCGAGGTCGCGCTTGCCCTGTTGCTCGCGGAGCCTCGCGATGCCGAGCAGGCCGGCCGGCAGCTCGGGGGCCAGGGCGCGGAGACGGAGGAAGTGCTCCTCGGCTTCACGGTAACGGTTGCGCAGCAAGGCGACGTGTCCGGCGGCAAGTGCCGGGAGCACGCCCTCCGGCTCGCTGGCCAGGGCACGCTCCGCCTCGACGCCGGCTGCGTGCAGCCGCTTGGCGCCGACCAGCAGGAGGGCGAGCTCCGCGTGGGCGTCGGCGTGGTGAGGGTCGATCGAGAGCGCCTGACGCAGCGACTCGATCGCGCCGTGACGATTGCCCGCGCGGGCCTGGGCATGCGCGATCTCGAGATGACGATCGACGACGTGGTTCTCGTTCACTGGAGCACCAACCCCAGCCCGGGGATCGAGCCGATCCCGAGACGCGGTCCCAGGAAGAACCCCGCGAGGACCAGCATCATCCCGTTCTTCGACTCGCCTCCGAAGTGTTCGCGGAGCTCGAAGGGCCCCGACTGCAGCGAGTGGAGGAAGTAACCGACCAGGAGCTTCACGACGATGACGGGGATGAGCACCAACGCTCGTCTGAAGTCTGTCGAGAGCCCGAGCGGTCCCAGGGCCTCCCAGGTCCCGATCGCGATGGGCCAAGGGAGAGCGAGCGCCAGGAGCACCAGGCCGTGCTCCTTCCACTTGGTCGGGCTGCCCATGGCCCAGGAGTTGAAGAGCGCCCAGGGCCAGGCGAGCCAGGGGCCCGCGAGCATGAGCGAGAGCAACGGCCAGTGCGGCGCGACCACCCAGGCGTCGAGCGGTCCCGGCCGAGGCTCGTCGGCGATCCGATAGCCGTCGCGCGCGCTCACTTGCCGAACCTGTCGAGGAAGTCGAGCACCTCGCGGTAGCGGCCGCCCTCGTCGGCGTAGCGCGCGTGGTTGCGGGCGGTGGAGAGCCAGTCGAGGGTGGTCGGCCTCAGCTCACCCAGCGCCTCCTTGAGATGCCGCGTGGTCATGGGGACCTCCTCGCCCTTCTCGAGCGTGTCCTCGATGGCGAGGTCGGCCGCCTCCTCGACGAGGGCCTCGAGGTCGGCTCCCGAGAAGCCCTTGGTGCGGCGCGAGAGGTCCTTCAGGTCGAGCCCGTCCTCGTGGGGTCGCTCGCGCAAGTGAATGTCGAGGATGACCTCCCGCGCCTCGCGGTCGGGCGGCGGGACGAAGAGCGTGCGGTCGAAGCGGCCGGGACGGAGGAAGGCCCCGTCGACCGACCACGGCACGTTGGTCGCAGCGAGGACGAGCACGCCGTGGTTGTCCTGGGTGAAGCCGTCCATCTCGGCGAGGAACTGACTGACCAGCTTCGCGCTGGTGGAGTCGCGGGTGGACTGACGTCGCGCCCCCAGGGCCTCGACCTCGTCGAAGAAGAGGACCGGCGGGGGAGTGCTCGGCGCGTTTCCTGAGCGTCGCCATCTCCGACATCCTCGACATGTACATCGGGGAGTCCGAGCGGAAGCTGCACGCTCTCTTCGAGACCGCGCGCCAGGAGACCCCGTCGGTCCTCTTCTTCGAC
>JBCCFW010000128.1:0-22198 GCA_039029535.1 Acidobacteriota bacterium
CCGATGTTGAGCCCGTGCACGTGCTTGCCCGCCTTCCGGGCCTCCACCGCGAACGGGGCGAGGCGCCGGATGGGCGAGGCAGGGAGGGTGGCGGCACGCTCGGACAGGCGCATGGCGGACACGGTCGGGTCTCCTTCGGAGCTGGTCTCGTGGCCTCATCCTCCCACGGATCTCGTCCTGGTCTCTACCTGGCCGAGGTCCACTGAGGACCGGCGCCTGCGGTATCGTCGCCCCTCCTCCCTGCACCGTGGAGCCCGCTCATGAAGGCCGCCGACCTCCCCCTCCACTACAACGCCGTCGACATCCTCGAGCACAACCTCGCCGAGCGCTGCGACAAGGTCGCCCTGCTCTCAGCCGAGCGACAGCTCACCTTCGGAGAGGTCTCCGAGGAGACGAACCGGGTCGGCAACGCGCTCCGCGCTCTCGGCGTCCGTCAGGGCGAGACGGTCGGCCTCCTCGGGCTCGACTCGGCCGAGTGGGTTTCCTCCTTCTTCGGCACGCTCAAGATCGGCGCGGTCCACATCGGGCTGAACACGCTGCTCAAGCCCAAGGACTACGCCTACATGCTCGCCGACGCTCGGGCCCGCGTGGTCATCGTGTCGGAGATGCTCCAGGACTCGATCGATCCCATCCGCGACGAGCTGCCCGAGCTCGAGCACGTCATCGTCATCGGAACGCCGAAGCGCGACTCCGACCGCTCCTTCACCGACTGGATCGCCGACCAGTCGACCGAGCTCGCCACCGCCCGCACCCACCGCGAAGACCACTGCTCGCTCAACTACTCCTCCGGCACAACCGGCGAGCCCAAGGGCATCCTCCACGCCCACTCCGACCTTCCCCTCACCGCCCAACTCTGGGGCGCCAACATCCTGGGCCTCACCGAGAACGACCGCACCTTCGCCGGCGCCAAGCTCTTCTTCACCTTCGGGACCGGCGGCAACCTCATCTTCCCTTGGCACGTCGGCGCGAGCTGCGTGCTCATGGCGGGGCCGCCGAGGGTGGCGACCAACGTCTTGAACACCATCTCCGAGTTCAAGCCGACCGTGCTCTACAACGCACCCACCGGCTACGCGGCGACCATGGCGACGGAGGGCTTCGGCGAGAAGTGGGACCTGTCGTCCCTGCGCATCTGCGTCTCCGCCGGCGAGTCCCTCCCCGCTCCCATCTGGGAGGAGTGGAAGGAGCGCACGGGCCTCGACATCATCGACGGCATCGGCTCCACCGAGAACTACCACATCTTCCTGTCGAACCGCCCCGGCGACATCCGGCCCGGCAGCAGCGGCAAGCCCTTCGACGGCTACGAGCTCAAGCTCGTCGACGACGACGAACAGGAAGTCCCGCACGGCGAGGTGGGCAACCTCTGGGTCAAGGGCGAGACGGCGGCGCTGTCGTACCTCCACCAGCGCGAGAAGAGCCGGCAGACCTTCCGCGGCGAGTGGTTGGTCACGGGTGACAAGTATCGGATCGACGAGGACGGCTTCTACTGGCACTGCGGTCGCAGCGACGACATGTTGAAGGTCGGCGGCATCTGGACCTCCCCCGTCGAGGTCGAGAGCACCCTCCTGGCCCACGACGCCGTTCTCGAGTGCGCGGTGGTCGGCAAGAAGGACGACTCCGACCTCGTCAAGCCGCAGGCCTTCGTCGTGCTCAAGGAAGGCCACGAGGGCAGCGACGCGCTCAAGGACGAGCTCGTCGCCCACTGCAAGGAGCAGATGGCCGCCTACAAGCGTCCCCGCTGGGTCGAGTTCGTCGACTCCCTCCCCAAGACGGCCACCGGCAAGATCCAGCGCTTCAAGCTCCGAGCCTAGCTCCAGCCGTGCTCGAGCCCGCCGCCGGGCTCGGAATCCTGGACGGGTGCGCTCCGAAGACTGGACAGGGCCGAAGGCCGGCCCTACCGTGCAGTTGGGGGGGTCGGGCGAGCGGGAGCCCGGCTCACCGGAGCAGGGAGCGGACATGGCGGATGGACGGACGCGCTCGGTCGTCGTGGCAGCAGCCACGCTCGCAGTCCTGGTCACGGCGATGGCGGGCCCGGCGCACGCCGCGCTGAC
This sequence comes from Acidobacteriota bacterium, assembly GCA_039029535.1. GTDB lineage: Bacteria > Acidobacteriota > JBCCFW01 > JBCCFW01 > JBCCFW01 > JBCCFW01. Next base: position 2,049 of record JBCCFW010000128.1, read on the forward strand.
CCCCCAGTGCCAGTGGCCGCCCCCGAGCGGCACGTCGGTGGCCCCCGCCTCGACCGACGTCATGATGAGCCCCGTCGTGGCCGACCTCGACGGTGACGATCTCCCCGAGATCGTCATCATCAGCTTCGAGGACTCCGACGACATCAACACCGGGGCTGACGGCACCCTCCGCATTCTCCGAGGCGACGACTGCACGGAGGTCGTCTCCCGCCGCGACTTCGGCTGCGTGAATTGCGTCGACGAGCCGTCCTGCGTGAGCTTGAACGACCGGGAGGACGAGGGCGTGCTCTGCCCCGGCGCCGGCGTCGCGGTGGCCGACCTCGACCTCGACGGCGACCTGGAGATCACCGCTCTCAGCGAGGGTCTCCCCGGCCCGGACTTCGGCGGACGTCGTCTCCTCGTCTTCGACCACCTCGCCCAGCTCGTTACCTGTGGTCAGCGCTCGCCTGAGTTCCTCGGCACGGTGGCCGCCCCCGCCATCGCCCAGCTCGACGGCGCGGGCGCGCCCGAGATCGTCACGACGAGCGTCGCGTGGAAGACCGACGGCACGGTGCTCTGGGCCAACGAGCCCAGCGGTCTCGGCCTGTCGCTGGTGGCCGACCTCGACGCCGACGGGAGCCCCGAGGTCGTCGCCGGCGAGACGGCCTACCGGGCGGACGGCACCGTGCTCTGGGCGCGCCCCGAGCTCCGCAACGGACAGGCGGCCGTCGCCGACTTCGACGGGGACTGCATCCCCGAGATCGTCTTGACCTCCCGCAGCCTGGCGGAGGTCCACGTGCTCGAGAGCGCCACGGGAGTCAGCCGCTGTGTCATCGGCCTCCCGGGCGGGATCGAGTCCCCCGAGTGCCCGGCACCGGCAGTCGGACCACCTCTCGGGCAGGGCGGCGCCCCCACGCTGGCCGACATCGACGGTGACTGCGTCCCGGAGATCGGCGTGGCGGGCTGCGTGACCTACAACGTCTTCCGCTACGACTCCACCGGCGCCGGGACGGCCTGCCTGACCCAGCTCTGGTCCATGCCCACCGACGACTCGTCGTCCCGGGTCACCGGCTCGACGCTCTACGACCTGGAAGGCGACGGGAGCTTCGAGGTCCTCTACGGCGACCACCGCACCTTCTGGATCTTCGACGCCGACGACGGCTCGGTCGTGCAGAGCTACGAGCGCTCGAACTTCACCCTCGTCGAGCATCCCACTCTCGTCGACAGCGACGCCGACGGTGAAGCGGAGATCCTCATCGTCAGCAACGACTACACCCTGGGCACCGATGTCGGCGTGACCGTGCTGCACGACCCCGACGTCGCCTGGGTGCCGACGCGACCCATCTGGAACCAGCACTCCTTCCACCTGACCAACATCGACGACGACGGCATCGTGCCCGATGTCGAGTCACGCTCTTGGGAGGAGTTCAACAACTACCGTGTCCAGATCACGCCCTCGCAGTGCACGCTCGATCCCGACCCGGAGATCACGGTGCCCGACGACATCGAGGTGAGCTGCGATGCCGTGCCCAAGCCACCGGAGGTCACGGCCACCGACGCCTGCGATCCGAACCCGAGCGTCGTGCTCGACGAGGTCACCGTCGAGGGGCCCTGCCCCGACACCTTCACGCTCCGACGCACCTGGACGGCCACCGACGACAGCGGCAACACGGCCTCCGGCACGCAGGTCGTCTCCGTCTCCGACACGACCCCACCGGTCTTCTCAGACATGCCCGAGTCCCTCCTCGTCGAGTGCACGGCACCGGCGCCGCCCGTGATCACGGTGGTCGACGACTGCGACCCCGACCCGAGTCTCGTGTTCGCCGAGACGATCACGCCGGGCCCCTGCCCACAGGCCAGCGTCGTGCAGCGCACCTGGACCACGGAGGATCGCTGCGGCAACGACGCCACGATCTGGCAGGTCGTCACCGTCATGGACACCGAGGGCCCCACCATCCTGAACGTGCCTCCCGACGCGATGCTCGCTTGCGACGAGCCGCTCCCGCCGACCGGCACCACGGTCGTCGACGGCTGTGACCCGAACCCCGAGCTCGTGCTGGTGGTCGACCGCATCGACCGCACCTGCCCCGAGCCGAGCCTGGTCATCCGCGAGTGGACGGCCACCGACGCTTGCGGCAACACCGCCACCGCGCGTCAGGTCCTCACCATCGAATGCTGCCCCTGCGAGGAGTGCGACCCCTGCGAGCTCGCCGCGCTGCTGCGACCGCTCACCGGCGCACCCGACCCGGGTCCGGACGACCCCTGCTTCGGCTTCGAGCTACCCGATCCTCCCGACGAGGACTGCTGCGCCACCGTGCGAACGCTGCTGCCGGTGGTCCTCCCCGGCGAGACGACGCTCCCGGTCGGTCACCCTTGCGCGGAGCCCTGCACGGGTCCGTGCGTCAACCTCGACTTCGAGGACGTCGAGCCCGGTGACGAGGTCACCACTCAGCTCGTGGGCGTGACCGTTTCCGGGAGTGGACCGCTAGTCATCTTCGACACCGGCGACATCACCTGCGAGGACGACGACCTGGCGACGCCCGGGCCCGGCACGAACAACGATGAGGCACGAGGTCACGTGCTGGTCCTGCAAGAGGCTGCCAGCGACTGCCGTCCCGACGACGAGGGCGAAGGTGGGCTCATCGAGCTGCGCTTCGACGACCCGTCGGAGGTGACCTGGCTCGGCCTGCTCGACATCGACGAGCCCGGCGGCAGCCTGCGGGTCTTCGGCGTCGACGACCTGCTCCTGCTCGAGACTGCCCTGGCGGCAGGCGTGGACAACTCGTGGCAGCGCGTCGACGTGCAGCGCTGCGACGTCACGCGGATCGAGCTGAGGCTGGCGGGCAGCGGTGCCCTCACCGAGGTTCGTTGCGAGAGCGATCGGCGTCGCATCCGACTGCCCGACCGAGGCGACCGGGCGCGGCGCACCGCTCACGGCCGTCGCGACGCGGGCGATCGCTCGCGACGCTGAGTCGCAGCACCCGCGATGACGACACCCGAGGCGAGAACGCTGCGCTCCGGCTTCCTCGGCAGCGCGGCGACTCGTCCGGACGCCGTCGCTCTCACCGTCGGTGGCCGGGAGCTGAGCTACGGCGAGATCGAAGATCGCGCACGTCGCTGGGCCACCGCCCTGCTCGATCGGCTCGACGCTCCGCCTCGTCGCGTGGGCGTGTTCGGTCATCGGAGTGAGACCGGCTACGTCGCCGTGCTGGCGAGCCTCTTCGCCGGCGCGACCTTCGTGCCGCTCAACCGCAGCTTCCCGGTCGCTCGCACGCGCTCGATGATCGAGCGAGCCGATCTCGACGTCCTCATCGCGGACGCGGCGTCGGCACCGCAGCTCCCCGAGCTGCTGGCGGGCATGTCCCCGTCGCCTCTCGTCGTCTTGCCCGACGCTGCCACGTCTCCGCCGGGGCTCTCACCGAGCACCGTGACGGCCGAGCATCTCGACGCCCGCGCGCCCCTCGCCGACTTGCCCGAGGTCGACGTCGACGACATCGCCTATCTCCTCTTCACTTCGGGCAGCACCGGCGAGCCCAAGGGCGTGCCGATCACGCACGGCAACGTTCGCCACTTCCTCGACACGCGCGCCGAGCGCTACCGCCTCGGTCCCGACGATCGTCTGTCGCAGACCTTCGATCAGACCTTCGACCTCTCGGTCTTCGATCTCTTCATGGCCTGGGACGCCGGCGCGCGGGCCTGCTGTCTCCAATCGCTCGAGCTCCTCACGGCACCCCGAAGCATCGAGAGGCTGGGTCTCACGGTTTGGTTCTCCGTGCCCTCGCTCGTCCCGTTGCTCCAGCGCAAGGGGCTGCTCGTGCCGGAGTCACTGCCCTCACTCCGCTGGAGCCTGTTCTGCGGCGAGCCCTTGCCTTCGTCAGCCGCCGAGGCCTGGCAGGCAGCAGCCCCCGAGTCGATCGTCGAGAATCTCTACGGACCCACCGAGCTGACGATCTCCTGCACGGTTCATCGCTGGGACGCGACGCGATCGCCAGCAGCCTGCTTGAACGGCCTGGTGCCCATCGGCACGGCCCACGAGGGGCTCACGTGCCTGCTGGTCGACGAGTCCCTGCGAGAGACGACCGACGGTGAGCCCGGCGAGCTCTGCGTCGCCGGCCCGCAGACCTTCCCCGGCTACTGGCAGCGCTCCGATCTCGACGAGACCCGTCTCTTCGAGCACGAGGTGAAGGGACGACGTCTCCGCTTCTACCGCACCGGGGATCGCGTGCGTCGGGAGGCTAGCGGCGAGCTCGTCTTCCTCGGTCGAGCGGACCATCAGGTGAAGGTGCACGGACATCGGGTGGAGCTAGGTGAGGTCGAACACGTGCTGCGCGAGCTACCGGGCGTGGTCGAGGCGGTCGCCCTCGCCTGGCCCCACGAGCACGGCTCGGCCACCGGCATCGCTGCTTGGCTCACCGGCACCGTCACCGACATGGGCATGGTGCAAGAGTCGGCTCGCGATCGACTTCCCGATTACATGGTTCCGCGCGTCGTGCGGCACGTCGACGAGCTGCCGCTCAACGCCAACGGCAAGATCGATCGCCGAGAGCTCGAGCGTCGACTGGACGTCGAGCCCGCGAGTTGAGCCCCTGACTCCACTGTCAGTGCAGCTCGGTCCTTCGTCTACTCCGAAGGACCGAGCTCCCGGGTCGATGCATCTCGCCGTCAGGGCTCGCAGGCATCCCCCACGCCATCGCCGTCGGAGTCTGCCTGGTCGGCGTTCGCATCGTCCGGGCAGTTGTCGACCACGTTGCACACGAAGTCTTCGTCGTCATCCGCCACGTGCCAACCGGAGCAGGCCACGCAGATGTCGCCGACCCCGTCGCCATCCATGTCCTCCTGACCGGGGTTGTACCAGAGCGGGCAGTTGTCGAAGGTGTCGCAGAAGCCGTCCCCGTCGTAGTCATCGACGTAGTCGAAGGGGCAAGGATCGCAGGCATCTCCGACCCCGTCCGAGTCCACGTCGGACTGGTCGGCGTTGGGAGTGTCGGGACAGTTGTCGTCGGAGTCGCAGGCCATGTCGTCGTCGCGATCGTCCTCCGGATCGAGCGGACAGGGATCGCAGGCATCGCCCACGCCATCGCCATCCCCGTCCTCTTGTCCGACGTTGGGGACGAAGGGGCAGTTGTCGTCGACATCGAGCACCGTATCGCCGTCGGAGTCGGCCGTGGACACGCAGTCGAAGAGGTAGGCGGCTCCGGAGCGACTGCCGGCATGGTCGTCTTGCCAATCGCCGACGACGACCGTGCTGCCCTCGACGGCCACGGCGTAGCCGAAGCTGTCGAACGTGTCCGGATCGGGCGAGATGACCCCCGTAGCGGTTCCCCAGCCGTCATCCGAGCGCGTGAAGACGTAAGCCGCACCGGCTCCCGGCGCGCCAGGCAGGGTGCTGGCCGTCCAGGCGCCGACAACGATGGTGTCCCCCTCCACCGCCAGGGCGTATCTGCCGAAGCTGTCGCCGGGATCTTCTTCGGGTGAGGAGAGCACCGCCTGCTCGACCCACGCCCCTCCCGCATCGCGCTCGAAAACATGGGCTTTCCCCGGCACGGGGAGGCTGGTCGGAGCACCGACCACGGCCACGTCCCGATGCAGCGCGACGGACTCGCCGAAGCGCGCGTTCGCTGCGAGCCCCTCGGGCAAGAGCCGTGCTTCTTCCATCCAGCCGAAGCCGTCGTCCACGAACACGTAGGCCAACCCGGAGCTCGGGCCCGCGACGTCCGAGCGGGGGGCACCTATCAGCAGCCCCCCTTCGCTCAGCGAGACGAACCGCCCGAAGTTGTCACCGGCTACCGCATCGCTCGCCGTGAGCTGGGCCTCGGGAACCCAGCTCGTCCCGTCATGTCGGAAGACGTGGACGGAGCCGGCGTCGGCTCCCACGCCGGGCAGGTCGTCCCGGTAGGCGCCGACGGCGAGCACGTCGTTCTCGAGAGAGACGCCGATTCCGAACCGGTCACGGGCTTCGGCGTCCGGTGCGGTGACCTTGTCGACCTGTAGCCAGGCATCGTCGAGCGGCTCATCTGGCGTTCCACCATCATCACGGTGGAAGACGTACACCGAGCCCGAGTCCGTGCCGTGGTCGTCATCGGCCGGCGCGCCCACCACCAACAGGTTGCCGCTGAGGGAGAGGCTCGTCGAAGCGAACAGGTCCCCCGCCGACCCGTCATCCGCAGTCAACACCGCCAGCTCCACCCAGGCTTCGGAGCTCGGGTCGAGCACGAACACCGACACGAAGCCTGCCAGCGGTCCTCCGAAGTTGGTGGCAGCCCCGACGGCGATGGTCCCGTCCTCGATGGCCAAGCATCTCCCGAACCAATCAGCGGGCATGGGATCGGCCGTCGTGAGCCGCACGTCCTCGTCACAGGTCGGCTGAGCGAGCAGCGGCAACGCCCCCGACATCACGAGAACGATGAGGCTTCTCGACCACCACTGTCTTCGCAAGCAACCAAGCAGTTTTCCTGAACACCATTCACCCATCGCGAATCACTCCGAGGGCGGCATCACCACGATGCGAACAGGCCGAGTGTCGCGGCCCCAAGACCCCTCGAGTGAAGAAACGCAAGAACGAGTCCACCCCCTGACCCGAGTGCGAGAGATTTCTTTCCAGCTCTGCGCAGCACGCACCCACCCTGATTGACATTTCGCGACGAGCGGCTTAGAGATCTCTAATAGAAACCTCCGACACCTTCTTCACTTGCTGCTTCACGAACGAGAGCTTCATGAGCCAGGACGACGACCTCGATCGTTACTTCGAGTCCCACTACGACGAGCTTCGCAAGCGAGCGGCAAGACTCCTCGGACTCCGTCGAGACGCGCTCCAGTCCGGCGATCTCGTCCACTCGGCCTACGAGAAGATGACGCAGTCGCAGACACGCCCGCCCTCTGGTCGGACACACTTCCTCGCGCTGACGGCTCGAGCGATGGGGCAGGTCTTGATCGACCAGGCTCGTCGGCGTTCTGCCGTGAAACGTGGCGGAGACCGGAGGCAGGTCTCTCTCACCGACCGAGTCAGCCGCGCTCATCAGAAAGCCCCGGACCGGGCAGCTCTCATCGACTTCGGGAGCGCTCTCGAGAGACTACGGGAGCGCCGACCTCGCGGCTATCAGACGATCACGCTCCGCTTCCTCGGTGGTCTCACGAACCGCGAGACCGCACGCGAGCTCGACATCAGCGAGGCGATGGTCGAGAAGCACGTCCGCCACGGCAAGGCCTTTCTCTTCAGCGAACGAGGGGGAACCGGACCCGCAAGCGAGGATGCATGAGTGATCGAAGCGAACGCGATGAGAGTCGAGAGCGGGCCCTTCGGCTGTTCGAGGAGATGCTGAACCTTCCCTCGGCGGAGCACGAAGCCTTCTTGTCCGAGCACTGCCACGGAGACCCTGCGCTCAGGAGTCGAGTCGATCAACTTCGTCGAGACTCGATGCGCCCGACGGCCGAGGTCACCTCCTCCCTCTCGATCACACCCGAGCCGCCGGCCCCGGTCATCCCCTGCTACGAGCTCTTCGAGGAGCTCGGTCGCGGGGGCATGGGCATCGTCCTTCGCGCCCGCCAGCTTCATCCGATTCGGCGGGACGTCGCGGTCAAGATCCTCGCAGATGGACGACCTTCGAAGAGCCTCGCACGGAGACTCGAGGCCGAGCGTCAGGCCCTCGCGTTGATGCAACACCCCAACGTCGCCCGCCTGCACGATGCTGGAGTCACGGAGGACGGCCGTCCGTTCCTCACCATGGAGCTATTGCACGGCCAGCCCATCACCAAGCACTGTGACGAGCAGCGTCTCGATCTCCGACGACGTCTCGAGCTCTTCCTCCAGGTCTGCGAGGGCGTGCAGCACGCTCACTTCCGCAACGTGATCCATCGCGACCTCAAGCCGTCCAACGTGCTCGTCGTCGACGTCGACGAGCATCCGACCGTCAAGGTCATCGACTTCGGCATCGCCAAGGCCCTCGAGGGACAACTCACCGAGGATTCGTTCCACACGAAGGCCGGCCACGTTCCCGGCACCCTGGGCTACCTGAGCCCCGAGCGTGTCAGCGAGACCACGGCCGCCGGTAGCTTCCCTTCGGACGTGTACGCCCTGGGCGTCCTGCTCCACGAGCTGATGACGGGCCTGCTCCCCTTCGAGAGCCCCCGTCTCGACGAGATGCCCCTGGAGGAAGCCCTTCGCACCCTACGAACGACGGATCCGCCACGTCCGAGCCTGCACGTGACGCGAGAGCCCGAGCGTCTCCAGCACGTGGGCGGACAGCGGTCCACGTCTCCCCACGAGTTGGTGGATGAACTGCAAGGCGACCTCGACTGGATTCTCCTCCGCTCTCTCGAGCGCGAGCCGGAGATGCGCTACGAGAGCCCCGGACAACTCGCCGACGACATCCGTCGGCACCTCAACGAAGAGCCGGTGTTGGCCCGTCCACCAAGCCCTGGTTACCTGCTGCGCAAGACGGTCCACCGTCACCGTGGGAAGGTGATTGCCGCCTCGGCGGTCGCGGCAGCAGGGGTGGCGGCACTCGTCGTGATGTTCTTGCTCGTCTTGAACACCAACCGCTCACTCACCCAGAAGACGGAGCTCGCCGACTTGAAGCTCGTGGACTCGGTCCAAGCCCGGGCCCGCGAACTTTGGCCCGCTCACCCCTCCCGGGCCTCGGAAATGGAAGCCTGGATCGTTGGCGATGCCCTTCCTCTGCTCGGCCGGCGTGAGCAACACGAGCGCTCTCTCGCCAAGCTTCTCGAGCAGGCTCTGCCCGAGGGCACCGCCCTTCGCCGGGAGGACGCAGACCGTTTGCGGCAACTGGAGGAGCAGGTCGAGTGGCTCGAGGGTCTCATCGACGCCTTCGAGTGCCGGCTGCGCCTGCAACAGTCGGCCTCCGCCCCCGAGGGGGAGCTAGAGGACCTACGCAAGAAGATCACGTGGCACGAGACAAGGCGCAACGAGGCTCGAGTACGACTCGAGCAGGAACGACGGCGCCCGACCTTCGGCGAAGAGGAGCTGGCCCGACGGCACGACACCATCACCACGCTCCTGACGCAACTCACCAAGCTCGAAAACAAGACGCTCCCGGACGTGCGAGAACGCTTGCGCTTCGCGCAAGAGCTGGGGACGACGAGTCTCCACTCACCTGAAGCCGCCGCCGCTTGGCATGAGGCTCTGGAGGACATCCACGAGCTGGAAGTCTATGACAGGCTCGACCTCTCGCCGGTGGCCGGCCTGCTCCCCCTGCGGCGGGATCCACGCTCGGGACTGTGGGAGTTTTGGCACCTGGGGAGCGGTGCTCGCCCACTACTCAACCCGAACCCCAACGCTGAGAACCCTTGGCTGCTGGACACCGACACGGGGCTCGTCCTGGTACTGATTCCAGGGGGCAAGTTCACCATGGGAGTCCAGAACACCGACCCGAGCCTACCGGCCTACGACGCCGAGCTCCGCGTCGACATGCCTCAGATGCTCGCAGCCCACGAGGTCGAGCTCGCCCCCTTCTTCCTCTCGAAGTATGAGGTCACGCTCGGTCAGTGGGAGCGCGTGATGGGTAACAACCCAAGCTTCTGGTCAAACTCCGGGCAGGAGGCCCTCACTCCCACGCACGCCATCGACAACATCGATTGGCATTCTTGCCGCGAGATGGTCCGGAAGCTCGGGCTCGAAATCCCCACGGAGGCTCAATGGGAGCGAGCTGCTCGAGGTGGCACCGACACGCCCTGGTGGTCGGGCGACTCGATCTCGTCACTCGCCGGCCTCGCCAATCTTTGTGACCGCACGGGCCATGAGCGCTACGCCGCCTGGAACTGTCCGACGGAGCTCGATGATGGATTCGCCATCCAAGCCCCGGTGGGCTCCTTCCAACCGAATCCCTACGGTCTCCACGACGTGATCGGCAACCTCGCCGAGTGGTGCGTCGACGTCTACGGTGAGTATTGGATCCCACCCGCTCCTGGCGACGGCCGACGGAGCTCCGCCGAGCGGATCTTGCGGGTCGTCCGTGGCTCACACTACAGCGAAGCGCCGATCTGGTCTCAGGCCTACCAGCGGATGTACGCGAAGGAGCATCAGACGGAAGAGGAGATCGGTCTCCGACCCGCGCTCGACCTCCCACCGACGAGCTCGGCTCAGGGAGCAGGCCGAGACTCAGCCTCGCTGACGGTCACCTCGCCGCCTGCCTTCACGCCCGCCTTCTTCACCACCACGCCCGATGGGAAGCGCACCTCGACGTCCACCGTCTTCGCGCTCCCCACCCCGAAGAACGCCACCGGCGGCTCGGCGCAGAGGTAGCTGGCCGAGCTGCGGATCTCGCGTACCTGGGTCTGTCCTCCGGCGGTCAGCATGACCCTGGCTCCGATGCCGAAGACGTTCGGCGTCTTGCCCTCGCAGCGCACGCTCACCCAGCCGCCCTGGAAGGGGCCCTCGTTGCGCAAGAGCGTGGGCGGGGCGTCGAGCTCGGAGACGAGCAGGTCGAGATCACCGTCACCGTCGAAGTCGGCCGCCGCCGAGCCGCGGCTCACCCGGCGCAGGGCCATCCCCGAGCCGGCCTTCGGACCGATCGTCTCGTAGCGACAGGGCTGACCGGCTCCGGAGGTGTTGCGGTAGAGCCGGTTGGCCTGGGCGTAGGAGGTCTTGAACTCACGCAGGTCGACCTGCGGGTAGATGTGACCGTTGGCGACGAAGAGGTCCTGACGGCCGTCGCGGTCGACGTCGAGGAAGTTCGTGCCGAAGCCCAGGTCGGGCCAGGATCGACGCCCCGTGCCCGAGAGATAGGACAGGTCGTCGAAGAGCCTTCCGCGTCGGCTCCGATGCAGGGCGTTGTAGTCGTACGAGAAGTTCGTCACGTGGACGTCCATGAAGCCGTCGCCGTCGCAGTCGCCCAGCGTCGCCCCCATGCTCGCCTGCATCTTGCCGTCTTCGCTGAAGGCGACACCCGAGCGGAAGCCGACGTCGACGAAGACGCCCTTGCCGTCGTTGCGGTAGAGGTAGTTGCCCCGCGAGTCGTTGGCGACGAAGAGGTCGAGGTCGCCGTCCACGTCGATGTCGGAGAAGAGCGCCGCGAACCCGTAGCGCTTCTCCGGGTCGGCCACTCCCGCCTTCTCCGACACCTCGACGAAGCCCGGCTCACCCGTCTCGACGAGTTGGTTGCGGTAGAGATGATCCCGCGCACCGGGCAGCCCCACGGGGCCGGGGAAGACCTCGATGCCCCGCCAGTGCGAGAACACCGGGTTGGCGATCTCGAAGCTCGGGTCGAAGTCGACGTAGCGAGCGACGAAGAGGTCGAGGTCACCGTCACCGTCGATGTCGCCGAAAGCGCTCCCCGCGCCCCACAGCGGCTCGTCGATCCCGAGCTCGGCAGCGACGTACACGAGACGACGCGTGCCGTCCTCATGAAGATCGTTGCGCAGGAGACGATCCGGTCCGAGCTGCGTCACGTGGAGGTCGGGATCGCCGTCGCCATCGTAGTCGGCCACCGCCACGCCCATGCTCCAGCCGGGCGCCGCCTTCAGGCCGACCGCGGTGGTGACGTCGACGAAGCGCGCCGTGCCGGTCTCCTTCAGCTCGTTGCGGAAGAGACGGGGCGTCGGTCCGGCTGCGGCATCGGCCACGTTGCCGGGGGGCGTGCCCTGACCTCCCGTGCAAAGGAAGAGGTCGAAATCACCGTCGAGGTCGAAGTCGACCCACGCGACCCCGCTCGGCATGGCCTCGGGGATGTGCTGCTTCTTCTTCGTGCCGCCGTGGAGGGTGGCGGCCTCACCCAGGCCCAGCTCGGCGGCCACGTCGACGAGCTGTGGCACGGCTGGGGCCTCGGCCACGACCGACGCCGCACCCGCCAGGCTCAGCAACAACATCGCGACGACGCTCTTCATGGGCTGTTTCCCGTGGGCTTGCCGATCTCGCGAGCGGCCGCCCTCATGACCTCGGCCTCCTCGTGCCGACCCAGCATCCCCAGCAGGTGGGCCAGGTTCTGGTGGGCGTAGTAGCTCTGCGGATCGCGACGCGTCGCCTCGCGGAACAACTCCTCGGCGAGCGCGAAGTCTCGCGTGCGAGCCGCCATGAGAGCAGCTCGTCGATGGAGGTCCGGGATGGTCGGGTCGAGCTCGAGCGCCTCCCAGTAGGCGGCCAGGGCTCCGGCGAAGTCACGCTTCGACTCGGCCTGCTGGGCGACGGCCAAGTGGTAGCGCGGGTCGCGACGCGCGGCGCCGTCACCGGCCATGGCCGCCACCTCTTGTCCGGCCGAGTCGAGCTCGGTCGTCCCGAGACTCTCGAAGCGCTCCCTCACCTGCTCGGCCTCGTCGTCCTTGCCGAGGAGCAGGAGCACCCGGGAGAGCTGGTAGTGCGCCTCCCGCGAGGCACCGTCCAGACGCACCGCCTCCCTCAGCACCGGCAGCGCCTTCTCGACATCGTCGTTGGCCAGCAAGGCCTTGCCCAGGTGGTAGACGGCCTTGGCGTCCGCGGGTCGGATCTGAACGGCCGACTGGAGGGCGTTGATGGCCCCCGTGAGGTCTCCGGCACGGAGAAGAAGGACGCCCCGCTGGCGGAGCGACTCCGGGTGCAGGGGGTCCAGCTTCAGGGCCCGGTCGTACTCGACCAGCGCCCGCTCGTCTTGCCCCTTGAGCTCGAGGGTCATGCCGACGTGATGACGGTAGAAGGCGTTGTCCGGCTCGAGCCCCGAGGCCCGCTCGAAGGCCACCAACGCCCGCCCGGCGGTCTCGTGCTCGAGCATGTAGGCACCGAGCACGAGCTGAGACTCCTTGAGCAGGGCGAGCCCGTGGTTGAAGTGGAGGCCGGCGTGCTGCGGCGCGAGCTTCAGGGCCCGGGAGTAGACGACCGCGGCGTCCGGATAGCTGCCGAGCGCGAACTGCGCCTGACCGAGGGCTCCGAGGCAGGCCAAGTCACCGGCCACGGCCTCGACCCTGGGCGCCAGCAGCTCGACCACGCGCGCGTAGTCACCGGCGGCGAGGGCCTGACGAGCCTCCGGGCAGGAGTCCTGACCGAAGGCGGTCGTCGCGGGTCCGACGACGAGCGTCAGCAGGAGGAGCAGGGGCACCGAGCCCTGCGAAACATCGAGTCTCATGAGCGGATTAGAGCACGCCGGCCGAGCGGGGGCATCCGCGGGAGCCGAGCGCTCGACCGCCGGAGCCGCCGAGCGCTCCGAGGCCGAGACGGTCCCCGAGCGCTCGCTGTTCACCGCGTCGAGCCGGCTCATCGGGTCGCCTTCGACGCCGATCCGGCCGGGGAGCGCGCCTGGTCGGCTTCGTCACGTACCAGGTCTGGGACGACCATGAAAGCGGAGAGCCCGCAGTGCTCAGCGCTGACGGCGCCCGCTCAGACGCCGGCTCCGCGCACGGACTGGTCCCTCCACGCCTTCGTCGCGACGACTCCGACGCAGCTCCGACTCGCAGGCGAGATCGGTCACCGCAAACGAGCCCGCACTCTCGATCTCCACGAGCTTCACCCCACAGCGAGCGATGTCGACCCGCTGCCAGGAGTTGTCGGTCTTGCTCGGGACCGGGACCTCGAGGAGGAGCTCGCCGGCCGAGTCGAAGGCCCGCACGGCAGTCCCCTCCTCGTCGACATCGAGGAGACCCACCCAGTGGACCTCCTGCACCGTGTCGTACTCGAAGGTCATGACACCACCGTCACGGGCGTCGTCGGGCACGCAGCTCGAGCCGGGCTCCGAGAGGACGAGCACGTCGCCCCGGGGCAAGTCGTTGCCCGAGCCCAGTCCCGGCGTGGCCAGGTCCTCGTCGTCGCAGGTCGGATTGGAGGAGTCGAAGCTCAGGACCGGCGTGGTGCCGGACACGGTGAGTCCGGAGAACTGCGCCTCCACCATCGTCCCGGGTTCCAGGCCATCGAAGTCGTGCCCCCGACACTCCTCTCCACATGGCGCGGCACAGGGATGGGTGCTCGGCAGGACGTCGTCGGTGAGGGCACCCACGGCCTCCTCCACGAGCGGGCAGCAAGCGACGGGGCTCGCCGGGAGCAGGGAGCAGTCGGGGTCCTCGGGGAGTGAGGGGAGGGCGGCGGCGAGGAGCGAGCGGAAGTCGCAGTCCTCACAGCGGACCAGGGTGAGGTCGAGGCAGTCGGAGAGACCGTCGCCATCGAGGTCCCCGTCGCTGAGACCACAGCCGCAGGTGCCGGGATGGACCTTGGTGCCGTCCAGCGGGCAGAGGTCGAGGCAGTCGAGCACGGCGTCGCCGTCGGAGTCGACATCGGCCACGCCACAGCCGCAGGTACCAGCCTCGACCTTGGCGCCGTCCAGCGGACAGGAGTCGAGGCAGTCGAGCACGGTGTCGCCGTCGGAGTCGGAGTCGACGTCGGCCACGCCACAGCCGCAGGCACCGCTCCTGGTCTTGCCGGGATCCTCCGGGCAGCAGTCGCAGACGTCGCCGCTCCCATCGGCATCCTGGTCTTCTTGAGCGAAGTTGCTCACCGCGGGACAGTTGTCTCCCTGATCAGCGATGCAGTCGAGGTCGAGATCGCCGATCGGGCCGAACCACGCCAGGTAGTGGTTGCTCGGTGGCCCGCTCTGCAGGCTCGCGAGGACGAGCTCGCCACCGACCTCCACCGCCACGCCCACGCCGGCGCCGTTGGAGCCTTCGAGGCCGGACAAGGCGATGCCGTCGGTGCCGAAGCCGGGGTCCCGGCTCCCGGCGGTGTCGAACCGAGCCAGGTAGTGGTTTCGAGGTGACCGATCCTGCAGGCCCGCGAGGACGATCTCGCCTCCGGCCTGTACCGCCACCCCCACGCCGTCGCCGTCACCATCGAAACCGGTCACGGCGATGCCGCTGGTGCCGAAGGTGGGGTCCAGGCTCCCGCCCGTGTCGAACCTCGCCAGGAAGTGGTTGAAGGACGAGCGCTGATGGCTCGCGAGGACGAGCTTGCCGTCTGCCTGCACCGCCACGCTCACGTCGGCGTCGTTGCCCTCGAAGCCAGTCAGGGCGATGCCGTCGGTGCCGAAGCCGGGATCCAGGATCCCGTCCATGTCGAACCGTGCCAGGAAGTGGTTCTGGGATGAGCTCTGAAGGCCCGCGAGGACGAGACTGCCGTCCGCCTGCAGTGCCAGGTCCAGGCCGTCGCTCCCACCGTCGAAGCCGGTCAGGGCGATGCCGCCGGCGCCGAAGCCGGGATCCAGGGTCCCGTCCGTGTCGAACCGCGCCAGGTAGTGGTTGCGGGACGAGAGCTGATGGCCCGCGAGGACGAGCTTGCCGTCCGCCTGCACCACCACGCCCACGCCGGCGCTACGGGAACACTCGAAGCCAGTCAGGGTGATGCCGCCGGTACCGAAGCCGAGGTCCAGAAGCCCGTCCGTGTCGAACCGCGCCAGGTAGTGGTGACCGGATGAAGACTGCATGCTCGCGAGGATGAGCTTGCCGTCCTCCTGCACCGCCACGCTCACGCCCGAACGAGGCTCACCCATGAAGCCGGTCTGGACGATGCCACCGGTGCCGAAGCTGGGATCCAGGCGCCCGCAGGTGTCGAAGCGCGCCAGGTAGTGGCTGTCTGGTGATGAGCCCTGCTTGCTCGCGAGGACGAGCTTGCTGTCCGCCTGCACCACCACGTCCACGTCGGAACGGATGTCGCCGAAGATGCCGGTCCGGGCGATGCCGCCATCGCCGAAGGTGAGGTTCAGCACGCCATCCTGCGCGGAGACGCTCGCCGCCGAAACCGACATCAAGGTGAGGACCAGCACGCCAGCGTTCAGCCATCGACTCGTTCGGACGTCCATCATCCACCTCGTCATGGAACCGAGAGTCCGTGGAGGGCGCTCTCGAAGGGAGCCGCTCGATGGAGCGGTCCTCTCACCTACCAGACGCATTCGGGAGCCGCCGAGGGTCACGTCGATCGGCATCCGATCCTTCTCGCCAGTCGCACGACCGGCCCCGGGACGTGCAGCTCACGCCCGCTCCCCCAAGGGCTGCCCACCGGGCAAGTGGCCCGAGCTGAC
Organism: Acidobacteriota bacterium; assembly: GCA_039029535.1. Classification (GTDB taxonomy): domain Bacteria; phylum Acidobacteriota; class JBCCFW01; order JBCCFW01; family JBCCFW01; genus JBCCFW01. Next base: position 17,948 of record JBCCFW010000128.1, read on the forward strand.
CCACTCCCGGGCTCGATTCCGACTTGCGTCGGGCCCCTCGTTGCGGCATCTTCCCCGATTCCCGGGAGCCCCCCACCCCCCGTCAGGCGCCCCCTTCGACCGCTTTCCTGGCGCCGACTCGCTCCCGCTCCGGACCGCACCGTGACGATGGCCATCGACGATCCCGTGACCGAACCCACCGAGGACAGCACCTCGACCCCGACCGACGTGACCGGCTCCTCGCCGCCCGAGGAGACCCCCTCCCCGTCCGTCGAGGCCCCTCCGGCAGAGGTCGAGGTGCGGCCTGACGACGCCGGCGAGACGACCGCCACCGAGCCGGCCGACCCGGCGGCCGAGTCCGACGCCCCTCCCTCGGACGACGTCGCCTCCCCGCTGGTCGCCCCCGAGGAGCCCAGCGACGACGCGCCCTTCGCCGGCGCGCCCGAGCCGCTCCGCCTCGCCATGGAGGCACGCGGCTTCACCGGCCTGACCCCCGTGCAGCGCACCGTGGCGGCCGCCGGCCACGACGGTCGGGACCTGCGCATCACCTCGCAGACCGGCTCCGGAAAGACCGTCGCCCTCGGCATGGTCCTCGCCTCCGAGCTCATGGACGAAGTCCCCGAGGGCCCCCTGGCCGGCCCCCTGGTGCTCATCGTCACGCCCACTCGCGAGCTCGCCTCGCAGGTCGCCGAGGAGCTCGGCTGGCTCTACCGCCGCCTGTCGCGCGCCCGGGTCGACGTCGTCACCGGCGGCACCGACGTGGGTCGCGAGCGTCGGCGCCTGGCCCGACCGCCCGAGGTTCTCGTCGGCACGCCGGGTCGTCTCCTCGATCACCTCGAGCACGGTGGCTTCGACGGGAGCGGCGTGCGCCAGGTCGTCCTCGACGAGGCCGATCAGATGCTCGACCTCGGCTTCCGCGACGACCTCGAGGCCATCCTCGAGAAGCTCCCCGAGCAGCGACGGAGCCACCTGGTCTCGGCGACCTTCCCCCGCGACGTGCAGCAGCTCGCCGACAAGTTTCAGAGCGATCCCCTCCATCTCGAGGGCACGACGCTCGGCGCGGCCAACACCGACATCGAGCACGTCGCGCACCTCGTTCGCGACGCGGACCGCTACGCCGCGCTCGTCAACGTGCTGCTGACCACGCAGCCGGGCGACCGCTGCCTCGTCTTCGTCCAGCGCCGCGTCGACGCGACCGAGCTCTCCGAGCGCCTGGCTGCCGACGGCTTCGCCGCACTCCCCATGTCGGGCGAGCTCCCCCAGGCTCAGCGCACGCGCACGCTGCGCGCCTTCCGCAACGGCATCGTCGGCACCTTGGTGGCCACCGACGTCGCGGCCCGTGGCATCGACGTCCCGGACATCTCGCTCGTCATCCACGGCGACCTGCCCTTCGACGGCGACGTCTACACGCACCGCAGCGGTCGTACCGGTCGCGCCGGCAAGACCGGTCGCAGCGTGCTGCTCGTCCCCGTGCAGGCGCGGCGACGAGTCGACCGCATCCTCGGCCAGGCTCGCGTCCAGACGAAGTGGAAGTCGGTGCCAGCGGCCGACGCCATCGAGAAAGCGGTCGACAAGCAGGTCCGTCGCGACCTTCATGCGCGGCTCGCCGACGAGGGGCTGGCGCCGAGCGAGAAGCAGCTCGAGCAGGCCCAGCGGCTCCTCGAGGAGCGCGACGCGGCGCATCTCATCGCGACCCTGCTCGACCAGTCACGGCCGCGTCTCCCGCGCAGCCCGTTCAACGTCCCCGATCCGCCGCAGCCGCGTGATCGCTACGACCGCCGGGGTGACCGCCGGCCCTACGATCGCGATCGACGCGATGGGCCGGACCGTGGTCCCCGCCCGACTGGCCCCCGTGGCCCCCGCCGCGACGCGCCGGGTGAGTTCGTCCGCTACTTCATGAACTCGGGCTCGGACGAGGGGCTGACCCCGTCACGCCTGCTCCCCTACCTCTGTCGGCGGGGCAACATCAGCGGCGAGCAGGTCGGCGCCATCCGCGTCGAAGGTCGCTCGACCACCTTCGACGTCCACTCCTCGGTGGCGGACGCGTTCGAGCAGAAGGCCTGTCGGCCCGACCCGGGCAAGCCCGGCCTGAGGATCGCGCGTCATCACCAGCAGGGTCCGCGCGAAGGCGGCGGCGGTGGCGGCGATCGCCGGCCTCCGCATCGTGGGGGGCCGGGTGGCGGTCCGGGTGGTGGCAAGGGAGGACGCCCGCCCTGGAAGCGCGGGGGTGGTCCGCCGCGTCGCGACGACCGACGGGGACCGCGGAAGCCACGCGACTGAAGCGCGAGGCCGCCTCATCCTTCGCGGGGTGACGGCGCCCACTCGAACCCGGCCGTCCTCGTACCTCGCCTCGATCTCCGCCGAGTGCGCTCACCCTCTCGCGAGCGGCGGAGCCGTGCCAGCGCCGCGAGGCCGTCCGTCTTCTCCGCCGGCCGGCGTCGCAACCAGCCCAGGTCGGCGAGGTCGTAGGAGTCGGCGAGCTCCAGCTCAGCCAGCGCCCCGAGACGCGCTTCCTCCTCCCAGATCTCGACAGGAGCCGGCTCGGCCACGAGAAGCACGGGCTCTCGAGGACGACGCGAGCCCGTCCGCACGTCGACGAAAGAGGTGTCGAGCTGCTCGCTCTCGCTCGGAGCTCCCGGGCGTAGGTGGAGGATGTGGTCGACGAAGACCTCACGGTGGTCGGCGGATCTCACCGAGGGACCGATGGCCTCCTTCCAGCGCCGCAACCATTCACGCTCGGCCGCGGCGTCCTGCGTCTCACGAAGGGCGAAGAGGCCGGGAGGACTGAAGGTGCAGGTGTAGAAGTCGACCAGGTGGCCGCCGGGAGGGATGCGCAGGATGCGTGAGCTCTCGCCGACTCGATCGAAGCCGTCCTCGGCATTGGCTGCCTCGACCTGCAGTAGACCGTTGGGAACCCGCAACCAGCTTCGCGACCGACTCACCCATGAGGCCCTCTCGTCGGCGCTCAGGTCCCCAAGCACGACCCGAACGACGGAGCCGACGGCGTGTTCCTCCCCACGCAGACCAACGACGACACCATCGGTCGCGACCGGATCGGGGGCGGAGAAGATCTCGGAGTGCCGCCGACCGTCGAAGCCGACCGCGTGGAAGAGCAGGCTCAGGCCATCGGCGTCGAGATGGAAGTCGCGACGGATCGTCTCGGTCACGTCGTCTCCTGGCCCTGCCTGGCTTTCCTGAGCGCGGCCTTCTTCCGAGCCGATCTCCGGGCTGCCTTCCTTCGCTTCGCTCGATCCCAGCGGAGCTGTTGGAGCGACAGCCTCTCGTACCCGGGTCGGTGCTCCTCAGCGAGCACCCGGTGCAGCCAGCGCAGGTCGGCGAGCTCGTCATCCGAGGCCAGCCCCATCTCCGCGAGTGCGCCGATGCGGGCCTCTTCCTGTTCCCACTCCGACTTCTGCACGAGGTCCATGACGAGGGGCACGGGCTTCCTCGGAAGACGCACGCCCTGCTCGACGTCGAAGAAGACCTCCGCGGGAACCGAGGGCCGGCCACGACGCTGCTCCGAGTCCAACTTCGCGCGTTGACCTGTCGTGAGAGCGCTGGGCGAGAGGTGCAGGAGGTACTCCACGAAGTGTCCCGAGTTGTCCCGCACGTCTTCAGGCAGGCGTAGGAGCTCCCGAGCCTGGAGAGCCCAAGCCTCGTCGGGGCCGAGACCACGGGCCTTGTTCACGACCTCACGACCAGGCGCCCCGAAGTAGCAGGCATGCATGTCGGCGCGGTAGTCCCCGGGCGGCACCCGAAGGATCTCCAGCCCCGAGTCGTAGTCGACTTGCTCCAGCCGTCCGTCCGAGCTGATCGGCGCGAGCTGGAGGAGACCGCTGGGAATCCGGAGCCAGCCCCGCTCCCGGCTCACCCACGAGCTCTTCTCGTCGTCGGTCAGCTCACCGACGACGATGCGGACGCTGAGGCTCGCAGGCTCCGCTCCCCCTCTCAAGCCCAGCGCCAGCCCGTCGGCGATCGCCGTGCCGAGATCTCCTAGCACCTCAGATGCAGGCCGGCCATCGAAGCCGACACCGTGGAAGAAGAGATGGTCACGATAGAGGTAAATCGAGTGGTCCTCGCGGATCGTGGACGTCTCCGTGACTTCGGGCAGTCGCCGCGGCGTCGCGAGCCGACGCGGCCTCTTCTTCGCGGTCTTCTTCTTCACGGCCTTCTTCTTCGCGGCCTTCTTCTTCGCGGTCTTCTTCTTCGCGGTCTTCTTCTTCACGGCCTTCTTCTTCGCGGCCTTCTTCTTCGCGGTCTTCTTCTTCGCGG
>JBCCFW010000129.1:0-22168 GCA_039029535.1 Acidobacteriota bacterium
CACCTTCTTATATCTACCTCGCAGATCCAGCTTGTAGGAACTTTGTCCGACCCGCGAGAGCACGGGGAATGGACCCACCCACTGCTGCCGGAACTTGCGAGTTCCTGGCAGTGCGAGGTGACGTGAGGATAACAAAACTTGATCCCCCACGGCATACTCTGGGAGACCGACCAGGTCCACGCGCCCGAGGTCGGCGCCGACTGGGAGCCGGCAGGACAGCGCTCCGAGCTCAAGCGCTACTTCGCGCTCGCCGGACAGCGCAAGGCGAGCGTCGCGGCCGGCGCTGGCGCCGGCGCCACGGCAGCGGCCGCCGCGAGCAGTGCTCCGAGCACCAACGACCCCTTCGCCATCTGCCAAAACCACCCGCGGCTCGAAGCGACCTACAACTGCACGCAGTGCGGGACCGGCTGGTGCAACGACTGCATCGTCAAGAAGCCCGTGCCCGGACCGGGGCAGCAGCAGCGCTACCTGCTCACCTGTAGTTCCTGTGAAGGCTCGCTCCGTGAGCGCGAGAAGGAGCGGATCGTCACGCCCTTCTACAAGGAGATCGGGAAGGTGCTCACCTTCCCGCTCAGCATTGGTGGCATCGCCGCCATCGCCGTCATCTCGATTCTCAAGTCGGGCGGCGCCATCGCTTACTTCGGCGGCCTCCTCATCTCGCTCGCCCTGATGTCGTACTGGATTCTCATCATCCGGCACACCTCCGATGGCGAGCGCAACCTGCCCAACCTGGGCCTCATCAACGACTACATCAGCGACCTGGTGTGGCCCGGCGTCAAGGCCGCGCTGGTCGTCGTCATCGCCTTCCTGCCAGCGACGCTCTATTCGACTGTGGTGGCACCCGAAGCCTCGGTCGAAGCCATGCTCAAGGACAAGATGGACGACGCAGCCATCGAGTCGATGTACGGCACGGCCGGAGACGAAGGCACCGACGAGATCGTCTTCAGCGACGACTCCGAGCTCAACGACGAGCTCGAGGATGCCTTCGGCGCGCTCGACGAGATGGGAGGCGAGTGGGCCGACGACGAGGGTGACGACTGGGGCAGCGAAGAAGAGGAAGTCCCCGACTGGGCGTCGGAGTGGGCGCTCGAGGAGGAGGAGTACTCCTACAGCTTCCCGTGGTTCTCCTTCTTCATGGCCTCGCTCCTCCAGCTCTACGGCTACGTCATGATCCCGGCGTTCCTCATCGTGCTCGCGGTGCAAAATTCCATCATGCCCGCGCTCATGCCGGCGACGGTCTTCAAGATCCTCAACCTCATCAAGACCGAGTACATCTTGCTCGTCGTGCTCTGCCTGGGGCTGGAGATCCTGCTCGGGATCGTGTCGATCGCCCTCTTGTTGTTCACCGTTCTCGTGTGGCTGCCGGGAGACATGAGCTCGTTCATCATCGGGCCGATGCTGTCGACGCCCTTCTTCGCCTACGTGCGGCTCGTGCAGTGCCACGCCATCGGTCGGGTCGGCGATCAGATCGGTGCCAAGATCGACTGGTAGATGCTCATCCCCGTGGGGGCCGATGGGCCCCGGCGACGGCTACCGATCGTCACGATCGCGCTCATCGTCCTGAACTGCCTCATCCACGCGAACACCTCGTGGAGGGCCGACCGTAGTGATCGCCGGCTGATGACGACGGTGGGTCCGCTCATCGGCATCGAGTCGGAGATCGAGCGGGCCCTGTTGCAGGACACCATGGGCGACCGCCGCGTGCCCACGCGTCCACGCGAGCTGATCATCCTCGGCTGGACCACCGACACGGTCGAGCAGAGCTGGTTCTGGCAGGAGTACGAGGCCGGCCGCGTCGAGCCGGTCACCACGAAGCGCTGGCAGGAGTGGCACGAGAGACGCGGCGCTTACCAGGCCGCGTGGGACGAGCACTTCCACGTGAAGTGGGGCTTCCGCAAGTCGAGCTTCAACCCGCTCACGTTGTTCTCGAGCATGTTCTTGCACGCGGACTTCTGGCACCTGCTCGGCAACATGCTCTTCCTCTGGGCCGTCGGCGTGAACGTCGAGATCTCCTGGGGACGCGCCCACTTCCTCCTGACCTATCTCGGTGGCGGCGTCGTGGCGGCGGCCTCCTTCGGCGTGCTCACCGGCAGCGACGTGCCCCTCATCGGAGCCTCGGGGGCCGTCGCCACGCTCATGGGAGCCTTCCTGGTCCGTCACTTCTGGACCAAGCTCCGATTCTTCTGCTTCTTCATCCACGTCGGCATCGTGCGCCTGCCCGCCTGGGTCTTCATCCCCTTCTGGGTGGTCGAACAGATCCGCGGCCTCAACGCCGCACCGATCCACGGTGGGGGCGGCGTCGCGTTCTCGGCTCACCTCGGTGGCTTCTTCGCCGGCGTGCTCATCGCGGTCCTCATGCGCTTCACCGGCGTGCAGGCCAAGCTCGAGCCCGAGCTGGAGCGAGCGGACCACGCCCGTGAGAAGGCGCGTCATCTCGAAGAGGCCGAGCTTCACCAGCAACGGGGCGACGGCTTCGGGCTCGTCGACTCGCTCCGCGCAGCCCTCGCCGAGGACCCTTCTGACGCGGAGCTCCACGGCCGTCTCCTCGACGAGCTGATCACGCGGGGTCGTCACGAGGAGGCGTCGACCCTGGGCATCGAACGTCTCAAGGAGCACTGGAAGGCCCGTCGCGTGCGCGAGTACCTGCAGCTCCTGTCGCGGCTCGATCGAGACATGCCCAACGCGACGCTACCGAGCGACCTGCGTCTCCGTGCCGCCAGCGCCCTCACCGAGACGCAACCGCACCTCGCTGCTCGGCATCTCCACCGCCTGCTCACCGATGCCCCGCCTGGCGACCCATTGAAGAAGAAGGCGCTGACTGAATACGCCGCCTTGCTGGAACGCCTCGGCGACTCGGCCGGCGCACGTGCCGCACGGGAGCAGCTCCGCCAGTCGTGAGTCAGCGATCCGCCGGGGTCAGGAGCAGCGCCCGGGCGTCGACGTTGAGCACTTGAGTCTCGTCGGTCAGCTCACCCAGCGGCTCGTCCCAGTGAACGTGACCGCAGGTCACCAGCGGCACGTCGGACTCGACGAGGAGCTCCGTGATGGCCTCGCTCCCACGCTGCCTGCGCGACAGCGCGGGCCCTTCGTGCAACAGCAAGACGTCGGGGGCGGCTGCGACGACGGGCTCGAGCAAGCCGAGGAAGCTCTCCTCGCTGCGACGTCCCGACCGTCGGGTGTTGCCGATGATGAGCCCGACGCCACCGAAGCTCAGCCCGTCACGCTCGACGACGTCGCCGTCGAGCAGGCTGGCATCGGGCAGGCTCCCGAGGAAACGCTCAGCTTGACGCTCGTTGCCGAATTCGTCGTGGTTGCCTGCGACGCCGATGACCCAGCGAAACGCATGCCCGAACGCGCTCCACACCGGGCGGACGTCGCCCGTCGCACCTCGCTGGTCGGCATGCTCGGCGGCGTACAGGTCACCGCAGAGCAACACGCCGAGCTCTGGGGCCGTCGGAATGAGCCCGTCAGCCGCCAGGTCGAGACAAGTCTCGGCAAGAACTTCCCCGAGCAAGCAGCTCTCGCCCCCACGCAGCGGCGAGGCCGCCCGGCCTTGCAGGTCGCTGGTGACGAGCAGGCCGGCGAGCTCGTCGGGGAGCCCCTCGACCGTTGCCCGCACGAGCAGCAGGCTCTCGACCTCCACTCCTCCACGGGCTGCCGCGTTCAGATACGGGATGCCGGCGATCACCTCGTCGGTCACCTCGACGACGCGCAGGCTCAATCTTCGTCCACGGACGCCACCACCGTTTCCGGCTGCACTTCTCCGCCCTCCGTCACGCGCCCCACGCCGAGCAGGGCTCCCTCTCCGTCCTTCACCACCATGGTGTCTCCCTCCTTCGTGATGGTCTCCCCCGTCACCGCCTGACCGTGCAAGAACGCACGCCTCCCCCCCGCATCCACGCACAGCTCCGGCATGCCCAGCGGCACGTCGGTGAGCGACAGCAAGGCTCCCTCGGCGCTCTCTCGAGTGAGCTCGTCACCCGACACCGCCTGCTCCAGCGTGAAGGGGCCAGCCGCCGTGCGACGCAGCGCAGCGAGATGCGCGGGCACGCCGAGCGCTTCACCGAGCTCCTCGGCCAACACGCGGACATAGGTCCCCGCCGAGCAGCACACCTCGAAGCGGATGGACTCCGCGTCGCGCTCCAGCAGCGCGAAGTGCCGCACGCTCACCGGCACGGGCTCGCGCTCGATCTCCACGCCCTCGCGCGCCAGCTCGTAGAGCTTCTTGCCGTCCTTCTTCTTCGCCGAGACCATGGGCGGTCGCTGGAGCAGGTCACCGGTGAGCCCGGCCATCGCCGTCTCGACCTGCTCGTCGGTGAGCTCGGGCACGATCACCGGCTCGGCCCGTGCCACGCCCTCGGCGTCCCCCGTGTCCGTCGCCCAGCCCAGGCGCGCGGTGCCGAGGTAGGTCTTGTCCGCGCCACCGAGGTAGCGCACGAGCCGCGTGGCCTTGCCGACGAAGCAGGCGAGCACGCCGGTGGCCATGGGGTCGAGCGTGCCGCCGTGGCCCACCCGACGCACGTCGAGAGCACGCCGAACCCGAGACACCAGGTCGTGAGAGGTCGGGCCGGACGGCTTGTCGAGGACCAGGACTCCGCTCGGAGCCCCTGGACGCTCAGCTCTCCTCCGACCCATCGTCGTCTCCCTCGTCCTCCGGCGTCGTCTCCTCGAGCAGCTCGTCGATGCGACCGCCGACCTCGATCAGGTCGTCCTTCGCGAACACGAGCTCGGGCGCCCGACGCAGCCCCAGGCTCCGAGCGAGCTCGCGACGGAGGAAGCTCGCAGCCGAGCCCAGGCCCGCCGCGACGTCGTCATCGGCCGGACCACCCGGCAAGCCCCGCCAGGAGATGGACGCCCGCGACAGGTCGGGAGTCATCTCCACCGTGGTGACGGACACTCCCGTCAGGCGGGGGTCCGACACCTCACGGAGGAGGAGGTCGGAGAGCCTCATCCGCAGCTCGTCGCCGACACGCGTGCGCGTGCTGCCATGACGACGTCGACCCTGACGACGAGCCACTCGTGCTTGCTCCGACTACTCGAGCGTCGGCTGGATCTCGCGGACCTCGAAGGCCTCGATGCGATCGCCGACCTTGATGTCGTTGTAGTCCTGAAGCCCGATGCCGCACTCCATCCCGGCAGGGATGTCGCGCGCGTCTTCCTTGAAGCGCTTGAGCGAGGACATCTTGCCCTCCCAGATGACGACACCATCGCGCACGAGCCGGGCGTTCGCGTTGCGGAGGACCTTGCCCTCCTGCACGAGACAACCCGCCACGATGCCGATGCGCGGCACCTTGAAGGTCTCCTTGACCTCGGCCATGCCCAGGTTCTCCTCTTCCCGGATCGGGGCGAGAAGACCGGTCATCAAGTTTCGCAGCTCCTCGGTCAGGTGGTAGATGACCGTGTGGAGACGGATGACGACGTTCTCACGCTCGGCGAGATCGGCGGCGCTGCGCTCGGGACGAACGTTGAAGCCGACGATGATCGCCTTCGGCTCCGCCGCGGTCGCGAGGAGGACGTCCGAGTCGGTGATGGCACCGGTGCCGGCCGAGAGGATCTTCGTGTTGACCTTCTTCGTGCTGAGGTCGGTGATGGTCTTCTGCAAGACCTCCACCGCACCATGCACGTCGGCCTTGACGACGATCGGCAGCTCCTTGACCTCGTCACCCTCGGCGAGGGCTCGCGAGAGGTCCTGCAGCGTGCCGCGCGGACCGGACTTGGCCAGCTCGTGCTCGCGCCGTTTCTCCTGACGGAAGGCGCTGATCTCACGAGCGCGGGCCTCGCTCTCGACACCCTGCATGCGGTCGCCGGCGCGGGGCACGCCGGCCAGGCCGGTGACCTGACAGGGCGTGGACGGACCGGCTTCTTCGAGCCGGTCGCCGCGGTCGGAGAGCAGGGCGCGGACGCGGCCCATCTCGGAGCCGATGATGACCGCGTCGCCCGGACGCAAGGTGCCGTCCTGGACGATGACATTGGCCACCGCGCCCTTGCCACGGTCGACGCCGGCCTCGACCACGATGCCGGTCGCACGCTTGGTCGGCATGGCCGTCAGCTCGAGAATCTCGGACTGCAGGACGATGAGCTCGAGCAGGTCCGGGATGCCGGTGCCCTGGGTCGCTGAGACCTCGCAGGAGACGACGTCGCCACCGAACTCCTCGACGACCAGCTCGTGGCGCATGAGGTCGGTCTTGACCCGGCTCGGATCGGCGTTGGGGAGGTCGATCTTGTTGACCGCCACGATGAGCGGCACCTTCGCGGCCTTCGCGTGGTTGATGGCCTCGACGGTCTGCGGCATCACGCCGTCACTCGCCGCGACCACCAGCACGACCAGGTCGGTGACCTGGGCGCCGCGGGCACGCATGGTGGTGAACGCCTCGTGACCGGGCGTGTCGACGAAGGTGATCTTCTTGCCGTCGGACTCGACCTGATAAGCACCGATCGACTGGGTGATGCCGCCGGCCTCGCCAGCCGCCACGTTCGTCTTGCGGATGGCGTCGAGCAGGGAGGTCTTGCCGTGGTCGACGTGGCCCATGACGGTGACGATGGGCGGACGCGGGACCTCGTCACCGAGGTCGCCGTCCTTGTCGATGCGCTCGATGGCGTCTTCGTCTTCCTGGGCCTGGATCTCGTCCTCGAAGCTGACGACCTCCGGGCTGAAGCCGAACTCGCCTGCCAGCGACTTGGCCATGTCCGGTTCGAGCGGAGCATTCACCGTCGCCATGGTGCCGCGGAGCATCAGGATCTTGATGATGTCCTTGGCCTTGACGTCCATCTTGTCGGCCAGCTCCTTGACCGTCACGCCTTCGGTCAGGCGGATGGTCTTGCCCTCGCCCTTGTTGATCGGGGCGATGGGAGGAGGTGGCGGCGTCGACGGTGCTGCGCCCTTCCGCTTCTTCTTGCGCTGCTTGCCGAGACCGGTGCCGGGCCGGTTGCTGTACGTGCGCGTGATGCCCTGCCCGGGTGATCGCGGTGCCGGACGCGGAGGCTGCGGCGGCAGCTCGATCTTGCGGATGGGACCACGGAACGGGCGGTCCGGACGCGCCGGCGTGGCCGGCTTCTCGGGGGCTTCGGCTGCCGGCTTGGCCGCCTCGGGCGGTCGCGGCGGCGCGACCGGGGTCGACGTCTTCGAGACGACGAACGGGAGCTCGAGCTTGCGGGGCGCGGCCGGCTCAGCCGGCCTACGGGCCTCCGACCCTTCGGCCGACGCTGCCGCGACCTCCTCCATGGGAGGCGTCTCGGGCTCGGGCTCGGGGGTCGGCTCGGGCTGGGGCACGACGCGGGGCAGCTCCAACGGCGCAGGAGCCGGTGGCGGAGTCGCCACCGGAGCCGGGTCGGGAGTCTCCTCGATTGCCGGCTCAGGCTCAGGCTCGACGACCGGCGGGGCCGCCTCGACCTCGACCTCGGCCGGCACGTGCTCGGCTTCCACCTCGTGAGCCACGGCCACCTCTTCAACCTCGGACTCGAACTCGGGGGTCGGCGCCGGCAGCGGCGTGGGGGGCGCGGCATCGACGGGTGATGCCGGTGCGGACGTGGCACCGCCCTGGCGCAGCCGGGCGAGTCGAGCCTGACGACGCTCCTCGGCAGCAGCCCGCTCGTCTTCGTTCTGCGGCTTCTTCGGCTTCGGCTTCGGCTTGACGGCCTTGGTCAGCCGAACGATCGGCTTCGGCGGAGGCGGAGTCGGCGGAGCAGCCGGCTTGGCCTTGGCCGCCGGCTTCTTGACCGCCTTGGCCGCACCACCAGGCTTGCCCCGATAGCGCGCCGCGACATCCTCGGACACCGAGCTGCTGGCGGTCGCGGCCTCGTTGCCGTCGGCCTTCAGGCGCTCGAGCATCTCCGCGGAGGAAATGCCCAGCTCGCGTGCCAGCACGTAGACCCTGACGTTGCCCATTCGCCTGCCCGTCTCCTCGATCTCCCGCCCGTGGCTAGGAATCGCTCGAACCGTCTTGAGCGGCGCTGTCCGCCTCGGCCGCCGTGTCATCGTTCGCGGTCTCGCTCGTGTCGTCGGTCGACTCGGCATCCGTCTCTGCCGTCTCGACCTCGCTGCTGCCTTCCGCCTCGGCGGTGGACTCACCGTCCTCGGCCCCTTCCTCCGCAGCGGCAACCTCGGCAGCGGCAGCCTCAGCAGCGGCAGCCTCGGCCGCTGCTGCAGCGGCAGCCTCTTCGGCCAGCCGGGCTTCCTCGGCCAACCTCGCCTCCTCGGCCAGTCGGGCCTCTTCGGCGCGACGGGCCTCCTCGGCGGCTTCCTCTTCCTTGTGCTTCTTGTCGAGATCGTCGGCCGCCTCGATCATCGAGTCGACCTGCTCCTCCGTCACGTCGAGCAGCTCCATGATCGTGCGCGGCGGCGCGTCGAGGAACTCCTCGCAGTTGCGGACGCCGGCCTCGATGAGCTTGTGAGCACTGTCCTCGTCGACGTGCGGGATCTGGGTGAGCACTCGCGGTGCGTTGGCGAGCAACCGCATCTCGCGCTCGGCCGCCTCCTTGCGCTCTCTCTCACTGTGCACTTCGACGCGCCAGCCGGTGAGCTTGGACGCCAGCCGCACGTTCTGCCCCCGCTTGCCGATGGCGAGCGAGAGCTGATCATCGTCGACGTTGACCTCACAGGCACGGATGTCCTCGTCCAGGATGATCACCTTGTTGACCCGCGCGGGGTTCAAGGCGTTCATCAGGAACTGCATCTCGTCGCCGGCGTAAGGGACGATGTCGATCTTCTCTCCGCGCAGCTCGCGGATGATCGCCTGGACGCGAGAGCCTTTCACGCCGACGCAGGCACCGACCGGGTCGATCTCACGGCTCTCGCTGAGCACGGCGACCTTGGCCCGCTCGCCCGGCTCCCGGACGCAGCCCATGATCTTGACGGTGCCGTCGTAGATCTCGGGCACCTCCATCTCGAAGAGCTTGACCAGGAGCTCCGCATCGGTGCGCGAGAGGATGACCTGTGGGCCCTTCGCGACCTCGCGGACGTCGGCGATGACGGCGCGGACGCGGTCGCCGATGGAGTAGCGCTCGGCGCGGGACTGCTCACGCTTGGGGAGACAGGCCTCGGTCCGGCCGAGGTCGACGATCATGTCGCCCTTCTCGAAGCGCTTGACCTGACCGTTGACCAGCTCACCCTTGCGGTTGGTGAACTCCTGGAAGATGTTGGCCCGCTCGGCCTCGCGCACCTTCTGGTAGATGACCTGCTTCGCTTGCTGAGCAGCGATGCGACCCAGGTTCATCGTCGGACGCGGGAAGAAGAACTCGTCGTCCACCTGGGCGTCGGGCTTCATCATCTGCGCCTGCTCGAGGGGGATCTGGCAGTCCTCTTCCTCGACCTCCTCGACCGCGGTCATCCGGGCGAAGGCCTGAAGCTGTCCCGTCTGCCGGTCGAAGCGCGCGATGATGTCTTCCTTGGATCGGTAGCTCCGCTTGGCGGCCGCAGCGATCGCCTCCTCGAGGGCCTCGATGACGGTGTCGACATCGATCCCCTTCGAGCGGCTCAGTGCCTCGACGGCTTCGAAGATCTCGCTGCTCATGAGCTACCTCGGAACGGCCAGAGCCGTTGACTACTCGATTTCCAGCCGGGCATTCACGATCGCCGAGAGCGGCACGTCGACACGCTCTCCGGACGACACCTCCAGCAGGAGGTCCTCGCCCTCGATCCCAGCCAGGCGTCCCACGACATCTTTCTTCTTGCCGTCGATGGGGACCGACGCCTGCACGTGGGCGAGACGACCGGTGAACCGACGGAAGTCGGCCTCCCCATGGAGCGGACGGGTGAGCCCCGGCGAGCTGACCTCGAGCACGTGGGCGCCGGGAATGAGCTCGGCGCCATCGGTATCGAGAACCACCCCGAGCTGACGCGAGACCTCGGCACACTGCTCGACGTTCACGCCTTCCGGTCGGTCGATGTAGACGCGCAACACCGCCCGGTTCGTGACTCCGGCGGCGTACTCGACGCGGTCCAGCTCGACCCCGACCGCCCGAAGAACCGGGGCCGCAAGCTCCGCCACGGCCGACTCCACGCGTGCGTGGTCGGCTTTGGCGGGCTCTGCCAGCTCGTTCTTGCGTCCGGTCACTGCTCGTCCTACTCCTTGCGAGCCCCGAGCCTCCGGACGGCCCGCTACGAAGAAGGCTCGACCAGTGGCCGAGCCCTTCACCGTGCAGACCATCCCGTCGGCAGTGGCTTGAAACCTCGCAAGGAGGGCAGCCGCAGGTTCCGAAAAACCTGCCTGTCACCGACCAGAGACCGCGAAACTGCGATCGTCGGGAGGACGATCCGCCTCGCTGGCACCCGCAAAACCAGCGCGCAGGGTAGCAGAGCGCGCTCGGAGCATCAACCAAGGCGACGGCTCACGGCGTGCGGTGGCGCGGCGAAACACCACGGCACGGGCCGTCGTGGTACCGTCTCAGCCCGTCACCCCAGCGCGCGCGGCGAGGCTCGATGACCGCACCCGTCAGCTCCCTGACCCACCTCTCCTGCACGGCATGCGACCGCCGCGAGGAGCCCGAGACCCGCGGCGCGACATGTGCCGATTGCGGCGGCCTCCTGGCCTGTCAGTACGAGGAGGCCTCCGGCCCTCCCGAGCGCAGCAGCGGACGCCGCGACGTCTTCGCCTGGGCAACCCGTCTCCCGGTCCGCGACGCCGAGCGACGCCGAGGGCTGTCCGAAGCCGACACTCCCCTTCTCCCCCTTCCGCATCTCGCCGAGGAGCTGGGGCTCGCCGAGCTCCACGTGAAGGACGATGGCGCGACGGCAGCCGGAACCTGTGCGCGCGGGCTGGTCGTGGCCGCCGCCGCGCAGGCCGAGCGAGGAGCGACGGGCCTCGCCCTCGCCAGCGCGGGACCGGGCGCCACGGCCTGCGCCCGTCTCGCGAGGGCACACGAGCTGCCGGCGAGGCTCATCCTTCCTTCCGCGGCCACTCCTGGCTTCAGGCTCGAGGGTCGCCTCCTCAAGACCCGGGTCGTCGCGGTCCTCGGTGACCAGGGGGTCGCCCAGACCTGGCTCCTCGATCACCCTGGTCCCGCCGGCGAGGGAGAGGCTGACCTCACCCCCGGCCACGAGCCCTTCGCCGTCGAGGGACTGAAGACCCTCGCTTACGAGCTGGTGGCCGAGCTGGGCAGCGCGCCCGACGCGCTCGTCCTCCCCACGGGGAGCGGCCTCGGCCTCGTCGGCGCCGCGCGGGGCTTCGACGAGCTGGGCGGGACACGACCGCTCCTGCTCGCCGCCCAGACGGAAGGTTGTGCTCCCCTGGCGCGTGCCTTCGTCGACGGCGCCGAGACCTGCACGGCCTGGGAGCCGAGCCGACGCACCCTGGCCGAGGGTCTCCGTCAGCCGAACCCGACGATGGGCCGAGCCGCGCTGGCCACCCTGCGCGCCGGCGAGGGCGAGGTCGCCACGGCCAGCGAGTCCGAGCTCATCGCCGCGCTCCGACGGGCCGCCAAGAGCGACGGCGTGCTGCTGGGAGCCGACGGCGCGATCGGTCTCGCCTGCCTCGAGAAGCTCAGCGCCACCGAGCGCCTGAAGGACCGCCGCGTCGTGCTCTGGAACCCGACCTCCCTCCTCCGCTCCCCCGAGACCATGGAGGCCGCGGGAGTCGGGTGAGCCCGGACTGGGCGAACGTGGTCGGGACGTGGCAATCCGGAGGGAACGGAGTTGCCCGCTCGGGCTAGAATCCCGCCCCCATGTCGACCACCACCGAGCCCACGGTTTCCCTCACCGACGTCGAGCGCCTGCTCGACCTCCCCCTCCTCGAGCTGGTCTTCCGCGCGGCGGCCGAGCACCGCGAGCACCATGCTCCGAACCGCGTCCAGTGCTCGCAGCTCCTGAGCATCAAGACGGGTGGCTGCCCGGAGGACTGCGGCTACTGCTCACAGAGCGCGCGCCACGACACGGGCCTCCCCGCCCAGTCGCTGCTCTCCGTCGACGAGGTCGTCGCCTCCGCACGCGCGGCCAAGGACGGCGGCGCCGACCGCTTCTGCCTGGGCGCCGCCTGGCGAGGCGTGCGCGACGGCCGCGAGTTCGACCAGGTCCTCGACATGGTCTCTCAGGTGAAGTCGCTCGGGCTCGAGACCTGCGTGACTCTCGGTCTCCTCGACGACGCCCAGGCCCGCCGTCTCAAGGAGGCCGGGCTCGATTACTACAACCACAACCTCGACACGGGCCGCAGTCACTACGACCAGGTCGTCACGACGCGCAGCTACGACGACCGCCTCGCGACGTTGAAGTCCGTGCGCGACGCCGGCTTGCAGGTGTGCTGCGGCGGCATCCTCGGTCTCGGCGAGGAACGACGCGATCGGGCCGAGCTGCTCCACGAGCTGGCCACCCTCGACCCGCCTCCCGAGTCCGTGCCGATCAACACCCTCGTCGCCATCCCCGGCACGCCCCTGCAGGACGCCGAGCCCGTCGACTGGACCGAGCTCGTGCGCACGATCGCGGCAGCGCGCCTCCTCATGCCCCGGTCGGTGCTGCGTCTGAGCGCGGGGCGGACCGAGCTCGGCGAGGCAGAGCAGGCCCTGTGCTTCCTCGCCGGTGCGAACTCGATCTTCGTCGGCGACGAGCTGCTCACCACGCCCAACCCAACGCCGGGCAGCGACGCACAGCTCCTGTCGAAGCTCGGGCTGACGCCGCTCACCCAGTGAGCGAGCTCGACCGCGAGCTGGCCGACGAGCTGACGCGCTGGGAGCAGGCCGGTCGCCGTCGGCGTCTCCCCCCGGTGAGCGAGACGCCGACGCTCCCTCACGACTTCGTGTCCAACGACCTGCTCGGGCTCTCGCGACACCCGCGTGTCATCGAGGCATCGCGGGCCGCCTTGGCCGAGCACGGCGCCGGTGCCGGCGCGGCCAGCCTGCTCGGAGGCCGCAGCTCCTGGCACGACCGCGCAGAGAGCGACGCCGCCCGCTGGCTGGGCACCGAGGCCGCGCTGCTCTTTCCGTCCGGCTATCAGGCCAACGTCGGCGTGGTCGGGGCGCTGGCAGGTCGCGGTGACGTCGTCGTCTCGGATCGACTGGTTCACGCCTCGCTCATCGACGCGGCCCGTCTCTCTCGCGCCCGCGTGCTCGTCCACGACCACCTCGACCTCGAGCATCTCGAACGACGACTTCGACAGGCGGAGGGTGCGCGCCGTCGCCTCGTGCTGACCGAGGGCGTGTTCAGCATGGACGGCGACCTCGCACCGCTCCGCGAGCTCCACTCGCTCTGCGTGCAGCACGACGCCTGGCTCATCGTCGACGAGGCGCATGCCGTCGGCGTGCTGGGTCCCGGCGGCGCCGGCGCCTGGAGCGCACTCGGCTCTGGCGCGAACTCCTCGCGGCTCGCCGCCCGGGTGGTCACCGGCGGCAAGGCCCTGGGCGTGGCCGGCGCGCTGGTCGTCGGTGACGCGAGCCTGCGCGACCTGCTCTTGCACCGGGCGCGGAGCTTCGTGTTCACCACGGCTCCCCCACCCTCGGTGGCCGCCGGGCTGGTCGCGGCCATGGAGCTGGCCGCCGAGGCCGACGACGCACGTCGTCACTTGCGAGGGTTGGCCCGCTCGCTGGCGGAGCGACTCGACCTGCCCGCCCCGGACGCCGCCATCGTGCCCGTGCCCCTGGGCGACGAGACCCGAGCGCTCCGGATAGAGGCGACGCTGAGAGAGCGTGGCTTCGACTTGCGCGCGGTGCGTCCCCCGACGGTGCCGGTCGGTGGCTCGCGCCTGCGCATCACCTGTCACGCCTTCAACGACGAGGAAGAGGTGACGGTCCTGGCCGAGGCGCTCGCCGAGGTGGGGGCGGTCGCAACGGAGGCGACCTCGACCGATGACGAGAGCCGGCTCGCCGAGACGCTGGTCGTCGTCGGCACCGACACCGAGGCCGGCAAGACCGTCGTCAGCTCGCTGCTCATGCGCGCCCTGCGTCAGCTCGGTCCCGCCCTCTACTGGAAGCCCGTGCAGACGGGGAGCGACGACGACACGACCACCGTGACCGCCGCCGCTGGCCTCGAGCCTGCGGAGCTGGCGGTCCCCGCCTGGCGTCTCGCCAAGCCCGCCTCGCCCCACGAGGCCGCGGCCGAAGAGAACGTCGTCATCGACGTCGACGACCTCAGCCGTCGGCTCGTCGCGTTGCGTGAACGGCACGCAGACCGTCGCCTGCTGCTCGAGCTCGCGGGTGGCTTGCTCGTGCCGCTGAACGACCGACAGACCCAGGCCGACTGGCTGGCCGAGCTGGGCTTGCCGGTCATCTTGGTCGCCCGTTCAGGTCTCGGCACCCTCAACCACAGCTCGCTCACCCTCGAAGCGCTCCGCGCTCGTGGGCTCGAGCCTCGCGCCCTGTTCCTCGTCGGCCCGCACCACGTCTCCAACCACGCGACTCTCCGCGATCGTGCCGGCGTGCCCGCCGTGTTCGAGCTGCCTCCCCTGCCGGAGGTCAGCGCCGAGCACCTCGACGCCTGGCTCGCCGAGGAGGGTGAGCGACTGAAACGAGTCTTGAGCCCATGAGCCGTCTCCTCGAGCGCGACGCCGCCCACGTCTGGCATCCCTACACGCAGCACGCGAGCGAGCCGGCCCCGCTACCCGTCGTGGCAGCGCGCGACGCCGTGCTCACGCTCGAAGACGGTCGCGAGGTCATCGACGGCATCTCGTCGTGGTGGTCCATCCTCCACGGCCACGGCCGTCAGGAGCTGGTCGATGCAGCGGCGACACAGGCCAGCACGCTCGACCACGTCCTGCTCGCCGGCGCGACGCACGAGCCGGCCGTGTCGTTGGCCGAGTCGCTGGCCGAGGTGACGCCCGCGGGCTTGAGCCGGGTGTTCTACTCCGACAACGGATCGACCGCGGTGGAGTCGGCGCTCAAGATGGTCGTCCAGCGCTGGGTCCAGCAGGGCGAGGCGCAGCGTCGTGTCTTCCTCACCCTGGAAGGCTCGTACCACGGCGACACCTTCGGCTCGATGGCCGTGGGCGACCCCGACCCGTTCTTCCTCCCCTTCCAGCCCATGCTCTTCGAGACGCGTCGAGCTCGGCCGCTCGAGCACGAGCTGGTCGCCGCTCTCGACGAGCTCGGGGACCGCGCGGCCGGCGTGCTCCTCGAGCCCCTCGTGCAAGGTGCGGCGGGGATGAAGATGCACTCGGTCGAGCTCCTGCAATCCCTGCGTCGGGAGTGCGACGCACGCGGCCTGCCGCTGGTGGCCGACGAGGTCATGACCGGCTTCGGCCGCACGGGTCATCTCTTCGCCTGCGAGAAGGCCGGCGTGTCACCCGACGTGCTCTGCCTTGCCAAGGGCCTGACTGGCGGGATGATGCCGTTGGCGGCGACCGTGACGACCGAAGAGATGTTCCAGAGCTTCCTCCACGAAGACCGTCATCGCGCGTTCTTCCACGGCCACACCTTCACCGGTCATGCGATCGGCTGTGCGGTGGCCCTCGCGTCGCTGCGGCTCGTGAAGGAGGAGGACACGCCGGGTCGTCTCGACCGGCTGGGCGGGCTCATCGAGGGCCGGCTGCGCGAGCATCCGGCGGTGGCAGGCGAGGAGCTGGGGCTCCGCCGCTGCGGCGGCATCGTCGCCGTCGACCTCCCCCCTCCGCCGGGCGAGCAGGCGGGCTACCTCGCCTCGCTGGGTCCCAAGCTGAGGGCCGCGGCCCTCGAGCGCGGCGTGCTGCTGCGTCCGCTCGGCACGACGCTCTACGCCTTGCCGCCGGCCTGCACGACGGACGAGCAGGCCGGACGCATCGCCGAGGTCATGGGCGAGCTGGTGGCCATCGCCACCGGCGACTGACCGCCCCTACCCGGTTGCCCCGGGCGAGAACGGAGAACGACCGGCGAGCTCAGGGCGCCACCTCGAAGACGTAGGTGCCGGAGTCGTTGTGGACCGCGAACATGTCGCCCGAGTGGAGGTGAGGGATGGGCGTCACGCCGACCACCGGCTTCACGGCCGTCCCGGTCGCCACCAGGGACTCGGGAACCAAGGTGTACTGCGGACTCGGGATGATCTCGTGGTACCAGTCGCCACTGTTCCAGAAGACCCGAACCAGACGTCCGTCGAGACGGATGCCGAACACGCCCACCGTCGTGACCGCCAGTGAGTCCTGGTCGAGCTCGCCGGCGACGGCGATGTCGGCGTAGCGGATCACGCCGCCGTCGTTCCAGGTCGTGAACAGCTCGCCGTCCACGTTCGTGCCGTAGATGTTGGCGTGCACGCCCGTCGTCACCCCCACCTCCAGGGAGTAGGGATCCAGGGGCGGACCCCAGTGCGGAATGATCTCGACTCGCCAACCGCTGCCCACCCACTTGGCCTGAATCAGCTCACCGGCGCGAGTGATGCCGAAGACTCCCTGGCCGTCGGTCAAAGCCAGCGAGCCCGGGACGACATCGACGGCCCCGCTGATCAGGGCGAAGGAGCTACCGAAGTCGTAGGTGACGAAGAGCTCGTCGGCCTCGGTGACGCCGTAGGCGTTGCCGTGGTCGCCGACGCCCAGTCCCTGCACGAGGCTTCCCGGGATGATGCGTCGGCCCCAGGTGTCGAGGGTCTGCGAGACCCAACCGGTCGGACCGGCGAGATCCTCGACGTGGTGCAAGCGACCGGTGGCGTCGACGGCATAGAAGCCGTTCCCATTGTCCCGAGTCATCACGAGGGAGCCGGGAACCAGGTCGAGCTCGGGAGGCAGGACGACGTAGGTCAACACGCCGCCGAGTCGCTCCACGGTGAACAGGCGACCCTCGGCGTTGATCCCGTAGACGTTGGCGTCGGAACCGGTGAGCTCACCCGCGACGAGTGAGCCGACGACGGGTCTCGACTCGTCGGGATCCATGGCGACGACTTTCCGCTCCCAGGCCGTGCCGTCCCAGGTCACGTGCTGGAGCTCGAGGTCCTCGTTGACACCGAAGGCTCCGTTGCCGTCGGTCCAGACCAGGATGCCGTCTCGCGCCGGGCCCTCCATCGCGTAGCCACAGGCAGCAGCGTCCGGACCGACGGGCTGCCACTCGTCATCGATGAAGTGGACCATGGTCAAGAGCTCCACGCTGTCGTGCTCCCAGGCAGTCACCTCGCACCAAGGCGACCCGTCGTTGGGCACGTCGGGAGTCCAGCCCTGGGTTCCATCCTCCCGCCAAGAAGCGAGCTCGACCTCGATCAGCGCCGTCTCGGCATGCCGGGCCATCACGGTGAAGTCGATGTCGGGCCCGCCGAACGCGCCGGCCTCGACCTGAACCCTGTCCACTGCCTCACCCTCTCTCGCCACTCCCTCGACCGACTGGTTCGAGAGGAACGGGCTGACGGCCCTGGTTCGGGGATCGTCACCTCCGCCACCACGCCCCTCACCTCCGGAGCCCTTCCCTCCCTCGCCCTTCGGAGCCGGAGGTTCGACACGATCGCCGGCCAGGGCCAAGGGCGGCTGAGTCAGCAGGAGTCCCAGGACCAGCCCGAGAAGACACGAAGTGAAGCGGCGCAGGGTCGGCCGTGAGAGTCGGGGTCGTGACATGACGGTTCTCCAAGGCGTGCCGCCGCGTCGGCGGCATCACCAAGGTCTTGTTCACGCTCCCACCGTTCCTGACACGAGTCGCCGCAAGAGCCGGCTCGCCTCTCGAGTACTGCTATGCTGCAAGCCTGCCGAGACGAGGGAGAGCACCATGCGCAGCCAGTTCGCCGACGAGTTCAACCACGACCACAGCGCCGCCGGTTACGACGCGGACGTCGCCGACGAGAGCAACCCGATCCGCGAAGGCTACGCCGCTACCCTGCGATGGGTCGCCGAGCGTTGCGCCATCGCACCCACCGATCGCGTGCTCGATCTCGGCTGCGGCACCGGCAACCTCGCGCTGCAGCTCCTTCCCTCCCGGCTCACCGGTGTCGATGTCTCGGCCAACATGCTCGCGATCGCGCGGGAGAAGCTCGCGGAACACGACGGCGTCGACTTCGTGCAGGACGATCTCCTCGCCTGTCTCGAAGGACGCTCACGCGAGCTCGACGTCGTCGCGAGCACCTACGCGATCCACCACCTGACCGAGGACGAGAAGAGCGTCCTGCACGGACGGATCCGCGAAGCTCTCCGAGCGGGAGGACGGGTGGCGTTCGGCGACCTCATGTTCGCCGACGACGAGGCACGAGCTGCCTTCCTCGACGACCTGCGGGAGAAGGGCAAGGCCAACGTCGCTGCCGCCATCGAGGAGGAGTTCTTCTGGTCGGTCGCTCGCAACGTCGAGCGGCTGGAAGAGCTCGGCTTCGCGGTCGAGACGAAGCAGTTTTCGCGCTTGAGCTGGGGCATCGCGGCGCGACTCGCCGGTTGATGTCGAGCGGAATCGCTCGCTCCATCATCGCGAGCTCGCGATGAGCAGCGAAGCCTCAGAGTCCGCCTTCGTACCGACGCGGCAGGCCACGCCGATCGAGCCGATGGTCGCCATGCCTCTCGACTGAGACTGCCTCCAGGAACGAACCGAGCCGCCGAGAAGACTCCCGGCGGGTCGGACGGCTCAGAACGCCATGTCTTGGCCGACGATGAGCTTCACGGTTCGTCTCTCCAGGATGAACCGAAACGAATGCAGCTCGCTCAGAACATCCCATCCTCCTCGAAGATGAGCGGCCGAGCGTCAGTGGGGTCGATGGAACCGGACTTCAGGTTGGTCGTGAGCTTCATGAGTCGTTCTCCTCGATGGAACGCACGCGGGCAGTGACCCACGGCGGAATGGGTTGGACACGGGACGGCCGAACGAATGACCAATGGCGCCGAACCAACGGCTGTCCCGGTGCATGGACTCATGCTGGGGCGGAGGCCCGGAAATGACGAGGACACGAAGCGGACAAGAAAGACACGCGTGGCCCCCGCGCTTGCCCAGCGAGCGGCAGCGCCACATCATCGAATGATGGGTCGCGGAGTCGAAGGACGGGACCAAACGCGACAACTCGGCCCCAAGAGGTCAGGACTGGACCTCATCGTCCAGCGCGGAGCCCGCCATGCTCAGTCAACAGGCCGACCAGGCTTCGCCCCAGCAGGCCTCCACTCCCTCCTGCGCACTGCTCGGGCTCGGATGGTGCCTCGCCCCCCTGGGCAGCGCCCTCGCCATCCTGTTGTACCCAATCTCTTCCCAACGGGTACTCCTCTTCCCGATCACTCTTATCTTCGCGGTCCCCCTCACGATCGTGTTTCAGGTGAGTCTCGGAGTCTGGCTCTCGCGACATGGCGGCCCTCCGATGACGAAACGCCAGCTCATCGCGTGGAGCCTCTTGCCACTGGTGGGCGCCTGGGTCGCAGTCCTGGGCAGCATCGCATTCCACTACCGACACGCCTACTTTCCGCACGCCGTCAGCGAGGCGATCGTCGCCGAAGGTTGGACGGCCCGTGTCCTTCATCGAGAGGAGCACCTGCACCATTGGACCGAGCAACCGCGGCGCCACGTCGGCAGGGTCTGGCTGCACCTGGAGCAGCCGGACGGAAGCGCTCACGAGATCAAGCTCCACTCCTACGAGCTTCGCGACTACGAGTCGCCGCATGACCCGCAGGGCTTCCGTCAGCTCCGTTACGAGCTCCGCTGGCTCGAACCGGGGCTCTCCCTTCAGCTCCACTCCGGCTGGAACGAGCTGTCGATCGTAGAGCTCCCGGAGGATGGGCACGTGGTCGAACGACACGGAAGCTTCAACCGCGGCACCTACACCTACGAAGACCCTCTCCGACCAGGCACCTGGTGTTCGTATCCGCTCTCCTCAGTCACCACGGTCTCACTCGCCGACTCCACCGAGCTCGATGC
Organism: Acidobacteriota bacterium; assembly: GCA_039029535.1. Taxonomy (GTDB): domain Bacteria; phylum Acidobacteriota; class JBCCFW01; order JBCCFW01; family JBCCFW01; genus JBCCFW01. The sequence continues at coordinate 19,681 of JBCCFW010000129.1, forward strand.
CGAGACTCGAGAACGTCTCGCACGTCTCCCGCTTCCTCCCTCGCGCTGGGATCAACTCCGGATGGTTCGTCTCGACGAGCTCGGCAAGGCGCGCTTGCGCTACATCCGCTGTCACGACGAGAACGTGCTCATCGTGTTCGGCCTGAACCACCGCAGCGGCGGTCAGGTCATCTCCCGGGGCCCCATCTTGAGCACTGGGCGCTCGAACCCGAGGGCCCTCATCACGGACTCCTGGGTGTTCTTCGACGATCACGCCATCGCATCGAGCCCCTCCGAAATGAGAGCCGGCGAGGGCTCCTACGCCACGATGCTGACGACGAGCTGCCCCTTCGACGCTGACGAGAACGGGAAACCTGCCTCCGTCAGGGGATGCCCCCACGTCCTCGTCCCCGCCTCGCCGAGGTTCGAGCTCACTCAGAAATGAGAGCCCACCGGAATGGTGGCTAGTCCAACCGCCGCAACAGCTCCCACAGCGCCGGCACCGGACCCGCCGCCTCTTCCGGGATCGGCACGGTCAGCACGCCACCGGGGCTGAACGCTGCCTCGGGGCGCTCCTGCAAGAGCCCCATGAGCGACTGCGGCTTCACGCGGGTCTCGCTGGCGAACTCGAGCTTGAAGCGCACGCCGTCGCACTCGATGCTGCGGATCCGTGCTTCCTCGGCCCGCAGCCGCAGCCGCGCGTGCTCGACCAGACGCTTGAGCGCGCCGGGCGCCGGGCCATGCCGGTCGCGCACCTCTTGCTCCAGGTCGAGCACGGCATCGCCGTCGTCGACGGTCGCGAAGCGCTTGTAGAGCGTGAGCCGCTGAGCCTCGTCGGGCACGTAATCCGCCGGGAGCCGCAGGTCGATGGGCAGGGTGAGCGAGGCCCGGAAGCCCGCTTCCGGCTGCTCGCCCTTGAGCTCGGCCACCGTCTCCTCCAGCAACCGCACGTAGGTGTCGAGCCCGAGCGCCGCCACGTGACCGTGCTGTTGCCCACCGAGCAGGTTGCCCGCACCGCGGATCTCGAGATCGAGCGCGGCGATGCGGAAGCCCGAGCCGAGCTCGGTGAACTCCTGCAGGGCCGCCAGCCGTCGTCTCGCCTCGGCCGTGAGCTCGGACTTGCCCGGGACGAAGAAGTAGGCATGCGCCTGCCGGTCGCTGCGACCGACTCGGCCGCGGAGCTGGTAGAGCTGGGCGAGACCGTGACGATCGGCACGGTTGATGATGATGGTGTTCGCCCGCGGGATGTCGAGCCCGTTTTCGATGACGGTGGTCGACGCGAGCACGTCGAGCTCACCCCTGAGGAAGTCGACCATGACCCGCTCGAGCGCGTCTTCCGGAAGCTGGCCGTGCGCCATGCCGATGCGACAGCCGGGCACGAGCCGACGCAGCAGGTCCGCCATGGCCGGGAGGCTCTCGACGCGGTCGTGGACGAAGAAGACCTGCCCGCCCCGATCGAGCTCCTGACGCACCGCCGACTGCACGACCTCGGGCGAGAACGGCAGCACCGCGGTCTCGATGGCGTGTCGGTTCGCCGGCGCCGTCTCGATGACCGACATGTCCTTGAGCCCGCCCATGGCCATGGACAGCGTGCGCGGGATGGGCGTCGCGGTCAGCGTGAGGATGTCGACCTCCTTGCGGAGCTGCTTGATCCTCTCCTTGTGCCGCACGCCGAAGCGCTGCTCCTCGTCGACGATGAGCAGGCCGAGGTCCTTGAACTTCACGTCCTTCGACAGCAGGCGGTGCGTGCCGACCGCGATGTCACACTCACCTTTCTCGAGCCGCTCGAGCGTGACCTTGACCTGCTCCTTCGAGCGAAAGCGTGAGAGCAGCTCGACCTTGACCGGCCAGGCCGCCGTCCGGCGCGAGAAGGTCGCGTGATGCTGGAAGGCGAGCACGGTGGTCGGCGACAGCACCGCCACCTGCTTGCCGTCCATGACCGCCTTGAAGGCGGCGCGCAGAGCGACCTCGGTCTTGCCGAAACCGACGTCACCGACCACCAGCCGATCCATGGGCTTGACGGCGCACATGTCCGCCTTGACGTCGTCGATGGCGCCGGCCTGGTCGGGAGTCTCCTCGAAGGGGAAGGCTCCCTCGAACTCATGCTGCCAGTCACCGTCCTCGGAGAACTGGAAGCCCTTGGCGGCCGCGCGCGCCGCCGCCAGGTCGAGCAGCTCCTTGGTCATGTCCACCATGGACTTCTTGACCGAGCGCTTGACCTTCTCCCAGGTACCGCCGCCGAGTCGATCGAGCCGGACCGACAGCCCACCCACTCCCGAGTACCGCTCGACGAGGTCGAGACGGTCCAGCGGGACGAACAGCTTGTTGCCGTCCTTGTAGATGAGGACCATGAACTCCCGGGCCGAGTCCCCTTCCCCCATGAGCTGCGTGCCGTCGAAGCGGCCGATGCCATGGTCGGCGTGGACGACGTGGTCGCCCCGCTTGAGGTCGCGGAAGTCGCGGGTGAAGGTCGGCATCGACTTCGTCGTGCGCTTCGCCCGCGGCGCCG
>JBCCFW010000130.1:0-22075 GCA_039029535.1 Acidobacteriota bacterium
ACATTCTCTTCCAGCCTACAGGCGGGGGGGCGGGGTGCTCACGGGGCGCGTGGGTTGGCCTCAACCCCAGGTGACGGCGCCCTCGGGCAGCCAGTAGAGGATGAGCATCTCGCCGTCCTTCACTTCGGGCACGTGGCGCGAGCCGGCGGGCATGACGACCCAGGTCTCGTGACGGTTCTCGAACTTCGCCTCCTCGGAGAGGGGCAGGCAGAGGCACACTTCCCCGTTGGGGTGGGTGTGGGGCGGGCCGGCGGAGTTGGTCATGTGGACGGCGTCGATGGACGAGCCGCCGGGCACCGCCTCGGGCTTGGCGACGCGTCCCCACTTCATGCCTTCGTCGCCTCGGTCGCAGATCTCGCCACGTTCCAGCGCCTCACGCGCGGCGGTCTCGATGTCGCGGACGGTGTCGGAACCGGGCGGGAAGCGCTCGTTGAGCTTCGCCTCGGCGGCGGTGCCGTCCGTGAGGTCGAGCTCGGGGACGAAGGTCGAGATGGGTTCCAGCAGCGTGAGCAGGTCGGACATGCGATTCTCCAGGCTTCTTGGGGAGATCCTAGCGTGAGAGATGAGAGACCGGGGACTCGGTCGAGACCTTCGGCCGAGGAGCGTCGATGACCCTGCTCTTCGCCGGTCGCGCCGGCCTGCTGGCCATCGGTGAGGGCGGCGTGCCGCTCGCCCTTCCCTTCCGGGCGTCGGCCGCCGGAAAGCGCGGGGCCGTGGCGGCGCGCGAGCTGCCCGACCTCCCCGAGTCGCTGGTCGCCATCGGACCATCGGGAGCGGGCCTGCTCGCCATCGGCCTCTGCGCCGAGCGCGAGCTGACCGCGCGCTGGCTGTCGCGGCGGGGTCGGCTCGCGCGCGAACACCGGCTGCCGATGCCGGAGTCGCTGAGCTGGGATGGTCGGGTGCGGGGTCTCCAGTCGGTGCAGGTCGTGGAGCGCGAGCGGATCGCCTTCGAGGTGGCCGCCGGTCGCTGGTGCCTGGGCTCGGTCGGGGTCGACCCCGCAGGTCCGGAAGAGGTGGGCGGCCTCGGCCTGGTCGACGCCAGCGCGCTGCACCTGTCGAGCGCTGGCGCCTGCGTGCGGGCCTGGCGCGAGGATGGGGAGTGGCGAGCGGAGAGCGACGCCGAGGCCGGGCGCGTGGTCAGCGGCGAAACGCCCGACGGCGAGGCCTGCTTCGGTTACCCCGGACGAGGACGACGCGACGGAGCCCTGGGCCTGCTGGGCCTTCCGGTCGGTTCACGTCACTGGCGCGCGCTGACCGGCTCCGAAGACGAGGACGTGGAGCTCGTCGCGCCGGTGGACGCTCGGGTCGTCGGCGTGGTCCGGGAGCGCGGGAGCGTGGGACGACCGGCCCTCGTGCTGCTGACCGAGGAAGGGCGTCGCCTGGAGCTGCTCGACGTCCTGGGCAGCAAGACCACCCTGGCCTCGCTCGAGACTCCACTCACCGAGGTCGTGACGACGACTCAGGGACCCTACCTGGCGGAGCGGGACGCGTCCGGTCGGGTGACGGTGCGGGGGCTGACCGGCGCCCGAGGACGGGTTCTCGGCCGCTGGTGACCGGTGCCCAGCAAGTCGAGGGGTCGGGAAAGGGAGCGCCCAGCGCAGGCCCGTGGAGCTGAACGGCAAAGTGCTCCGGTGGCTCGAGATTCCCACTCGTGCCTGCGCTGGGGCGCGACGAAGAGCAAGCGGCTGGACCCGCGTGCGACGGTTGCAGTCGACTGCTCTCATTGACGGAGTTCGTCGCCGAGGCCGCGTTGGTCACGAGCCACGACGACTTCGTCGCGTCACGGGGAGTGTCTCGACTGAGAGGGTCGGGCTCAAGTCGAGAGTGCCCGTCTTGTACGGAATTCGTCCACTCGACCGAGCGGGCTCATCGAGGTCTCCATCGTGAAGGCCGCCCGCGGCCCGATCCTGCGTCGGTCCGCGGGCGTGAAGACGTTCAGCGACAGCCGGCGTCGCTGAACGAGAAGGTCGCGGTCGAGGGCATCGACTCCCACTCCCTCAGCTCGAGCGCCGTGCCCGGTCGGAGCGTGAAGTTCTGACTCCCGTGCTCGGCCAGCGCCGCATCACCCCAGGCCTGCAACCGGGCGCAGTCGAGACGACCGTCACGACCGTAGTCGCACAGCTCGATGCGGCCCGTCGGCCAGGCCCTGGTGCAGGTCATCTCTCGCGTGTCCTCGTCGAGCTCCCAGTCGGATCCGCAGAGGAGCTCGTAGACCGTGCTGGCGGTCGAGCCGAGAGGCACCGGCACGAGGGTCTCCATCTCGAAGCGGAAGTGCTCCTCGACGCAGCGCTCGACGACGACCGGCAGGGGTGGCGGAGGGGAGCACGGGACGGTGAGGGTGAACCGATGCTCCACCTCACCGATCTCTTCCACGTGCGGCACGTGGAGGACGTAGGCCCCGCCGGCCTCGATGGGGAAGGGCTCTCCCTCGAAGCGACGCCCCGACGGCAACGAGATGGCTCGTCGATGATGGTACTGGTGGCTGCACGGTCCCGAAGCTCTCACTTGGCCGGCCACCATGAAGATCCCCACCTGGTCGGCGGCCACGCCACCGCCCCACAGGGAGCAGAGCAGGTCGTCCGAGTTGATGACGCCGTCACCGGCGCCTCCGCCCAGGTCGCAGGGCACTGCGAGCGAGCTGTCGGCCACGTCCTCTAAGTCCAGAACGTGCGGCAAGGTGAGGAGCCTCAGCCCGAACTGGTCCGGGCTCGTGCGGATGACGACGTCCAGCTCGAACTGGGCGCTGGCTCCTCGGGCGAAGAAGAGCGTGCAGGCGAGGAGCAAGAGCGACGACGGGTGAATGCGGTAGCAGCTCATGGACATGCCTCCTCGATGGTGCGCTCGCGAGCGAGTGAGTCGTGGCCGGCCGGACCTTGTTGGCCACACTGCTCGGCGACGACCAGGTAGTACCAGCCCTCGCCGGCCGGCGGCGACTCGGGATCGACGTGGCTCGCCTCGGTGAGACCGCTGGCGATGCAGCGACCGGAGCTCGGCAGCTCATCGAGCACGCCGCGGATGACGGCATGGGTCGTCGCGCCGATGGTGTCGGCCCGTTCGAACCGGAGCGTGTCGTCGTTCAGTCGAAGCGGCGTGGTGCTGCCGGGGGCCGAGAGCTCACCGGGCAGCATGGGAGGCATGACGGTCAGCGCGAGCGTGTCGCTCTCGGAGCGCGTGAGGCTGCCGGAACGAGCATCGACGGTCAGCTCGAGGAGGAGTGGACCCTCACTGAGGATCGTGCTGTCGGTGGTGAGCACGAGGTCGACCTCGAACATGTCGCGGAACATCCGGGGCGGAATCTCGCCCCGGCCGAAACGGGTCTCGATGCGGTCGACGTCGACGATCAGCTCGGAGCCTTCGAGTCGGACCGTGCCGCTGGCATCGAGCTCGGCCTCGGTGGGGTCGTGGTCGTCCATGGGGTTGTCGTGGAAGTGCAGGTCGTGACTCGCCACCGAGAGACCCGGTGGCAGGGGGAGCCGGAGCTGCACGTCGCGAAGGTCCCCGTCGAGGAAGCGGTTGCGAGCGATGAGACGGAGACGGAGCTCGCCGTCCTCGCAGGTCGTCGCCTGACCACCCAGGTGCACGAGTCGGGCGAGTGGAGCCTCGGCGATGCGCGCCTGACCGAGGCCGTTCGGTCGACTCCAGCGGCTCGTCCACAACAGCTCGCCAGCGTCGAGGATGCTCACGTGCAGGTCGTTCTTCACGCCGACGAAGCAGGGGCCGTGAAGACTGCAGGTCAACGGCATCGACAGTTCCTCCCCGACCAAGGCGACGCCGTCGCTGGTCAAGGTGGTGGGATGAATCGGGAAGAGGTCCGTCGGGTCGTCGGGGTTGTGACGCTCGATGCGCACGGTCAACGGTCGCTCCGGTCGATAGCCGTTGCGGCGCACGTGCAGGACGAACGAGGTGGTGTCTCCCGCCGTGGCGGCGACCAGCGGCTCCTCGAACCAGGCCTCGGGTAGTCGACCGAGGAGGCGCAAGTCGGGATCGACGATGTCCACGCAGGCGCGACGTCGACAGAGAGGCCGGCCCTCGTTCTCGACGCTGAGCTGGAAGTAGTGTCGATAGCCCGGTCGGAGCTCGCTCTCGGCCGGGAAGAGTCGCTCGACGTGATCGCCCGACCAGCCGGTGGGATCGTCGGCATCGGGGTCCATGGCGTCGTCGAAGAGACCGACATCGACCCGGGCCGTCCCGAAGGCCGGGAATTGACGACCGATGACCGCACACTCTCCGCTGCCAGGATCGTCGGGGGCGAGCGCGATGGAGTGCTCGACTTCTGTGGTCAGGAGGAGGTCGGTGACCGGCTCCCAGTCGGGGACCGTCCGGTCGCTGTAGGTGACGAAGCTCACCGAGACCTCCGGTTCTTCACCCGGCTCCACCGAGATCCGGCTCGGGAGGATCGCGCAGTCGGCCCGCAGCCAGCGAGGCAGCGGATCGATGGACTCGCCGAGGTTGGGTCGAGGCGGCACCGGCGGCTCAGGTGGGTCGGGGGGATCGGGGAAGTGCGGTGGGTGGACGCAGGCGAGGGCCACGCGACTTGCACACAGCAAGATCAAGAGTGCCTGAAGGAAAGAGGATCTTCGGATCGTCATGGCTCACCTCTCCCCGGGCGTGAACGAGTAGACAGCCGCCGAGACCAGTGGCCGACCCGCATGAGTCAGGCCGAGGCCCGGAGCTCCGGAGCTGACCGCGTGTGGATTGAAGAACTCGGGGATGCCGTCGCCATCGAGGTCGAGACCGCCGTCGGGCTGCTTGGGGTCGAATCCGAGTGGAACCCGCGCGATCTCGGTGGATGCGTCGAAGTCGAAGTGATCTCCGAGGACCACCGGCTGAATCGCGTGCCAGCGACCGTTCGGCTCTCCGTCGGCGACCACGGCTCCACCTTCGTGGTTGAAGAAGACGTGCTCGTCGCCGTTGTAGGGAGTTCCGTCGAGGTCGATGATCCCCGGGGGCGTGCTCGTGGTCGGCGGGTCGAAGGGTCCGATGAGCTCGTGTGGAACGAAGGCCAGCCAGTCGTCGGCGGTCCAGGTCGAGGGTGCGAAGTGCCCCACGCGCGAGTAGACGTTGTAGCCGATGATCGCGCCCTTGTCGGGCTCGTCGAAGAGAGGCCTGAAGCCACCGACCTGACAGTTGAGAGGAGGGGTTCCCCCGTGGCTCAACGGCTGGAAGTCGATCAAGGCTCCGAAGGCGAGCAGGACGTCGTCACCCTCGACCCGGGGGTAGGCGAGCTCCTCGACTCCCCAGTCGATCTCGACGGGCTCGTAGGTTCCGAACCCCGGAAGAACGAGTCCGGTACCGGCGTAACCGGAGACCGTCGGTGCAAGGGTCTCGCCGACCACCTGCATCGTGACCGCCCCGAGGACCGGCTCGAATTGATCGCTCGAAGAGACGGCGAGACGCCCTCCCTGCTCGGGTCGGACCGGGGCATCGGTGACGAACGAGAACATGCGATCGGCCGTGCCCATGGGACGACTGAAGTTCCCGTAGGGGATGCCGAAGCTCCCGAGGTCGAAGAGCACGTTACCGACCGTGCTGCGTGGCGTGAGCCACAGCCAGTCGGTGGTCGTCGGATCGTCGGGCAGGAGCAACAGCGCGTAGATCTCGGGGACCTTGCCCGGGATCAGGTGACAGTCCCCATCTGCCGTGTCGGTGGCGAGGCCGCCTCCCCACACGGTTTGCGCCCGTGCTTCTCCGCCCAGGCTCGTCATCACGAGGAGGCTCGCGCCGAACGCGACGTGAGCACTCCGTTTCAAGACATCAAGACTCATGATCTCTCCTTCGCGCTCCCAGAAGGCGAGTGTCGTGAGTTCCTGTCGTCAGCTCAAGCGGAGGGACGTCTCCTCGTACGGAGTGCAGTCAGGCGAGCCGGAGATGAAGCGGGCTACATCGTGAACGCCGCGACCAGGACTCCGACGAAGAAGACGACCATCCCCAGCATGAGAGCGATCGCACCGCCGTGGGCGAAGTTGAAGGTGTAACCCACGCCGAAGCGCTTCTCGACCATGAGCTCGGGGTCTTCGGGGTTGTAGTAGATGACGCCGAGCTTCCAGTGCTCGTTGTCGGCCACGCCTCCCACCAGCGGCTGGTCGCCAGCGGCTCCCTCCTTGGCGGCGCCGCCTTGACCATGTTTCACGATGAGCCACAGCGCGTGACCCATGGAGTACGGGAGGATCACGGCGAGGGCGATGAGCGGCACGGCTCCCAGGCCCTGCATCTCGCCGAGCGCCGTGCGGAGACCCGCCCACGAGAAGTACGCGAGCATGGCGCTGACCATCACGCTCATGTTGGCGAGCATGAGAGCGACCGAGGCCTGGAAGCCACGCCGCGCGCGGTAGGAGCGTCCGTCGTCGCCCAGTCGGCGAGGTCCCTGGACCTGTGCGGTCAGGAGCGCGAAGCCACCGAGCATGAGGGCCATCCCGAGACAGGTGCAGGAGAGCAGGTACACGGCCGCGAAGCTCTTGTCGGACCAGGCGTCGGGCTCTCCGCTGGTCCCGAAGTGCGTCGGGATGCGCTCGGGGAGCTTCGGCTCGACGGCCATGGCGTGACCCAATGCCATCAGGCCGAGAAGGAGTGAGAGCCCCAGGGCGACCAGCACGTAGGGCATGAGCCAGCGGGCCGGCAGCTCCTCAGGCGGGACCTCCCCCGAGGTCGTCGGTTCGGCCGCGTCCTCGTCGGCGGTGGCCATGGGCACCGCCAAACGGCGGGCGCGCGAGTGCAACACGAGGTAGAGCACGCCGACGCCCAGCAGCAGCACGGCCTCGGCCGCCGTGATGGCCAGGGCGTTCTTCGGACCGACGAGGAGCCAGGCGGCGACTGCGGCGAGGGTCAGGACACCGATGCTCACGCGCCAGGTCGTGAGGAGGCCGGTGACGGCCGGGTCGTCCGTGCGGCGCGTGCCGACGTGGACGCCGAAGAGCAGTCCGCGACGAGCTGCCCCCGGCAGCAGCCAGAACAGCACGGCGGCCACCAGCAGCACGAGGATGGGGACGAGCAGGACCGTCGAGGCGCTGTTGAGCAGCAGGAGCATGGGAACATCCCGTAGCATCGAGAGACGTTGTTCGAGAGAGGAGAGTGCCATGCGTCGTGGTCGGATCGAGAGGGAGGCCCTGGTGTCGGAGGTCCTGGTGGGGAACCCCCAGGGCGATCCGCATGTCCGACCGGTCCCCGTCTACCTGCCCCCCGGCTATGACGAGGACGGCGACCGTCGCTTCCCGGTGGTCTACCTGCTCGCCGGCTTCGCGGGTCGTGGCGAGATGATGCTCAACGACGCCGTCTTCGGGGAATCGATCGCGGAGCGGATGGACCGTCTCATCGCTGCCGGCTGTGGCGAGGCGATCCTCGTGCTGCCGGACTGCAGCACGCGCTGGGGAGGCAGCCAGTACGTCGACTCGTCGGCCAACGGTGACTACGAGCGTCATCTCGCCGACGAGATCGTCCCCTGGGTCGACGAGCGCTACCGGACGCTCCCCGGTGCTCGCGCGGTGGCGGGCAAGTCCTCGGGAGGCTTCGGGGCCTTGTCGCTGCTCATGCGACGTCCGGGCCTGTTCCGCGCCGGCTGCTGCCACTCCGGCGACATGGTCTTCGAGCACTGCTACCAGCGCGACTTCGCCGACGCGACCGACATCCTCGGCCGACACGGCGGCGTCGAGGGCTTCCTCGCGCACCTGCAGGCGGTGCGCACCGGCAACATCAACTCGATCTTCAAGGCGATCAACATCGTCGGCATGGCGAGCTGCTACTCGCCCGACGCCGATCGGCCCGGCGGTTTCGCGTTGCCTTTCGACGAGGCGACCGGCCTGACCGATCACGAGGTCTGGGAGCGTTGGCTCCGCTTCGACCCCTGGCGCCTCGTCGAGGAGAAGGGCGATGCGCTGAAGAACCTGGCGCTGCTCCTCATCGACTGCGGCAACCGCGACGAGTACGCCTTGCACGTGGCGGCACGCGTCTTCGTGGCGCGACTGAAGGAGCTGGGCATCGCCCATGAGTACGAGGAGTTCGACGGCGGCCACTTCGGCACGAGCCATCGCTACGACTGGAGCCTCCCCAAGATCGTGAACGCCCTCGGAACCGAGTAGGTCCCGAGGGCGTCCTTCAGTGAGATCGGAGGTGGTCGTCGAGGACGATCAGCCGCCGATCTGGAACGAGGCGTCGAGGGCGCGGGCGATCCGCTCCTTGCTCTCCTCGAGGTGTGCCCGCGAGTAGCTGTCGAGGCGGCTGCCACCGGAAGTCGCCTTGTCGAGCTTGCCCTGGAGCTGCTTGAGCTCGTACCAGGCCTGGGTGCGAGCGGCCTGCGGGTACCACGGGTCGTTCTCACGCAGGGTCAGGTCGATGAGGCGACCGACGTAGTTGCGCTGGAGGTTGCGACGCAGGCTCGCGATGTACGGCTTGCGGTTGTCGTGACCACCGTTGGGTGCCTTCTCGAGCTCGGAGAAGATCGTGCCCGAGAGCTCACCGAAGAGATCGGGAAGCGTGAAGGCGTCCTCGCCCTCCTGGGTCGCGGCCTCCGAGTCGAGGACTCGACGGAGCGTCGTGGGGGAGAGGAGACGGTAGAGACTCCAGGACTGCATGGAGCCCATGCGGTCGTGGAACGGGAAGGCGGCCTCGGCCTCCCAGGCGGCCTCGGAGCCCCAATGCGCCCAGCGGGTCGGCGGGAGCTTGCGGAGCAGGTCCGAGGGGATGTCGAAGGCGTTCTGGTGGAAGAGGTTGTCCGAGAGGATGGCGAGCGCCTCGCGCTGCTTGTCCGCCGGCACGACGACGATCGGGTCACGAGCACCCGGGTCGCCACGGTGATCGCGGTGGAAGTAGGTGCCGCCGACGTGGCCGGCCGCCAGGTTGCAGGCATAGCCAAGCGTGCTCAGTAGCGTGTTCACCGCGCCACGAGCCGAGTCGTAGCTCTCGCCCTCGTCGACGATGCGCTCGACGACGTCGTCACGAATGCGACGGGCGAGCGCCACGCGAGACTTCGTGTAGTCGAGAGGGTCGGTGCCGAGGTCCCAGCGGTTGATGAGCGGGTCGCCGAAGCCGACGTCCTCGTCCGTGCCGTAGTCGTGACCTGCCTCCGCGCCACGGGCAGCGCAGGACTCCATCGCCTCCTTGTCGGACTTCGGGTCGCCCTTGCCGGTGGTCGTGTAGCCGTACTCGATGGCCCAGTAGTCGTAGGGACCGAGCGTGGTCATCTGGTACTTGCCCTGCTCCTCGCCCTCGGGCGCGACGTTGACGGGGTTGTAGTCCATGACCGAGCCGCACAGGTCGGTGATCGAGGTGTTGGCTGCGCCGCTCATGGCATCCATGGGCCGCCAGCTACTGGCCTTGAAGTTGTGACGAAGGCCGAGGGTGTGCCCGACCTCGTGCATGACGGTTTCCTTGATGGTCTGAGCGATGAACTCCTCGGGCCACTCCTTGGAGCCGCCCTTATCGTCATCCTCGGTCTCCTTGGTGAGGAGGCCCATGTGCAGCGCGGCGATGCCCATCTCGCGGGTGCGACCGCGACCGATCATGCATGCGCTGCGACCGGAGCCGAACGGCTCGTGGACGTGACCCTTCGCGTTCTGGGCGAAGAGCTCCATGGCCTTGGCCATCGGCGACTGCACCTTCGGGCTACCGTTCTCGTTGCGGGGACGCGCGTCCCAGCCGGGGTTGGCGCGGAGGAAGCGCTCGTCCTGCTCGGAGAGCGTCTCGGAGATCGACTCTTCGAGGAGGAGGTCCCAGCTCCCGATGGAGTACCGGAGCATGGAGTCGTCGAAGATGATGTCGGCGTCGAGGATCTGGCCCGTGCGCGGGTCGACGCGGCTGGGGCCCATGGCGAAGGCCGAGTCGGAGGTGATCCAGCGGAAGAAGTTGTAGCGGACGTCCTCAGGGTCGAGATCGGCGAACTGGGTCTCGGTCTGCTGCCGAACCTCGATGGCGCCGGTGAAGCCGATCTTCTCGAAGGCGCGGTTCCACTCCTCGATGCCGTCGCGGACATGGCGGCGGTAGCGGGTGGGGACGGTCTTCTCGATGTAGAAGACGATGGGTTCCTTCGGAGGCGAGAGATCGAGCTCGGGGTCGGCCTTCTCGAGCTTCCAGCGGTTGACCATCCGGACGAAGGTGGTGTCGTCACGGTAGTCGCTGGAGTAGTCGCGGGCGACGGTGAGGAAGTAGCCCACTCGGTTGTCGGCGAGACGCGGAACGTAGCTCGACTTGGGCAGGCTGGAGAGCGAGTAGTGCACGGTGATGATGTCGCCGTGCTCGAGACCCTTCGGACGCGAGACGAGGTCGACCGAGACCTCGGCGTTCTGGGGGAAGTTCTTCACGCTGCGGAGCCGCGAGAGGCTCGGGTCACGACCCTCGGCGAGGAAGCCGATGAGGGCGGGGGCTTGCCGGGTGTAGAGCGAGCCCAGGTTGACCACGACGCCGCGGTTGGGGTCGGCGGCGAGGATGGGGAGCGTGCCGACGAGCTGACCCGGGTGGGTGCGCTGCACCGCGTCGCTGACGGGACCCTTCTTCTTGGTCACGTGCAGCGTGTCGGGGGTCATGACGAGCAGCTTCTTGTCGTGCCGCTCGAAGCTGATCATCATGTCGGTCCACTGCCAGCCCGTGAAGAAGCCGCCCCCGGCGATGGAGGTGGCCAGCAGCATGGGGCTGTCGAGCTTGTCGTTGGGGACCAGCGCCAGCAGCTTGTCCTTCTTCCGGTAGAGGGTGAGGACGCCGTCGATCTCCTTCATGCCGTCGATGACGTCGGAGACGGGAGGGAGCTCGTCCTTCTTCTTCTTGCTTTTCTTCTTGGCACCGTCGGAGGACGCAGCCTGGGAGTCGCCCTTGGCTTGGGTGGTGTCGGCCAGCGCCGGCACGGCGAGCAGGCTCGCGACGAGAGCCAGGCCGAGCAGGCGGCGAGGATCGAAGGTCATGGTGGGTACCTCGGTGTTCGCTTCTCGTGGAACGGGGATGACAGTGGCCCAACGACCGCCGGCAACGCCCTACGAGAGGGCGCTCGACTGCCATGCGGACGAGGCTGGGGCGTGCTCTTCACTACGCCCTCGATCACCTCGGCGTTGCCTTTCTTCCACCCGGCTCGCAGGAGCAGGTGGGGCAGGACAGGACGCTGAGGGGGGAAGCGTCAGCCTAGCAGGCGGGAACGAGCTCGTCCGGTCGAGGTGGACACGAGACAGTGAGGTGACGGAACTCGGTCAGGCGGACTCCGCCTCGCGTCGCCAAAGGTTGGCGACCACCCAGAAGACGAAGACCCGCACGGCCTGCGGCAGCTCCCTCGGCAGGTCGACGACCGAGCGGTACGTGAAGCTGCTGACCGGCGTGATGGTCCCGAGCTCCCAGCGGTCGTCCCCGAGGACGAACTCGCGCCTCCCGATACCGCGAGGCTCCAGGGTCAGCTCCAGGCCTCCATGCTCGACCAGGAAGCCTCTCTTGAACACGCTCGGCTTCCGGGCGGTCGCGAGGATCCGTCCCTTCGACTCCAACACGTAGGGGCCTCCGAGCAAGCCGCCCAACGGTCCATCACGACGGAGGACGTGCTCGGCGCCTCCGAGCGAGAAACGGCCGGCCTCCCGCCAGCTCGACATCTCGAGCTCGGTGAAGTGCTTGCCGTCCTCCTCGAGCAAGAAGCTCCACGAGAGCCAGCTCTTGGGGCGCGCCTCCATGTCGGGCCGCGGCAGGTCGCTGAAGCGGAGCTGTTCCATCGCGAGTCGGCCGGCATGACGCGCGTCGGCGTCCTGGGCGCGACCGGTGTCGGTCGATGGATTCCAGGCGGATCCGCAGGAGTGGCAGGTCTCGTCAGCGCGCATCGTCGGCTCTCTTCCGGCACTCGGGTCGTGCTGGGAGAGACCTACGGCGAGAGTCCCGTCGGGTTGCTCGGCAGTGAGGTGACGGAAGATCCACCGAGCTGGCTTGCGGGCCCTGGTCAGCGTCCGAAGCGTGCCGCTGCGGACTGCTGCTCGACGCTCAGCGCCTTGTCCGCGAGCCCGGCCCGCAGCGCCTGGAGGTCGGCGAGGGCGGTCTCGATCTCGGTCACGACTGCATCGACTTGGAGGCCTTCGGCCATGGGGTCACCGCGTCGGTGCAGGGCCTCGACCCGCTCCGCGACCATGATCTTCAGCAGCGACGCGGGCGGCTGGGACATCTCGACCCAGGCGGCCCACTGGTAGAGCAGCGGCCAGAACTCGAAGGGCTCGATCGATTCGAAGCGACCGGGGCGACGCTTGGGCACGCCGCCGTCGAGGGTCTCCGCGGCCAGCGCCAGCTCGGCGAGCGCCTGAGCCTTCGGATGCGTCCGTCCGCTGAGCTGCACGCTGCGCGGCCAGTGCGTGTTGGGCTGCGGTGGCGTCACCGGGAAGGCCCGCACGGTCCGGCCGTACTTCTGCTTCGGCATCATTCGGAAGGGCGATTCGAGACCGACGACCCACTCGGCGCCGTGGCCGGTGAGGATGCTTCCGGGCGCCACGTCGAGCCAGATCTCCTTCCAGGAGTTGTTGTCCACGGTCAGCTCGACGGGGCCGGCCGGCGAGCGAGTGAGGATCGACGCCGTCACCGCACCCCGCGACACGGCGTCGGCCAGGTCGAGCACGGGCGGGAAGCCGACCAGGCGCGAGCGGCCGCCGAGAGCTTGACCGCCAGGCGTTCGTGTCTCGAGCTTCCAGGTCAGGGGCTCGTGCCCCTGACGGTTGAGGCCCAGCGTGCTGGCGTTGGTGGTGACCAGGAGCGCGTGCTGGTAGCGCGTGCCGGGCGTGAGCGCCGTCTCGCCCCGGGCGACGAGCGTCTTCTCCGAGAGCGTGACGGTCCAGCCATCAGGGAGGCCCGGGCCGGCGTCGGCCGACAGGACCTGGACGCCGCCGCTGACGAGCTCGAGGTGGATCTCGCTCGTGGGGCCGTCGGGGTTGACCGAAAAGCCCCAGGAGACGGGGGAGAGCCCGACGCACCAGTCGCGCTCGAGGACCTCCGCTGCGGCGGAGGGCGTGGCACGACCCAGGAGGAGGAGAGAGGTCGTGAGGACTGTCGAGAGCAAGCTCTTGCGCATCATGGCTCCAGGCGCCGACCGGACCGCTTCCCACCTGCCCCCGAACGCTTTAGGTTCGCACGGAGCGCACCTTTCGGCCAAGACCGGCCCGTCACTGGGCGACGTGGCCGAACCTGGGCCGGCTCCCTTCGTAGACGAGGGAGCGAGAGGTTCTGTTCATGACGTCATCCGCCACCTGCACCGCCTGTGGAGCCCCGATCGACGGCACGAGCTGCGGCTACTGCGGCGAGACCGTGGTCCCCCCGGTGCCGACTGCCGTCCCGGGGACGCCCGCCTCGGCCGCCGACGCGTGTGGAGGCCCCTGCCCGCGCTGCGACGGGACCACGCTCCAGGCCCGCAAGTTCAATGGCCTCACCTTCGCCTCCTGTCACGGCTGCAAGGGCATCTGGGTCGGACGCGAGCAGCTCGAGGACCTGCTCCAGCGGCAGGCCGAGAAGGGTGGCAAGACGAGCAAGGGCAACACGTCGGCGCAGTCCGCGTTCTCCAGCAAGGTCGAGTACCTCCGCTGTCCCGCCTGCCGCGGGCTCATGAACCGCGAGAACTTCCGGAAGGTCTCGGGCGTCATCATCGACGTCTGCAAGGACCACGGAGTCTGGCTCGACGGAGGGGAGCTTCAGGCCCTTCAGCGCTTTGCCGCCGAGGGTGGTTTCGAGAAGGCTGCGGCCTCTCGAGCCCATGACACCCGGCAGCCTGCCGAGCCACCACCCTTGCCGCGAGCGATGGCCGTCGGTCATCACGACCTCAGGACCGACGTGCGCAGCCTCGGCGACTCGCTCTTCGACTTCTTCTTCGACTGATCGAAGCCGCGGCCGACTCGCTAGCCCGGACCATTCATGAGTGTCCGTCGCGAGTGGCCGGAGGTGCTAGTCGAGAAGGGCCGTTCGGGCCTTGGCCCGCTAGGTGGCGCGAAGGGACACCGCCCACGTAGCCACGAGGACCGCGGCTCAATCCGGTGCGAACCAGGGAATGAGAGCCGGAGGCGCACTTGGCAGTGCGTTGAGGACCGAGGGGTGGATGCACGCCCTTCGCAGGCAGCAGTTATGGTCACGCAGCAGGAGACTCATGAACGGTCCGGGCTACACTCCCGGTCCCGCGCATTCGGCGTCGGGATCGGACCGCGCATGACTCCTCGTGAACGCTTCCGTGAGCTGCTCTCCGGGCAGGTCGTCCTTGCACCCCTGACTCGGGGGGGCAACCTGCCCTTCCGTCGTCTGTGCGTCGAGATGGGTGCTCGGATCACCTACTCCGAGATGATCGACGCCCGACGTCTCGTGCGGGGCTTGAGCCGCGAGCGCGCGATGCTGCGACGTCACGCGAGCGAGCCGTGCTTCGGCGTTCAGATCGCCGCCCGTGATCCCGAGCTCGCGCTCAAGGCGGCGGCCAAGGTGCAGGAAGCCGGCGCTGACTTCATCGACGTGAACATGGGCTGTCCCATCGTCGCCTTCACGCGGAAGGGTCTCGGCGCCGCGCTGCTGGAGAAGCCACGGCGCATCGAGCGTCTTCTCACCGCCCTGCGCGCCGAGCTGGACATCCCCCTGCTGGCGAAGATCCGCATCGGCTACAAGGAGCACGTCATCAACGCGCTCCCCATCGCCAAGCTCATCGCGGACTGCGGGGTCGACGCCCTGGCCGTTCATGGCCGCACCCGCGGGCAGCGGTATCGTCGCCCGGCCGACTGGGACACCATCGCCGAGGTGGCCGAGGCCGTCGACGTCCCGGTCATCGGCAACGGCGACCTCCTTCACCCCAGCGACGCCCGTCGTCGTCTGGACGAGTCGGGCTGTGCTGCGCTCATGCTCGCTCGGGGTGCCCTGGTGGCTCCGTGGTTCTGGCAGGACCTGGGGAGCGACGACCGCGCGCGCTCGGGTGCAGAGCGGATGACCCTGGCGCGACGCTGGGTCGAGCTGGCGACCGAGCACTGGGGCGACGACGCTCACGGCTGGTCCCGCACGCTCGAGTTCCTGCGTTTCCATCTCGAGTTCTGGCGTCGCTACGTGCCGGTCGGTCACGAGAGCGACGGCGTGAGCTCGTTGCAGGGACGCCCCGACTTCGCGCCCCGCGATGCCGACGAGGAGCTGTTCTGGGCCGAGGGTGACGAGGCACTCCAGAGGATGGTCGAGGAGGTCGTCGCCCCCTTCGAGGTGCCGGCCGAAGCCCTCGAGTCGAAGAAGCCCGCCCCCGACACGACGGCGGGCGGCTGGAAGTGACGAGCATGAGCAGCAAGGACCTCCTGGCGGTCCCCGTCCTGGTGTTCGCCAGCTCGACCGACGCCGCCGAGACGAGCTGAGCCTTCAGGCCATCAACACGACGCCGCGCACCTCGGCACCGGTCGCGAGCGCCAGGGCTTCGCAGTAGAGACCGACCTGCCGGGCGTGCTTGTCGCGGCCGGCTTCGAGATCGCGATCGGTCTTGTAGTCGACGACCGTCCAGCTCCCGTCGGCTTCCTTGAAGACCATGTCGATGACGCCTTCGGCGAGGCTCCCGTCGCCGGCCGGCCACTGGACCGGGCACTCCCGACGCAAGTCCTTGCTCTCCGCGGCCCGTTGCATGAGCGGGTGGGAGAGCACGCCGGACGCCACCTCGGAAGCCGAGGCGATCTCCTCCTCGGTGGCTCCGAGCAGGCGTCCTTGATGCGCGGCCGCCGCCTCGATCTCCTTCAGTCGAGCGCCCGGCTCTTCGGTCTCGAGAATGGCGTGCACCAGCGTGCCGAAGCGCGCGCCGCCGGGCCGGTCTTCTCGACGACCGATGACCTCCTCGAACGTCACCTTCTCCACGCTGGTCATCGCGTGCTCGGCGAGCTCGGTCACCTTGGTCACGACCTGGGTCGCTTGCAGCCCGTTGTCGAGTCGGAGCTGGCGCAGGTCCTGCCACTCCTCGTGCGCCCGCGCACCGGCCTCGGCTTGACCGCTCTCGTCGGCCTGCAAGATGACCTGCTGACGCAAGCCGACCTGCTCGCCGACGCTCAGCTCGAGCACCGCCGGGTCCCACCAGACCACGGAGTGATCGCCGGCGCGCGGTCGGTGGAGCCCGGGCATGACGGCGTCGTGGGGGCTGACCTTGGCGTTGTCGGGACGATCGGGGACCGAGTCCATCCCGAACTCGGGACAGCCGGGAGCCTCGTGGCCGCTGCGTCGATCGACGTCGGCCGGGTAGACGGCGGGATCGAGGACGGTCAGCCAGCCGGCGGGGCGCTTCCCGCCCCAGGGCTCCTCGTCGCCGAGCACCGGGAGCACGAGGATGTCGCGGGCGCGGGTGGCCGCGACGTAGGTCAGCCGCTTGGCCTCGGCCACGTCGCGGTTCCACTCGAGCTCACGATGGTCGGAGAGCTCGGTCGGCGCGCAGTCGCAGAGCGGCTCGGCCCAGACCCCCGTGCGGGCGTCGACGTGACGCGAGGGGGTGTCCCGCGCTTCCTTGCAGGTCGGGTCGACGAGGATGAGCACCGGGAACTCGAGACCCTTGGCCGCGTGCGCCGTCATGATCCGCACGCCCTCAGTGCCTTCCTCGACCACCGGAGCGTCGGCGATGCCGCCGCGGTCCGAGTCCTCCTCGAGCATCTCGACGAAGCCGCGGAAGGAGGTCGCTCCCTGTCGCTCGAAGCGACGCGCGAGGTCGATGACCCGGAGACAGTTGGCCAGCGCCTGCTCACCGGTGGGCCAGATGGCCAACGCAGCATGGGCGCGAGTCAGGGCGAGGAAACGGTGGAGGGTCTCGGCGATGGGGCGTCGGTTTCGCTTGCGATGGAGCCGACCGAGAACCTCGAGAGCGTCGGCGACGCTGCGCTGGTCGTCGGTGAGGTCTTCGTCCTCGAGCCGACGCAGCGGATGCAGCCGACCGACGTTCTGGTGGAAGTCGAGCAGGACGTCGTCGCCGATGCCGAAGAAGGGGCCGTGCAAGGTCGCGTACACGCGGAGGTGGTCGTCGGGCCACTCGATGGCGCAGAGGGCGTTGCGCAGCGCGAGCACTTCCTCGCGATCGTGGAAGGAGTGACCACCGATCTGCACGTGGGGGATGCGCCGCTTCTCCAGCTCGCGGACGTAGGGGCGGGTCGCGTCGCTGCGGAAGCTGCGGAAGCGCCGGAACAGCAGGCAGACGTGTCGCGCCTCGATGCGCACCTGCTCGCCGCTCTCCGGGTCAGGCAGGGTCCAGCCACTGTCCTTGAGCAGCCAGTCGACCCAGGCACCGACCGCCTTGGGGAACGACTCCTCGATCCTCCAGTCGACCATCTTCCCGTAGTCGCCGTAGGGCGCGGGGACGGGCAGGGCGACGACGGAGGGACGGTCGGTCGGGTCGTCGCGGACGGGTGAGAGCGGAACGTACTCGGCCTGCGTGCCGTCGGCAGCCCCCGTGAGCACGGGCGCGAAGGAGGCGTTGACCAGGCTCTGGAGGGCGGGCACCGAGCGGAAGCTCGTCGTCAGGTGCAGGAGCTCGGCGCCCAGGCCCATGAGCCGCTGCTTGAGCACTTCGTAGAGCGCGACGTCGGCGCGGCGGAAGCGGTAGATCGACTGCTTCGGATCACCGACGAGGAAGAGCTTGCCGCGCACCGGCTCGAGGTCACGCCAGTCGGCCTGATGGTCGTCGGAGGCGAGCCGCAGCAGGATCTCGGCCTGGAGCGGATCGGTGTCCTGGAACTCGTCGATGAAGAAGTGCGAGAAGCGAGCGGACAGCTCCTCGCGGACGGCGGGCTGCTCTTGCAGGAGCCGGCGCGTGTAGAGCAACAGGTCGACGAAGTCCACGCGACCGGCGCGTCGCTTCAGCTCCTCGTAAGATTCGACGACCTCACGCAGCTCGGCCTGGAGCAAGGCGGCGAGGTCGGCGTCGGCACGATCGAAGAGGCTCTCGAGCTCGGCCTTGGCGATGTTGCGCTGAGCGATGACCTCTTCCCGGCTCAGCCCGCCGCCGAACCACTTGCCCCGTCCCTTCCAGTGCCAGTGAGTGCGCTTGGACTTCACCAGACGGCGCAGCTCCGCCTCCATCCCGTCGATGTCACCGGCCGCGCGGAGACGACGTGACTCGACGAGGAAGTCGCCGATCTCCTGGAGGTTCTTGGCGAGCCAGTCCTCCTCGCTCTCGGCCTTGTTCGCGAGCTCGGCCAACTCCTCGAGTGACTTGAAGGCCTGCTCGACCTCGACGGCGCGATCGAAGCCGTCGGGGCGGCTCCACGGCGTGGTGAAGTCACGGTGCTCGGCGAGGGCGTCCACCGCCTGCATGAGCTTCTCGCGGGGACCGGGGGCGTCGCGACGGGCGGGCCGACGTCGCAGCATCCGAACGAGCCCGGGTCGTCGCGGCTCCTTCTTGCGTGCGCCACGACGGCTGCCTTCTCCCTCGTCGGTGAGGGCTTGCTGGAACCAGGCCTCGAAGGCCTGCTGGCGCAGCCGACGTGCTTCGCCCTCGTCACAGACCTCGAAGAGGGGATCGACGCCGGCCTCCACCGGACGCTCGTGGAGCAGGTCGCTACAGAAGCCGTGCAGCGTGCCGATGCGCGCCAACTCGAGCTGCTCGAGCGCCCGTTCGATGCGAACACGACCCTCGTCTTCTCGTGGGAGACGCTGACGCTCGTCTTCGAGCGCGCCACGCAAGCGGAGACGCATCTCGCCGGCGGCCTTCTCGGTGAAGGTCACGGCGACGACGCGATCGAGCTCGGCCTTGCCGGCGAGCACGAGGGCGACCAGCCGTGACACCAGAGCGGTGGTCTTGCCGGTGCCGGCGGCGGCCTCGACGAAGAAGGTGTCGTCGAGATCCTCGACGATGCGACGTCGGGCCTCGGCGTCGGCGAGCTCAGTCACCGGTCGGCTCGGGGCGCTCATCGCAGGCTCCGCAGGCGGTGGAGGTCGGCCAGGGGTTCCTGGCGCTTGAAGGACGAGCGGAGCTCTTCGTAGGGACCGCAGACGACCTGGTAGTCGCAGAAGCGACAGGCACCGGCGTCCGGTGAGGCGGGGAGGAAGGGCTCGCGAAGGGCGTCGTCGATGGTCTTGGCGACCTCGTCGGCAGCAGAGCGAGCCTCCTCGTCGAGCTTGACCATGCGCTCGGCGAAGCCACCGGCTTCCGTGCAGTACCAGAGGCGACCCGACTCGACGGTGGCTTCGGGCTCGAGCTTCTCGACCGCGAGAGCGTAGAGCACGGGTTGAAGCGTGCCGCCGCCGGCGACCACGGTGTCGGAGCCGACCCAGACCTTGCCGGTCTTGTAGTCGGTCACCCTGAGCCGACCATCCTCCGTGTTGCGTTCGACGAGGTCGATGGAGCCGCGCAACCGCAGGCCGTTGTCCAGCGGCACGTCCTCGTCGACGGAGTGGGCGTCGGCGGCGTCGCGCTGCCCGGTGAGACCGAAGGACAGCTCGAAGCGCCAGGGCACGTAGCCCGAGGCATCCGCGCGGAGTCGACGCAGCCACTCGCGCAGGTCGAGCTCGATGTCGGCGATGGCGTCGCTCCAGACCTTCTCGATGGCGGGCGCGAGCTCCCAGTGGAACTCGTCGGCGACCTCGCGCAAGCAGCGGTCGAGCAGCGCGGCATCTTCCTCCTCACGCGCCGGAAGGAACGGCAAGCCGCCGTCCTCCTGAAGCTGGGTGAGGAAGCGGAACTGCACCTCGTGAACGAAGGAGCCTTTCTGCAGCGGGTCCATCTCCTCGATGACCTCGGGGACCTCACGAGGACGCAGGCGCAGCACCGCGTACAGGAAGAACCGATAGGGACACGACGAGTAGCTCTGCAACGCGGTGGGCGAGTAGCTCCGCTCGGAGAGCGCGTGTCCCTTCATCGCCTCGACGGCGGCGTCGCTCGGCTTCACCAGGCCATCGGCGACGGTCCAGGCCCGGTGCCAGCGTCGGGCGCGGGCTCGCAGCGCACGCCCGAGGTGAGGGTTGGCTTCGAGGAGGACGCGAGCCCGTCCGGAGGCGTCCTCCTTGCTGGCGCCGAGCAACGACTCGAGCAGCACGAGGTCGTGCTCCGCCTCGTCGATGGCCTGAGATGCCTGCCGCGGAGCCGGCCAGCCGACGCGGGCTTCCACGACCTGCTCCGCGCGACGCGCGAGCTCGTCGAAGCTCGGCAGTCGGCCCTCGGCGGCCCGCAGGGCTTCGAGCGCGTAGAACGAGGGGACGCGCGGACGACCCTGGTCGAGGTCGAGGCGAGGGTAGGAGAGGACGACGCTCCGACGTGCGGCTCCGACACCGACGTGAAGGAGGAGACGCTCGGCGGCCTGACGGTCCTCACGACGCGGGAGACGGTCATCGAGCTGCTCGCGCAGCGAGTCGAGAAGGATGGGCTCCTCGACGATCTTCTTCGGGAACAGCTTCTCGGCCAGTCCCGGCAGGAAGACGACGTCGAAGGACAGGCCGCGGGCGGCGTCGACCGGCGCGACGAACACCCGCCCGGCGCGACGGCTCTTCTCGGGTTCGGTCACCTGGAGCAGGCGTTGCTCGAGGACGAGCCTCACCTCCTCCAGCCCGACCGGACCGACGTCGGCCATGGGAGCGAGCTCGGAGAGCACCGACAGCACCCGCTCGGGCCGACGCAGGCTGCGCGTGGCGAGGTCGCGGAGCCGCTGGAGCCAGAGAGCCCAGCGCCCCTGCGTGGGCAAGCGCTCGAGCTCGGCGAGCAGGGGTAGGGCGAAGTCCGCGAGGACTTGCAGCGAGGCGAGGTCGCTGCGGAGACGGTCGGCGACCGGGGAATCGGGCTCTTCCTCGGCGTCGAGGCTCTTCTGCAGGCTCGCCTTCAGGCCGTCGAGTCGACGCTGCCAGCGATCGAGCCCGCCGATGACCGCGGCGTCGACGATGAAGCGCTCCCAGCGTCGCGGCGCGCGGAGGTTGCCGGCGACCGCGGCTTCTTCTTCGGGGGCCTCCTGGACTGCGCCTTCGTGTCCCGCGGCGAGCTCCTCGTCGGCAGCGTCGGTCACCGCTTCGGCCACCGCGCTCGCGCTGACCAGCTCTTCGTCGGGGGCCACCCAGTTGCGGTCCTCCGGCCAGGCCGGGGGCGGGGCGCCCTCGTCCAGGTCGGGGACCTGTCCGAGTGACAAGTACTCGGCGAAGGCCCGGGCCGACAGCCCTTCGGAGGCGCAGGTGAGCAGCGCGAGGAGGGCGCGACCGGTGGGATCGGGACGCAGCGCGCCGCGGCTGAAGTGAACGGGGATGTCGGCGCGGGCGAAGGCTTCTTCCAGGTGGGCGCGGTGTTGCTCGGGTGAGCGGAGGAGCACGGCGACCTGGTCGAAGCGCGTGCCGCCCTCGGCGAGGACGTGGATGCGACGGGCGATCTCCACGCACTCGCGCGCCTCGCCCGGAGCGGAGAAGACGACCACCGCATCGTCGGGCTCGCCGGCTTCGGGCTCCTCGTCGGAGAAGAGCTGCTGTTGGAGTCGGTCGAGCGACGAGGTGGCCGCTCCCTCGTCGAGGGTCTCGAGCTGAAGGTCGAGCTCGGCCAGCTTCTCGAGGCTGCGACGGTCGGAGCTGGGGAGGGTGACCAGGGCGTCGGGGGCGCGGCGGGCGAGGGCGGTGACCAGGTCGAAGTCGAGTGCGCCTTCGAGCGCGGGATCGAGAAAGAGAGTGGGCTGGTCGAGGTGCTCGTCGTCACCGAGCACGCTGCGGACGCGTTCGGTGGCCAAGGTCACGATCTCGGCGCGGTCGGCGAAGCCGCCCTTGCGGAGGTCGGCGATGGTCTTGAGGAGGAGCTTGGCCAGCGCGGGGGAGAAGCGGTCCAGCCGCTTGGGGTCGACGGCCTGCTCGCGGAGCTCGTGCAGCACCTCGGCGACGGCGATCGGGAAGCCGGGTGACTCGGCCGTCTCACCGTAGACGGCGAGGTCCTTCTTCTTGGCGAGCTGATGGATGGCTCGGGTGACCAGGGCGATGAGCGGGAGGCGGCCGACGGAGACGAGCTGACGGGTCTGGAGGTCGGGACCGGCCAGGCGGGCGGCGAGCCGGGACAGGGAGAGGGGGCGCCAGCCGAAGCTGGCCGGTCGGTCGGCAGAGCAGCGACGAAGCAGCTCGCGAGCCGCCTCGTCGCTGGCGCCCACGACCAGCACGGGCTGGTCAGGCGCGAACTGCTTCAACCACTCCCTCGCCCGCTCGAGACGACTCTCGGCGCTCGAGG
>JBCCFW010000131.1:0-21895 GCA_039029535.1 Acidobacteriota bacterium
GTAGCGGTCGCCGGGAGCCAGCTCGATGGAAGCGTGAACGCCCGAGGTCTCGGGATCGGTGGGTCGCAGGTCACCGCGCTTCCGGCCGATGACGAGACGCTGTCCCGAGAGCTCGAAGCGAGCCCCCGTGTCCGGCCCGCGGAGCGCAGTCACGCTCATCGTCGGAACGGAAGCGCCACCGCTCGAGACAGTCAACCCGATGAATCCCCTGGGAGAGCCGCCGGAATCGGGCCCCCGTGACCTGAGAGCGACCACTCGAGACGGCGGACGTTCGCCCGAACCAGGACGCTCCTTCCCTGCGAAGACGGGCTCGACCACCCGACCGCGAGACGCCCCAACCTGCACGCTCTCAAGCTGTTGGCCACTCTAGCTGGATGGTAGCACGCGGCAGCCAGGCCGGGTCTCGCGTGGCATGATGGCCGTTCGGGCCGCCATGAAACGTCATCTTCGCAACTGGGCCGCCTATCTCCTGGGCGTCGCTCTCCTCGCTCTCTGGCTCGGGACGCTCGACCGCGCCGAGCTGGCCCGGGCCCTGACCGAGGCTCGCTGGGAGCTGCTCGTGCTGGCCCTGCTGCTGAGCGCCGTGCAGGCCCCCCTCCGCGCCTGGCGCTGGGGTCACCTGCTGCCCACGACGGACCAGCACGCGCGTCCCCGCTACCTGGACCTTCTCGACTCCACCGCGATCGGCTTCATGGTGAGCTTCACGCTCCCGGGCCGCATCGGTGAGGTCCTGCGCCCGGTGCTCGTCTCACGCCGCTCCGGTCGCCCCCTCGGAAGCTGCTTCTCGAGCATCCTGGTCGAGCGCGTCCTCGACATCCTCACCCTCCTGGTCGTCCTCCTCACCTTCGCCGTGTTCGGGCCCCGCGTGCTGCCGGAGGGACTCACTCTCCAGCTCGGCCTCGCCTTCGGCCTGCTCCTCCTCTGCGGCCTGGTGGCGGTCTGGTGGCTGCCCCGCGGCGGGGATCGCCTGGCGCGGCTGACCGCCCCCCTCGCCCGGCGGCTGCCGGAGCGCTGGCAGGCGCGTCTCGGTGATCTCGCCAGCTCGGCCCTCCAGGGCCTGAGCGACGTGCGCCAGGGAGGAGCCGCCTGGCGCCTGCCGCTGCTGTCGGTCCTCACCTGGGCACCGTCGGCGGTCATCTACATGCTGGTTTGTCACGCGGTCGGCATCGAGCTCACGCCGATCGCGTCGTTGCTGCTGTTGGGCCTCGGCTCGCTGGGCATCGCCGTGCCCACCCCGGCGGGCATCGGCGGCTTCCACGGTGCGATCACCCATGGCCTGGTCGGGCTGCTGGGAGCCGAGAGCGGTCCGGCGGGCGCGGCCGCCTTCCTGAGTCACCTCTGCCTGGTCGTGCCGGTCATCCTCCACGGACTCTTCGTGACCTTCCGCTCCGGCCTGGGGATCGGCAACCTACGAGAGCTCACGAGACCACCCACCCCCGCGGAGGAACCGTCGTGAGGTGTCCGTTCTGTGGCTGGCATGAAGATCGGGTCGTGGACTCGCGCGAAGCACGCGAGGGGACCTCGATCCGACGACGACGCGAGTGCCTCCAGTGCACGCGTCGCTTCACGTCCTACGAACGCATCGAAGAAATCCCGTGCATGGTCGTCAAGAAGGAAGACGCACGCGAGGCCTTCGATCGCGAGAAGCTCCTGGCCGGCCTGCGCACCGCCGCCTACAAGCGGCCGATCCCCCAGCGTGAGCTCGAGGCCATCGTCGAGGAGATCGAGACCACGGCCGCGACCAAGCCCGATCGCGAGATCAGCTCACGAGAGATCGGCGAGATGGTCATGAAGCGTCTGGCTGACCTCGACCAGGTCGCCTACGTCCGCTTCGCTTCCGTCTACCGCTCATTCCAAGCCATCGGTGACTTCGTCGAGGAGGTCCGCGACCTCCTCGATCGCGACTGAGGCCGCCGGCTCGTTCGACCGGTTTCGACTCATCCGAGTCGCTTCGACGCGAGGTCACGCGCGGCACGAGCCCTGCATCGCATCTCTACAGGGTCTCCCGGAGCGTGCCGATACGCCTAGAGAGCGGTGGCCCGGCGAACCCCTTCCCGTCGACCTTGACCGAAGGGGCCATCTCGTCTCGGCTCCACCGCAGGAGCCTGTCGATGTCCTCTCGCAATGCCAAGCGGCGCAACCTGCGCATCCCCGAAGTCCTCCCCGTCCTGCCGCTGCGCGACGTGGTGGTCTTCCCCAACATCATCACCCCGCTCTCGGTCAGCCGACCACGGAGCACCGAGGCCGTCGACTCCGCGTTGGCCGACAACCGTCTCCTCCTCCTGGTCTCGCAGCTCAGCCCCGAGACCGAGGAGCCCGGTGAGGGAGAGCTCTACGCCATCGGCACCGCCGGGTTGATCATCAAGACGCTCAAGCTGCCCGACGACCGCGTGCGCGTGCTCGTCCAGGGCCTGACCCGCTGCCGCGTCGAGGCCTTCAACGAGGACGGCCCCATGCTCACCGCCCGCGTGAGCCCGCTGCCGGACGAAGAGACCGGTCGCGTCGACGTCGAGAGCGAAGCGCTGCTGCGCAACGTCCGCAAGATGCTGGAGGACGCCTCGTCACTGGGCCAGGGCATCTCGTCGGAGGTCCTCGTCATCGCACAGAACTTGGAAGACCCGGGTCGGCTCGCCGACCTCGCGGCCTCCAACCTCGAGCTGAAAGTCTCGGATGCACAGGTCGTTCTCGAGACGATGGAGCCGCACGACCGACTCCGCAAGGTCAACGAGGTGATCACTCGTGAGGTCGAGGTGCTGCACCTGCAGCAGGAGATCTCCTCCATCGCCCGCGGCGAGATGGATCGCTCACAGCGCGAGTACTTCCTGAGACAGCAGCTGCGTGCGATCCACGGTGAGCTCGGGGAGGGCGACCTCGCCGACGAGTGCGCCGAGTATCGCGAGAAGGCCGAAGCGGCCGGCATGCCGGAGGGAGCTCGCTCCGAGACCGAGCGCCAGGTCCGCCGGCTCGAACGGATGGCGCCGGACTCACCCGAAGCCGCCACCCTGCGCACCTACCTCGACACCATGGTCGACCTCCCCTGGAGCGAGGCCACGGAGGACCGGCTCGAGCTGAGCGAGGTCGCCGACATCCTCGATGAGGATCACCACGGTCTCGACAAGGCCAAGGAGCGCATCCTCGAGTACCTCGCGGTGCGCAAGCTCAAGGACGACGCCACCGGCCCCATCCTCTGCCTGGTCGGACCTCCCGGCGTGGGCAAGACGTCCATCGCCCGCTCCATCGCCCGTGCGATGGGACGACAGTTCGTTCGGCTGTCGCTGGGCGGCGTGCGCGACGAGGCGGAGATCCGCGGACATCGGCGCACCTACGTCGGCGCCATGCCGGGCCGCATCATTCAAGGCCTGCAGCAGGCCGGCTCCAACAACCCCGTCTTCTTGCTCGACGAGGTCGACAAGATCGGATCCGATCATCGCGGCGACCCTTCCGCAGCGCTGCTGGAAGTCCTCGACCCGGAGCAGAACTCCAGCTTCCGCGATCACTACCTCGGAGCCGAGTTCGACCTGTCCAAGGTCCTCTTCATCGCCACTGCGAACGTGATGGGCCCCATCCATCCCGCGTTCCGCGACCGCCTCGAGATCCTCCGGCTGACCGGCTACACCGAAGAGGAGAAGCTCGCCATCGCCCGACTTCACTTGCTGCCGCGGCAGGGAACCGACAATGGCATCAGCGAGCACCCCTTCAAGATCTCCGACAATGCCCTGCGTCGGATCGTGTCGAGCTACACCCACGAGTCCGGGCTGCGCAGCCTCGAGCGGCAGCTCGGCAAGATCTGCCGCAAGGTCGCCCGACGTCACGCGGAAGGCAACACCGAGCCCCTGCGCATCACCGCGTCGAACTTGCAGGCTTGGCTCGGAAGCCCGCCGACCCTGCCTGACCGCGTCCTCTCCGAGGATCGCGTGGGCGTGGCCACCGGCCTCGCGGTCACCTCGGTCGGCGGTGACGTCCTCTTCGTCGAGGCGCTCACCGTTCCCGGCGACGGTCGCGTGACGCTCACCGGGAGCCTGGGCGCGGTCATGAAGGAGTCGGCCGAGGCCGCGCTGTCGTTCGTTCGCAGCCGCGCGGCCGATCTCGGCCTCGACCCCGAGCAGTTCCGCACCCAGGACTTGCACGTGCACGTGCCGGAGGGCGCCACGCCCAAGGACGGACCGTCCGCCGGAACCTGCCTCATCAGCGCCATCGTGTCGGCGTTCACCGGCGTGCCGATCCATCGTCACGTGGCGATGACGGGTGAGGTCACCCTGCGCGGTGCCGTCCTGCCGGTCGGCGGAGTCCGGGACAAGGTGTTGGCCGCGCGGAGAGCCGGCGTGAGCCGCGTCATCCTCGCCGAGGCCAACCGCAAGGACCTCTCCGAGCTTCCGGCCGGCGTCCGTCGCGACCTCGACTTCGAGTTCGTGTCGAACATCGAGCAGGTGCTGCAGGCCGCCCTGGTCTCGCCGCCCGCGCCTCGACCGCGTCGTGGCAGCAGCGATCGCGATCACCGCCCGGCCACCGCGGGAGCCTGAGCCCTCCCCCCTCCTGGCTCGCCAAGCGCCGAGGGGGGGAGCGGACAATGAGAGGGCCGATGGCTAAGATGTCTCAGCGACATGTTGGCACGTCACTTCACTCTCTGCCTCGCCCTCGTTCTCGGCGCCCCGGCCGTTCAGGCCGGTGACGACGAT
Source organism: Acidobacteriota bacterium (assembly GCA_039029535.1). GTDB lineage: Bacteria > Acidobacteriota > JBCCFW01 > JBCCFW01 > JBCCFW01 > JBCCFW01. The sequence continues at coordinate 4,677 of JBCCFW010000131.1, forward strand.
CGTGCCCTGCAGTTCACGGTCGTCTTCCACAACGGCAAGCGCCTCGGCGTGCATCGCGCCTGGGAGAACGAGGACCGCTACCACCTCGAGCTGGTGAGCGGCGGGAGCATCGAGATCCCGCAGGCCCTGGTCAAGCGCGTGAGCCAGAAGGCCGAGGACCTCCCCGACGATCGCCCGACGGCTCAGAGCTCTGCTCGCTCCGACGAAGGCGTCAGCGCCCGCGACATCGCACGCGCCGCGGCCCAGGAGTCCCCGGCGGCTCGAGCCACGGCCGCCGGCAACCGGGCCAAGACCAGCGGCGTGCCGTCGATGGAAGACCTCGCGTCGGTGCGGGAGGCCGCGAGGCATCGCGCGACCGGCACTGGCAACGCGACCCAGCCGTCCAACGCGGGCCGCCATCCCAACGACCCGCTTCCGGGCTCACCGGAGATGCGGAGAATGCTGCAGTCCGCCAATCGGGGCTTCTCCGAGCCCGGACGAGCCGGCGGCTTGCGCGGCGGCCGCCGACAGCGCCGCTGACCATTCGTTCGGGCCTGAGCTACGATTCCTCGTGGCGCACGAAGAAGCGGTCCTCGAGGTCGTCCTGCAGGGCCAACGCCCCCTTCCCCCCAGCTGGCTGGGTCCGGGTGACGACGCCTGCTTCGTGCCCCCCGGAGCCCTCGCGTCCGGGCTCGTCCTCTCCACCGACGCGCTCGAGGAAGAACTCCACTTCCGCCCGGGCTGGCTGAGCCCCCACGAGCTGGGTCGACGTCTCCTCGCCACCGCCCTCTCGGACCTGGCCGCCATGGGCGCCGAGCCACTGGGGCACCTGGTCGCGCTCTCCTGGCCCGACGACGCTCAGGACGAGCTGGCCGAGCTGGCCCGGGGACTGCGGGCCGCCGAGACGACCTGGGACTGCCCGGTGCTCGGTGGCGACACGGACCTCGGCGCCCGACGTCGCCGTCTCTCCTGCACCGTCCTCGGTCGCAGCGAGCGCCCCCTGCGTCGCGACGGCGGGCGTGAGGGCGATCACCTCTTCGTCAGCGGGCCCGTCGGCGGAGCTGCTCGGGCGGTCGCCGCCCTCCTGGACGACGACGCCGCGACCCTGACGAGCAGCGCCGAGGGTCGGGCCGCGCTGGACTGCTACGTCCGCCCCGAGCCGCGACTCGAGCTGGGAGCTCGCTTGAAGTCCGACGCGCACGCCTGCATCGACCTCTCCGACGGGCTCCTCCCCGACCTCGAACGGCTCGCACGAGCCTCGGGCCTCGCCGCCGTGCTCGACCTGGACGCGGTGCCGGTGCACCCTTCCGTGCCTTCGGAGCGGCTCGAGTCGCTGGCCCTGCGTGGAGGGGAAGACTACGAGCTCCTCGTCGCCGGACCGAAGGAGTTGGCCGACGAGCACGGCACGCTCGTCCCCATCGGAACCCTCATCCCGGGACTGCCGGGTGAGGTCACGCTCAGCGGAGCCGCGTCGTGAAGATCCTCGGCATCGATCCAGGAAGTCGCGTCACCGGTTGGGGCCTGCTCGAGAGCGACGGCTGGGAGATCACCCACCTCGACCACGGCACGCTGCGCTGCCGCCCGGACGAGGAGCTCGCGACCCGTCTCGTCCGCATCGCCGACGGCATCGCGGAGCTCCTGCGCGAGCACCGACCCGAGGCGCTGGCGGTCGAGCAGGTCTTCACCTCCAAGAACGCCCGTTCCGCGCTGGTTCTCGGTCACGCACGGGGCGTGATCCTGCTCGAGGCCGCCCGGGCCGGACTGGTGCCGGCCGAGTACGCCGCGACCCAGGTCAAGAGCGCGGTCACCGGCTCGGGCCGCGCGGACAAGCGCCAGGTGCAGGCGGGAGTCAGCACGCAGCTCCTGTTGTCGCGCGCGCCGGCCAGCGACGCCGCCGATGCGCTGGCCATCGCCCTGACTCACGCTGCTCAGCTGAGACTGAATCGACATCTCCGACTTCAGGATGCCAACGGATGAGCGAAGAAGGTGCCCGCATCGTCGTCGTCGACGACGACGACGGAGGCCGCGAGCCGCTGGTTCGCTCCCTGGAGAAGATCGGTCACGAGGTGATCGCGTTCCAGGACGGCGAGTCCGCCCTGGCCGGGCTGGACGAGTCCTCGTCGCCCGACCTCCTCATCACCGACCTGCGGATGCCGGGGATCGGCGGGCTCGAGCTTCTCAAGCGACTCAAGGCCCGCTGGCCGACGTTGCCCGCCATCCTCATCACGGCCCACGGCTCGATCAGCTCGTCCTTCGAAGCCGGTCGCCTGGGCGCCGAGGTCTATCTCGAGAAGCCGCTGGACATCCACGAGCTGCGACGTCGTGTGGCCGAGCTGCTCGCGCGCAACGACGGCGACGCCGACGACGAGGTGCTCCCCGGCATCCTCGGCAAGAGCCCGTCGATGCGCGAGCTGGCCGACCAAGTCCGCCGCGTCGCGCCGACGCAGGCGACGGTGCTCATCCTCGGCGAGAGCGGGACCGGCAAGGATCTCGTCGCGCGCGCGGTCCACGAGCTCTCCCCCGCTTCCGACGGCAACTTCCTGCCGCTCAACTGCGCGGCCATCCCCGGCCACCTGCTCGAGTCGGAGTTGTTCGGCCACGAGCGCGGCGCCTTCACCGGCGCCGATCGTCGTCAGTTGGGCAAGTTCGAGATCGTCGGCGACGGCACGCTCTTCCTCGACGAGATCGGTGAGCTCGCCCTCGACCTCCAGGCCAAGCTCCTGCGCGTGCTCGAAGACCGCCGCTTCATGCGGGTGGGCGGCTCCGAGGCGCTCGACTTCAAGGCGCGTCTCGTCGCGGCCTCCAACCGCGAGCTGTCGGAGTCGGTCGAGCGCGGCGAGTTCCGGGAAGACCTGTTCTACCGCCTCCGCGTGGTGAACCTCATCGTGCCCCCCCTGCGCGAGCGCCGCGGTGACTTCGAGCTGCTCGTCCACCGCTTCCTTCAGCACTTTGCCGACCACTATTCGAAGGGCTCCCTGCGTCTGAGCAAGCCGGCGCTGGCCGCGCTCTCCCAATCCCGCTTCGAGGGCAACGTCCGCGAGCTCAAGAACCTGGTCGAGTCCCTGGTCGTGCTCTCACGCGGAGGCGAGATCGGCCTCGAAGACCTGCCGCCGAACTACCGCAAGGCCGCGAGCGAGGTCGCCGAGCCTGCCGCCATCGACGACGACGCGGCCGGCGGTGAGCCGCGGACCATGGACGCCATCGAGCGGGACGCGATCCTCGCCGCCCTGCGCGACACCGAGGGCAACCGCGAGCGAGCGGCCAAGCAGCTCGGGATCGGCCTCCGGACGCTGCAACGGAAGATCAAGGAGTACCGCGACCAGGGCTTCGACATCTGATTCGCTGAGAGGCCTTCTCGCCTGCGTCCGAGGCGCGAGCCCCCGCAGATCCGTGAACAGGACTCCCGACCGACGGCTCTCGCGACACCGGGTGTCGGACGCCACGACGCCGAACGGAAGTCTCCCGGCCTCGGGAGCACTCCCCCCGGATCAGGTGCCAACTCGGCACGCTAATGCGTCAGGGCGGCCCGACGTCTTCATGAGAGAAGCCCATCCTGCCCCCTGGGGCGGGTGCCAGGAGTTGGCCCGATGCTTGCTTCTGGTTGGGCTGGGTGGACCTCGGCCTGAACGAGGTGGACGCCGCGGCGGCTGCCGCAGCCTCCCGATGAGAGCTTCCCGGCTCGTCGCCCACCGACGTTTCTCAGACTCGCTCGCGAGCTCCCGCCCCCACCCGGGGCGGGAGCGACTCCCTCCTCGGCGCGACGCCGGTCCGGAGCCTCCGGATCGAGTCGGTCTCGAGCCTCGGCTGCCTCTACTTCTTCCCCAACGACGACCGGACGTGGGGATCGGCCGAGCTGTTCTCGAGCGATGGCACCGGCTTCACCTCACTCGACCTGATCGTCTCGTTCTGGGCACGAGTCGACACCTGGGCAGACGGCTTCGAGCGCACCTTGCTCGAAGCTGCGTGGGCGTGGATCCGCGAGGACTGGCCGGTGCGGGCGCCAGCGTTGATGACCAACGCGGCCCTCGACCACCAGATCGCCACGATCGAAGCGGTCGGGTTGACCCGACGCTTCTCCTACGACCGGGAGAAGGGCATGTACACCAGCCTGGTCTACAGCTGATGAGTCACTCGCGAGCTGCCCACTCGACGCGGTGCCGATCCAGAGCCTCCGAATCGAGTCGGTCTTGACGACCGCGTCTCTGGGCCACAGCGTGAGCCCATGCCCGAGCTCCCCTCTCCTCTCCCCGAACGCCTGACTCCGACGGGCTCGCTCGGTCAGCTCCTGGCTGACGCGCGGACGAGACAGGGCTGGAGCCGCACCGAGCTCGCCCGCCGTCTCGCGGTCAGTCCCAGTGCCGTCGCCGGCTACGAGTCGGGACGTCCTCCGCGTCACTCCGTGCTGAGCCGTTACTGCGCCGTCGTTCCAGGGCTCACCGCCGACCTCGTGCTCGAGATGCGGGGTCGCCAGCCGCCGGGTCCCTGCCGCGCCGCCTGGAGCGAGCTCTGTCACGCGCACGGCGTCGTGGCGCGTCGCTTCCGTCGCCACCTGCGCGTGCACGGCCACCAGCTCGAGGTCGAGCACGTCATCGAGGGTCTCCAGCCGACCGCCGCCGCCTGCGGTCCCGACATCCGCCCCTTCCTCGTCGTCGCGGCCTGCCGCTCTCGCGTCTCGGCCACCCGCCGACAGCTCTCGCGACCGGCGAGCTGGGAGACGCTGGAGCTCGACGACGACGATGGGCATCACGTCTTCCGATGGGAGGGCGATCGGCTCGACTATCGCCACCTCCACCGTGAGCGTCTCGACGCCGCGCTCGACGTCGGCCGGCTCGCCGAGCTCGCGCAGGTGCTCCTCGAGTTTCCCGTGCAACGGCTGGAGCTCGCGCTCGAGTCCGTGCTCCTGCGACCCGAGGTCGACTGGCGCCTGTTCGCCTGGCCGCCCGCCCTGGGCTCGGAGCACGAGAACGACCTGGCGACCTACCTCGCCCCCGAAGGCACGACCCTCCGTCAGCAACCCGCCGCGCTCGAGGCCAGCTTCACCGAGGCCTTGCCCTATCTCCGCTTCGGGCTCCTGCCTGCCTTGCCTCGTCAGGGCGCCGAGCGTCTCGCGGGAGCCGGGCCACCGCGGGAAGGCGGCCTGGGAGGTCGTCTCCGCGACCTGCGCGAGCGACGTCGGCTCAGCCGTCGTCGCCTCAGCGAGAAGATCGGTTGCTCACATCACGTCGTTTCACAGGTCGAGGCCGGCAGCGATCCGCGCTGGTCGACGCTCCGCGCGTACCTCGAGGTCTTCCCTGAGCTGGCAGCTCAAGATCTCATCCCCGGTCCAGGCGATGGACGACGACTGGCGCTACCGGAGCTGTTCGACTATCTCGCCCAGGTCCACGGGCTCCTCGCCGATCGCGTGGAACGACACGTGGTGATCGATCCTCGTGGTCATTACCAGCGTCACGTACGGGTCACTCGCCTGCGCTCGCTGCGTCGTCGGCAAGGCGATCTCGAGATCCGCTCGGTCCTGTCCAGCGTCATCACGGGCAACGCCATCCGACGAGAGCCTCAACGGATCCGCACCGAGCTCGAGAACGCGAAGACACGCGTGATCCGATTGCGCGACGGCAACACTCTCCATCGCATTCGCTTCCCGGCCGATGCGGCACGAGACGGCGTGAGCTACGAGGGCGAGCTCGCCTCGCCACGCTCGGTCTATGCGATGGATCGCGAGACGGCGCATGCGCGAGGGCTCGTCCACTCACCCATCTGGCAGGGCACCCGACATCGCGTGGAGTTCCCCACTCGCGAGCTTCGGATGAGCCTCACCTTCCCCCCCGGCTATCACCCCAAGCTCTTGCTTCACCGCGCCTGCTCGGGATCGATGCAACCGCACTTCGAGTCCCCCGAGCTCGCCGCGGTGCCCTCCGCCACCGAGCCGTCGTTGCGCGAAGACGAGCAAGGTCGACTGGTGGCGGAGTTGCGTGTCGAGAGCCCGATCGTCGGCTTGGCCCACGACATCACCTGGGCTCTCGAGGTCTGAGTTGTCCGGACAATCCAGGCGGTTCAGTCGTCCCAGCCTCCGACTTCACCGGAGAGGAGCCAGAGGAGGTAAGCGATGGGATCGAGCGGGATCATGAGCGGGAGCTCCGTTGGAAAGAGACCGAGAGCACCCTCCTGACTCCCGGACACGGGAATGATGCGAACACGGACTTGGCGTGCTCGATGAAAGTGCAAGCCTCATGCCCCGCCACGAAGGGCTTCATCTCCGCAAGTGACCACGTTGCTCGATGCGTTCGGTGGCTCCTTCCATGGCGGGCTGCGAACCAGTGCTCACCGAGCATCGATTCCCGGTGACCAAGCTGGCGACAGTGCGACCGAAAGCCGAGGGCTCTCGGCATGCGGTCCGGTCTGCATGGCGCCAACCCTCACCACGCATCACTCACGGGTCGCGAACGTCGAGGCTACCGAGCAGTCGCGTTCGGCATGGGCAGCTCTGCACGGGCGAGATACTCGTCACCGCTCGCAGCGAGCTCGAGGCAACGATGTTGGAGCCCGTTGGTCAGCAACAACCAACGAGGCGGGTCGACACGTGCATAGCGCGTGAGCTGAGCGAGGTGAGCCGGCGCGAGCGCGACGGTGGCTGCCTTGCACTCGGCGATGAGCTCGGGCCGTCCGCTCTCGGCGAGAACGACCACGTCGGCACGTCCCTGCGTGCGGCCCTGATTCCGAGCCCACTCGAGCCCGAAGCGACCTCGTGGGAAGCCGCGTTGCAAGAGCTCGGCGACGAGCTGCTGTCGCACCCACTCTTCGGGTGTCAGCCTCAGGAGGCGCTCCCGGAGAGGATCACGCAACACGAGCCGGCCGGACTCGTCCTCGTGCACCGTCGGCGGCGCCACCGCGAACGCGAGCTGCGGGTAGCTCCGTGGATCGAGCTCGCTCACTCCTCGTCCCGCACCGTCACCACGACCTTGCAGGTGTCGTCGGCCGGTCGCGCGGCGAGCTCGAAGGCTTCAGGGGTTCGGTCGAGCGGAAGACGATGCGTGATGAGGCTGCGCACGTCGATCTCGGCGTCGAAGACCACCCGCGCGGCCTCGTCGGCCACGTCGATGGAGGCGGAGTAGGAGCCGATGAGCCGCTTCTCGTGCACGCAGAGGTCACCGACGTCGACGGCGACCTCCTCCCCCTTCCGCGTCTGAGCGAAGAGGAGGCAGGTCCCACCGGGACGAAGGCAGGCCAGCCCGTCGCGGATGGCCGGCGCCCCCGTGGCTGCCACCACCGACACGTCGGCGCCCCGTCCGGAGCTGCGGGTCTTCGCCGTCTCGACGACATCGTCGCTGGTGGGGTCGACCGTGGCGAGCCCGAGCTGCTCGGCGCGCTGACGTCGCGCCGCCAGCGGATCGGACACGACGACCTCCGCCCCGTCCCGACGCAAGAGCTGGGCGAGGATCAGTCCGATGCTCCCCGCGCCGATCACCAGCGCCGTGGTGTCGCCGCTGAGGTCGAGCATCCGCACGCCCTTGAGGCAAGTGTTGACCGGCTCGACGAAGGTCGCCTCTTCCAGGGAGCAGGACGACGGCACGGGCACCAAGCCGCCTTCTTCCACGATCCACGGCAAGACGCGGACGTACTCGGCATAGCCCCCGCCGGCAGGAGCGAAGCCCGCGGTCGCTCCGGTCAGCAGGTAGCGCTCGCACTGAGAGAAGAGCTTGCGCTGCGAGTACCAAGACTCCGGGTCGGGAAGATGGTGGTAGATCGCGACGCGGTCGCCTTCCTTCACGCGGCCGACTCCCGAGCCGGTCGCGACGACCTTGCCCGCCGTCTCGTGTCCGAAGATCCGCGGCGGCTCGACCAGCCCTAGCTCGACCTTCTTGAGATCGGTCCCGCACACGCCACAGGCGCTCACCCGCACCAGGGCTTCACCCGGCTCGAGCTCGGGGACCGGCACCGTCTCGATGCGGACGTCGCCCTGACCGCGATAGACCGCGGCCGTCATCGTGGTCGGGAGACTCATGTCTCACTCTCGGTGGAGTCGAAACGGAGCTGCTGGATCCATCGGGTGCTCATGGCGGGGAGGGTGACGTCGCGCCCCCGCCCCGTCAAATGGATCGGGCGTGGATCAAGCGATCACCAGGGCGCCGCCCTCGACCTCGTCCTCGACTCTCCCGATGACCGCGGCCGGAGCGTCGCCCGCCTCGCGGAGAGCGGCGACCGCCTCGTCGGCCCGATCGGCCTCGAGAGCCACCAGCAGGCCACCGTTGGTCTGGGGATCGAAGAGCAGCTCCTGGCCGGCCTCTTCGAGCCCCTCGTGGCCGGTGAGGAGACCGTCGAGACGCTGGCGGTTGACGAGGTTGAGCCCGGTGCCGACCCCCGCGCGGTACTGCTCGATCGCGTCGTCGAGGAGCGGAAGTCGCTCGAAGTCGAGCCGCAGCCTGACCCCGGACGAGCGCGCCATCTCCAGCGAGTGGCCGGCAAGCCCGAAGCCGGTGACGTCCGTGCAGGCCGCCGGTCGGAAGGGAGCGAGAGCCTCGGCCGCCGCGCGGTTGAGACGCGTGCTCGAGGCCAGCGCCGGCGCGAGCCCGTCGAGGTCGACCCAGCCCTTGCGATGGGCGTTGAAGAGCACGCCCGTCCCGAGTGCCTTGGTGAGAACCAACGCCTGACCCGGCCGCGCGCCGGCGTTGCGCCACAACTCGTCCGGGTGGACCAGGCCGTTGACGGCCAGCCCGAACTTCGGCTCGGCGTCCTCGACGCTGTGCCCCCCCACCAGGTGCGCGTCGGCCTGGCCGATGACCTCGAGGGCTCCGCGGAGGATGTCCTCCAGCACGTCGGGGCCGAGCTCGCGCGACGGGAAGGCGACGAGGTTGAGGCAGGTCAGCGGTCGCCCACCCATGGCGTAGACGTCCGACAGGGCGTTGGCGGCCGCGATGCGCCCGAAGGTCGCCGGATCGTCGACGGGCGGCGTGATGAAGTCGGCCGTCGTGACCAGCGCCAGCTCGTCGCTGAGGCGGTACGCACCGGCGTCGTCACCGGTCTCGAAGCCGACCAGGAGATCGGGCGTCGTGGACCGGGGCAGCTCGGCGAGCAAGGCATCGAGCCCGACCGGGCTCAGCTTGCCCGCTCAGCCGCCGGTCTTGGCGAGGCTCGTCAGCGTGGGTCGTTCGATCATGGTGCGCTCGTGCGGTCCCCTCCGTCGAAGAGCATGTCAGCTCCACTCCGCGGATCCGCACGAGGAACGGCCAGGCTCTCCCCGCACGCGGGAAGTCGTGCGGGGAGAGCGAGAGACGATCGGAAAGAAAGAAGAAAAGACGCGGGCACCGACCCCGTGAGGAGCGCTTGCCAAGTCCGCCGCCTCCCTCCGCCCCGCGAGACACGTCGAAGCCAAGCCTGACCAGGACGTGCCCGCGACACCAAGACGCCGGCCCCGCGCGAGCGAGACGATGCCAAAGTCGAGGGTGACGGATCCAGGGCGAGCGTTTCGAATGCGACACGCGTGGCGCGAGCCCGGCTCAGCTCGTCTCGGAGTCCTCGCGGCTCACGACCTTCTGGTAGACGTGTCCGAGCCCGACCAGGCTGAGGCCCAGGCCGAGGAAGGACAGCACGCGCCACAGCCCCTCGAGCTCGCGCGTGTCGATGAGGAAGACCTTCACGACGGTGATCGACACCACCGCGAGCCCGGCCAGCCGCAGCGGCTTGAGTCGACGCACGACACCGACGGCGAGGACCGCGACACCGAGCACGAGCCAGGCCGCCGAGTACGCGTAGAGCTCACCGTCACTCGCGCTGCCCTTGTCGAGACGGGCGCCCCGGAAGACGTGTCGCACCTGGAAGGTCACGAGCGCGAAGGTCGTGATCAGGCCGGCGGCTCCGTGGACCCAGGCCGGACGCGTCACGCCCGCCCGCGCAAAGCGACGCGCCTTCAGCAGCAGCAAGACGGCGGGAACGCCGTAGATCCACAGCAGCGAGTTGGCGATCGGCGGCCCGGCCACCCCGACCCGCGACCACAGAGGGTTGCCGATGAAGAACGGACCGATCAGCAGGAAGAAGCCGCCCAGCGCGGCGAGCACGCGACCGCCCCAGAGGAAGACCGGACGCGGCCAGCGATCATGGGCGAGGAGGCAGAGCCAGCCGAGCCCCAGGCACCAGTTCGGGAAGCTCCCCCACTCGGCGAGCGTGACGCGCACTGCGTCGAGATTGCCGGGGTGGAAGAGCTGGCGGATGAACACCAGCCCGCCCGTCGTGATCAGGCCCAATGCCAGGCCGTCGAGCCAGCCGGCGAGCCGATCGCTCCCTCGTGCCTGGACCAGTCGAGCGGCCAGCACCGCAGCGGCGATGGCCAGGAGGTAGACGGCAGGAATCCAGTTGAACAGTCGCGACGACGCAGTGTCGGCGGCCAACAGGATGGGATTGAAGACCAGGACCGCGGCGACCAGCCCCGCTACCACGGCGACGACTTGGCGCATGTCGGGAAGACGGAGCGGACCTTCACTCCAGGCCAGCAGCGGGAGCAACGCAGCCCAGCCGAGGAAGGTCCAGGGAGGGTCGAAGCCGAAGGCCGTCGCCAGCGCCAGCGCCACCGTCGCGCCGGTGACGATGGTGAGCAGGCGGGGCGCCCGCTGGTCGTCTTCATCGGAGAGCGGGACGATCGGCAGAAGCGACCCCACGTGCACGAGGGCCAGCATCACGGCGAACACGCCCCAGCCGCGATCCTCGGGGCCAGTGTCGATGAGATGTCGAACCGCGAGGAAGAACGCGAGGCTGCCGGCCACCGAGAGGACCTGCCAGGACATCCCCAGGCGCGAGCGCCAGGCCGCCAGCCAGCCCCCGCCCGCGAGCAAGCCTCCGAAGAGCAGCCCCAGGATGACGAGGCGCTTCGAGCTCACGTGGGAGGTCTCGCCTGCGAGCAGGAAGACCATGTAACTCATCGCGAACGCGAACCACGCGAGGCCGTGGAGCTTCTCGCGTAGGCGGGCGACGACCAGGCTGCCGATGCACAGCAGCAGCAGGAAGCCCCAGTCGTGAGCGGAGTAGCGACTCCAGGTCAGCAGGCTGGCCGTGCTCAGGAGCCCCGCCCCGACCGCGACCCAGGTGAGCACCATCCGCCAGAAGTCGGAGAGGCCGAGGCCGCCCTCGACCTCGGCATCGCAGGCCCAGAAGGTCATCGCCGTGCTCGCCAACACGAACAGCCCGAGCACGGGGTCCCCCTCTCCGGGCCCCTGACGCCACATCGCGTAGAGCACCCACGCGTGGGCAGCGACCACCGTGAGAGCGGCGATGGGCCACCAGGGGCGTCGGCGCGCCACCGCCAGGAGGCCGGCCTGCAGCAGGAACAGGTAGAGGAAGAGCGGCTCGGTCCTCGTGTTGCCGGTGTCGATGAGGGCCGGGGTGAGGAAGCCGCCGGCCAGTCCGAGCGCGGCGACGTAGGGTCCGTGTCGCAGGGCCCCCGCCACGGCTCCAGCGGTGACCAGCGCCATGCCGGCGAAGCCGAGCACCGAAGGCAGCAAGTCGTAGAGGTTGGTCGCCGCCAGCAGCACCGCGTAGAGCGTCGCGATGCCCGCGCCCATCAGGGCCTCGGCGACACGGCTCGAGCTCTCGTGCAGGCGCTCGGCGAAGACGACGAGCGTGATGCCGAAGAGCCCGCCCAGGATGACCCGGGCCATGGGTCCGAGCCAGCCCTGGTCGAACGAGTACTTCACCAGGAAGGCGCCGGCCAGCGCCAACGCGATGCCGCCGACCCACACGAAGATCGAGCCACCGAGGAGACGCTCGACGTCGCGGGGTAACCCGGGCGTCTTCGTGACGGCCGGCTCGGACTCCGACTCCCAGCGCCGCTCCCGCGCCTCGCGGAGCCGAGCCAGGGCGGACACCGACTCGCGCTCGACGGGCGGCACGGCCTCGTCAACTTCTTCGTTCGTCACCATCTCCGGCGAACCGACAGGCTCGGGCGGCGGCGGTGACGTCGGCGACTCGGGTGCGACCGACGCGGCGTGGGCTCGCGGGATGGGAGCCATGGGCTCCGGCGAGGGCGGCGGGATCTCCCGCTCGGGCGCGGGCGTTGGAGACGGCGCCGTCTCGGAGGTCCGCGTTCGGGAGCGCTCGAGCTCGAGCTTCTCGACTCGCCGTTCCAGCTCCTTGATCCGAGACCGGGCCATCACGCCCAGGACCAGCGAGACGATCGGCGCGAACACGAGCGCCAACGCGAGAAGACCGAGGAGGGCTTCCAAGCTCATCCGCCCGTCATGAAGTGCTCGCGGAGCCAGTCGCGCACGGTGATCGCCATCGTGCCGGCCGCCTCGCCGCTGAACACGTGGTCGACACCGGACATGACGACGAGCTCGGCCTCGTCACAAGACTCGGCCGCGGCCTGGGAGTCGGAGAGCGGCACCACCGTGTCGGCGTCGCCGTGAACGAGCAACCAGGGGACCGAGATCTCGGCAGCCGCGCCCATCACCGTGCCGATCCCCGCGAGGTCGTCGAGGTACTCCTGCGACAACGGGCACTCGGGCTTGTCCCACATGCAGTCACGTCCAGGGGTCAGCTCGCCGAACTTGCGCTGCGCGAACTCGGCGACCTCCACCATGCCGGCCAGGGACACCAGCGCCTGGATGCGCAGGTCCTCGTTGGCATGCAGCACCCCGACGGCGCCCCCCATCGAGTGCCCCACGTAGGCGAGCCGCCAGCTCGAAACCAGGGCGTCGATGACCGACGAGAGATCCTCGACCTCCTTGGTGATGTTGGACTCTTCGAAGCGGCCTTCGGACTCGCCGTTGCCGGAGAACGAGAGACGCAGGGTGGCGAGCCCGCCCGCGCTGAGGGTCTCCGCCAGGGTGACCGCCCACTCGCGATCCTTGTTGGCCGTGACGCCGTGGCCGACGACCACGAGATCTCGCCGCCCCGACTCGCCGGGATGGAAGCTGAAGTCGAGTCGTTCGCCACGCTCGTTGCGCAGCTCGTCGGGCGGCACCGGGTTGCTCATCGGTGCATCTGGATGACCGAGCGGATGCCGTCCTGGGCCTCCATGAGGTCGAAGGCATGGTTGACCCTGTCGAGGGGGATGCGATGCGACACCAGCGAGTCCAGGTCGATCTGTCCGTCGAGGTACATGTCGACGAGCTGGGGCACCTGGGTGCGGCCGCGGGCACCGCCGAAGCTCCCGCCCTGGACCGTGCGCCCCGTGATCAGGAAGCGCGGCACGACCTCGAGCTTCTCACCCTTGCCGGCGACGCCCAGCACCGTGCACACGCCCCAGCCCATTCGCGCCGCCTCCACGGCCTGTCCCATGACGGACACCAGGCCGGTCGCCTCGAAGGTGTAGTCGGCCCCCATGCCGTCGGTGAGGTCGAGGACCTGCTGGACCGCATCGTCACCTCCCGGAAGGAGGTGCGTCGCTCCGTGCGGCTCGCCGAGCGCGCGTCGTTTCTCGCTCGGGTCGATGAGGAAGATCTTCTCGGCGCCACGGAGCCGCGCACCGATGACCGCACCGAGCCCGACCAGGCCGGCCCCGAAGACGGCGACCGTCGAGCCCTCCTCGACCTCGGCCTTCCAGAGCGCGGCTGCCAGGCCGGTGGTCGCGCCGCAGGCGAGGAGGCAGACACTGTCGAGTGAAGCGCTCTGGTCGATCTTGGCCAGGGCCACCTCGGGCATGACCGTGTACTCGGCGAAGGTGCTCGTGCCCATGAAGTGACGCAGCTCGCCCTCGCCTTCGTGCGAGAGACGCGGCGTGCCGTCGGGCAGGTAGCCCTGTCCCTGCATCGCGCGGATGGCCGTGCAGATGTTCGTCTTTCCGCTGCGGCAGTGATCGCATCGACCGCACTCGGGCGAGAACAGCGTGACCACGTGATCACCGACGGCGACATCGGTGACGTCCGGACCGACCTCTTCGACGACGCCCGCTCCCTCGTGCCCGAGCACGCAGGGGCAGTAGCCACTCGGATCGGCACCGCTGGCCGTGTACATGTCGGTGTGACACACCCCGCAGGAGAGCACCTTGACGAGAACTTCTCCGGCCTTCGGAGGCGCGAGGTCGACCTCTTGCACCGACAGGGGCTGCCCGAACTCGTGGAGGACCGCGGCGCGCATCTTCATGGGTGGTCTCCCAACCTGGGTGAAGCCGATGCCTTTCGACGGCCGACCGACTACCCTGGCTCACGGCGATGGTACCTCGGCCCATCGGCCCCGCATGACTGGACCAGTCCGATGGACCAGCTCGCCGTGAGGAGGCTCACCGTGCGGCTGTTCCACGACCCCATCTCAGGCAACTGTTACAAGGTCCGTCTCGCCCTGGCTCAGCTCGATCGCGAGGTCGAGCTCGTCCCGATCTCCGTGCGTGAGCCACGACCTCCCGAGCTGCTCGCCCTCAGCCCGACCGGGCGCGTGCCGCTCCTCGTGCTCGACGACGGCCGACCGCTCTCGGAGTCGAACGCGATCCTCTGCTACCTCGCCGAGGGCAGCCCGCTGCTGCCCGACGATCCCCACGACCGGGCGGTCGTCATGTCCTGGCTCTTCTTCGAGCAGAACCTGCACGAGCCCTACATCGCGTGTCGTCGATTCTGGGTCGCCTACGCCGAGGACCCGAGCCAGCGGGCCGATCAGCTCGAATTCTGGTTGAAGGGCGGCAACGCTGCCCTGAAGAAGATGAACGATTGGCTCGAGGAGCACGAGTTCTTCGGCCCGGCCTACTCCATCGCCGACATCGCCCTCTACGGCTACACCCACGTCGCAGAAGAAGGTGGCTTCCAGCCCCGCAAGCACCACGCCCTCGCCGCCTGGCTCGACCGGGTCGCCGCCCGGCCCGACCACGTCGCGATGCTCACCTGAGCCCTGCGAGAGAGCGATTCCCAGCCCGAATGGTCGAATTGGTCGAAAAAAGTGGGACGGACTCTTGCCTCAATGGCAAAGATGGTCGACATTGTCGCCAGCAAGCGACCAAAACGACCACGTCGCTCCCCCGACCTGAATCCTGACAGGAGCTCCCGCCATGTCCGTCTTCCGCCGCCGCCTCGCCTTGCTCAGCGCCATCGCCCTCGCCGCGATGGTCCTCGGCTGCGATAGCGACAACCCCGTCGTCCAGTTCGCCCCCGCTCAGGTGCGAGTGGCGCACCTCTCGCCCGGAGCGCCGGCCGTCGACGTCTGGGTCGACGGCGAGCGAGTGCTCAGCGGCGTCCCCTACCCGACCATCGGCGGCTACCTCTCGGTGCCGGCCGGCTCACGTCTCGTCCAGGTCACCCAGGCCGGCACGACCACGCCGTTCCTCATCAACGAGCGCTACGACCTCGGCTCCGACGTGTCCTACACCGTCGCCGCCACGGGTCTCGTCGGCACGAGCTTCGGCCCGACCGTCCTCGTCGACGACCGCGCGGCCCCGGCGGCCGGCATGGCCCGCATCCGCTTCGTGCACGCCTCCCCTGATGCCCCGCCCGTCGACATCGCCGTGACCGGCGGCCCCGTCCTCTTCTCGAACGTCGCCTTCCGCGGCAACGACACCGTCACCGTCGCGGCCGGCACCTACGACCTCGAGGTCCGCGTCGCCGGCACCCCGACCGTCGTCCTGATGCTGCCCGGCGTGGCCTTCGGTTCCGCCAGCGCGACCAGCGTCTTCGCCATCGGCGAGGTTGGCGCGGGCACGCTCGGCGTCCAGGTCGCTTCCGACCTGTAGGCAACCCCGAGACGAATCTTCGTCATCGAAATCGCTCACCTCCACCTCGGGTCGTTCCCCCCCACGACCTGGTCCCCTCCCCCGGGGTGAGCGACCTCCACCCGTCCGGCCGTCCTCCTCGGTCGGGCGGGTGGAACCCTCCCTCCCGAGTCGGTCACCCTCAGCTCGTCGACCGGCGCTCGCCGTGACGTTCGAGGTAGCGGTCGAGCCGGAGCTTCCGCGCCGCGTTCTCCGAGCTCATGTAACGCACCTTCCCGAATACCGGCCGCACGGGCCCCCAGGCCCGGTCGTAGCTGCCCATGACCCAAGTGATGCCGCAGTACGAGTTCGGGTCGCGTCCGTCGAGCGCGAAGCGATCGTTGAGCTCGAGCATCGTCGCCAGGGCCTCGCGAGGAGTCTCGCTCCACTCGAGGATCTTCTTGCCCCAGAGCATTCGCAGGTAGTTGTGCAACACGCCTTCGTGGAGGAGCTGACGCTGTGCGGCGTTCCACAAGGCGTCGTGAGTCGCGGCGGCCTCGAACTCTTCGAGCGTGTAGATCGGCCAGCGCGGATCGGACTCGTGCTCTTCGAGCGTCTCCCGCGCCCAGCCCGGCAGCCCCTCGTAGGACGCATGCGTCTCGTCGTTCCAGCAGCGGGCGAAGCCCACCTCCCGCCAGGTCACGAGCTGGTCGAGCCAGGCCTCGGCCGACGGGCTCACGCCCCAGCCTCCTCGCCGACCGTCGCGTCGCGTGGGGAACACGTCGGTCGACCAGCGCTCGGCGCGCATGAGAGCGACGAAGACCTCGGCCGACGCGACGTGCCCGAAGTGCAGGTAGGGCGAGAGCCCGCTCGTCGCTCCGACCTCGTCGGGATGGTTGCGGTCGTCGTCGTAGCTGGCGAGACGGTTCTTGATGAACTGCGTCATCCGTCGGCGACCCGCCACCGCCCCTCCTCGGAGCTCAGCGACCTGGACGTCGTGATCGATGGGCAGCCGCGCCAGGGCGCCCGGCTCGGCGGCGAGGAGACGCTCGTCGGCTGCCGGCCAGCGCTCCTGGAGCTCTCGAGAGAGACGCACCTTGGGCAGCTCGACCCGCGTCAGGGGCTCGGCGCGAGGCAGCTCTCTGAGGTGCTGCCCCAGCTCGAGCTGAACGAAGCGCCGGAACGAGTAGGCCGTCGGGAAGGCCCGCGGCACCCGCGACGCCGGGAGCAGGCCGTTGGAATCGACGAGCTCGAGCCGACAGGGGAGCTTCTCACCCGCTGCTGCCAACATCCGGGGCAGGAAGTAAGTCGGATAGTCGTCACCGACGACCACGCAGGCCGAACCTGCCAGGGCGACGAGCAGCCCCGAGCCGGCACCGGCCTCCGGCTCGACGTAGGGGTAGTAGCGCACCGCCGAGTTGCGGAACGCCTCCGCGTTGTCGGCCATGCCCGCGAGCACGAAGGCATGCAGCCGGTCGCTCGCCCAGGGGTAGCCGCAGCGCAGTCCCTCGAGGACCACCAGCCCCTTGCCGAGCTCCGTCGCCAGCTCGAGGGCCCGATCGACGAGAACGACATCGTCCGCGATATCGAGAGTCGTGAGTATGTCATCGACGTAGTCGAAGACTGGATCACGCCCGCCGGGAAC
>JBCCFW010000132.1:0-21867 GCA_039029535.1 Acidobacteriota bacterium
CCCCGTTTCCTCACGCACCTACTGCCGCACCTCTTCGTGGTCGTGCCCGGGGGCGCCGCCGCGTGTGGGGGGGGTTATGTAAACTCGCCTTTCGTCCCCGTCGCCGTGCACGAGACCGGCCTCGCCCTCGGCGGCCACGACCCGGTCGCCTACTTCACCCAGGGGCGCCCCGTCGTCGGCAGCCCGGAGCATCAGGCGCTCCGCGGGAGCGTGACCTATCGCTTCGCTTCCCTCGCGAACCTCCAGACGTTTCAGCGAGAACCCGATCGCCATGCCCCTCGATACGGCGGCTTCTGCGCCTACGGAATGTCGCTCGGCAAGAAGTTCCCCAGCGACCCGAGGGCGTGGCGGATCGTCGAGGGCCGTCTCTACCTCAACAAGGACTTCGACGTGCAGGCCACCTGGCTGAAGGACCTGACGGAAAACATCGCCAGCGCCGACGGGCATTGGCCCCGCGTCGAGCGCGTGCCGGCCGAAGAGCTCTGACTCGAGCCGTCGTCACGCGAGCCCACCGCAGGCACCGAGAGAGCAGGCCGGCCGCCAGGCCGGTCGACCGAGCATCGAGAACCGCCGCCCGGAACGCAGGGTCCGGGCGGCTCGAGGAGGCACGATGAGCCAGAGCAATGCAACGACGACCCGCGCCGGCGTCCTGACCGTGGCGCTGTGGCTGGGCAGCGTCGGGGTCGCGACCGCGGCGAGCCCACCGAAGCCCGGCTACGACGACGAGGGTCATCTCCGACGCCCGGTGGGCTATCGGGAGTGGGTGTACATCGGCACGCCGTTGACGCCCAACGACATGAACCCGCCCCAGGCGGCGTTTCCCGAGTTCCACAACGTCTACATTCACCCGGACGACTGGAAGCACTGGAGCCAGACCGGGACGTTCCAGGACGGGACCGTCATCGTCAAGGAGCTGGTGACCGTCGGCTCCAAGCAGGCGGTGAGCGGCAACGGCTACTTCATGGGCGACTTCGCCGGGCTCGAGGCCACCGTCAAGGACTCGAAGCGCTTTCGCGACGAACCCGGGCACTGGGCCTACTTCAGCTTCGGTCACTCTCTCCCCTACGCCGACACGGCCGCCGCCTTCCCGACGGCGTCGTGCAACGCCTGTCATGCCGCCAGCGCAGCCGACGACTTCGTCTTCACCCAGTACTACCCGGTCCTCCGCGCCGCCCGACCCGAACGGAGCGGCAAGAGCATGGCGCCGGGCAACCGCGAGTTCGACGGCATCAACGATGCGATGGGCGGAGCCTTGGGTGCCGCCCATCAGCCGAGCGCTCCCCGCAGCTCGTTCCGAGGTGAGATTCCGACCGACGCTCGGAAGCTGCTGGAATACCTCCGCAAGGGCAAGTACGAGCGACTCCCGGCCCGCGAGTCGGCCCAGCACCGGGGACGAGGCCCCCACACCCGGGTCGGGTTGCCGGTGCGGGTCTACATGAACTCTCTCCTCGACGAGTCACTGGAGCGGGGCAGCGGTCAGCACCCTCCGGGCTCGGCGGCCGTCAAGGAGATGTTCGACGACTCCGGTCGACTCGCGGGCTGGGCGGTCATGGTCAAGACCCACGAGAACAGCGACGGCGGCAAGGGTTGGTACTGGTACGAGGTGACCAGCACCGCGCCGCGCTCCCGCCCGGTGGCCGACGGCAACGGCATCCCGCTGTGCATGGGCTGTCACTCGATCGGCCAGGACTTCATCCTGACGACGCATCCGCTGGAGTAGTCGCCTCCGGCACGGGCGCCCGACTCGCGATCACCACCGCGGCGATCACGATGACGGCGCCCAGCCACTGCCAGCCGGAGAACGTGCCGTCCCAGAAGAGCCACTCGAAGAACACGGCCCAGAGTGGCTCCAGAGCGAAGAGGATGGCCGCGACCTCGGCGCTCACCCGCGCACAGGCCCAGGTCATGAGACCGAGGGCCAAGGTCGTGCAGAGCAAGCCGGTGATGAGCACGGCCCGACCGAGCCCGTCCCACTCGACCAGACGCCCGGCGGGCAAGAGGACGAGGGCCGGGCTCGCGTAGAGAGCCACCGTCGCGATCTGTCCGATGGTCACGACCGACACCGGATGACGTCGTGTCGCCCGCTCGAGGAACACGATGACGAAGCAGTAGGCCACCGCGCAGCCGAAGGTGAGGAGGTCACCGACGTTGGGCTGGAGCTCGCCGTCAGGCGCCAGGATGAAGCCGAGCCCGATCAGGCTGACCAGCGCACCCGCCACGTGGATCCACGACGGACGTCGTCTCGCGAGAGCCGCCGACACGAAGGGCACGAGCGGCACCGAGAGCATGGTGATGAACGCCGAGCGACCGGGCGTCGTGTACTGGAGCCCCACCGTCTGCAAGGCGTAGGAGAGGAAGTTCAGCAGCCCGATGAACGCTGCGAACAGCCAGGCGCTTCGTCCGGCGGTGCTGAGCTCGGGCCACCAGCGTCGCAAGACTGGAGCAAACGCGATCGTCGCGAGACCGAAGCGCAGGGCGAGGAAAGCGACGAGGTCACCGAGGCTGCGCCCCCCCACCACGCCACCAATGGTCGGGAACGACAGGCCCCAAAGCGCGGTGACGACCAGGAGCGCGAGCACGCCGGCTCGCTGCGATGCGTTCATGACGGTGACACCGAGGCCGACCCGGAGGCCGGTTCGAAAACGAAGAGGTCCCGCGAGAGACCGACGCGGTCCCCAGCCGAGACCTCGAGACGCGCAGGCGCGAGACCGGCCTGCCCGGCGAGCGCCAGCACGTGCCGCCTGCTGAGGAAGGTCCGCGTGGTCAACGAGTAGCGAGCCCGCATTGGGAGCAGGCCAACGAGGCGGGCGACGTGGAAGAACAGCCAGCCGGTGACCCGCTCGCGCAGGACGAGCCAGGCCCGACCGAAGCCGGTGGCGAAGCACGACTGGAGGACGAGAACCGGCCCACGGCTCACGCGAGCAGTCTCGGAGAGCAGGGAGACCGGCTCATCCACGTAGTGCAGCACGTGGACGAGGCTCACCGCACCACAGCTGTCGGTGGCCAGGGGCAGCCGATGACCGTCGAAGAGCACGGAGGGCTCGCCGGTCATGGTCAGCGAGCTCACGTCGACCCCGTGGACCCGCCGCGGACGCAGGGCCTGCTGCAGGTGCCCCGTGCCGCTGCCCACGTCGAGGAGCGGATCCGCGGCCGGGAGGTGGGGTCGCAGGCGGCGGGCGATCCCCTCGGCGCGATGCCGGAGGAGCCGGAGCCCGATGCCTCGCAGTAGAGTCGTCACGTGCCTCATCGCGATCGAGTCTACGTGTCGCCGCACCCCGACGACGTGGCGTTGTCGGCGCCCTGTGCCGTGCGTCAGGCGACGCGGCAGGGCGAGGACGTGCTCATCGCGACCCTCATCGGCGCCGAGGGCTCCCCGCGCATCCTCGAGGACCGCGCGGCGGCCCGCCTGCTCGGCGCAGAGCTGGTCGCCGGCGGCTTCGCCGATGCCCCCGACCGCGGGCCGCCGAGTCGACCCATGAGCACCCTCGTCTTCCCCGACGATCCCCCCGAGGAGGACCAGCTCGTGGCCCTCACCGACTGGCTCACCGAGCTCTGCGAGCGTGAGCATCCGCACCGCCTGCTCCTCCCCCTCGCCGTGGGCGGTCACGTCGACCACCGTCACGCCCTGGTCGCCGGGCTACTCGCGGCCCGTCGCTGCGAGGTGCCCGTGGTCGAGCTCTACGAGGACCGGCCCTACTGCTTCCTCCGCGGAGCGACGCAGCTCCGCCTGGCCGAGCTCGACCTCGCCACCTCCCCCGCCCCCGGTCGCCTGCTGCGGACGGGCCGTGCGCTCGGCTTCCTCCGCGACGGGCTCGGGGCCGGCGCGGCGCACGTCGACGCGAGCGACCTGCCCCGCATCGGTCGCGGCCTCCTCCGCTTGCTCACCCGCCGACCGGGTCGGCTGACCGGCTGGGAAGAACGCTGGTCCGTCCACCCCCGCACCGAGCTGGGCCTGGTCGAGGCGGCCGCCGGCTGTCACCGCAGCCAGTTTCCGTCGGTGCTCGGCCCCTTGCGTGACTACCTGCTCGGGGCCCTCCTGCACGCTCGACGTCTCGGGCAGGACGACACGCTGGTCGAGCGTCGCTACTGGCTCTCGCCCGAGCTGGTCGGCGCGCTGGCCGCACGTCGCGCCGGCCTGTCCCCCTGGCAGGACACCCCGGCCTCTCTCGAGGAGCTTCAGGGATGACGCGGGACGAGAAGGGCGACACCCTGGACGTCATGTTCCGACGTCGCGCGCTCGTCGCCATCCTGGCGTCGACGCTCCTGAGCCTGCTCCTCCTGCGTCAGCCCTTGCTGGCAGTGCCCTCGCTCGAGGCTGGCTGGGCGGTGGGAGCCCTGGCCGCCCTGCTCGGCGCCTGGCTCGCGCAAGCCCGTGCTCGACGCCGGCCGGCGCCGTCGCTGCGTTTCGGCCTCCTCGATCAGACCCCGGGCGAAGCCGTGGTCGCCGAGCTGACCTGGTGCTTCCGAGTGCTGGCGCTGGTCGTGGCCATCCCCCTGGGCCTGCTCTCGACCCATGCCCTGTCCACGGGCTGTCGGGTGCTCGCCGGCTGGCCTGCCTTCCTCCTCATCACGCTCCCCGCCGGCCTGGGTGGGAGCTGCTTCGGCGTCCTGCTCGGCTCCTGGAGCCGCCGTCGCAAGACCGTGGCGCTGGGCGCGCTGGGCCTGCTCTTCGTGTCGCTCGTCGCCACCCTGGCGGAGGCCTGGGTGGGGCCGCGGACGCTCGTCCACGACCTCCTCCTCGGTCCCCTCACCGCCAGCGCCATCTACGGACACGACCGCTCGCTGGGCCTCCCGACCACGGTGTACCTCCACCGCGCGCTGGCGGTGATCGTCTTCGTGGCCGCGGCGGCTCTGGCCGCGCTGCTGCGCTGTCGCCTGGACCTGCCGGAGGTGGACGACGAGAACGAGGAGGAGACCGAGTCGAGTGACGACGGCTGGAGCCGGTCGAGGCTGGAAGGTCCGGCTCGCGTCCGCTTCCTGCTGAATCATCACCGTCGAGGCCCCCGCCACCTGCTCGTCCTCATCGCGCTGCTCGCGCTGCCGTTCCTGCTCAACCCGGACGCCTCGGGGCTCACGGCCGGGCGAGGGCGCCTGCACGCGCATCTCGACGAGGTCATCGAGACCGAGCACTTCCGCATCCATCACGCAGGGCGTGGGCCGGGCTCAGTGCGCATGGAGCAGGTCGTGCTCGAGCACGAGTGGGCGCATGCGCAGGTCAGCGAGTGGCTGGGAATCCAGTCGACCGAGAAGGTCGACACCTGGCTGCATCCGGATGAAGACACCCTGCACTCGCTCACCGGTGCTCGGGGCTTCATCTACTCGGCACCCTGGAACCGTGAGCTGCACGTCGTCACGGGACCTCGCGGCATCCCGGGCCTGCGTCACGAGCTCATCCACGTCATGGCCGCGGACTTCGGGCTTCCCCCGATCGGGACGTCCATCAGCCTCGGCTTCATCGAGGGCCTGGCGGTGGCGCACGACGAGGGCTTCGCCGAGGAAGCCGACGCCCATGCCGGCATCGCGGCGCTGGCTCGCATCGACCGCCTCCCCTCGGCGACGACGCTCATGCACCCGCTCGGTCTCTCCGGCAGCCATGCCGACCTCGCCTACCGCGCGTCGGGCTCGTTCATCGGCTGGCTCTACCAGCAACATGGTCCCGAGCCGCTGCGCCGCGCCTATCCCTTGGGCCGATTCGAAAAGGTCTACGGCCGCGACCTCGCCACCCTCGACGCCGAGTGGCGTCGCTTCCTCCTGGAAGAGGTCGACTGCCCTCCCGCGCTGGCCGCACGCGCGCAGCGACGTTTCGATCCGCGGCGACGACGGCCACTGCACCAGAGCGCCTGCGCGCGGCTGGGACGGGCGGAGGTCCTCGACCCGAGCCGACGTGCGAACTGGCTCTCGCGCGCAGGTCTCCACGACGAGGCGGCGGACGCCCATTGCGAGGCCTTCATCCTCACCTCGGATGCGCGGGAGCTCAGCCGCGCGTCGGCCGAGCGCTGGCAAGCCGGCGACGCAGCCGCAGCGCTCGAGCTCCTGGATCGTGCTCTGGCCATGGAGGACGACGTCGACCGCCTGCTCAGGCTCCGCCGACGCCGCGCAGCCTTGCTGGCGGTGAG
Source organism: Acidobacteriota bacterium (assembly GCA_039029535.1). Classification (GTDB taxonomy): domain Bacteria; phylum Acidobacteriota; class JBCCFW01; order JBCCFW01; family JBCCFW01; genus JBCCFW01. The sequence continues at coordinate 6,117 of JBCCFW010000132.1, forward strand.
CCGCAGGCCCGACGACGCGGCGGCCGAGCTGCGCCGAGCCGCGATCGAGCTGGGCGCACCGGAGGGCTGGCCCCAGGAGACGACGACGAACCGAGACCCCCTCATCGAGCTGCTCGGTCTCGAGCTGGACGCGCTCGGCAGCGACGAGCCGGGGCGGCTGTGCCTGGCGGCGGGGCTGGACGGTTGGTCACGGATGGCGGCTCGCCTGGGGGCCATCGGCCAGGTGGAGGAGCTGCCGCTGCTGGCCAGCCACCTCCTGCTGGAGGGCTCGCGCTCGCCGAGCGGCCGGGCACTCCAGGCCGACGCGGACCGGGCGGTGACGTTCGCCCGGCGCGCGCCGGGCACGCCGGAGCTCGCGGCGTCGCACCTGCTCCGACTGGCGGCGACGGCGCTTCGTCTCGACGAGGGCGAGCTCGGTCGTCACCTCCTCGCGGTCACCCGTGAGCTGCCCCTCCGGCCCCTCACGCGGCGGCGGGCCGAGGAGCTCGGCGCCCGGGTGGCCTTCGCCGAGACCCGAGACCCTGCTCAACCCCCACGCTCAGCGGCCGATGGTTTGTTCGGGGTCCTGGAGTCCATCGCCGATGAGCCTGAGCGACAAGAAGAAGGTCCTGGTCGTCGATGACGACGTGACGGTGGCGCTGTACCTCCGAGCGGGAATCGAGGCACTGGGTCACGAGGCCATCGCGTGCCACGACGGGCTCTCGGCCACGGCCTCCTTCGTCGAACGACAGCCGGACCTCGTGCTCATGGACGTGTTGCTGCCCCACCGCGACGGGCTGCAGCTCTGCTCGGCGTTCCGCGACCTGCCAGGCGGGACGGACGTGCCCATCCTGCTCATGACGGGCGTGTACCGGAAGACCGTCTACAAGCGCGAGGCGCTCGACACGCACGGGGCCACGGACTACCTGTTCAAGCCGCTCACCCTCCACTGCCTGTGGGGCGCGCTCGAGCAGCACCTGGGTCCGGCGCCGACCGCCGGTCCATTCACGCCCGACGAGAACGGCACCGACCTGGCTCGACTCCCCATCGCCGTCGTGCTGGCCGAGCACCGTCGCGCCACCTCGAACGGGACCTTGTTCCTCCGTTCGAGCGAGGGCTCGGCCGCGCTCGTCCTGCGTGACGGCGTGCCCATCCAGGCGACCGCCTGGGAAGACGAGCTTGCCAGCGCCGAGGCCTACGAGGCCGCCGGGGTCAGCAAGGCCATGTTGCGGGAGGTCCGAGAGCTCGGTGGGAGCCGGAGCCCCGACACCTGGGGCCCGAGCCTCGTGCAGCTCGGTCACTGGGACGAGACGACGCGGCTCACCTTCGAACGAGACCGTGCGCGCAAGGTCCTCGACTTCGCGATCACCCTCTCCGAAGGGCGGGCGGTCTACGTCGAGGACGCGTCAGGCACCGACGATGTCGTCACGCTCGAGGTGGAGTCCAACGCACTGCTTCATCGAGCGGCCATGTTCGGTGGCTCCGACGAGGCGGTGAACGCGGCTCTCCCCACGGCGAGCTCGGTGCTCAAGCAACGCCGGGTGCTCGCGGCCGACTCGGGCGACTGGTCGCCGGAGTCGAGGAGTCTCGTCCGTGAGCTCGAGAGAGGCTTGAGCACCACGCGCTTCCTCGCGCTGGCACGTCTGCTCGACCTGGACGGCCCTCGCCTGCTGCTCGGGCTCATCGTGTCGGGACACGTCGAGGCGCTCCCGGCCCCCAGCGAGGCCCAGCCGACCGTTCGCGAGGTCGACGAGAGCCGCTTCCGTGACCTGTCGGCCGCCGCGGCGCTGGTCGAGCTGTACCGCGCACGCGCCGACGGCGAGCTGGTCGTTCGCGAAGGCGGACAGTCGCTCAGCCTCTTCTTGAGAAACGGGGAGCCGGTCTTCCAGCCCCCCACGCCGGCCGGGCTCGTGGCGACCTTGTCTCGCATGGGCGGCCTGGAACAGCCGCTCCCACCGGACACCGACTGGGCGGCGGCGGAATCGGCTTGCTTGCGTGACCGCACGCCGGCCGAGCTCTTGTCGGCCTTCGTCCACGAGGCGCGCTCACGGCTGGAAGCCGTGACGGCGCAACGCGAGGGTCGCATCCGCTGGCTGCCCGGAGCCTCGCCGGAGGATGCCGGAGCGCTGGACGAGGTGTCGGGCGTGCGCATGGTGCGTCGCGCCATCCAAGCGCTGAGCGGCGCGGAGCTCCGTCGGCTCCTGCCCCCGAAGGGTTGTGCGCTCGCCGCGACGACCTTGCCGAGCCCCGAGCAACGGGCCCGGTTGGAAGTGCTCACGGAGGAGGAGGAGCTGTTGGCCTGGCTCCAGGACCCGAGCTCGTTCTCCGAGCTTTGCGAGGCTCGGACCGGGACCTCTCCCGACGTGTTGCGACGTCAGGTGTTGTTCCTCATGACCTGCGACCTCGTCGCGCCGGCCGAGGAGAGGGTGCTGGCGCCCGTCGACACGCTCACGCCGGCCGAGGCCGAGGACAAGACGCCCCTGCCCAATAGCTTCGAGGCCATGCTCGCGCGCGAGCTGACCTGTGAGGACCCGGCGCCGTCCGGTGAGATGGAGGTCGAGCTCGAGTCGTCCGGCGACGAGGCCGAGCTCGCCGCGACCACGACCTCGACCTCGACCGCGGAGTTGAACGAGCTTCAGCGAGCGCTGGCACGACTGCGACCGACCCTGGCGATCCTGCGCCGGGGCCTCGAAGGCGACGAGCCGACGGTGTCGGTGCGTCGCGCACCCCTGCGCGAGCTCTTCGACGAGCTGCTGTCACTGACCGGCCGGATCGTGAGCGAGCCCGAGCTGGAGGAGGCGACGGTCGAGCCCTGAGTCAGGCGGCGGTCTCGGCCTGCTCGGCGAGGAGCACGGCGAGACGCCTGGCGAGCGCCCAGCGAAGAAGAGCGAGGAGGCCGAGCCACGGGACGAGCGTGATGCCGAGGGCTCCCCAGGTCAGGGCCTCCTGTCCCGCACCGAGCATGCTCAAGGCACCCGTCGCGATCAGGGCCCCGAGCGGAAGGAAGAGCTGCCCCACGCTGAGCTCGACGAAGTAGGCCAACAGGATCGCCAGCACCGAGGAACGCAGGTAGGTTGCAGCAACCTGCGCGATCGGCACCATCAGAACGAGGCTCATGGCGGGCAGGACGAACAAGGGAGCCAGAGAGAGCTCGGTCGCGTCAGCCGCCCGAAGCGCCCTGAAGACCAACACCCCCACGGGCACCAGGGGAGCCAGCAAGGCGCAGGCCACGCCCATGAGGAACTTGGCCATGGCGAGCTCAGGATGACTCGATGCCGGCACGGCTCCCGACTTCTCGCCATGAACCTGCCTGACCCCGAGGCACAGGAGGAGCAGGGAGAGCGGGAGCTGAAGCAGGTGGACCAACCACGAGCCTGCGTCGTCACTCGGGTCGAGCTGACCGGGAAGGAAGTGACCGGCCACGCTGACGGGCACGACGGCCAGGGCCCAGGGCCAGACGCGTCGCCACTCTCGCGCCAGCAAGGATTGGCTCATCCCGGCGTCATCCAACTCGGCGCAGCCGTCCCGAAGCGCAGCCCGTACCGGAAGCCCTCTCGTCTTTCCTCGAACGCGAGCTTCTCGAGCCGAAGGCCCCTCCGAGGGCACTCCTCGTTCGACTCGAAGTACGTCAACCGGACTCGGTGCACCGCTCCCCAGGAGACCTCACTCTCCCTCATCCCGCGTGCCATCAGTCCTCCTCCGGACCGTCTCGCAGGCGGCGTTCGAGCTCCACCGCCGCCCAGGCGAGACCGAGGAAGGGCGGAACGGCCACCGAGCACGCGAGGCCCACGTCCACCCACCTCGGCAGCCGAGGCCCGCCGACCATGAGCACGGGCCCGAGGGTCCAGAGGCAAGCACAGGCGAGAAGGATCACGCCGCAAGGGACGTACGCCACGAGCAACGCCGCCCCGAAGTCGCGATGGCGAGCGGCCGCGACCTGCCCGAAGGCCACCAGGGGCACGGAGAAGATGAAGAAGCTGAGGAAGCGGCCAGGCTCCGAGTCCCACCACGTGCCGAGGTTCCCGACCAGCAAGGTCGCGACCAGACCCGCAGCGCCGACGAGAGCCCACGCCAGCAAGCCCTCCCGCAGCTTGGCACCTGCCAGGTCCGGATTCCGACGCGTCGTCGCGGGGTCCGAGAGCACCGAGTGAATGCCCAGGGGCACGAGGGCCAGCAGCGCGACGGCGATGAGGCGTCGCTCGATCAGGGCGAAGCCGATGGCGTTGAGAGCGGCGAGGACGGCCGTCCACCTCATCGTGCTCGATGGTGAGTCGCTCAAGACTCCTCCTCCCTCGCCGGGTGACTCCAACGAACAGTCCGCGGAAGACACGGGGCGTTCCCGGGCTCGGCTGTCTACTGAGCCCTGCGAGCCGGACGGCAAGAACCTGGCGGAGCAGGAAGACGACAGCGAGCTGGATGGCGACTCTACAGGCTGGTGCTCAGGGCCAGACATGCCTCGACGTGCTCTCTCGGCATCCGAGCCTCGTCACTCGAGAGACGACGTCGGGCCGGGTCAGCTCCGGCGCAGCATCCCGACCGCCAGCACGGCCAGCAGGGCGGCCAGGGCCACCCGGAGCCAGGAAGGGAGCGGTATCGGACTCGGCACGAGGAAGCGTTCGACCACGATGTTGTCAGTCTCGTTGGTGTGGCCTTCGTGGTGAAGCCAGAGCCCATCCCAGTGCTGGGGGTTCCTCGCGTCGTCGGCACCGGGGTCCAACCTCAGGTCGATGTTCTCCAGGCCGGGCACGAGCTGGAGATCCGGATCACCCCGCTCGAGATCTTGGAAGTAGAGGCTGCCCACTCCCTGCCCGCCATTGGCGGTCACGTCCATCAGGAGCCTGAGACGGAGCCACTCACCGCCCGAGTCGGTGAGCGTCGCCAGTGGCACCATCGTGCGCACGCCATCGGCATCCCGAAGCCCGACCCCGATCGCCGGGTTCCCACCGATCTCGATGCTGGGACCAATCTCCCCGACCTCGTAGGAACGACTCCGACCGTTCCCGTTTCGATCGTGAGCAAGAGCCAGCCGGTTGCCCCAGAACCCGAGGGTGAGGTCCGCCTGGAGATAGGCGTCCGTCTCGCTACCGAGGAAGTCCGGAATCGCGAGAGCCGCGTCATTGAGGAGGGACGCATCCGCACCCACGTTGGCACCACCGAAGATGAAACGCAGGGCCGGCGTGCCGTCGAAGCCCAGGGTCTCGGTCACTCCGAGCTCTCCGGGGGTGTTGAAGCTCTCGGCGGTCCACCCTCCCTGGCCGTCGAGGGGCGTGCCACCGCCAGCATCGCTACCGACGAAGTCGTTGAAGTCATGCGTCACCGCACGAGCTGGCTGGACCATCAGGCCCAGAACGATGGTGGTGACTGTCGTCCCGACGACCTGGGAGAAGGCTCTGCTGTCCATGATGAGTGATCCGTCATGCGAATGGGGTGGTGGAAGATCTCTCCCTCACCTCAGAGAGCGCATTCGGTCACGACATGGGCTGATCGAGTTGGAGATTGGAGGCCGACTCTCCAATTCCACGCCCCCGGCGGGCGAGGAGCGGCCCGGGGGCGGCCTCGGGCCGGGCGACCTCGAGGAGCGGTTTCCGAGACCGCGGTGGTCACCGCACTCCGTCGTCCCCATCGGGCCGGAGCTGCGCGAAGGCGAAGAGCGTGGGCTTGAAGGCCCGCGGCGCCCAGCGCTGGTGCAGCACGCCGAGCCAGTAGGCGAATCCCGAGAACGAGAGATAGGCGGGCTCGGCCTCGTAGGGATAGACGACGGCGTCGAAGCCGAGACCGGTGAGGAGACGGCGGAGCTTGCCGGCGGTGTTGCAGCGATGGAAGGTCGGAAAGACGTCTTCCTCCTTCCGCCCCTCCTGAACCTTCGAGGTCACCCTCGAGTGGTAGCGGTTCGGGATGAGCATGGTCGCCCAGGACGGGTAGCTCCACGAGTTGGGCGTCCGGGCGCAGAAGTACCCGCCGGGCCGCAGCACGCGCCGGCACTCGCGGAGGAGAACGGCCGGCTCCTCGACGTGCTCGAGGACCATGTCGCAGAGGATGAGGTCGACGCTCGCGTCCTCGACGGGAAGAGCCGAGCCCTCGATGAGCCGGAACTCGTCGACCTGAGGATTGGTCTCCGCCGCGGGGTCGACGTCGATGCCGAGGACCGTCTTCACGTCACCGCGGAGCTGCTGCAGCTCGCGACGCGTCTTGCAGGCGTCGTCTTCGTGGGCTCCCCGACCACAGCCGAGGTTGAGCACGACGCTGTCGGGCGTCAGCAGCGACCGCAGGCGGGTGAAGAAGACCACCGTGCCGTCGATGTCGGTGTACCCGCCGAAGCGGGACTCGGGGTAGTGCTGGAGCTGATGACGCGACACGCCGAGGAGCATGCCACGACCGGCTCACGGGGCTCACTCGTCTCGACGAGCACTCTTGGTGCTCAACGCGTCCGACAGCTTCAAGGCCAAGTACAAGGACACCAGTCCAGCCAACCCGGAGAGCACCTCTGCCCAGGGCGTCGAGACGCCGAGGACTTCATGAGCAACGAAAAGGGTGAGCAGGATCGCCGGCACGAACGCGAACCAGACCAGCGAGAGCGCGAGGACCCACCTGCCTGCTTCCGGCAACGAGAGTTGCTCCTCCTCGTCAGCACTGCGCGACCTCCCCGTCAGGCGTCTCCAGACCGAGCGGAGCGCATCGACGAGCAAGCAGACACCGACACCCACCAAGAGCATCAGGGGAAATGCCAGGGCGCCGGCGAGCACGCGACCGACCAGGCTTGCCAGTGCTCCCATCCCGCCATCATGCCCAAGCGAGCGAGCTCAGGAATCGCCACGCAGCAAAACGGACCAGGGCGACAGCGACAGCAGCCGCGGAGACGTCGTCTCGGGATTGAGGGGTCGACCCGGACAACGTGCTCACTCGGCCACTACCCTGTCGCCCTGGCCCCAGGAGGAACGCAACACCGATCCCGAACCCGACGGGAGTCCCGAGGTCTCCAGGCAAGGCACGGACGCGTGGAAAGCCCGGGGTCTCGTGTTCCGTCGGTGCGGGGCCTCACCGAGAGCAGTGACGCTCTCGGCTGTCTGACCTCCCTCATCCCTGGACCGGACAGTGAGCCGCCAGAGCTCCGACCTCGCGAGTCCCTCCGTCGTCGCGTTGTCATGGCACCCCCTCCGCTCTCCAAGCCCGGTCCCGACTCGCGCTGAGTCGCTCATGGCCAGAAGATGCGGCACGACCGATGACACTGGAGGACGTTTTCGGCCATTTGCGGACACTCGGGCGCGGCGGTCTGGTTCCCTGGACGTCGTAGCAGGTAGCCTGAGAGAAGCTCCAAGGAGAGGTCCTAGCAGCTCTCTCCGCTCCGGGAAGTCCCCGAGAAGCGCGGTTTCCGGCGCTCTCGTGGCGATCGCCAGCGGACTTCTCCAGCCCGGCCCTCAGGATCGACTCGTGACCGACGCCTCCAGCAGGACGAGCCCACGCAGGCTCAACCACCACGCCCTCAAGGCCGGACGGCAGCGTCAGAAGATCCGACAGGTCGACGCCGCCACCTCGCTGGGTCTGGCCGAGCGTCACTACCGCCGGATCGAGAAGGGCGAGCAGGTCCCGACCCCCGGCCTCCTCGAGCGGATCATCGAGTGGGCCTGGGACGAGCTCGACATGCCCGAGCACGAGGTCATCGAGGAGCTCCCCAGTCCCCCGGCCAAGGCGCCCGCGCCGTCCTCGAACTTCGTCGGACGCGAGGACGAGCTCGCCGAGATCGCCCGACGGCTCAAGGGCGCCGGCCGCCTCGTGACGGTGCTCGGTCCGCCCGGCGTGGGCAAGACCCGCCTCGCCCTCCAGCACGTCGAGCGCTCGACCAAGAGCTGGTCCGGCGGCACCTGGTTCTGCGACCTGTCCGAGGCTCGCTCGCTCGAGGGAGTCGTGCAGGTCGTCGCCGGCGCGCTGGCCATTCCCCTCTCCGACGATCCGGTCGCCCAGCTCGGTCACGCCCTCTCGGGGCGGGGACGCTGTCTCCTGGTCCTCGACAACTTCGAGCAGGTCGCCCAACACGCCAGGGAGACGGCGGGACGTTGGCTCGAACAGGCACGCGACCTCCGCATCCTGGTGACCAGCCGCACCCGACTCGAGCTGACCGGCGAACGCTTGCTACCCCTGGCCCCTCTTCGAATCGAGCTGGAAGGCGTGCAGCTCTTCGAGCAACGCGCTCGCGCCCAGCAAGCCGAGTTCGTGGTCGACGACGCCAATCGGGCGATGGTCGAAGAGGTCGTGCAACTCCTGGACGGTCTCCCCCTCGCCATCGAGCTGGCCGCCGCCCGCCTGCAGGTCCTCTCCGTCGAGCAGGTCCGCGATCGCCTGCAGGACCGCTTCCGCCTGCTCGCACGACACCGCGGTGCCGACGAGGAGCGACACGAAACGCTGAAGACGGCCATCGATTGGTCCTGGGCTCTCCTCGAGCCCGAGGAGCAGAGCCTCTTCGCCCAGCTCTCGGTCTTCGAGGGCGGGTTCACCGTCGAGGCGGCCGAATCCGTCGTCGATCTCTCTGCCCACGCTCAGGACGACTGGCTCCTCGACCACGTCCAGACCCTCCTCGACAAGAGCCTCTTGCGTCCCGGCACCTCCGATCCGGGCCGCGGCCGGCCGGAAGTCGACGGGCCGTACCTCGGCATGTACGTGAGCCTCCACGAGTACGCCTCGGGCCAGCTCATGGAGCTCGACCCCACCGGCGGCCTCCGCGACGCGACCCGGGATCGCCACGCGAGCCACTTCGCACGCTTCGGCTCCGAGCAGGCCATCCAGTCGCTCGACACGAGAAGTGGACCCGATCGCCGGCGACGTCTCCGCCGCGAGCTGGACAACGTCATCGCCGCCTGTCGTCACGCGATCGGCCGGGGCGACGGCGAGACCGCGGTGTCCTGCCTGGCTGCCGCCTGGGCCACCTGGGAGCTGGTCGGCCCCTTCTCGGTCGCCCGCAGCCTGGCCGAGGAGGTCTCCGCCATGGAGGGGCTCGACGACACGAGCCGTCGTCGCGCACTGCGCCTGCTCGGGCTGACGTCCCTGGCCGATGGCGACATGGAGGCCAGCCTGGCGCACTTCCTGGCAGGCCTGGAGCTCAGCCGCGAGCAGCGAGACTCCCGCAGCGAGGGACGCTTCCTCCTCCACCTCGGCACCTGGTCCTACCAGCAAGGACGAACGGACGAGGCGAGGGAGCGCTTCGACACCGGACGTCAGCTCTCACACGACGCCGGTGACGCGAGCCACGAGGCCCTGAGCCTCGCCGGCCTCGGGATGGTCTGCGAGAACGAGGGCGAGAACACCGCCGCTCACGACCACTACCACGAGGCGCTGGCCATCCATCGTCGCACCAAGAACCGACGGTTGGAGGGAGTGGTGCTGAACACGCTCGGCATCATCGAGCGCAACCAAGGCCGCACCGACGAAGCCGAGCGCTGCTTCCAGTCGGCGCTGGCGATCCAGCGCGAGCTCGGCAACCAGCGGGTCGCCGGGCTCATCCTCGGCAACCTCGGCCTCCTCGACCAGGTGCGTGGCCGCTTCGAAGAAGGTCGCGCCCACCTGCAAGAGGGAGAGAGGCTCCTGGGAGACGTCGGTGACCGACGGTTTCGGGCGAACCTCCTCGGCAACCTCGGCAGCCTGCTCCGAGATCGCGGTGAGCTCACCGAGGCGCGCAGTTGCTTCGAGCGAGCCCTGACCCTCCATCGCGAGGTCGACAACCGACATTCCGAGGCCTACGTCCTCGACAACATCGGCGTCCTCCTCCGCGAGGAAGGGCGACACGACGAGGCCATCGAGCAGCACGAGGCGGCGCTCGCGATCGCACTCGAGCTCGGCCCGCGCTGGGGCGTGGGCGTCGTCCACGACCACCTCGGGGTCGCGCACTCGCGGCGTGGCGACGCCGACCAAGCCGTCGCGGCGTTCGCCGAGGGCGAGGCGATCCTCCGTGAGGTCGGTGTCCCGCAGGCGCTGGCGCAGCTCCTCGTGGACCGCGCGGCGCATGCCTGGAGCGTGGGAGATGCCACGCTCGCCCAGCGTGATCTCACCGAGGCCGACGAGCTGGCTCGGCAGGTCGACGCGGGCGGCGAGTCGGTGCTGGGGCGGGCGATCGCGGCGCTGCGGATGGCGATGGAAGGCGCGGGGTGACGGCTCCGCTCGAGGGACGTGTCCCGAGCGCTATCGACCTGCCTCCCAAGCCCGTAGGGCTGCCTCGAGCCGGTCCAAGGCTCGACCGACGAGATCCAGGACCTTGGCGAGAGGCCACGCGATGAGCATCAACCCCAGCTCGGCAAGCACGCACGCAAGGGCGTAGAAAAGGAAGTCAGCCACGAGCCCTCCTCGGCATCACGAGCCTCTCTACGACGCCCGGACCGCCAGGTTCTCGGCTCACGACTTCCGCGACCTCCACCAAGAAGGCGGCCCTCCCGCAGCTCGGCTGCTGCCTCGTCCATCACTCGCTTTCGCTCTCCCCCTCCTCACGACATGATCGCCGCTTGCCCTGCGCCCGGGGGCAGGCCCTCCGGCCTCCCCACGAACGCCCCGGAGCACCTCAGCCGCCGTGACCGTCCCCCGGCCCGACAACCCCCTCATCGTCCAGGGCGACCGCAGCGTCCTCCTGGAGGTCCACTCGCCCCGCTACGAGGAGGCTCGGGACGGCCTGTGCCGCTTCGCCGAGCTCGAGAAGTCTCCCGAGCACGTCCACACCTACCGCATCACGCCGCTGTCCCTGTGGAACGCCGCCGCCGCCGGCCTGACCGCCGACGAGGCCCTCCACACGCTCTCCGAGTACAGCAAGTACGAGCTGCCCGACCACGTCGGCGTCGAGCTGCAGGAGACCATCGACGCTTACGGCCGGGCCCGCTTGCTGCCCCACCCCGACAGCGGTGAGCTCCTGCTCGAGGTCGATGACGAGGCGCTCCTCGCCCGGGTCATGACCGACCGCAAGGTCGGCAAGCTCGTCCGCGAGCGGCTCGACCCCGTCCGCGCCCGCATCGCCTCCGCCGACCGCGGCGAGCTCAAGCGCGAGATGATGCGGCTCAACCTCCCCGTCGAGGACCTCGCCGGCTTCGTCGAGGGAGAGCCCCTGGACATCCCTCTCCGCGAGACGACCCTGGAGGGCCGTCCCTTCGGTCTCCGCGACTACCAGCGAGAGGCCGTCGCCGTCTTCCATCAGGAAGGCCGTCCCACCGGCGGTGCTGGTGTCATCGTCCTCCCCTGCGGCGCCGGCAAGACCATCGTCGGGATCGGCGTGATGGCCGCGGTGGGTCGCACCTGCCTCGTGCTCGCCACCGGCGTGACCTCCGCCCGTCAGTGGATCCGCGAGATCCTCGACAAGACCGAGCTCACCGAGGAGCAAGTCGGCGAGTACTCCGGCGACACCAAGGAGCTGAAGCCGGTCACCGTCGCGACGTACCAGGTCCTCACCTGGCGCAAGTCGAAGAAGGGCCCCTTCCCGCACTTCGAAGTGTTCAATCGGCGAGATTGGGGTCTCATCGTCCACGACGAGGTCCACCTGCTCCCGGCCCCGGTCTTCCGCGTGACCGCCGATCTCCAGTCGCGCCGCCGGCTGGGCCTCACGGCCACCCTGGTCCGTGAGGACGGTCACGAAAGCGACGTCTTCACGCTCATCGGACCCAAGCGCTACGACGTCCCCTGGAAGGAGCTCGAGCGTCAGGGATTCATCGCCGAGGCCGAGTGCCAGGAGATCCGCATCGCCCTCCCTGGCGACATGCGCCTCGCTGCTGCCACCGCCGAGCCGCGTCAACGGCTGCGGATGGCCTCGGAGAACCCCGCCAAGGGCGACCTCGTCGAGCTGCTCGCCAAGCGACACCGCGACGACTCGGTCCTCGTCATCGGCCAGTACCTCGACCAGCTCCAGGAGCTGTCCGAGCGACTCGACGCTCCGCTCCTGACCGGTCGCACGCCCCAACCCGAGCGCGACGTCCTCTACGATCGCTTCCGCTCCGGGGAGCTGAAGCTCCTCGTCGTTTCGAAGGTCGCGAACTTCGCCGTCGACCTGCCCGACGCCCGTATCGCCATCCAGGTCAGCGGCACCTTCGGTTCTCGCCAGGAAGAAGCCCAGCGGCTCGGCCGCCTGCTGCGTCCCAAGGACGGTCGGGCGGTCCTTTACTCGCTGGTCACGAAGGACAGCGTCGAGCAGGACCACGCCATGAACCGTCGTCGCTTCCTCGCCGAGCAGGGCTACGGCTACGTCCTGACCGACGGGGCCGAGCTCCTGGAGTCGGCCGCCGAGGAGAAGGCCGTCTCTTGAGCGGTGACGTCTTTCGCTACGACGCCCGGAGCGCCGCCGCCGCCGCGCTGGGCCGAAAGGATGGCGACCTCGGTGCCGCGCTCGCGGAGCCGGACGGCCTGCAGGAGGCCTGGGAACGGCTGTCGCAGTCGGCCCGCGCCGCCCTCGTCGCGCTGGCCGAGCTCGGCGGGGAGACCAACACCTCGGTGCTCGAGGACGAGCTGACGCTCGAGCTCGACGACACGCTCGGTGACCGGGTCGAGGCCGGCATCGACGACGCCTGGCAGTCCGGGCTCCTCGCCCGTCGTCTCGACGACGACGCCTACTACCTCGAGCCGGAGCTGCACCAAGCCCTTCTCGATCGCCTCAAGGCCGAGGACGAGGTCGGCAGCCTGGGCACCGCCACCATCGACGACCACTGCCTCGGCGCGCTCCTCGCCGCTGCCGCCACGATCCCGCTGCGGCTCACGCGAGGCGGCAACCTCTACAAGAAGGAAACCGACCAGGTCTCGGCGCTGGTCCGCAGCCTGTTGCCCAAGTCCCAGCGGCACCTCATCCCGCACGCGCTGTCGCTCTTCCAAAAGATGGGCTGGCTACGACCCGACGATGCCGACCGCTTGCGTCTCGACGGCGTCGCCATGCAGCGCTGGGCCGAGCAGCCCGGCTCGCTGCGTCGTCGTCGCCTGCTCGAGATCGACGACACGACCGGGCGAGCCCCCGCCCTGTTCGGACTGCTCGAGCGCTGGCCGGCCGGCGCGCGCATCCCCGCCGCCAAGCTCCAGCGCCTGCACCGCCGCGCCTGGTCACGCAACGGCATCGAGGCCGAGGTCGAGCATGACGAGCACGGTCGCGACCTCGCGCTGACCTCCCTGCTGCTGGCCGGGCTGGTCACCCAGGACGGCGACGAGCGGGTGAGCGTCGCCGCTCAGCCCGAGGACGACGCTGCCGCAAACGACGGACCGGTTGCGGCGCTGCGCTTTCAGGTCGACCTCACCGTCCTCGTCCCCCGAGGCACGTCCTTCCCGGCCCTCGTCGAGCTGGCACGCTGGTGCCGGCTCGAGTCCGCCGACGTGGTGAGCCGCTACGTGCTCAGCCGTGAGCGCGTGCTCGAGAGCCTGGAGGACGGCGACGACGACATCGAATCCGTGATCCAGCGTCTTCAGGGGCTGGCCGCCGCGCCGGGCCTGCCCGAGCTCGTCGTCCAGGAGCTGCGCGGCTGGGCCGATCGCTTCGACGAGGTCAGCGCCCACGAGGGCCTCATCCTCCGCTGCCAACCCGATGACCGACGCGAGGAGCTCGAAGCCGTCGTCGCCCGCACCGGCGTGCCCTTCGATCGACTCGCACCCGGCCTTCTCGTCCTCGACCCCGCGCACCACGGCGAGGTCCGCGCGGCGCTCGACCAGGCCGGCTTCCAAGTCCGACGTCAGCCTCGGCGTCTCGCGGAAGTCCACGAGATCACGGCACCACCCGCCCCGCCCCAGTTCCCGGAGTACGACGACCTCGACCTCGACTGGGACCAGGCCGCGACCGAGTCGCCGGCCACCGGCGCGGCGCCCCCGCCGGGCATCCTCCGCGATCGGCTGGCCGACAAGTACCGGAGGGAGTTCGGCCGCCGCACGCTCGAGGCCCTCGACGAGCTCACCCACGACGAGCTCATCCGTCTCGAGCGCCGCGGTCGCACGCGGGGCTTCCTCTCCGGACGCGAGTCACTCGGACGGGCCGACGACGCCGTCGAAGTCGAGGAAACCGTCGACGACGAGGACGACGAGGAGCTGGCCGAGTTCGGCGGCGACCAGTCGGTCGCGGTGAGCCCCAGTCGCGCGCGGAGGGTCCTCCAGGCCGCCGCACGCCGTGGCCAAACCTGGGAAGTCCACCTCCTCACGGAAGGCGGCGGGGTCGAGACCCTGGAGATCTGTCCCCTCGATTTCCCCACCGTGGCCGAGGTCGATTACGTCCGTGGACGCGAAGTCGCGACGAAGAAGGAGCGCCTCGTGGGCCTGGACCAGGTCCACCGCTTGCGTCGGATCCAATAGAGGACGTTGACCACGCGGGTCCGGACTCCCTACGATCGCCGAGCACTGGGGGCAGGCGAAGACGAATCCGTCGTCGCCAGAGGGGCGACCTGCCGGTTCTCGGGAGAGTTTCGTCGTGTCCTCGGTCCACTTCGGGGACACCACCGAGACTCTTCTCTCGGCAGGGTCCAGCGCTCCTCGAGCGCGGCGTGCGTGCCGCGCCGGAGAACACTCCATGCCCTCAGGCCAGCCCCAGCGAGCCCGTCTCGGGCTTCTCCCCCTCATCGTCTTGCTCGGGACCGCCCCGGCCACCGCTCAGCCGGTGTTCGACGGCACCGTCCGCAACCTCGCTCCCGGCAACACGGTCGAGGCCCCTCTCATCGCCGTGGGCGACTGGAGCGGTGACGGCGAGCTCGACCTCGTCTGGACCTCGGGCGGTAGCTTCCGCGTGAGCGAAGGCGACGGCGCGGGCAACTTCACCGACTCGGCGGAGATCATGTCCGGGCTCACCACCCTCGGGCCCCAGCTCGCCGCCGGTGACTTCAACGGCGACGGTCTCCTCGACGCGATCGCGGGCCGAGGCGCGGGCGACGACGTCGCGCTGCTCCTCAGCGGCGGCGGCGCGGGCGTGCTCACCACGGCCCTGCTCGACCTCCCCCGCAACAGCGGTGCATTCCCGGTGGTCGCCGACGCGGACGCCGACGGTGACGACGACGTCTACCTCGTCGAGCTCGGCATGACCATCCTGCTCAACCGCACGGGCACGGGCCTGTCGGTCGCGACCGACATCGTCGCCTCCTCGAGCCAGACCGCCCGGGGCTTCGCCATCACCGACATCGACGGTGACCAGCGCGCCGACTTCATCGGCCCCGCGCTCGACGGCGAGCACGGCGGCCTCGACGTCATCCTCATCACGCCCAACCCCGTCAACGGTGAGCCCGGCATCGGCGCGATCACGGTCGTGCCCCTCGCGCTCGACAGCGTGAGCTCCTTGGTCACCGCCAACCTCGACACCGACACCGACCTCGACATCGCCGTGGTCGGTGACGCCGCCGGCACCACCTCGCTGGTGACGGTCCGCAACGACGGCCCCCGCAATTGGTCGCCCTCGGCGCCGGTGCCGTCGATCAACTTGGGAGCCGCGCCCGACCTGGCCGTCGCCGACTTCGACATGGACGGTCGGCGCGACGTGGTCGTGAGCTGCACGGAACCCGACTGCCGGATGATGGCCCTTCATCACGGCCAGAACCTCGCCGCGCCCGGTCCGGTCGAGCTGCTCCCGGTGCTCGCGCCGGCGACGCGGTTGGCCGTCGGTGACATCGACTGCGACGGCGATCCCGACGTGGTCGCGGGCAGCAGCGCCGGCAGCACCGCCATCCTGAACCTCGGCGGACGCAACTACGAGGACCAGCTCTTCCGACCGCTCCGCGGCGTCGACCTCGTCCTCGCCGACGTCAACGGTGACGCCGCCCTCGACGCGCTCGGTCTCGACACCGGTGCGCTGCAAGTCGCCCTCAAC
>JBCCFW010000133.1:0-21693 GCA_039029535.1 Acidobacteriota bacterium
GGGGGCGAGCGCTGCCCCGCTCGAAACGCCCGGACTGCCGCACCGAGGCCCCGCCGAAGACGTGGGGCGAGGAATCGGGGGGCGGGGGAACGGAGACCCGCCCCGTCAGCCCGAGGAGCCCGCGTTGACGAGCTCCCCGGTCTGGTCAGGGATCAGCGGCTGTGGTTGAGCTCGGGGACCAGGCGGTTGTCGTTGCCACGACGGCCGGCCTCGGCACCACGACGGAGGGAGCGACCGTTGGTCGGACGGCCGACCACGGTGGCGCCACGGCGACCGCCGCTCACGCAAACGACGTCCGTGACGGCGCCGGAGCCCTCGAAGGTCACCTGAATCTCGCAGATGCCACAGTTGTTCAGCAGGTCGATCTGCTGCCAGCTGTTGTTCTCACCGGCGGGGATGGAGACCGAATCGAGCAGGCCACCAGCACAGTCGAAGCTCTCGACCGAGCCGCCTTCCTCGACGTCGAGGACGCCAACGGAGTCGACCTTGGCCGCCGCATCGAACGTGAAGGTGATCGTGCCACCGTCCTGGTCATCGTTGGGCGAGCAGGAGCTGGTGTCTTCCTGGAGGACCACGGCGTTGCCGCGCGGCATGTCGTTGCCGGCACCGACGCCCGGGGTCATGAGGTCGACGTCGCCACAGCTCGGGTTCGCGGTGTCGAAGACCACGACCTGGTTGGCGCCACCGGAGATGGTCACGCCACCGAAGGCGGTGCTGGCGTCGTCACCGGCGGCCGCGCCGGAGAAGTCGAGCGTCACGCAGTCGGCAGGACACGGACCCGTGCAGGGGTGGCCGTACGGGAGCATGTCGGGCATGCCCGGGAGCAGCGGCAGGAAGTAGTTGGTCGTCTCGCAGCAGAGGTCGGAAGCGAACGGAGCCGGCGCGCCGAAGCAGGGGTGGTCGTCGGCGATGGGCGGCGGATCCGGGAAGGCGAGGCGGACGAGCTGGAAGAGGTTGCAGCCCTCACAGCACGGGTCGCTGTCGACGCAGATCGGGAAGTCGTCGCAAGGCGTGCCTTCGTTGACGGCGAGGGCGAAGTCGCCGGTGGAGTCCGCGAAGCCGTGCACCTGGATGAGGTACTCGACACCGGCCTCGGTGCACCACTCGACCGTCGAGGTCAGGCGGTTGCCCGGGCTGCAGGTCACGTCGTCGTCGCTGGCGTCGACGCAGATGGGCTCATCACAGCCACTGCAGAAGACGCTGATGCGCGTGTCGAAGTCGGCCGAGCCACCGAGGTCGGGGCAGGTGCTGACCTGAACGCTGTTGCCGTTACCGACGACCTTGTACCAGAAGTCGGCGGAGGTGTTGCCGATCTGGCCTTCGGCGTCCGTGCAGCACTGCGGCGCGTTGGGCGACTCGAGGGCGTCGTTGGTGGAGCCGTCGGTCACGCTCGGGATCTCGACGGGCTCGGCGGTCTGGCAGGTGGAGACGCAGAGGCCATCGTCGTTCACGGCCAGCTCGAAGTCGCCACAGGCGAGGAAGCCGGTCACGAGGACGAAGTACTCCTGACCTTCCATCGTGCAGAGGGTCACGGTCGAGGGACCGAACTCGCTGCAGTTGGGGTCGTTGTCGTTACCGTCGACGCAGGTGAGCACGGGCTCGGCGCAGTCACCGGTGAGGATGGCGATCTGGGTGTCGAAACCGGCGGAGCCGCCGAGATCGCTACAGGTCGACACGGTGACCTGGCCACCGGTGCCGACGAACTTGAACCAAACGTTGTTGTCGAAGAGGTCGAGGTAGCTGCCGCACACGGGAGGCAGGTTGAAGGAGGGACCCGCGGTACAGGTCTCACCGGAGGTGACCGAGCCGACCGCGACGTCGATCGCGCCACTACAGTCGTCATTTGCGGGCTGGGCCTGAGCGCCCACGGCAAGCATCAGGAGCGCCGCACAGCTCAGAAGGGGGAAAATCCGTCTCGACATGATGTCCGTTCCTCTCAGGTTTGTTTTCGCTGTCGCGATGAATCCTGCTCCGTGCTCCCCCCAGGCTCGTGGAGGGGGAACCTTCCACGACGCATGAGGACGGCCGCCGCCAACGAACGGCGGCGCCCACGGACACAGGCGGGCTGAGTTACTTTTTCTGGTAAGCCGTGGCGAGCAAGCGTGCAAGGACTTTTCTCCATGCTTTCCTATACAGCCCCTGGAGGCCGTTTCGCCGTGGGGCGAATCGGTCCAATTCGAACGCAGTTCCCAGGACCGTGGCTAAGCAACCCACCTAGGATCGAGCCGGCGAAGACGGGCCGGCCGCCGCTAGGATTCGGTGAAGGCGAACCGGCGTGAAAGCTCCGAAATCAGCGATTTCAGACGCCTCTCGGGCGGCTTGGGCCGTGACGGGGGTGGTGATCGGGATCTACGTGACGGCGGCTTGGCTGAGTCGCTCGAACCCGACGGTTCTGGCCGAGCTCGGGCAGGAGGATGGAGGCGTGGAGTGGGCCAGCGCCTGGGCCTTCCTGTTGGCCGCGTTCGTCTACTGCGGTCGCGCCCTCAGGTTGACGGAGGGCCGGATTCTCGCCGCCCTGCTCGCCCTCGGCGCGCTCCTGATCGCCCTCGAGGAGCTGTCCTGGGGGCAGCGCCTGGTCGGCTATCGTCCGCCCGAGCTCTTCCTCGAGAGCAACTTCCAGCAGGAGCTCAACGTCCACAACCTCGTCGCGAAGGCTTGGCGGATGCGGGCCTTCCTCGCCGTCGTGCTCGGTTACGGGGTGGGGCTGCGGCTCCTGACCGTCCTGGCGCCGGCTCAGGCGCGCCGATTCGGTGTTCTCGCGCCCCCCTGGGCGCTGGCGCCGGCCTTCCTGGTGACGGCCCTCATCTTCAACGCGCGTCCTTGGCACCTCTCGGGGGAGTGGGCCGAGCTCGGCCTGGGCATCGGAATGCTCGCCGGAGCGCTCTTGATCGAGCCGAGCTGGCCCAGGCTGCCCCCTCGCTTCCTGGCCTTCACGGCCCCGGCGGCGGTCGTCCTGTGCGGGCTCTTGGGTTTCGGCACGGCCTGGCTCACGGCACGTCGCGCCTCGTCGCCCGCCCTGGTCGCCCAGGCCCAGCTCGAGTGCTACGCCCTGAGCGACGATCTCCGAAGAGTCCCGTTCCGGTCGCCTCGTCATCACCGGCGGGCCTACCACGCGGTGGCCGACCGGGGACCGCAGCTCGAGCTGACCTCGTTCCGGAGCCTCATCGGGCCGGCCTTGCCCGAGGAGCGCGCTCAGTACCTCCTCGACCCTTGGAACTCTCCTTACTGGGTGCTGGTCGAGTGTCCGGAGGGGGGAGGACCGTGCCGGCAGGTGGTGTACTCGATGGGCCCCAATCGACGCCGAGAAGGCCGTCCTGGGGACTTTCAGGGTGATGACATCGGCGTCGACCTCGAGCTCTGAGCGCCCTCGGCGTGCCGCAATCTGAACCCCGCGGACTTGGATCTTCCCCCCTCTCGGTGTACAAACCACCTAACGAAATCACGGGATGAATCCCCCGCCGATGAGCGGTGCAGGAGCAAGCGATGAGTGCAGACAAGGCCCTGGCCTTCTTGAACGAGGTGTCCAAGAGCGAGGAGCTCCAAGAGCAGGTCGGCCGGATCTCCGGCGACGGCGCGGCGGCGATCGCTCGCCTGGCCACGGAGCACGGCTACGACTGCACTGCCGACGAGGCTGCCTCGGTGCGGAGCTCGCTCGAAGCGCAGCTCGTCCAGGACGGCGTCATCGACGGCGAGATCAGCGACGAGGACCTCGAGGCCGTGGCCGGCGGCAAGGGCGGCAGCCTGAGCAGCACGGGTGGTCTCTCCCAGGACGCCTCGGCGGTCTACGACGAGATGCGCCGGCGCATGGGCCAGAACACCATGGGCATCGCGGACGGCGGTGGCGTCGAGCGCGGCACGCCCGATCGCGGCGGCGCGCGGGCGGTCACCTCGCCCAACTCCCGCGCCTCGGGCACCGTCGGCAACCTCGGCTCCGCTCCGAGCTGGCTGACCTGGTAGCCTGCGGCCTGCGCGGCAGGCCATCACGAGGGGGTGCTGCGTTCCGGCGTCGGCACCCCCTTTCGTCGTCCTGAGGGGCAGGTCGCGGGGGAAGAACGTGCCGCGATCGGGACCTTTCAGACAGCGCTCCGTCGAGCGCCTCTCTTCACCCGAGCGCCTCGACGAGATGATGCGGGTCGCCCATCCGGTGACCTGGCTCCCGCTGCTCGGCCTCGGAGCCCTCGTCGTGGGCGCCCTGGTCTGGAGCGTCGTCGGCTCCGTGCCCTCGCGAGTGAGCGGCCAGAGCGTGCTAGTCCGTCCTAGGCAGGTCGTCTCGGTCCAGTCCCCGACCTCGGGCCGATTGGGGGAGCTCGGGGCCTCCGTGGGCGATCTCGTGGAGGAAGGGCAGCTTATCGGCCGGGTCGATCAGGCCGACGCCGCCCAGGCGCTGGAGCAGGTCCGGGCCGACCTGAGGCGTCTCCGGAGCCGCCAGGCCGAGCGTCAGCGTCTCACCCGCGGCCGGCGCGCGCTGGAGCGCGAGTCGGTCCAGGCGCAGCGCGAGCGACTCGAAGAACAGTCGAGCGAGCTCCGGCAGCTCTCCGACCAGGCCCGTCAGCTCGAGCGTCAGCGCTGGCGTGATCGACGCGACGACCTCCGCACCCGCCTGGCGGCGGCGCGAGCGCTCACCGCGGAACGGCAGGAGCGAAGGAAGCGCCTGGCGGCCCTGGTGGCCGACGGTCTCGAGAGCGAGGCGACCCTGCTCGACCTCGAGCAACGGCTCTTCGACGCGAAGGAAGCCGAGGCCCGGCTGGAAGCCGACCTGCAAGCGGCCGAGCGCAGCCTCCTTCAGGCCGACGAGACCCGGGCGCGCGAGGAGCGCGAGCTGGCGTCGATGGAATCGGAGCTGTCCGAGCTGCGGCTCCGGGAGCGACGATTGGCCGAGGAGACCCTCGACGAGACCGAGAGCCTCGAGACCCGCATCGTCGAGCTCGAGTCCGAGCGCGACCGCCTGAAGCTCCAGCTCGAGACGGAGGGACGGGTGCGGGCGCCCACGGCGGGTCGGGTGCTGGAGCTCCATGCTCAGGTCGGCAACGTGCTCAGCGCCGGGCAGAGCCTGGGCAGCGTCGAGATCGAAGAGGCCGAGGCGCCCCTGCTCGCCCTCGCGTACTTCCCGGTCGGGGACGGCAAGCGACTGGCGCCGGGCATGCCCGTGCAGCTCTCGCCGGACGCCGTCGCGAGGCAGCGACACGGGAGCCTGAAGGGCACGGTCCGGGCGATCTCGCCGCTGCCGGTGAGCTTGCCGGAGATCGAGCGTCGGGTCGGCCATCGTGGGCTGGCCGAGCAGCTCACGGGTGGGCAAGCCGTGCTGCAGGTCGAGATCGAGTTGGCGCTGGACGAGGACGGCGATCTCGCCTGGACCTCGTCGAAGGGACCGAAGCGGCATCCCATGAGCGCCGGTCAGACGGGGGAGGCCCGTGTCGAGGTGCAGCGGCGGCGTCCGCTGTCGTTCGTGTTGCCCATCTTGCGTGAGCGCGAGGGCGCTTCGTGAAGCTGGCCGACCTGCTCCCGTGGCGACGGGGCTCCCGTCCGGCCCGGAGGGTTCGAACTCCGCAGTTGCTGCAGATGGAGATGGTCGAGTGCGGCGCGGCGGCGCTCGGCATCATGCTCGGCCATCACGGTCTGCACGTGACCCTGCCCGAGCTGCGTCGGGAGTGTGGTGTCTCCCGTGACGGCAGCAAGGCGAGCAACGTCGTCAAGGCAGCGCGACGACGTGGGCTCATCGCCAAGGGGCTGTCGAAGACACTCGAGAGCGTCCGCGAGCTGCCGGCGCCGTTCATCGTCTTCTGGCACTTCAACCACTTCCTGGTGGTGGAGGGCTTCGACGACGACGGGTCGGTGTTTCTCAACGATCCGGCGGTGGGTCATCGCAAGGTCGACGGTCGCGAGTTCGACGAGGGCTTCACCGGAGTCGTGCTCACCATGGAGCCCGGCCCCGACTTCGAGCCCGGTGGTGAGCCGGTCAGCGCGCACCGCGGCTTGCTACAACGCGTGAAGGGCTCCGCATCGGCCCTCCTGTATTGCTTCTTCGCGGGACTCTTGCTCGTGGCGCCGGGGCTCGCCATCCCCGTCTTCACGCAGCTCTTCATCGACGAGGTGCTCATCGAGCGAAGGGAGGACTGGCTCCTTCCACTGCTCGGAGCGCTCGGGGCGACGGCGCTGCTCCAGGTCGCGCTCTCGGCCCTGCGACTGGCGCAATTGCGCAACTTGCGGATGCGGCTGGCGATCAGCGGCTCGAGCAAGTTCCTGCGTCACCTGCTCCGCCTGCCCATGAGCTTCTACGCCCAGCGCTTCTCGGGTGAGGTGAGCGGGCGGATGCATCTCAACGACCGGGTGGCGGAGACCTTGTCGGGTCAGCTCGCGACCACCGCCATCGACGCCCTGCTCGTGCTGCTCTACGCGGGGCTCATGTTCTGCTACGACCCGCTGCTCACGGTCATCGCCCTGGTGTTCTCGGTGGGCAACGTGCTGGCGCTGCGCTTCGTGGCCACGCGTCGGCGGGCGGGTCATCAGCGCCTGCTCTCCGATCAGGGAAAGCTCGCGGGCGTCGCCCTGGCGGGCGTGCAGGCGGTCGAGACGCTCAAGGCCTCGGCGCAGGAGTCGCGCTTCTTCTCGAAGTGGGCCGGGCTGAACGCGCGGGTCGTCAACGCATCCGGTGACCTCGGACGTCTCAACGCGAAGCTGGGCATCGTGCCGGGCTTGCTGTCCACCTTGTCGGTCATCGCCCTGCTGTTGGTGGGCGGGCTGCGCGTGGTTCAGGGCGAGCTGTCGCTGGGCATGCTCATCGCGTTCCAGACGCTCATGGGCAGCTTGCAGGGGCCGGTGCAGGGCTTGGTCGGGTTGCTCGCGACCATCCAGGAGCTCGAGGGTGACCTCAACCGTCTCGACGACGTGCTGCGACACGACGCCGACGAGCTCGTCGTCACTCAAGAAGCGCTCGCGCTGCCGGAGGACGAGCGTCGTCGGCTGTCGGGACGGGTGCAGCTCGAGAAGATCACCTACGGCTACGACCATCTCGCGCCACCGCTCATCAGCGAGTTCAGCCTGGAGCTGGAGCCGGGGCAGCGGGTCGCCCTGGTCGGCGGCAGCGGCTCGGGCAAGTCGACGCTGGCGAGGCTGGTCTCCGGTCTCTATCAGCCCTGGGAAGGCCAGATCCTTCTCGACGGGCGATCGCTGACGGAGATCGACAAGCCCCTGCTCGCGTCATCGGTGGCGCTGGTCGAACAGGACCTCACGCTCTTCTCCGGTAGCGTGCGGGACAACCTCACGCTCTGGGACGACGACCTCCCGCCGCATCGTCTGGTTGCGGCCTGTCGTGACGCGGCCATCGAAGACGTCGTGCTCTCGCTGCCCGGTGGTTACGAAGCGGAGCTTCTCGAGGGCGGTCGCAACCTGAGCGGCGGACAGCGTCAACGCTTGGAGCTGGCGCGGGCCCTGGCGGGTGACCCGACGCTGCTCATCCTCGATGAAGCGACCGCGGCCCTCGACACCGAGACCGAGCGCATCATCGATCGCAACCTGCGTCGTCGTGGCTGCACCTGCATCGTGGTGGCTCATCGCTTGAGCACCGTGCGGGACTGCGACGAGATCATCGTGCTGCGCGCTGGCAAGGTCGTGGAGCGTGGGACGCACGACGAGCTGTGGTCGTCGGATGGCGAGTATGCCCGGCTCCTCAAGCAGGAGGGCAGCGCTCTCGATGTCGCGTGAGATCGACTGACATGGCGACCGCGGGAGCCCCTGGTCGCAGCCTGCGCCTGGACGGGGCGCAGGACGCCCTGCCGCTGTCGGGTGAGCCCCGTGCGTTCCGGGTCACCAAGGGGAGCCTCGCGCTCTTCTGGATCGACGATGCCGAGGGTGGCGATCACCGTCGTCATCTTCTCTTCGAGCGCGAGGTGGGGGACTGGTTCCTCGGCTTGCCCGAAGAGGGTGGTGCCGTGGGCCCCCGCCTGTGGGCCATCCCGCTCGAGCCCTGCGAGGTCGAGCAGCGATCGCTGTCGGAGCTCGGACGCAGCCTCGAAGGAGAGGGCGGAGCCGGACGTCGTCGTCAGGTCGCCGAGCTGTTCGCCGCCCTCGAGGAGGCCCTCCCCGAAGCCGAGCTCGGCTTGCCGAGCGTGGAGGACCCGGAGAGCTGGCTGCCCTGGCCCGACTCGTGGGCGGCGGCGTGTCCCCGGATCGCGCAGGCCTTGTTGGCGCGTCGACGCGAGCTGGAGCGCGGCGAGGTCTCTCGCCTGCGCGCGCTCGGTCGGCAGGCGTCCGGCTCGAGCCAGCAGGCCGACGAGCAGCTCGTCTCGGTCTTCCGGAGCAAGAAGCAGCCGCCCGTGCTCGGTGCGCCGCTGTTGTCGGCGGCGACCGAGGTCGGTCGTCACGCCGGTCTCGACATTCGACCCGCCGCGGCCTCGGAAGACCTGGCGCGCGTGCGGGAGCCGCTCGATGCGGTGGCCCGTGCTTCGCGGCTTCGCCTGCGCAAGGTGTTGCTCGAAGGGCGCTGGTGGGAAGACGACGGCGGCCCCATGGTGGCCCGGCTGGGCGAGGAAGACGACGCCCGGCCAGTGGCATTGCTGCCCGATGGCCCCGGTCGCTACGCGCTCTTCGATCCAGAGACCGGGCAGCGCCAGCGTGTCGACGACGACCTCGCCTCGGAGCTCGCGGCGGAGGCCTTCGTCTTCTATCGACCGCTGCCGGAGAAGGTCACCAAGGCCTGGGAGCTGCTGCGCTTCGCCTTCGGTGGATTCAAGAGCGAGCTGGTCCGACTGTTGCTCACGGCGGCGACGGTCGCGATCCTCGGCATGGCGACGCCGCACGCGTTGGCCTTGCTCGTCGATCACGTCTTGCCGGATGCGGATCGCAGCCTGCTCCTGTGGTGTTGCGCGGGCTTGCTGCTCATCGGCGTGGCGCGCACGGTCGTCGAGCTGACCCAGCGTCAGCTCGCCCTGCGGCTCGAGCTGCTCTCGGACTCCATGACGCAGGCAGCGGTCTGGGACAAGCTGCTGAAGCTCTCGCCCGCGTTCTTCCGACGTCACGCGACCGGCGACCTGCTGTCCCGCGTGAACGCGGTGGGTCAGATTCGCGCAGAGCTCGGCGGGACCACCTTGCAGGCCTTGTTGGCCGGTGGCTTCGCCCTGCTCAACTTCGCCCTGCTGCTCTACTACAGCCCACCGCTGTCCCTGCTGGCGCTGGGGGCCGCGGTGATCACGGCGGTCATGACGGTGGGCTCGGGCGTGATCATCCTGCGCCTGTCGCGCGAGCTCATGGAGATCGGCGCGCGGGTCTTCGGCCTGGCGGTCGAGCTGGTCGACGGCGTGTCCAAGCTGCGCGTGGCCGGTGCGGAGGACCGCGCGTTCACTCGCTGGTCACGGGAGTACGCCAAGCAGCAGCGGCTCGTGCTGAAGATTCAGACCCTCGACGATCTCGTCGAGCTGGTGGGCATCGCGGTGTCGACGGCGACGACCATCGCGCTGTTCTACATGGCCACCCAGCTCCTGGTGGCCGGCGACCTGACTCCGGGGCGCTTCCTCGGCTTCCACGCGGCCTTCGGCGCCTTCGTCGGTGGTCTCGTGAGCGTCACCGGGACCATCACGAGCCTGCTCGAGGTAGCGGTGCTGCACGAGCGGGCGCGTCCCATTCTCGAAGAGCCGGCGGAGGTCGCGTCGGGTCGCACGGACCCGGGTCGTCTCAGCGGCGCCTTCGCGATGGAGCGGGTCGTGTTCCGGTATCGCGAGGGTGGGCCGGCCATCCTGGACGAGGTCGACCTCCACGCCGAGGCGGGGGAGATGATCGGCCTGGTCGGTCCGTCGGGCTCGGGCAAGTCGACCATCGTGCGCTTGCTGCTCGGCTTCGAGGACCCCGAGTCCGGACGCGTGCTGCACGACGGCCAGGACCTGTCGGGGCTCGACCTCGGTGCGGTGCGTCGTCAGGTCGGTTCGGTGTTGCAAGGCGGGAGGATCAACTCGGGCTCGTTGTTCGACGCGATCTCGGGTGGCAACGCGGTCGAGCTGGATGAAGCTTGGGCTGCGGCGCGAGCCGCCGGGCTGGCCGAAGACATCGAGGCCATGCCCATGGGCCTGCACACGGTGGTCAGCGAGGGCGGGACGAACCTCTCGGGAGGTCAGCGTCAGCGGCTCTTCATCGCCCGGGCGTTGGTGCTCCAGCCGCGCTTGCTGTTCCTCGACGAGGCAACCTCGGCCTTGGACAACCGCACGCAGTCCATCGTGACCGCGAGCATCGGCAAGCTGGACGTCACCCGCCTGGTCATCGCGCACCGCCTGAGCACGGTGAGGGACGCAGATCGCATCTACGTGCTGGACCAGGGACGAGTGGTACAGGTCGGGAGCTTCGACGAGCTGTCGGCGACGGACGGCTTGTTCGCGCGCTTGATGAAGCGGCAGCAGGGGTAGCTCGGCCTATTCGTTCGTGTCCGGTCCGAGCTCGACCTTCTGGTCGACATCGTTGATGCGATGCCACGAGGTGTTGCTGGCCTTCGGTGACCAACCGTCATTCAGGGCGAATCGGATCAATCGTTCGACACCGGCCGGCGTGATGGACCGACGGTCTCCCCAGTTCCAATCCATGCCCCCGGTCAGGGCTCGGAGCCGCGGGCCATCGCCGGTCGCGACTTGAACGTTGATGTTCATCCATCCGCTGCCGATGGACACGCGCCAGCGATACTCGACGCCATCGACCACGATCAGTCGAGTGTTCTTGGTCGGAAGACCCATGCTGCCCCTCCCTCAGCGAGCACGACGAGGTGACGTGCTCACCCACCCAGCCGCAGCACTTCATCCATCCGGATCCGCGACTCCACCACCGCGGCCAGCGCGCGTAGCTCGGCGATCTCCGCGGCGATGAGCTCCTCCTGAGCACGGCTCACGCGGTCGCGGCTCGAGAAGCCCGCGCCGAAGCGTCGGCGCTCGGCGAGGAAGCTCCGCTCCCTCAACTCCCGCTGCGATCGCGCCAGCTCGAGCCGACGTCGATCGGCTCGCGCCGCCCGTCGCGCTGACTGAAGCTCCAGCTCGGCTCGCTCCCGAGCCCGACGCAAGCGAGCTCGATCCGCTTCGAGCAACGCGAACGCTTCCTGCAAGGAGCCCTTCGCCGCCCGTCGTCCCAGCTCGTGAGTGACCTCGAGCCCGAGGCTCCAGTTGGGGAACTCGCCGCGTCCGGCCTCGTCGAACACGCGGCCGGTGTCGATGACCTCGTCGGCTCGCAGGTCGCTGCCGCCGATGGCCACCGCGCCGTAGGTCGCGACCACGTCGAGCTGCGGCTTGAGCCGACCCCGACGATGACGCAGCTCGGACTCCGCGTCGGTGACCTCTTCCTGGAGCCTCACGAGATCGACCCGGCGCTCCAACGGAGGCTCCTCACCCGAGACCGATGCCGCCGCGACCTCCTGAAGCGCCGTCACCACGATGGGACCGCCGGTCCAGCCCGGACCGAGGACGTCGAGCAGGGCTTCCTGCGCGTCGATTCGGACCGCCGTGGCATCGAGCAGCTCGCCCTGACGCTGCGCCAGCTCACCTTCGGTCAGCTCGAGGTCGAGCTGCGACAAGGTGCCCGCGCCCACCCGAGCCCGGCTCGATTCGACCTGCTCACGTGCCGAGATCACCGCGTCCTGTCGAGCCCCCATCTCCGCTTGCGCGAGGGCCAGCGCCAGGTGCTTGCGTCGGACGTCGTGCTCGGCGCGAAGACGTGCGGCCTTCACTTCGGCGCGGGCCAGGCGCGTCGCCGACTCCGCCGCCAGCTCGGCGCGACGGTCGGCGTCGAGGACACGGTCGCGGAGCAAGGGCTGACGCAGGGTCGTCTCGAGACGAACGACTCGTGCTGGGTTGAAGGTCGCGTTCTCGCTGTTGGTCTCACCCTTGAAGGTGCGGAGCTGCACGTCGAGCGTCAGGCCGAAGTCGAGCTTCTTCGAGACGCCGACGCTCTGCTCGTCACGCGTGGTGACGACCTTGTCACCACCCGTGAGCAGGTCGAGCGCGGGCTGGACCTCGCTCCGATGACGCAGGCTGCCACGCAGCACGAAGTCGTACGGGCTGCGCGAGGCATGCAGGGCGCCGAGCCGGGACTCGAGCTCGAGCGTCGCGATCTCGACCTCGGGGTGGTCGACCAACGCGAGGGCCAGCGCGTCCTCCACGCTCAGCGGCGACGGTTCGTCCTGGGCCGGCGTCGACGGGGGAGAGACGAGAGCGAACGCGAGCGCGACGATCGAGGTCAGGGCTGTCGCGCCGGTCCACCGCATGCTGCTCTCGCGTCGGCTCCAGGGAGGACGCTCAGGTTAGCACGGGGGTACTTGTCTCCCGACGGAGCGGAAGACGGCGTCCCTGCGACAGGCAGCGCCACGCCCACTCGAGGGGACCCTGGCGGAAGCGCGCGAGCCAGAGTGGGCTCCAGGCGAGCTGGAGGCCGAAGATCGCCAAGGCGATGAGGAAGCCCTCCGCGCGATCCCAGCGGTCGTAGAAGCCGAGGTAGTTGAAGAGCAACGCGCAGAGGATCGACTGCGTCAGGTAATTGGTGAACGCCATCTGCCCCACGGACTCCAGCCGCCGACGGAGGCCGGAGGCCACCGACGACAGGCTCCAGCGCGTGAGGAAGCCGAGGTACGACAGCGCCAGCAGGAACGAGCCCCAGTAGAACGCTCCGTGTGCGAGCAGGCGCTGCGTCAGGTCGGGCTCACCGAGCCGCAAGAGGAATGACACCAGCTCGAGGCCGAATCCCAGCGGGAGCAACCACGACAACTTGCGGAAGAAGCCCTCGTGCGACGCCGGGTCCGTGAGCCGCCCCGAGCGGACCAGCGCGGCCCCGAGCAACATGCAGCCGAACAGGCGGCCGCCGAAGAAGAGCAACGTGAGCGGGACGACCAGGAGGAAGAGCAACGACCGCCAGAGCGTCATCCAGAGAACGTCGCCGGACGCGAAGATCGCGGCCCAGCCCAGGTCGCCGTCCGAGTCACCCCAGCCCGGATCGAAGGCCACCGCCGAGAAGGTCAGCCAGGCGAAGAGGAGGCCGAGCGTCGCGAGAACGAGGAGACCGCGGACACCGAGCCGCGAGGTCAGGAGGTAGAAGAGGGGAAAGCCCAGGATGGCGTAGGCGGTGAGGATGTCGCCGAACCAGATGAGCGTGCCGTGGAGGACGCCGACGAGGAGGAGCACCGAGAGTCGGGTGAGGATCGCGCTCGACCAGCGGCCGCCGCGCTCTCGGCCGCGATCCACCTGGAAGGCGAGGCCGGCGCCGAAGAGGAGGGAGAAGAGGCCGATGAACTTGAGGGTGGCGAGGAAGTCCACCACCGCAAAGGCCGCCCAGTCGATGCCTCGCTCGCCGGCGACGTCGTGGAGGCTGTTGCCCAGGACCCCCTCGACCTGAGCGTGGTAGGGCATGTTGACGACGAGGATGCCCAGCACCGCGCAGCCGCGGATGAGGTCCCAGGCTGCCACCCGGCCGGTCGGCTTGCTCACGCGCCGATAACCGCGGGGAATAGCACGGGAATGAGACTATCAGGCTTAGGGCTGTACTTTTTCGTGCACCGGGCTTTCCTTCCCGGGGCGGCTGACATATCTTCACCGAATCACGCGGCCAGGCAGCACCCCCCGCTGCCACGACACCGCCACCACGCCGAGGAGGGGGCACCGATGGAGAAGAACGCATGAGCAGCCAGCTGCGACGTGATCGAACTCCGAAGGTGCTGATTTCCTCGGTCGTCGGTCCGATGAGCCGGTCTCACCGCTAGCGACCCCACGCCGGGTCCGACCCACCCCTGGGTCCAGTAGGTGAACCCGCTCGCCCGAGCGGGTCTTTCGATTTCTGCTCTCTCTGGTGTCTCCCCGATCCCTCTCGTGGGATCCCCGTCCCCAGGTCGCCGTCATGTCCACGTCATCCTCGTCCCGAGAGCTCCTCCAATTCATCCGACCCCAGGCGCGTCGCTACGGCTGGGCCGTGGTGGCCCTCGCCTTCTCCGTCGCCTTCGCCCTGCTGACCCCCATGGTCACCGGCATCCTCGTCGACGGGCTCCTGAGAGCCGACGCCGCGACCGACTCCGGCTGGGCGGTCCATCTCGAGCGCTGGCCGGGAGGCCGTGACTGGTGGCTCGACCGGCTCTGGCTGGTCGGCGGCCTCGTCGTGCTCCTCACCGGTCTCTCCGGCCTGTTCTCGTACGTCCACCGGCACCGCTCGGCCTGGGCCACCGAGGACCTCATCCTCGATCTCCGGCGGCGGCTGCACCGGCACCTCCTCCGGCTGCCCTGCAAGACCATCGACGGCCGGGACACCGGCGACGTCGTCCAGCGCTGCAGCTCCGACCTCGACACGCTGAGGACCTTCCTCAGCCAGGGCGTGGTCGACCTCGGCCGCGTGCTGCTCATGATCGTCGTGGCCATCCCGGTCATGTTCGTCCTCCATCCGCTGATGACCCTGGTGGCGGTGGCCCTGCTGCCGCTCATCGGCGTCTTCGCGCTCTCGTTCTTCAAGCGAGTGCAGGAGCTCTTCACCGAGGTGGACGAGTGCGAGGGTCGGCTGACCGCCCTGCTGCAGGAGGTCCTCACCGGCATGCGAGTCGTCCGCTCCTTCGGGCGGGGTCCCCACGAGCGTCAGCGCTTCGGGGAGCATGCGGCGGAGTGGCGCAACCTCCGCGTCAAGCTGCTCGACCAGCTCGCGAGCTACTGGTCGCTGTCCGACTTCCTGTGCCTGGCCCAGATCGGCCTGGTGCTGGTGGTCGGCGGCATCCTCGTGCGCTCCTCGGCCCTCTCGGTCGGCGGCCTGGTCGCCTTCCTGAGCTGGGCGGGCCTGCTCGTGTGGCCGCTCCGTCAGGCTGGTCGCGTGCTGTCCGAGTCCGGGCAGGCGCTGGTCTCCCTCGGGCGTGTCGACGAGCTGCTGGCCGAGATCCGCGAGAGCGAGCTGCCCGAGGACGAGGCCGGTGAGGTCGGGCCGCAGGGTGAGCTCGTCATCGAGGGGCTGACCTTCGAGTACGACGAGGCCGGTCCCGCCCTCCACGAGCTCGACCTGACCGTCGCGGCTGGCGAGACCGTCGCGCTGACGGGCCCCCCGGGGTCGGGCAAGTCGACCCTCGTCTCGCTGCTGCTGCGTCTCCACGACTACGAGACCGGAACGATCCGGCTCGATGGTCGGGAGCTGCGTGAGCTGCCGCGACGGAGCGTCCGACGCAAGGTCGCCTCGGTGCTGCAGGAGCCGTTCCTGTTCTCCCGCAGCGTCGGGGCCAACCTCGAGCTCGGACGCGACGGCGTCGAGCACGACGAGCTCGTCGAGGCCACTCGCATCGCCGGCGTGCACGGCGACATCGAGACCCTCGGCGAGGGCTACGACACGCTCGTCGGTGAGCGGGGCGTGACCCTCTCGGGTGGTCAACGACAGCGACTGGCGCTGGCGCGAGCCCTGCTCCGGGACGCGCCCGTGCTCGTCCTCGACGACTCGCTCTCGGCCGTCGACACGGAGACCGAAGCGCGGATCCGCGAGGCCTTGCGCCGACGTCGGGGCAAGGCCACCACGATCCTCATCGCTCACCGACTCTCGACCCTGCGCGAGGCCGACCGCGTGGTCGTCCTCGATCGGGGACGCAAGGTGCAAGAGGGCCGGCACGCGGAGCTCTGCTCCGTCCCCGGTCCGTATCGAGACAGCTACGAGGTCCAGGCCCAGCACGACAGCGAGCTGGCCGCCGACCTGGTGGAGAGAGGAGCTGCGACATGAGCTTCGCGAGAGAAGAAGATCACAGCGGACAGGGCATTCAGTGGCCGGCGTGGAAGCGCATCCTCCGGAGCGCACCGCAACGCTGGCGCTTGCTCCTGGGCATCTCGGCCGCGGCGATCGGCACCGCGGTGGCGGGGGCCCTCTACCCGCTGGCCACCAAGGCCGCGATCGACCAGCTCGTCGAGCACGGTCGTGATGCCGACCTGACGGGGGCGGGCCTGGCCTACCTCGCCTTGTCGATGCTCATGGCCTTCTCGGTGTGGCTGTTCATCCGGTTGGTCGGGCGGCTCTCGGCTCACCTCGCGCACGACGTGCGCGTGGAGGCCTTCGGTCGTCTCATCCAGCTCCCGCAGTCTTACTTCGACGAGCGTCCGGTCGGTTGGCTGGTCTCGCGGATGACCTCGGACTGCGAGCGCCTGTCGCAGGTGCTGTCCTGGGGCTTCCTCGACGTGCTCTGGGGGACGACCTGCATGGCGATGATCGGCGCGACGCTGTTCATCATGGCGCCGGGCCTGGCGCTCACCGTGCTCGTCGTGCTCGTGCCGTTGTTCTTCGTGTCGTGGTACTTCTCGCGGCTCATCCTCGAGAGCGCGCGCAAGGTCCGGAAGCTCAACTCCCGGCTGACCGCATCGTTCTCCGAGACCCTGCTCGGTGCCCGAACGGCGAAGTCGCTGGCTTGTGAGGACCTCATGGGGGCTGAGTTCGGCGAGCTGTCGGGCGAGTCGCACGAGGCGTCGCTGCGTCAGTCGCTCCAGTCAGCCGTGTACCTGCCGCTCGTGCTGCTGCTCACCAGCGTCGGCACGGGGCTCGCGCTGTGGAAGGGCGGCGAGGAGGTGCTCGCGGGCCTGCTCACCCTGGGCACGCTCGTGGCCTTCCTTCAGCTCGTTCACTACTTCTTCGAGCCGGTTCACGAGGTCGCGGCGACCTTCGCCGGCCTGCAGATCGCGCAGGCGGCAGCGGAGCGCATCACCGGTCTCCTCGAGACCGTGCCCGAGGTGCGCGACTCCGACACGGTGCTGGCCCGGGTGGCCGAGCAGCGGGAGGCGGCGACCGTCGAGGGCGTGGCCGAAGACGGTGGTCCCGAGTCGATCTCGGCGATCGAGCTGCGTGACGTTCGCTTCTCGTACTCACGAGGGCCGGAGGTGCTGTCCGGTTTGAACCTGCGGGTCGACGCCGGTCAGACCGTCGCGCTGGTGGGGCCGACCGGTGGGGGCAAGACCACCCTGATCGGGCTCATCGCTCGCTTCCACGAGCCGAGCGCGGGCGAGCTGCTGCTCGACGGTGTCGACTACCGCGAGCGCTCGCTCGACTGGTGGCGGTCGAAGCTGGGCATCGTCCTCCAGGACCCCATGCTCTTCCGCGGCACGGTGGCCGACAACGTCCGCTACGGACGGCTCGAGGCGACCGACGCGGAGATCGAGGAAGCCGTGCGCACCATCGGCGCGGAGTCGCTCCTCTCCACCTTGCCGAAGGGCCTCGAGTCCGAGGTGGGGGAGGGCGGCGATCGTCTCTCGACCGGCCAGAAGCAGCTCGTGTCCCTGGCGCGGGCGCTGCTGGCCGATCCGGACGTGCTGATCCTCGACGAGGCCACCAGCTCGGTGGACGCGGTGACCGAGCTCGCCATCCAGGCGGGCGTGCGTCGGCTGCTCGCCGGTCGCACGGCGTTCGTCATCGCCCATCGACTGTCGACCATCCGCGAGGCGGATCGCATCCTCTTCATCGAGAAGGGACGCATCGTGGAGGACGGCAGTCACCGCGAGCTGCTGGGCCAGAAGGGTCGCTACCACGACCTGGCGGTCAAGGACCTCGGCGGCGCCCGTCGCGACGACGGTGCGGCCACGACGGCCGCGGCCCTGGGTACCTGCTGAGGCAGGCCCGGGGCCAGGCCGCCGTCGGGAGAGTTCATGCCGTGTCGCAGGCTGCGGTAGCCTCGCGGCATGAGCTCCTCCCGCCGTCTCGTCCGCTCGCTCTCGACCTGCTTGTTCGTCCTGGCCCTCGCCCACGCAGCGATGGCGCAGGACCGCTACCGCCCGGAGAGCGAGCACGATCCCAAGGTGCCGACCGTCGACTCCGTCCTCGGTCACGACGTCGGCTCGCATCCCCTCTTGCATCACGAGGTGCTGCGCTACTGCCGGGCCCTGGCGGAGGCGAGCGCCTCGGTCGAGCTGCTCGAGTACGGCCGCTCGCACGAGGGGCGACCACTCGTCATCCTCGTCATCGGGCGACCCGATCGCCTGAAGAGCCTCGACCGCATCCAGGCCGGGCTCGCCCGACTCGGTGACCCTCGCGTGACGCTCTCGGCGGAGGAGCGCAACCGCCTGCTCTCCGAGCTCCCGGCCGTCGCCTACATGGGGCACTCGATCCACGGTGACGAGTTCTCCGGCACCGAGGCGGGCCTGCGTCTGGCCTACGAGCTGGTCGCCTCCCGCGACGCCGAGATCGTCGAGATGCGTCGCGAGCTGCTCGTGCTCATGGACCCGGTGCTCAACCCGGACGGACGCGAGCGCGCCATCTCGATCCTGCGCTCGTTCTCAGGTCGCTACGAGAACCCCGACCCCGAGTCGCTCGGTCACGTCGGCACCTGGCCGGGTGGTCGGACCAACCACTACTTCTTCGACCTCAACCGCGACGGCTTCCATCTCGTCCACCCCGAGAGCCGCGCGCGGCTGGAGATGCTCCACCGCTTCCGGCCCCAGCTCATCGTCGACGCGCACGAGATGGGCTCGGGCAGCAGCTTCCTGTTCAGCCCGCCGCGTCATCCCTTCAACCCGCATCTCCCGGCGGGCCTGCGGACCTGGTGGGACCGCTTCGCGGCGACCGAGGCGGCGGCCTTCGATCGCGAGGGCTGGACCTACTACGACGGCGAGTGGTTCGAGGAGTTCTTCCCCGGTCGCGGCCGCGCCATCTGGCCCTACCTCGGCGTCATCGACATCCTCCACGAGCAGGCGTCGACCGACGGGCAAAGCATCACCCGCGCAGGTGGCCAGGTGCGGACCTACGCTGATGCGGTGCATCGTCAGTTCGTCTCCGAGCTCGCCGACCTCTCCGCGGCGGCGCGCTACCGACGCGAGCTCCTCCTCAACTACCGCAACGTCCGTGAGGAGGCGATGGAGAGAGGCCGGTCCGGGCGGGTCCGGGCCTACTACCTGTCGCCACGCTTGCACGGCGATCGCTTCCGCGAGCTCGTCGAGCAGCTCCTGGCGCTCGGCGTCGAGCTCGAGCTGACCCACGAGGGTGGGAAGCTGCGGCGGGTGGTCGACGTCGCTTCGGGGAAGTCGGGTGACGCGCAGGTGCCTGCCGGCTCGGTGCGCATCCGTCTCGACCAGCCGGCCGGGCTGCTCGTGCGGAGCCTGCTCGACCCCCACGTCGACAGCTCCGCCGCCTTCCAGGCCGAGGAACGTCTGCACCGCGAGCGGGCCGAGGGCTCGCGCATCTACGACGTCACCGCCTGGTCGCTGCTGCTGGCCAGCGGTCTCGAGAGCTTCTGGAGCGCCACCCTCGACCGGCTCGACTGGCGTCCGCTGAGCTCGGTCGCTGGGCTCGGTCCCCGCGAGGGTGGGCTCGTCGACGGCTCGGCAGCCCAGGGATGGATCTTCTCGGGTGACGAGGATGGTGCGCTCGGTCTCGCGTCGGATCTCCTGGCCGAGGGGATGCCGCTGCGAGTCGTCGACTCCGGCGGCAGCCTGCGGGGGCGCGAGTTCGGTCGGGGCAGCTTCGCGGTCTTCGTCGAGGACGAGCCGAAGGATCCCGTGCCGACCCTCAAGCGGCTCGCGCTGCGTCGCGCCGTGACGGTCCGACCGCTGGAGACGGGATTGGCCGAGGAAGGCCCCGACCTCGGTGGCGCGCACTGGAAGCGGCTCGCCGCGCCGCGCGTGGCCATCCTCGCCGGGTCGCCGACCGACGCCTATAGCGTGGGCGCGGCCTGGCACCTGCTCGACGTGAAGTTCGGCTTGCGCACCAGCCTGCTCGAGACGACGCGGGTGCGTCGGACGGACCTGTCGCGCTACTCGGTCATCGTCGTGCCCAACTCCTGGGGTGGGGCTGCGTTCTACCGGCGCGTGCTCGGGGAGGCCGGGCTCGACGCCTTGAAGACCTGGGTCGAGAACGGCGGCACGCTCGTGGCGCTGGCGGCCGGCGTGGACCTCGCCTGCGATCCGGCCTGGAAGATGTCGAGGGTCCGGCTCCGTCGGAGCGTCCTCGACGAGCATCCGCCGGCGCGCTTCGGCCTCGATGACGCTGCGATCGGGGCGGTCGCGCCGTTGGCCGGCACGGGGCTCGACGTCCGGGGACAGGCCGGTCCGTCACCGTCGAAGCTCGGTCCGAGTGGCTGGCTGGAAGCCCTGGGCATCCCCGGCGACGGTGAGCCCGTGCTCGGTCGCGGCGCGCGTCGCTTGCTCGGGATCTCGGACGAGCTCGATCTCGTGGCGCTTCCGCCGACCCCGTCCAAGCAGCGACGCGCGGTCGACTCACGGCTGCGACGCTTCGGTCCGTCGGGTGCCTTCCTCAGCGTCGACATGGACGAGGGGCACTTCCTCTCCCACGGCACCGGCCCGAGCCTGGCGGTGTTGGCCCGCGGCCAGCGCAGCCTCATCGCTGCCGGCGGCGTGACGACGGCAGGCCGCTTCGCCGCGCCCGAAGACCTCCACCTCGGTGGCCTGCTCTGGCCGGAGGCGGCGGGCCGACTGTCGCGCACGGCCTGGGTGACGCGGGAAGGGAAGGGCTCGGGTCAGGTGATCCTGTTCGCCTTCGACCCGAACTTCCGCGGCGCGTGTCCGGCGACGCAGCGCGTGTTCTTGAACGCGGTCGTGCTCGGACCGGGGCTCGGGACGAGGTCGAAGATCGGCTGGTGAGGGCTGGGCGTGAGGGGCTTCGTAGCTGGCCTGCGCATGGTGAGTGAGGGGCCCGTGTCGGTCCGCGAGCGAGGGAGACCATGGGCGAGACGATCCGCCGCGACTTCGACATCGAGACCGACAAGGCGCTGCCCCTCTTCCACGGGGTCGGCTTCGACGGACGACGGCACTCCGAGATCTTCGCCGACCTGAGCACCGCGGTGGCCGATGGCCTCGTGATCGGAGTGCTCAGCCTGACGCGTCATCTCGGCTACAACATCCGGGTCGTCGTCGGTGCATTGAATGCAGACGAGAAGGCGTCCTGGGTGAGCCGCTCTCGGTACTGGCTGCGTCTGCCCAACGGGCTCCTTCAAGTGGAGCCGGCGACGGCTGAAGACGGCTTGGACGAGGTGAGCCCCGACTCGCGGATCCTGCGGGTGCCGCCGGGGGACTACCGCGCCGACCTCTACACCTGCTACTTCGGCGATCCCGGACGGGACGTGGTCGCCCATGCCAAGGGGTACGGCTACGAGCAGGCCTGGCATCGGATGAGTGACGAGTATCTCCGTCTGCCGAAGAAGCTCCTGGACCAGGCCAACGGCTTCATCGACACCATCCTTCACTTGCGTCCGGGCGCACCGACGGCGGCTCAGCGTCGCCAGCTGGACTCGGAGCGCGCCCGGGACCTGCCGCCCGGCTCTTGGAGTGGGTTCGTCGACACGCGCATGGGCGTGCGCTTGCCGCGGAAACGGGTGCCGATCATCGGCGAGCCAAGCCCACCGCAAGCTTGGGAAGAGGAAGCGAGGTTGGCGGCGCTCGCAGGGCTAGAACTTGCTGACGAGCACGATCTCCTGGACCTGCAGTGGCTGAGCAGGCTGACGCCCGAAGCCAAGGAGCAGACCGACGACGGTGACTCGGAGGTCTTGCGACGGTTGAGCCTGCGTCGTCGGGCGCGGTGGAAGAAGGCGTCCCGCAAGAGACGCTCGAAGAAGAAGGCCGCGAAGAAGAAGACCGCGAAGAAGAAGACCGCGAAGAAGAAGACCGCGAAGAAGAAGGCCGTGAAGAAGAAGGCCGTGAAGAAGAAGACCGCGAAGAAGAAGGCCGCGAAGAAGAAGGCCGCGAAGAAGA
The DNA here is from genome assembly GCA_039029535.1 of Acidobacteriota bacterium. Taxonomy (GTDB): domain Bacteria; phylum Acidobacteriota; class JBCCFW01; order JBCCFW01; family JBCCFW01; genus JBCCFW01. Next base: position 21,639 of record JBCCFW010000133.1, read on the forward strand.
AGGCCGCGAAGAAGAAGGCCGCGAAGAAGAAGACCGCGAAGAAGAAGGCCGCGAA
>JBCCFW010000134.1:0-21634 GCA_039029535.1 Acidobacteriota bacterium
AAAGCTGGCTGAGCGAGGCCCGCTCCCAGCTCGCCGAGACGGGCGCCCGCACGGCCCGTGCGCTGAATCTCCCGGAGCCGGCGGGAGGCACCTTCCTCTTCTTCGACGCCAGTCCCTGGCTCGACGGTGGTGACGACGCCTTGCCCCTCCTCGAGCGCTGTCTCGATGCGGGTCTCCTCCTCACCCCCGGAGCCTCGTGCGGTCGGGACTACGCGTCCTGGGTGCGGCTCTGCTTCAGCAACCTGCCTCCGGATCAAATGGACGAGGCGACCACCCGCTTGAGCGAGGTGCTGTCGGCGTGAACGCTCAGCACCCCGGCCCGAAGCCAGACGAGCGAACGGAGGCTCCTTCGCAGGGAGCGCTGCCGACCCCGAGCGGCCCGCTGTCGGGTCCGAGCCGACGCTGGCGTCGACGCCTGTCGGAGAACCTCGCGCGAATCAACGAGTCCGTCCGGGAGACCGTGCTCGGACGCTTGCTGCACTCGCGGCTGCGACGTCACCGGGATCTCAACGAGCACGACATCACGCTCGCACGGCTCCCCGCCGCCCTCGACGGGCTCCGCATCGCCTTCCTCTCCGACCTGCATGCGGGTCACTACATGACCGAGGCCGACCTCACCACCGCGGCCCACCGTGTCATGGAGCAAGCTCCCGACCTGATCTGCTTCGGCGGTGACCTGGTCAACATCAGCTGGCGTGAGCTGGCGCTCATGGACGAGGCCTTCTCGATCCTCGACGCGCCTCACGGACTGTGGGCGGTCCCGGGAAACCACGATCACCATCGACGGGGCGAGATTCACCGCTGGATGGAGTACCTCGAGGCGCGCGACGTGTCGGTGCTCTTCAACCGCGGCGTCCGGATCGAGCGAGACGGCGCGAGCTTCTGGTTGGCGGGGATCGACGACCTCACCGAGGGTCAGTCCGACTTGAACGCCGCTCTCGCCGGGGCCAGGGACGACGAAGCCCGGGTCCTTCTCTCGCATCACCCCGACGCCTTCCGCTGGTCGAGCGAGGCGGACGTGGACCTCCAGCTCTCGGGTCACACGCACGGTGGTCAGGTGAGCTTCTTCGGCTGGGCCCCCATGAGCCACAGCCGCCACGGCTGGGTTCATGGCCTCCATCGACGAGGCGAGTCCCAGCTCCTCGTGGGACGCGGCCTGGGAACGACGTTGCTGCCGATCCGAATCGGAGCTCGGGCCGAGATCCTCCTCGTGCGCTTGCGAAGCGAGAGCAAGAGCGACTAAGTCGCAAGGCCACCCTAATTCCTCATCATGAGCCCGGTGTTACTCTCGGCGCTCGAGCTCATGAAGGAGGAACGAGCATGTCCGAGCGCAAGGGTCAGTCACTCACCGCGGAAGAGAGCGCCTGGATCGAGTCGGTCCGGGTCACGCACGAGGCCGGCTGGACGCACCTCCGCATCGCCGGCGAGCCGCACGCCCGCGGCTTCCAGCATGGCTACGTGCTGGCCGAGCACTACTCGCGCTGTCTCGCGACCTACGAGTTCGTCACCTACCAGACCCTCGGCATGCCGTACCGCTTCTTCGTGGAGACGGCGGCGGCGCTTCATCGCGACAAGCTCGGAGACGAGATCGCCGCCGAGATGCAGGGCATCGCCGATGGACTGACCAAGGCGGGCGTGCCCACCACCCTCGACGACGTCATCGGATGGAACGCCTGGGTGGAGATCACCGGCTCCTGGTGGCCCCTGAACAAGGGCAAGCACGCCTCGCACGACACGATCGATCATCGCCGCTGCCGCTGCTCGGCGTTCATCGCCACGGGCTCCGCCACCGCCGACCGCGGCATCGTCATGGGTCACGAGACCTTCGACGACTTCTGGAACGGCGTCAGCCTGAACGTCGTGCTCGAGGTCTGGCCGACCGCAGGCAACGCCTTCCTCATGCAAACCTCACCCGGCTACGTCTGTTCGATGACGGACTTCTTCGTGACCAAGCACCTGCTCGGCACCGAGACCACCATCGCGGGCTTCTCCGGCTACGACGACGACGGCATCCCCGAGTACGTCCGGGCCCGCAACGCCATGCAGTACGGCACCGACATCGACAGCTTCGTCGCCAAGATGAACGAGGGAAACAACGGTGGCTACGCCAACACCTGGTTGGTCGGAGAAGTGGCCACGGGCACGATCGCCGAGTACCAACAGGGCCTGCGACACCAAGCACTCGAGCGGCTCACCGACGGCTGGATCGCCGGCGCCAACTACGTGACCGACCCACGGATCCGCAACCTCGAGTGTCAGTTCACCGGCTACGACGACATCCGCCAGCAGACCGGCGCCCGTCGCACGCGCTGGCCGCAGGTGCTCGAGCCCCACGCCGGCTCGATCGACGCCGAGGCCGGCAAGACGATGCTCGCCGATCACTTCGACCTCTACTCCAACCGCGAGAACCCCTGCGCGACGACCATCTGCGCCCACTACGACGTGGATCCCCGGCTTCACATGAGCTCACCGTACGCGGTGGAAAACGCTCCCTTCGTCGGCATGGGCTCGATGGACGGCAAGATCTCCACCTCCGCGCTGGCAGCCGAGCTCGGGATGTGGGGGCGCTACGGTCGCGCCTGCGGCACCGCCTTCGACGCCGACGCCTACCTCCAGCGTCATCCGCAGTGGAACTGGCTCGAAGGACACCTGGTCAGCCGCCGGTCGGAGCCCTGGGCGCTCTTCCGAGGTCACCAGGACTGAGCCCGCGGGCGAGCTACTCGTAGTGCCCGGCGGGACCGAAGCCGTCGACGCCGAGGTCTTCGACGACGAGGTAGCAGGTGAGCGGGTCGGCCGGCGGCACGTGGCGGAAGTCGGCTCCGGGATCGGTGTCTTCCGAGGTCACGTTCGTGAAGACCGGATCCATCGGGAAGCTCCCGATGCCCACGGCCGGCCGAGGCGTCGGCGCAGCGAAGACCGCCACTCCCGCCGCACAGTCGGTGGCCGCATCGGGGAAGCTCAGCACGACTTCGTCACCCACGCCCTTGGTCAAGCGGAGCTCGCCGGTGGGCGCGTGCTCGACACCGACACAAGGCTCGACGACGGAGTCGCAGACCTGACAACGCTGGGTCGCGAAGTTGCCCTCGGCGTCCGAGAGCCTGAGCTGGACCAGGTCACCCCAACCGATCTCGAGGTTGTCCTCGATCGTGAGGGTCCAGGTTCCCGCACGGTTTTCGTCGTTGAACACCGACAGCGGCTGCATGGGACGGGCTGGACCGACGGCCCAGGGAGCCGTGCCGGGACAGTGCGGCTCGAGGTCGAGTGACGCCGAGTCCAGGAAGCGAAGCGTGAAGTCGTCGTCCGTGCAGCCCTCGACCGTCGCGGGAACGCCGGGACGATCGAGCAGCACGACCGGCGTGCCGGCCGGGCTCTCCAGCGTGATCCGGAGATCACCCACGCGTTGGTGCGTGAGCTGGAGGAAGACGCTCAGGTCGTTGACCGTGCCCTCGGCGAACGAGTCGTACTCCACGACGATGGTGCCGATCTCACCCAGGTGCTTGGGCTCGGGCAGGCCGTTGCGGCCCAGCTCGATGGGCAGCTGCAGCGGGAAGAACTCGCCGGAGTCCGTGAAGATGTCGAGCTGCAGGTTCACCACCATCGGGCAGGGGGCGTCCGGGCTCACTCGCAGCTCGAGGTGCGGGATGGACGTCACCGGGATGCCAGGGCGCAGGGCCCCCCAGGCCATGCCGCCAGTCACGATCTCGACGTACTCGTCATGGGGCTCGGGCACGAAGATCATCGCGCCCGCTCCGCTGAAGTTCCCGTAGGCGGACCGCAAGTCGATCTCGACGGTCAGGTCCTCGCCCGGGTCGGCGATGCCGTCTCCCGAGGGGCCGCCGGTCGGGCAGCGATCACGGATGCGCACGTCGTCGAGGAAGATCCTCGGCTCGGGATCCCGGCCGACCGTCGCGATGCCGCCCTCGGGCGCGATCCAGTCTTCGAGTCGGCCATGGGGCGAGACACCGATGTCCCGCGCCACGTCGAGCCGGCCGTAGCAGTCGGGGCCCGACACGAAGCAAGTCGAGTTGCCGCCGCTGAGCATCCCGAGGAGGAAGCGGCTGCGCTCGTCGAAGAGCGGCGAGCCCGAGCTTCCGATCTCGGTGGTGCCGGCGTCCCAGTTCACGATCCAGTGCGTGTTGCTCTCGGGCGCGATGCAGCTATCACCCGTGCCCGCCAGGTCGTTCTCGAAGGCGAGGGCCTTCTCGTCGCCGGCCGGATGGTGGATGGTCGCGCTCTGCGTCGGCGTGAAGCCCCGCAAGTCCCAGCCGGCGAAGTAGACGTCGAAGGACGGGTCGGGATCATCGTCGAGCTCGAGCAAGGCGAAGTCGGCCGAGCCATGCCAGGCGACGAGCCGCGAGCCGTTCTGGCTCTGGCTGCGGTCCCCGTCCGGCGTGCCCGGCATGCAGGTGCTGTTCTCGAAGTTCCAGTAGACGACCAGGGTCGGCGCCCCGACGTCGTCGACCTCGCAGTGGCCGGCGGTCAGGAACCACGGCCGCATGGTCGGCTCCATCCGCGGACCGATGTCGGTGATGAGCGTGCCCGTGCAGACCCGCACGCCGCCGACGGTGTAGGCGGCCACCGAGCGGACCTGATCTTCCCAGCCTGCTCCTTCTGGACAGACGGGGTCGATGTTGCACGGCAAGGAGCGCGCTCGCGGTCCGAAGACACCGAAGAGATCGCGGAAGCCCCGGGCCACCCGCGCGAGGCGGAGCTGCGGCGGGAAGGCCGGCGCGGCGGGCAGCTCGAGCTCGAGCACCGCCAGGTCGCCGGGGAGGACCGGCGTCCAGAGCTGGCCGTGCTCGTCGACGTCGTGTTGGTCCCACGGACCCAGCACCCATTCGTGCTCGGGCGCGTGGACCCACAGCTTCGCGCCCGGTGGCAGCTCGAAGCGATCGAAGCCGAGGCTCAGGTCGGTGGCCCCCGGCGCGACGACCATCGTCCGCCAGAGCAAGCGGTCACCCGGGAGCGTCTCGACCCGACCGTTCTCGGACCAGTCGGCGGTCAGGTCGGCCGGACGCGCGATGCGCAGCGCACGGCGAGGCGAGTCGCTCAGGGCCTCTTCGACGGCGAGCTCAGCGAGCGCGTCGATCTCGGGAACGACGAGGGCCGGCAGCTCGTCCCAGGGGACGACGACCGCCTCCGTTGACGGAACGACCGTCACGGGCCGGGCCATCAGGGGGAGCGCTCCGAAGAGGAGCGCCCAGGCGATCCCGACCCTCCGACCGACTGACGAGCCACGCAAGGACGTCATCGACGACTCATCTCCCAGGACACCGGTGCGGCGCCCTGCCCCCTTCGCACTCAGGCCCAGCACGAACTGAGATTCGACCTTCCCCGGCCAGAGTGCAAGAGGCCTAGAGAAAATACCCCAACCGCAGGCCAAAGTGAGGTCCGCACCACGCCTCCGTCACGAAGGCCACGAACATCGTCTGAAGCGGCCTTCGGGACCGGTCCCGTGAACGGGGCGCCGTCCCGGTTCGCCGCGGTCCGGGGCTCCACCCCGTGGGACTCAGGGGTTGCGGGCGTGCACGATCCAGGAGGTCGCCGGGAAGACCGCTCCCACGCCTGGCCGGAAGTGTGGCTCGAACGCCTCGGTGAGCCGGTCGCGCAGGACCTGCTCGACCCCGTCGTCAGCGTCGGCGAGCGCCCGGGCGAGCGGTCCCATCTTCAGGGTGAAGTCGACGGTGGCCTCGAGCCGCTCTCCGCCTCCCCCCATCGCGAGCTCACCGTCCCAGCGCTCGAGCACGACCTCGGTCCAGCCCGCCTCGTCGAGCAGCCGCTGGAGACGTTCGCCGTCCTCGAAGGCGAAGGGGCCGGGAGCTCCCGGCTCGGCCGGGGGCGGCAGCTCGACCAAGTCCTCCGCCGCGCGAGCCGAGAGGTCGAACCAGGCGTTGGCGGCGCGGTCACGCCAGCAACAGGTCGTCAGCCGGCCACCGGGGCGCAGGACCTGACGGACCGCCGCGAGCCCCTCGGCCGGCTCCTCGAAGAACATCAGGCCGAAGCGCGAGAAGAGGAGGTCGAACTCCGAGGCGAAGCCATGGTCGCGCGCGTCGCGCTCGACGAGCTCCACGTGAGCGTGGCCGGCCGCGTCGAGACGCTCGCGCGCTCGGGCCAGGGACACTCCGGCAACATCGAGGCCCACGAGCCGCGACTCCGGTCCGAGTCGGTCGGCGAGGCCGATCGTCGACGCCCCGCAGCCGCAGCCGATGTCGAGCACCGACTCTCCCGCCTGAAGCGCGGCGGCGTCGAGCGTGGCCTCCCCCACGCCAGCGAGCTGACGGTCGAGCTCGTCTTGAAGCTGCACCCAGCGGGGACCGCCGTCCTCGCGCCAGAAGCGGGCCATCTCGGACTCTCGGGGAGCTGACATCTCGACGTCTCTCGCGGCGGGGGCTCACTTGGAGCCGTGCTCACGCCCACGATACGGTCCCGAACGGATCCGACGCGACCCTGCGAGGCCTGCCCCGTGACCGCCCCTCCCTCCCCCACGTCCTCTCGACCCACCGACGTCACCGCCACGCGGTCGCCGCTCGGTCGGACTCTCGAGACCCTCGGCCGCCTGGGTTGGCCGCTGGCGCTGGGGGCGGTGCTGGGCTACCTCGCTTCAGACCGCGACGTGCCCTTCGTCCCCCGCTTCCTCGAGATGGTCGCGGTCGTCTGCGGTCTCTCCCTCTGCTGCTACGTCGTCGGACTGTGGATGCAAGGACGGGCGTTGCGCGGCGCCGGTGCCGACGCCCGGTTGCGACGCCGGACCGGGTTCGCCCTGCTCGCGGGCTTCGTCGCGGCGTCGATTCGGCTGGGCATGGCGTGGATCGGTGAGCCAAGCCCGCTCACCCGGCTCTCGGCCGACGAGTACCACGCGGCGTTCGGTCGAGAGCAACGACGTCTCGAGACCCTGCTCGAAGGCCTCGACCGCGTGACACGCCGACTCGAAGGGCTCGAGCTCCCGACGGACGACACGCCCCTCACGGCTCCTCAAGAGGCCAGCCTTCGCGAGCTCTGGAGACGCTTCAACGGCAACGCGCTCGAGCTCGAGCGGCTCCGGATCTTCCACGAGGACTGGTATCGCTTCGACCCGAGCCGACGCGAGCGGGACCGGCACGTGCGGAGCTTCGTGCTCCAGGCGGCCTGCGAGACCTGCCTCCTGGAACGCGCCCTTCACCTGACGAGAGTGGTCGATGCTTCGGGAACGGCCGCTCGCTTCCTCGATGCACCCCACCCCGAGCTCGGCTTCCCGGCAGGCTCCCTGGCAGGCTTTCGCAATGCGCTCCTCGGTGCCGACGAGCTGGGTCGTGCTCGAGCGATCGGGGCGTACTTGAAGCTCCTCGCCACCAGGTCGGGCTGGCGGTCGGAGCTCCTGAAGACCGAGCCCCTTCTCGGGAGCCTCCGTGCCTGTCTCGACGAGCTCGGTCGACGCGATCTCGAGCAGGCCGAGGCCGCGACGCAGGTCGGGATCTCGAACCTGAAGGTGAACGTCCGCCGACACTGGCTCCCGATGCAGGAGGACGTCGCTCGCTGGATGGGCGACACCAAGCTGCGCCGGGCGAGCCACACCTTCATCGACGACGCGCAACGCGAGGCGCTCGCGGGACTGCTCGAGCCCGGTGACATCCTTCTCATGAGGAAGAACTGGTACCTCAGCAACGTGGGGCTCCCGGGCTTCTGGCCCCACGCGGCCCTCTACCTCGGCAACCCGAGCGACTTCGCATCCACCTTCGACGACCCGGAGGTCGCAGCGTGGATCGCCGAGCGCACCGACAGCTCCGACCCGGCTCTCCTCGACGTCCTCCGCGCGCGCTGGCCCGAGCGCATCGCGCGTTTCGAGGCCGCCGGCTCGGACGGACCGCCGATGGTGCTCGAGGCGATCGACGAGGGCGTCGTTCTCCGTCCTCTCTCGGAGGCGACCGGCGACTACCTCGCGGCCTTGCGCCCTCAGCTCCCGCCGCTGGCCCGAGCCCAGGCCCTGACCGAGGCTTTCTCCCACCTCGACAAGCCCTACGACTACGAGTTCGACTTCGCCACCGATCACGCGCTCGTGTGCACCGAGCTCGTCTGGCGCTCGTACCGCAGCGGCCCCGGCAAGGAGGGTCTCGCGCTCACGCCCCGTCGCATCGCCGGGCGTCTCACGCTCCCCGCCAACGACATCGCTTGCGCCGTCGCCCGAGACCAGTCCCGCAGCACCGGACTCGAGCTGGTGACCTTCCTCGACGCCAGCGAGGGTCGACGGGAGGCTTACTTCAGCGACGCCGCGACCTTCATGGCCTCGTGCGAACGATCACGCTGGGACGTCGGTCTCGACTGAGCCGCCGAGCGTCGGGGTGATCACTTCGTCCTCGAGACCACGCTTGGCATGCTAGCCACGCGCACCGCCCACCGCGCGAGCCCGCTGCGCAGGAGTGAGACGACGTGAGCACTCGGCCTCCCCACGACGACGATCGCCCCGTCGATCCGACCGCGCCGACGACCGCCCCGCCGGAGAGCCTGACGCCGGGAGACGGTCCGTCGCTGGCCGACGTCCCCGAGGCCATCGGTCGCTACAAGGTGCTCCGACTGCTCGGCAAGGGCGGCATGGGCCGGGTCTACCTCGCGGAGCAAAGCGCACCTCAGCGTGAGGTGGCGCTCAAGGTCATGAGCTCGCACGAGGCGAGCCCGTCCGAGCAGGCGCGCTTCGACCTCGAGACTCGGCTCCTCGCCCGCCTGGAGCACGAGGGCATCGCCCGCATCTTCGACGCGGGACGCATCGACATCGGCGACGGTCCTCAGGCCTTCTTCGCCATGGAGCGGGTCGACGGGCTGCCGCTCGACGAGCACGCGCGTCGCGCCGAGCTGGACTGGCGCGAGCGGGTGCGACTGTGGATCGAGGTCGCAGAGGCCGTGGCCCACGCCCATCGTCGGGGGGTCATCCACCGCGACCTCAAGCCCGCCAACATCCTGGTCAACAAAGACGGTCGACCGAAGGTTCTCGACTTCGGCATCGCACGGGCCGCCGACGCCGAGAACCGCGTGACCGAGGCCGGTGAGAGCGCCATCACCGGCACGCTCGCCTACATGAGCCCCGAGCAGCTCCGCGGCGATCCCGACGGCGTGGACACCCGCGCCGACGTCCACGCCCTGGGCATCCTCGGTTACGAGCTCCTCTCGGGGCGCCGGCCACACGACCTCACCGATCTCACGGTGGGCGAGGCCATCGGCGTGCTGCTGGAGCAGCCGCCCCGTCCTCTCGACGAGGTCACGAGCGACCTGCCCTCGGATCTCGTGCTGGTCGTGCACGCAGCGCTCGAGAAGGACCGTGAGCTCCGCACGCCCTCGGCCGAGAGCCTGGCCGACGACCTGCGCGCCGTGCTCGAGCACCGACCGGTGAGCGCACGGGCTCCCAGCCGCTGGTACCTCGCATCGAAGTTCATCCGTCGACACGCACCAGCGGTGGTCGCGTCGGCCGCCGCCGTGCTCGCCCTGGTGGGCGGCATCGTCTCGGCGACCGCGGAGGAACGACGCGCCCGACGCGCCGAGCAGGTTGCGCTGGAGGCGGAAGCCGAGGCCGACGACGCGCGACGCGACGCCGAGACGCAAGCCGAGCGCGTGCAGGCCATCAACGACTTCCTGGTCAACGACCTGCTCGAGTCGGCGTCACCCGAGAACAGCCTGGGTCGGGAGGTGACGGTGCTCGAGGCCCTCGACGAGTCGGCGCGACGTGCCAACAGCGCGCTGGCCGATCAGCCCGAGCTGAGGCTCTCGGTGCTCACGACCCTGGGGGGTCTCTACGCGAGCCTCGCCGAGCACGAGAAGGCCGACGAGCAGCTCACCGCGGCGCAGGGCCTGGTCGAAGAGCTCGGCCTGGAAGAAACCGAGGAGGGCCTGGTCGTGGCGCGGCACCACGCCCTGCTGCTCAAGTCGACCGGCAAGAGCGACGAGGCCGAGGAGCTCGCCCGTCGGAACCTCGAGATCTCCCTCCGCGCCCTGGGCTCCCAGCACGAGATGACCGGCGGCTGCCACATGGATCTCGGCACGGTGCTGGCCGGCAAGGCCCAGTGGGAGGAGTCCGAGGCCTCCAACCGGCGGGCGCTTCCCATCCTGCAGGCTCGCCTCGGCTCCCATCACGGCGACACCCTGCTGTGCCGGCAGAACATCGCCATCGTCGTCGGTCATCTCGGACGCAACGACGAGGCACGGGAGCTGCTCACCGACCTGGTCGGTGCGCTGACCGAAGCGAGCGGAGCCCTCCATCCCGACACCTTGCTCGCCAAGAACAACCTCGCCATCCAGCTCGTCGACACCGACCGGATGGAGGAAGCCGAGGCGCTGCTCCAGGAGGTCCTGCCGGAAGCCGCCGAGGTCCTCGGGACGCGGCATCGTCTCTACCTGCGCTTCCGCGCGACCTGGACGCACTTCCTCCTCGAGTCCAAGCGCGCCGAGGAGGCCGAGAGCTACATCCGGCAGACCCTGCTCGTGCAGGAGGAGCTTCTCGGTCGTGAGCACGTGCACACCTTGCGCACGCTCGATCAGCTCGCCTACGTGCTCGACGACCTCGGACGTCGCGACGAGTCGGTGGCGCTGTCACGGGAGACGCTGGCCCGCTGGGAGTCACGCGAGGGCGTGGGCAGTCACCGGGCCCTGGTGGCCGGCAACAACCTGGCGATGACCCTGCTCGCTCAGTCCAAGCTGCCTGAGGCCGAGCAGGAGATGGGTCGCACCGCGCGGCTGGCGGCCGAGAACCTGCCTGAAGGTCATCCGCACACCGCCATCTTCCAGAGCAATCACGGCGACATGTTGCGACAGCTCGGACGTCTGGACGAGGCCGAGCCGGTGCTCCGCCGATCGCTGACGACCTTGCACGGCACCTTCGGTGAGGGCCACGCCCGCACTCTCAACACGGCGGAACGCTTGGCCATGGTCTTGCGAGAGCTGGGTCGCACGGACGAGGCCGACGAGCTGGTGCCGCCGGAGCCTCCGCCCGGCGGCTGAGCAGCTCAGCTCACTTCCGCGGCCCCGATCGCAGGAGCTGCAGCTGCAGCTCCTGCTGGCTCGGGAACTCGTCGAACTCGTGCTGGAGGAGGAGGAAGTCTCCCTCCGCCCTCCCCGTCGAGAGCCGAGCCAGCTCCGATGCTCCCTGACCGTAGAGGAAGGTCTCGTCGACCACGTGGCTGATGTCGAGATCGCCCGGGTTGTTGAGGTCGGCATCCACCGAGAACACCGCCAGCGTCGTCTCGGGAGCCACCGCGAGGTTCTTGCACGAGACGACCACGCCCCGCTCTTCGTAGCTCTCGATCGTGACGGCGCCATCGGCCTGGACCGTGAGCGTCGCCTCATCGGCAGCGACGCCGAGGTTGGTGAAGGTGCCGTCGAGCTCGAAGCGGTACACGCGCAGGCCGAGGAGGTTCATCGACGGACGACGGTAGGCCGTCACGAACACGTCCTCGAGGAGATGGAAGCCGTCGACGTGCGTGACGCTCACGTGACTCGCCTCGCCGTGCGAGCGAGTCGCGAGATCGATGAAGGAACCGTCGGGCAGGACTTGCCAGTTTCTCACCGAGAGGTTGCCGCCCACGACGGTCGAAGCCACCAAGTTGGCGGTGAGCAACTCACGCTGCCGCGTGGCGAGATCGAACTCCGAGACGACCCCCACCGTCCGCTGGTCGAGCGCACCGCCGAGGGCGCCCGGTTGGAACTGACCGCTGCCAGGGTCGAGCCCGAAGGTCCGCAGGACGAGCTGACCACCGTCGTCGACGAAGCCCAAGACCACGAGCCCACCGTCGATCGGCTCGAGCACGGGGTCGTGTCCGTCACCAGCCGCGAGGACGTCGCGAACGAAGGGCACGCCGCAGCCGGGGAGACCGTAGCTGATGAGACTGATGCCGAGGGTCGTCTCGAGCGCGGCGACCAGACGCCCGTCGCCCAGGTGCACGAGATCGACCGACTCGAGTCGCTCGCTGCTGTCGTAGTCGCCCGGAAACCAGGGCGTCGGATCGACACGCGGGGCGAGCAGGTCGCCCAGCCGCGGGTTGGGTGACGCTCCACGAATGGGCGTCACCGTCCTCACGGGGAGCTGACCGTCACCACCGCGCGGTGGCCCGTCGACGTCGAGGAGGGGGCCCCGACGCGGGCTGCCATCGCGCTCGCCGCAAGGCCAGGACCGCGAGCTCGTGATCCGAGCCACGCTGGGCTGGGTGACGTCGACCGCCCAGGCGGCGAGCTCGAGCTGGCGGTCGGGCGTGATGATGGCTGCGACGGCCCGGGTCGGTCCCACGTCGACGACCGCCCAGTCACTCGCGGGCTTCCACGGAGGAGCAGCCGCTCGCTGCTGCGGCTGGAAGGTCACCGCGTAGGCGTAGTCGAACAGGTCCCAGTCGTCGAGCGAGCCCGCGCTCGACTCCATGTAGCCGAGGACCATGTCGCGACCGAGACGTCGCGCCCCCGCCACGAGACAACTGCTGCACTCGGAGTTGCCGCCCGGCTTGCGGCCGACCAGCCCAGGGTAGCCGAAGGCGTAGTTGTTGAGACCATGGGTCTTCGTCGCCCCCACCGAGGTCACGATCCGGCTGCCCCGATAGGCGTTGAGCGCGCGGAAGGTCGCGCTGTCGTTCATGGCGTGGTCGAACCAGGCCGCCATCTCTCGACAGCTCGAGACGTGGTCGACGTCGTCACCGCTCACGACGTCGTCCTCCGGGTTGTCGAAGTCACAGCTCCCGACGTGCTCGTGCGTGCCGCCATACGGGTTGAAGAACTGCGTCGAAACCAACCCGATGTCGGCCGCGGCGTCGTTCATCATCCCGACGAAGAAGTCCTCCCGCTCCGCGGCGGTGAGCCCCGGCTGGAGCACGCTGACCAGGTGCTCGGCCGAGCCCAAGGTGCCGTCGCTGGCCGAGTCGACCATGTTGGCGATGAGGAGGTCCTCGAGGAGGTAGCGATCGCCGGGCGCCGGCACGTCGGGTCCCGACATCCGCGAGTGACCATGACAGCGCGGGATGAGCGCGTTGCCGCTCAGGGTCACCTCGTCGTCGAGGGCGATGACCCCTTCGTCGACCGCCTTGCAGGTGAGGTACATGGCCCAAGACTTGGTCGTGCTGGCCATCCCCTTCACGAAGTCGGCGTCGCGCTCGAACAGCGCCCCGGGCTCGCCCGGTCCCAGGCCACGGAGGGGATCGCCGACAAAGGCGTAGTCGGCCTGAACCTGGAGGTTCGGCGGGGGGATGTCGCCAGCACGGACGCTGCCGGTCATCGACAGGCAAGTGACGAGGAGGAACCAGGCACGAGGGACGGACATGCACGGACTCCGGATCCGGGGCGCAAGGCTCGCGCCGCCTTCGCTCTCCTCTCTTCAACCGACATGCCAGGGTCGGCGCGTGCTGAATCGAGCGCTCGCCCTGCCAGTCCGGCGGGCACCCCGCAAGTCCCCACGGGGTGGTGCGTAGAAACCTGCGGGGCATGGCAAGCTCGGCGGCCTCTCGCCCCCTGACGCAGGAGAAGACGTGTCCGCTCAGCACCTCGGTCATCACGAGCTGCTCGAGCATCTCGGACAGGGCGCCTCGGGTGTCGTCTGGAAGGCCCGTGACCTCCGAAGCGGACGGCTGGTCGCCCTCAAGGTGCTGGAGGTCGGGCCCGCCGGCGCCGCGCTCCGTCGCTTCCGCCGTGGGTTCCGGGCTGCGGCGCGGCTCTCGCATCCCAACGTGGTCCGCGTGCTCGAGTCGGGATCGACGCGGCTCGACGGCATCGAGCGACCGTGGCTGACGATGGAGCTGGTCGAGGGGCGCACGCTGCGTGAGATCCTCGACCACGAGGCCGACGGCTGGCCACCGGAGCGCAACTCGGCCGAGTGGCTCAGCTCACGTCTCTCGCTCCTCCATCAGGTCGCCGCCGGATTGGCGCACTGTCACTCGCGCGGCGTGCTGCACCGCGATCTCAAGCCGACCAACGTGCTGGTCGGCGACGACGGTCAGGCCCGTCTCGTGGACTTCGGGCTCGCTCGTCTCGACGGGCCGCTCTCCTCGCTCAGCGACGCGGGCCAGCTCATCGGCACCCTCGCCTACATGTCTCCTGAGCAGGCGCGGGGCGGCCCCGTCGACGAGCGCAGCGACGTCCACGGCCTGGGCTGCTTGCTCCACGAGGTCGCGAGCGGTCGACGGCCGTTCCGCGGAGCCGACCTCCCCACGGTGCTCGAGCAAGTTCTCTACCAGGCACCTGACGATCCACGAGAGGCCAACCCGGAGCTCGAGCCCGCGCTGGCGGAGCTCACGCGACGCTGCCTGGCCAAGGAGCCGAGCGAGCGTCCGAGCTCGGCGGCCGAAGTCGACGCCGAGCTCGTCGCGATCGCGGCCCGGCTCGGTGTCCGTCTCACCAGCCTTCCACGCGATCACGCAGCACCGGGCGCGCGTCCGGTGGCGGCCGGGCTCGTCGGTCGGGACAGCGAGCGCGCGACGCTCCGCGCCGCGCTCGAAGACGCCCGACAGGGGCTCGCTCTCGTTGCGATCACGGGTCCATCCGGGGCCGGCAAGAGCCGACTGCTCGAGGATCTCCGCGTGGACGCCGAGCTGCTCGGCCTGCGATCGTCGAGCGCAGCCGCCAGCCCGCACGCTCGTCCGCTGGGCGCCCTGCTCGGGATCCTCGCGAAGGCCGTGGGGACGGTGCCTCACGCGCTCCGTCACGACGTCCGCCTGCTGGAAAGCGTCTTGCCCGAGCTCGGCGACGGCCAGGTCCACGACGAGACCGCAGCCACCGACCGCCTCCGCCTGGCCGGTGCCGCCATGGCCGTCATCGAGCACCAGCTCTCACGCGGGCCGCAAGTCCTCGCCGTCGATGATGCCCAGTGGGCCGACGCCCTCTCGCTGGAAGTCCTCGATCGTCTCCTGCGCCGAGCTGCGACACGCCCGCTGCTGATCATCGTGGTCTTCCGTGATGACGTGCTGCCATCGCGTCCGGCGGTCGTGCGTCTTCATCGAACCTTGCTCGAGCACGCACGAGGACGCGAGCTCGTCCTGCATCCACTCGACCCCGACGACACCGCGCGTCTCGTCCACGCCCTGCTCGGAGTCAGGCCGTCGGAGGCGGTGACGGCCCAGCTTCACCGCTCGACGCGAGGGCTGCCGCACGACATCGTGGAGGTCGCCGGTGAGCTCGCGGCTCGTGGGGCCGTGCGCCGCGATGACGCCCCTCCGCGGCTCTCGATCCCAGTCGGCCTCGATCTCGGCACGCTGTCGGCCTCCGAGGCCACCCGCTCTCGGCTATCCGGTCTCGGAGAGAGCGAGCGACGGGTCGTCGAGGTTCTCGCGGTCGCGGGGCCGTCCCTGCCGGCGGAGCTCATCGCCGATGTCGTTCATGTCGACGAAGACGTCGTGCTCGACGCCTTGGAGACACTGGTCGGCCAGGGTCTCGTGCTGGACGGTCCCGGACCCGACGTCGTGTCGCTCGCCCACCTCCGTCAGCGTGAGGTCGTGCTCGAAGACGTGTCGTCGATCGAGCGGGCTGCGCTTGCGCAGGCCGTCGCTCGTGCCCTCGAAAGGACGGCGACGAGTGACGAAGCCCTCCATCGCGTGGCCGAGCTCGACCTGACGAGCGAGTCGCTGGACACGGCCCTCCGCACGGTGCCCGAGTCGGCTCGAGCCTTCGCATCCGCCGGCCTGCACGCGGAGGCGGTCGAGCGTCACGAAGCACTGATCGCACTCGCCGGTCGGCTCGATCGAGCCGCTCCTGTCGCGTCGCGTCATCAACGAGCCCTCCTGCTCGCGGAAGCAGGACGAACCGAGGAGTCCGTGCAGGCGCACGCCGAGCTCGCGGCCGATGCGAGCACCCACGACGAGCTGCCTCCCTGGAGCTCGCTGCGTTACCAGGCCTTCGCCCTCATGCTGCTCTCGCGTCACGACGAGGCGCTCGAGGTCGCCGCTGGTGGTCATCGCACAGCGGCCGAAGCGGGCGAGACGGCCGCGTGCTCCCAGCTCCTGTCGGTCATGGGCACGATGGCGCAGCTCAAGGGCGACGTGGAGCTGAGCTGGCAGCACCATCGAGAGGCCGTGCGCGTCGGACGCGAGTCGGGCGACGAGTCGGTCTTGACCAAGGCCCTGCACAACCTCGGCATCGCCGCTCACCGCGACAGCCGCCTGCCCGAGGCGAGCGCCGCGTTGCGCGAGGCGGTGACCGGCTTCGATCGCCTGGGGCACGCGACCTTCGCCGCCAACAGCCGCTCGAACCTCGCGGCCGTCCTCATCGACCGCGGTGAGCTCGACGCCGCTCGTGTCTCGGCTCGCGAGGCCATGACCGTGCTCCGGGGAGCCGGTGAGCTCCGCGGGCTGGCGCTCGTCCTCGAGCTCGCCGGCCGCGCCGCTCTCGTGATGGGCGAGCTCGAGGAGGCCGAGGCCCAGTTGGAGGAGAGCCTGGGCATCCGCGAGCGCCTCGGGGAGAGCTGGGCTGAGGCCCAGGGAGCGCTGGCCCTCAGCGCGACGGCCCTTCATCGAGGCCGCTGGGCTCGCGCGAGAGAGCTTCTCGAACGAGCGCGGCGACTGTTCGAGGACGTGAAGGATCGCGAGCGCCTGGCGGTGGTGCTGGAGCGACTCGGCACGCTGGCGTGGACCTCCTCACCAGAGCCGTCGGCCGCCCGGCCCCTCCTCGAGGAAGCAGCACGCCTCGCTCGACGGCACGGCACGACGAAGACGCGGCTGGAGTCGGAGCTCGCCGTCGCCCGACTCGATGGCGACGACGGCCGTGATGAGGACGCGCTGCAGCGTCTCGAGGACGGCCTGAAGAAGGCACGGGACCGAGGGCTCACTCTCCTCACCGACGAGCTCGCGAGCGAGCGGGTCGTCGCACGACTGCGGGCCGGTGAGCTCGATGGTCTCGAGGACGAAGCCGAGCGACTGCACGCCGGGATTGCGTCACGACCGGCGCTGGCCGCGGGTCGGGACCTCCTCATCGCCGCGGCAGTGCTCGACACCCTGGGGCACCGAGAACGCGCTGCCGCGCTGCGAACCGACGGCCTGGCTCACTGGGCGCGGGCACGCGACGCGCTCTGTGAGGAGGAGCGTTCGAGCTTCGAGAACCAGTGGGCCCTGCGACGGCTGCGAGAGCTGACGACGCGACGAGAGCGGGAGAGCACGATGTCAGTTGAAGAGAAGGACGAGCTGGAGCGACTGCGGCTGTTCCACTCGCTCGTCATGAGCTCGGACCCGAGTCGACCGGACTCCCTGTTCGAGGCCTTCCTCGACGGCGCGCTCCCGCTGCTGGGCTTCGCTCGTGGCCTGGTCTTCGTCTCCGAGGACGACGAGCTACGCTGTCGCGCGGCCCGTGACCGTGACGGTCGCGACGTTCCTCCCGACTCCCGGCTGGTCCCCGATCGCCTGTTGCGACGTGCCCTGCTCGCGGGCGAACCGGTGCTCTCGCTCGAGCTCGCGGACGACCCGACTCTCACGGCGGAGAGCAGCGTCACCAGCCTCGGGATCGAATCCTTCGCCGCGGTGCCGGTCACGCCGCCCGAGGGTGCTCCCTTGGTCGCCTACTTCGACGGTCCTCCACCGACCACCGAGCCCCGAGTCGCGCTCGAGCGGCTCGCGCCGGTCTTCCGCGAGCTGGGACGCCTCCTCGCTCGCTCGCGACGGGCGGAAGCGAGGGCGGAGCGGGCCGAGGCCATCCTGTCCTCGATCGGAGCCGGCGACTCGCCGCTCATCGGGTCCTCGGCCGGTCTCGACGACCTCCGCCGTCTCATCGCGACGGTCGCTCCCACCGACGCTTCGGTGCTGGTGCTGGGCGAGAACGGAACGGGCAAGGAGCTGGTCGCCGCCGAGCTGCACGCCCTCAGCGAGCGCACGACGCGTCCTCTCATCAGCAGGAGCTGCGCGGAGCTGACCGAGAGTCTCCTCGAGAGCGAGCTGTTCGGTCACGAGCGAGGGGCGTTCACCGGCGCAACGCGGGAACGAGCCGGCCTCTTCGAGGCGGCCGACGGCGGCACGCTCTTCCTCGACGAAGTCGGAGAGATGACGCCGGCGCTACAGTCGAAGCTGCTGCGCGTGCTGGAGACCGGTGAGGTCACGCGAGTGGGCGGCACCAGCTCGCGAACGGTCGACGTGCGCGTCATCGCCGCGACCCATCGCGAGCTAGCCGTCGAAGTGAGCGAAGGACGCTTCCGACAGGATCTCTACTACCGCCTGAAGGTCATCGAGCTTCGCGTGCCCTCGCTGCGCGACCGCGCCGAGGACATTCCCCTCCTCGCTCATCACTTCCTGGCCCTCGGCCGGGCGAGCCGACGCTCTGCCACGGCCGTCTCGACACCCCGAGGCTTCACGCACGACGCCCTGCGAGCGCTGGTGCGTCACCCCTGGCCGGGCAACGTCCGGGAGCTGCGCAACGTCATCGAGCGGGCGGTGATCCTCGCTGGAGAGCGCGAGGAAATCGGCCTCGACCTCCTGCCGGAGGAGCTGCACGCGGGCCCCTCCGAGACGACGCCGGAGTCCCTCGTGAAGGGAAGCGACCTGCCCGCTGCCCGCGCGGCCTTCGAGCGCGCCTGTCTCGAGCGGGCTCTGGCCGAGTGCGACGGCAACCGGACCCACGCCGCCCGCGCGCTCGGCATCTCGATCCGGACGATGCAGCAAAAGATGGCGAAGCACGGCATCACCTGAAGCCGGTATCCTCCGCGCCATGTCATCGGCCACCCCCGACAGCTCCATCCTCCCCCCCTGCGACGTGCTGCGCGAGATGTACGTCACCGGCGAGATGCCGGACCGTTCGGGGAAGCGCCATCCTGTCCGTGCCGAGGTCGAGGCCGAGCACGCGGCTGCGTGCTATCGGGTCGTCAAGGAGCGCCAGCCCGAGCTCGCCATCGAGGTCGGGATGGCCTGCGGCTCGTCCACCCTCGCCATGCTCACGGCCATGGAGGAGAACGGTCGCGGCAAGCTCATCTCCCTCGATCCCTACCAGGACGAGTGGTTCCATGGGGTCGGGACGTTCGCCGTGGAGAAGGCCGGTCTGGCCCATCGTCACGAGCTCATCCAGGAGCCGAGCTTCCTCGCCCTGCCACGCCTTCTCGGCGAAGGGGTCCGGGTCGACCTCGCCTACCAGGACGGCATGCACGAGTTCGGCTTCGAGATCGTCGACCTCTTCTACCTCGGCCGCATGCTGACGGTGGGTGGCTACCTCGGTCTCAACGACTGCCGGCTCCCCGCCGTGCACCTCGCCATCCGTTACCTGCTGTCGCGCCCCGACTTCGAGGAGCGACCGGTCGTGCCGACGTCCTACCGCGGACGCACCCCGCTGACGACCCTCATTCGCTTCCTGCTGCGTCGCCCGGTGCAGGATCGCTGGTTCGAAAAGGTCGAGGAGTGGGAGCCCGACTTCGACTGGTGGCGTCGGTTCTGAGCTAGACTGACTCGATGAAGCCGCTCTCCCGTGACACGCCCCTCGAGGTCGAGGAACGTTGGCTGGACGGCCTGCGCAAGCTTTCGAACGCGGAGAGACTGCGTCGCACGATCAGCCTGACCGAGACTTTTTGGCACGCTGGTAACAGGGCCGCCAGGCGCCTGAAGCCGGAGGCATCGCAGCGCGAGCTCGATGAGTTCTTGCTCCGCCACCGTTACGGGGATGAGCTGGCCACTGCAGTGATGGCTCACTGCGCGAGCATCGGCTGGTACGACGAATCGGGCAATCCGAGGTCTCAGTGACCGGTCTCGAGCTCGTCTGGGTCGCCCTGCTCCCGGTCATCGAGTCCCTCGAGAAGCTCGGCGTATCGCACCACGTCGGAGGCTCAGTAGCTTCGAGCCTGCTCGCCATCGCTCGAAGCACGCAAGACGTCGATCTCGTGGCGGACCTGGAGACCGACCACGTCTCTCCCTTCGCAGAGTCCCTGGAAGGGGCGTACTACGTCGATGAGCAAGCCGTGATGGATGCCGTTCGTCGCCGAGCGAGCTTCAACACCCTCCACGTGGCCTCGATGTTCAAGGTCGACGTGTTTGTCTCACGACGCGATCGCTTCAGTCAGCTCAACGCAGAGCGCCGCGTCTCGATCGAGATACCAGAGCTGAACCGCAGCATCACGACGTGCTCTCCAGAGGACATCGTCCTGCACAAGCTCGACTGGTTCCAACAGGGCGACGGCATCTCCCATCGCCAATGGGAGGACGCTCTGAACGTGCTGCGCTTCCACGGCCCGGCCCTCGATCGCGGCTATCTCCGCAAGTGGGCCGAGCTGCTCGAGCGCGCCCTCGGCGAGTCGTGAACCTCAGCCGCGCTGCCCCATCTTGCTCACGCCCCAGGTCGCGACGAAGGCCAGCACGAAGCTCAGGAACTTGACGTCGAGGATCTCGGCGGCCGAGCTGAGCCCCTCGAACTTACCGGGCAACACCTTCCAGAGAATGGTCGTGAGCAGCCCGGTCATCATTCCGGCGAAGGCACCGTTGCGCGTCGTGCCCTTCCAGTAGAGCGCGAGCAGCAGCGGCGGACCGAACGACGAGCTGATGCCCGACCACGCGAAGCTCACCAGGTCGTAGATGAGCGAGCCGCCGCTGGCGTTGGCCCGGAGCGCCAGCCCCAACGCCACAGCCGCCACGCCGATGGTCGCGATGCGGGACGCGAGAAACTGCGTCGACGAGGCGATGTCCGCCCCCTTCTTCACCAAGGCGCCCCACACGTCGCGCACGAGACAGCTCGCCGCGACCAAGAGCTGCGAGTCGGCGGTCGACATCATCGCCGCGATGGCACCCGCGATGATGAGCCCCGCCAGCCAGCCCGGCAGGAGGGTCGTCGCCAGCACCGGCATGACCTGCTCCTTGTCGGCCAAGTCGTCACCGAGCAACGCCGCACCCACCAAGCCGATGCCCATGGCACCCCAGTAGGCGATGAGCACCCAGCTCATGGCGATGCCCGCGCCCTTGCGGATCTCCGAGGCCTTGCGGATGGCCATGTAGCGAGTGAGCAGGTGCGGCATGCCCAGGTAGCCGAAGCCCCATGACAGGCTGCCGACCATGACCCCGAAGACGAACGCCTGCCCTGTCTTGCCCCCGGTCATCGTGAGCAAGTTGGGATCCCGCGCCGCCAGGTTCTCGATCAGGGCACCGGGTCCTCCCAGTGCCATGATCCCGAGCACCGGCAGCACGACGCAAGCGAAGGCCATGAGCAGGCCTTGAATGAGGTCCGTCCAGGCCACCGCCAGGAAGCCGCCGGCCAGCGTGTAGACGACGACGATGATCGCCCCGATGAGGATGCCCCACAGCGGCTCGAGGCCGAAGGTCCCCTCGAAGAGCTTGCCGGCCCCCACGAACTGCGCGGCGACGTAGGCCGTGTAGAACACGAGGATGACGGCCGACGAGGCACCACGAAGCAGGTGGGCCGAGTCGTTGAAGCGCTTCTCGAAGTACTCCGAGAGCGTCAGCGCTCCCATCCGCTCGGTGGCTCGACGCAAGGGGTAAGCGATGAGCGTCCACGACGCCAAGACACCGGCGGCGATGCCGATGACCGCCCAGAACTCGGTGAAGCCGATCGCATAGGCCGCGCCGGGCAGCCCCAGCAGGAACCACGCGCTCTCACCCGAGGCGCGCTCGGAGATCGCCGTGACCCAGGGTCCGAGACGTCGCCCACCGAGGGCGAAGTCGTCGAGGGAGCCCATGAAGCGCGAGGCCCAGACGCCCACGGCGATCATGACGACGAGATAGATCCCCAGCCCGACGAC
>JBCCFW010000135.1:0-21430 GCA_039029535.1 Acidobacteriota bacterium
GTCATCGGCTTCGGTGAGCACTCCGAGCAGAAGGTGCTCGAGCTCATCGACGCCGGTGCCCGCCCCGTCGTCGTCACCCCGCACGCCGACACGAGCCTGCGAGGGCTCGCCTCGGCGGGTCAGGTCGAGCTCGTCGAGCGTCACTGGGAACCGAGCGATCTCGACGAGGCCTTCCTCGTCATCGCCGACCCCGGTGCCACCGGCGACGCTTCGCAGCTCGCCGACGAGGCACGACGACGGCGGGTGCTGCTGTCGATCCTCGACCGCCCGGCCTTCTCACACTTCACCTTCGGCTCCGTGCTCCGGCGCGGCCCGCTGCGCATCGCCGTCGGCACGGGTGGCTGCTCACCGCTGCTCGCACGACGCCTGCGGCTCTGGCTCGAGCGTCGGCTCCCGGCCGACAGCGCGAGCCGCGTTCTCTCCCTCGGTCGCGAGCGGCGTGAGCTGCTCCGACTGCCCGACCCCCTCACCCGCCGCGCTCGTCTCGTCGAGTCGGTGCTCCGTCACTTCCCCCTGGTCTCCGCCGAGCACGACTCGACGGAGGCCGCGCCCTCCCCGACCTCGTCAGGAGTCTCCCCATGACCGTGCCCCACGACAACTCCGAGACCATCGGCGGCACGCCGCTGGTTCCCCTCCGCTCCTCGACCGGCGCCCGCATCCTGGGCAAGGTCGAAGGTCGCAACCCGGCCTTCTCCGTGAAGTGCCGCATCGGCGCCTCGATGGTCCACGACGCCGAGCGCCGAGGCTTGCTCTCACCGGGCCGCGAGATCCTCGAGGCGACCAGCGGCAACACGGGCATCGCCCTCGCCTTCGTCGGTGCTGCGCGGGGCTACCCGGTCACCCTCACCATGCCCGACACGATGAGCCGAGAGCGTCGCGCCCTGCTCAAGCGCTTCGGTGCCCGGCTCGTCCTGACCGACGGCACGCTGGGGATGAAGGGCGCCATCGCGGAGGCAGAGCGCCTGGCCGAGGCCGAGCCGGAGCGGTACTTCCTACCGCGTCAGTTCGAGAACCCGGCCAACCCGGCCATTCACGAGGAGACGACCGGCCCGGAGATCTGGGACGGGACCGACGGCCAGGTCGACGTGTTCGTCGCCGGGGTCGGCACGGGCGGGACGATCACCGGCGTCGCTCGCTACCTGAAGACGACCCGGGGCCACGACGTCGAGGTGGTCGCCGTCGAGCCGGCCGACAGCCCAGTCTTGAGCCAGGTGCGCGCCGGACAGGAACCGAGCCCCGGCAAGCACGGCATCCAGGGGATCGGCGCGGGCTTCGTGCCGCCGGTGCTCGAGCTCGACCTCGTCGATCGCGTGGAGACCGTCGAGATCGACGAAGCGATCACCGCCGCCCGTGAGCTCGCGACCCGCGACGGGCTGCTGGTCGGCATCTCCTCGGGTGCGGCGGTGACGGCGGCACGACGTCTCGCGGTCGAGCCGGGTCGTGAGGGTCAGACCATCGTCGTCATCCTCCCCGACTCCGGTGAGCGCTATCTCTCGACCGTCCTCTTCGCCGACCTCGACGACGAGCAGGACGCGGTGAGCGAGACCCCGGCCCTGCCGGGAACCGCGGGCGGGCTCGCATGAGCACGACACCCCTGATCGATCGCCCCTTCGTGCTCCCGATCACCGGGAGCCGTCCGACGACGGAACCGGCGACGGTCTCCCGGAGTCACCTCGACGCTCTCGAAGCGGAAGCGATCTTCCTCTTCCGCGAGGTCGTCGCGGAATTCGAGCGCCCGGTGCTGCTCTACTCGGTGGGCAAGGACTCGTCCGTGCTCCTGCGACTGGCCAAGAAGGCCTTTGCCCCCGGCCGGCTCCCCTTCCCGCTGCTTCACGTCGACACCGGCTTCAAGCACCCGGAGATGTTGGCGTTTCGCGATCGCATCGCTCGCAGCGAGGGCGTCGAGCTCATCGTTCACCGCAACGAGGAGGCGATCGCTTCCGGCGTGAACCCGTGGGAGTCCGGCTGCGGCGCGTGCTGCGCGCAGCTCAAGACGAAGGCCCTCCTCGACGCGCTGACCGAGGGTCGCTTCGACGCGGCCTTCGGTGGAGCTCGACGCGATGAGGAGAAGTCCCGTGCCAAGGAGCGCGTCCTCTCCTTCCGCGACCGTCACGGCCGCTGGGAGCCACGGAACCAGCGACCCGAGCTCTGGTCGGTGTTCAACACGCGGATCCATCCGGGCGAGTCGGTGCGCGCGTTCCCGCTCTCGAACTGGACCGAGGCCGACGTGTGGGAGTACGTCGACCGCGAGGACATCCCCGTCGCCCCGCTCTACTTCGCCGCACGACGACCGGTGGTCGAGCTGGATGGTCGCCTGCTCCCGGCGACCGGTGCCCCACCGGATCACGAGCTGCCCGTGCTCGAGCGTCGGACCCGCTTCCGCAGCCTGGGCTGCGGCCCCTGCACGGGTGTCGTCGAGTCGGGCGCCTCGAGCCTGGCGGAGCTGCGAGCGGAGCTTCAGGCGAGCCGCAGCTCGGAGCGGGCCGGGCGGCTCATCGATCACGAGAACGACGACGCGATGGAGAGGAAGAAGCGCGATGGCTACTTCTAACCCGACCCCGACCGAGCACCGCGAGCTGCTCCGGCTTTGCACGGCCGGGAGCGTCGACGACGGCAAGTCGACCCTCATCGGCCGGCTCCTCCACGACACCGACGGCGTCCCCGACGATCAGCGGGGGGAGCTCGGCGGTCCGGGGAGCGAGCCCGACTGGGCCCGGCTCACCGACGGTCTCAAGGCCGAGCGGGAGCAGGGCATCACCATCGACGTCGCCTACCGTCACCTCGGCACGAGTCGACGACGCTTCCTCATCGCCGACGCTCCGGGTCACGAGCAGTACACGCGCAACATGGTCACCGGCGCCTCCGACGCCGACCTCGCGCTGGTCCTCGTCGACGCCCGTCACGGGCTCAAGCCCCAGGGGCGTCGGCATCTCTTGCTCTCGGCCCTGTTGCAGGTGCCCACCATCCTGGTGGCGATCAACAAGATGGACCTCGTCGACCACGACCCGCGGGTGTTCGCCCGCATCCGGGACGAGGTCGCCGCCTTCGCCGCGCGGCTCGGCCTGGAGGCCCCCGCCTGCGTGCCGCTGGCCGCGCGGTCCGGCGAGAACGTCGTCCATCGCAGCCCCCGTCTCGCCTGGCACGACGGCCCCACCCTGCTCGAGCACCTCGAGTCCGCCCCCGTCGGCCGTCGTCCCACGGGTGCCCCCTGGCGCTTCCCGGTGCAGGGCGTCCAGCGGGACGAAGCGGGTGGACGTCAGGTCATGGGCAGCTCCCGCTCCGGCTGCGTCCACGTCGGCGACGAGGTCCTCGCCTTGCCGTCGGGTCGACGCTCGCGGGTGCGCGCCATCGAGACCGTGAACGGCGCGACACCGCAGGCGCGTCCCGACGAGCCGCTGCGGCTCCGGCTCGCCGACGAGCTCGACCTCGGTCGAGGCGAGCTGCTCGTCCATCCCGAGGAGGCCCCGGCGCTCACCCGCGACCTGGAGGCCCACCTCGTCTGGTTCGACCAGGAGCCGCTGAAACGGGGTCACCCGTACTTGCTGAAGACACCGCAGCTCGTCGAGCGGGTCGAGAGCGTCGAGCTGCTCGACGGCGTGGCGGTCGAGACGGCGTCGATCGTCGGCATCGACGGGCTCGCGCAGAACGACATCGGCCGCGTGCGGCTGCGAACGCATGGTCCGGTGTTCCTCGATTCGTACTTCGAGAACCGACGCTTCGGGAGCTTCCTCCTCGTCGACCCGGTGACGCACGCCACCGCGGCGGCCGGCCTGGTGAGCCTGTCACCCGAAGCCGACGCCGAGAGGTCCGACGACTTGCAGGAGCGCTTCGAGTCCTTCCTCCACGGACTGCAAGCCGACGGGCTCTTGGCCTCGGACGCCGCGACGACCGACTGGCCGGAGCGCTTCCTCGCCCTGGGACGAGAGCTGGTCACGCGCCGAGCGTGATCGGCGTTGCTCGGTGGTGCTGGCTCCATCGGACAGGTCGTGCCAGGCTCCGGGCATGACACCGGCCATCGTCGCCGCACAACGCGCGGGCCTCACGCACCGCGTGCACGAGTACGAGCACGACCCCTCCGCCGCCTCCTACGGTCTCGAGGCGGCGGAGGCCCTGGGCCTGTCTCCCGAACGCGTCTTCAAGACCCTGGTCGTCAAGGTGTCGGGACGTCGGGAGGGCAAGGACGGTCTCGCGGTGGGCGTCGTGCCCGTGCACCGTCAGCTCGACCTGAAGGCGATCGCCCGTGCGCTCGGTGCCCGCAAGGCCGCGATGGCCGACACGACCGAGGCGGAGCGTGCCACGGGCTGCGTGGTCGGCGGCATCAGCCCACTCGGCCTCAAGCGACCGCTGCCCATGGTCGTCGACGCGAGTGCTGCGGAGCACGAGACCGTGAACGTCAGCGCGGGACGCCGCGGGCTCGAGATCGAGCTCAGCCCCGACGACCTCGTGACGGCCTGCCGAGCCGAGCTGGCCGCCATCGCGCGAGACTGACTGCTCCCGACGTCAGGGTAGCGTGCGCAAGTCGGCGAGCCGCGCACCCGGGAAGTAGTGCCCGAGGATGTCGCGATGGGTCTTGCCCCGCAGGGCGAGCCCGTAGGCCCCCACTTGGCACAGGCCCACGCCATGACCCCAACCACGGCCCACCGCGCGCAGGCCCGTGAACGTTCCGCTGGCGTCCCGCTCGAAGCGCAACGCGGCGCGGTTGTCCGGCAAGCCGAGGAACTGACGCACGGCGAAACCCTCGAGGTCCTTGCGCCAGCCGTTGCCGATGAGCTCCAGCCCCACCACGCGGCCGGCCGGGCTCACCCGGGTGACCCGCAGGTCGCGCAGGCCCCGCTGACCGACGCGACGTCGCGCCCGGTCATCGAGGTGATCGAGCGAGAGACGACGCGTCCACCAGGAGTACGCGCTCAGGCGATCGTAGGCGGCCCCGTCGACGTCCTCCTCGACCCGCAGGTAGCGCAGCGGTCCGGTCGTCCCCACGGGAAGGTGCAAGGCGTCGCCGAGCTTGAGCTCGACCTGCTCGCGCGGCAGCCAGGGTCCGGTCTTGGGACCCGACAGCAGCATGACGTCGGGTGAGAGCGTGACCTTCGCCCGCGTGCGTCCGCGACCCCGGAGGATGTTGAGCTCACGACCCTCGATGCCGACGAAGCGCACGCGCTCGAGCTCGAGCTCGCCCCCATCCTCCAGCCAGGACGCGACGATCTCCAGCACGTGCCCGCGCGAGACCCGCTCGTCGGCCCAGCCCGGCGGCAGGCCGGCCGGAAGCCAGCCCATGCGCAGGCCCACCGAGGCCGCCTCCCGCAACTCGGGGCGGAGGTCCTTCATGACGTTGAAGCGGGCGTAGGCGTCGCGGTCGGCCGGGCCGTGCAGCGCGGACGTTCGCTCGGGTGCCAGCAGCGTCGCGAGCGAGGAGACCAGCTCACCCGCGTCGGTCAGCCGGACCCGCCCGAGCTCGTCGTCGGTGAAGCTGCGACCCAGACGCTTGCCGGCCCGTCGCAGCCAGCTCGCGGTCTCGTCCGCACGGGCGCGACCGTCGAAGCCGCCGGAGCGCAGCTCGTCCTTGACGACGATGCCGAAGGCGGCGAGGCGGGCGAGCAACTCGTGAGCAGCGCGGCCATCGACCAGCGCCCAGTCGGCCGGGTGCGCACGCCCGGACACCGAGCGATAGCGCTCGGCCTCGGGAAGGCAGGACACGCCGCGGAGGTACGGGATGGGCGGGCCGCCGAAGACGTTCTCGATCGCCTCGGTGTGCCCACCGCAGGTCGAGGAGAAGTACGTGCGCGCCAGCTCACCACCGTGGACCAGCACGCGACCGGCAGTGATCGAGACCGCGCGGTCCGACAGGGACTTCTCGGACGAGGCACCGCCGTAGACCTGGCAGTGCGGCGTCGCGCAGACCTCGAAGCCGTCGGAGGAGTGGGCGTGACGGTGGGTCAGGACCCAGGTGCGCGCGGCCACCGCCTGCGCGGCCAGGGCCTCGGTCTCGGGGAAGACGTCGGGGCCGAGCTCCTCGGGCACGACGCCGCGGAGGTACTCCTCGAGCTCGACGCGGTTGACCACCTGCAGCGACTCACCGCGACGACGGACGATGAGCTCACCGCGGTACGAGCCACCATCGACGGTGAGCAGGTCACTGCCAGCCGACGACAGCGTGATCTCGGGCGCGAACACCGGATGCACGACGAGGTCACCGTCGAGGATGACCAGGCGGGTCTTCTCGGTGGCCGGGGGCAGCGAGTCCTTGCGGACGACCGCGTCCCGCATGCCCGCCTCCGCGAGACGCCGAGTGAGCTCACGGGCTTCCTCTTCACTCCCGAGAGGGCCCGCGACGACCTCGTGTCCTCCGCCGGTGGCGCGGACCCGCAGCCGCGTGGACACCTTGCTGCTGAGCGCGTTCGCCACCGCCTCGGCCCGCGCTCGATCCGTCTCGTAGCGGACGCGCACCGAGTATTGAGCCGGCAGCGGGATCGAGCGCACCCGGGCGATGTCGACGACGGCGACCGTCACCGGTCCCTTCAGCTCGCTGAGCCCCTCGGCTCCGGAGACACGGACCTTCTCGGCACCGCCGATGGCCACCCGCTCACCATCAATGCCGAGACCGACCTTCAGCGGCGCCGGCGTGCGGGCCGACACCGTCGTCGTCGAGAGGGCCATCGCGAGGACCGCCAGCAGCGAGCTCACGCGAGCGGGCATCACTGGCCCCGGTCGGGATCGGTGGGGACGGTGAGCGCCTGGGCACCGACACGACGACAGTCGTCGATGACCCGAGAGATGACCTGCCACTTGCTGTCGCGATCGATCTCGACACGCACCGTGCGCGCCGCTCCCTCGAGCCCCTCGAGAGACGTGGTGAGCTTCTCCTCCACTTCGTCGAGGGAGATCTCCTTGCCGAGGAAGTACACCTTCGACGCCGAGTCGATCTGCAGGGTCTTGGGATCCTGCTCGGGGGCCTGGCTCTCCCCTTCCGCTGTCGAGAGCTCGATGTCGATGACCGGCTCCTCGGCGAAGCGCGTGGTCACCATGAAGAAGATCAGCAGCAGGAAGACGATGTCGACCAGCGACGAGATCTCGATGCGGGGAGGCTCACGCCGACGGCGGCGGCCGATCACGCCAGGCCTCCCGAGCTCGCCTCGGCCGTGAGGCCGGACGGCGGCGCGGGCTCAGGCGCGCTCACGGCCGGCGGCGTCGCACCACCCTGGCGAGCGGCGGCCTCGATGAGGGAGAGCACCTCGCGCTCGACCTGGAGGGCCAGGCGATCGATGCGGTCGGAGAGCGCCTCGTGCAGCACCAGCGACGGGATGGCCACGCCGAGCCCGAAGGCGGTGGTGAGCAGCGCCTTCTGGATGCCGCCGGCGAGGGCGTCACCCTGCCCGAGACCGCCGCCGGAGATGCTCCCGAAGACGTCGATCATCCCGAGCACGGTGCCGAAGAGACCGAGCAGCGGCGCCACCGCGGCGACCGTCCGCATGAGCGGGAGGTAGCGCTCGAGCCGGGCGAGCTCCTGACGACCGGCGGCCTCGGCCGCGTGACGCATCTCCTCTCGGCCGGCGCCGGCCTGCTCGAGGGCGGCAGCGGCCATCGACGCGTGGGGCCCCGGGTGGGAGCGACAGTGCGCGACGGCCTCGTCGAGACGGCCGCCTCGAACCAGGGCCTGGACCTGCTGAGCGAGCTCGGGCTGGAGCACCGCCTTCGTGCGGAGGGTCCAGAGCTTCTCGAAGAGGACGAACAGGGCGACGACGCCGGCCAGCAGGATGATCCACATCACCCCGCCGCCGGCCTCGAACCACTCGGGCAGGAGCGTTTCGACCACGGTGCTTCCCATCGACTCGCGGACCGCCGCTCCGAGTCAGCCGGAGGCAGTTCCGTCGACCACCATCATGGCAGGCGGCGGCGTCCCGGCTCAACGAACACGCGCGACGCGGTCGTCACTCCTCGTCGTTCGAGACGTCCAGCTCGTCCACCAGAACCTCGGTACCGGAACGGGGATCGGCCAGGACCTCGCGCAGCACCCGCTCGTCCTGACGCCAGGCGTCCTGCACCTTCACGAAGAGCTCCAGGTGGCACTTCACGTTGAGCTGCTTCTCGACGTCCTTGCGGGCGGCCGTGCCGATGGCCTTGAGCTGCTGGCCGCCCTTCCCGATGAGGATGCCCCGCTGGTTGACCTTCTCGACGAGGATGCTCGCCTGCACGACCAGCATCTCGCCGGCCTTGGCCTCGCGGGTCTCGACGGCGTCGAGGATCACCGCCGCCGCATGAGGGACCTCCTGACGCGTGGCCAGGAGGATCTTCTCGCGGATGAGCTCGGCGATGTAGAAGCGCTCGGCCTGATCGCTGGTGAGGTCCTTCGGGTAAATCGGTGGCGCCTCGGGCAGCAGCTTCACGAGCTCTTCGAGGAGACCGTCGACGCCGTTGCCGCTGGTCGCCGAGACCGGCACGATCGCCGACGCTCCGGCCTCGGCGAGCTGCTCGATCCGTGGGAGCAGCCGGCTCTTCGGCTTGACGAGGTCGACCTTGTTCAACGCGATGACGTGGGGCACGCCGGCCTCGCGCACCCGCTGCGCCGCCATGGCCTCGCCGGTCTTCGGCTTGACGGTCGCGTCGATGACGTGGAGCAGGAGGTCGACGCCCTGCATGGTCGAGTGCGTGAGGTCGAGCATCCGCGCGTTCATCTCACGCTGCGGACGGTGCAGCCCCGGCGTGTCGACGAAGACGAGCTGCGCGTCGTCGCGGTGAACGACGCCCCGGATCAGGTGACGCGTGGTCTGGGGCACCGGCGAAACGATGGCGACCTTCTCGCCCACCAGGCGGTTCAGCAGGGTCGACTTGCCCGCGTTGGTGCGACCGACCAGCCCCACCAAGCCACAGCGGAAGGACTCGCTCACGGACGCTCCTGACCGGCGAGCTGGTCCTCACCCTGCCAGGGCATGATCAGCACGCGCTTCACGCGACGGGGGTCGGCCTCGGTGACCTCGAAGCGGTAGCCGGCGTGGACGATCCACTCGCCCGGCCCCGGCACGCGATCGAAGAGCGAGAGCAGCAGGCCGGCGACGCTGCTCGTGTCCTCGTCCGGGGAGAGGTCCGCCTCGAGCGACTCGGCCAGGTCGTGGACGTTGGCCTTGCCACGCACGAGCCAGCCACCCTCGGGCCGCGGGACGACGTCGTCCTCGGCTTTCTCGTGCTCCTCGCGGATCTCGCCGACGATCTCCTCGAGCAGGTCTTCCACGGTGGCCAGCCCGGCCGTGCCGCCGTACTCGTCGATGACCAGGGCGACCTGCATGTGCTGCTCCTGGAGCTCGCGGAGGAGCTCGGCCACCCGCTTGGTCTCGGGCACGATGAAGCTGGGCTTCATCAGGCTGGTCACCGGCTGACTCCCGTCACCGGACAGCACCGCTCGCACGACGTCCTTCAGCGACACCAGCCCGATGATCTCGTCGAGCTGTCCCTCGTAGACGGGGATGCGCGAGTGACGGGTCGATGCCATGAGCTCGGCGACGTCGCTGACGCTCGACGTGCTGGGGATGCCGATCAGGTCGGTGCGCGGGGTCATGACCTCACGCACCCGCGTGTCGCCGAACTCGACCACGTTGCGGAGCAGCTCGCCCTCCCCTTCCTCGAGGATGCCCTCGCGCTCGCCCACGTCGATGTAGGCCTCGAGCTCTTCGTCACCCGGCTCTTCTTCGTCGTCGCTCTCGTCGTCCGCCCAGCGGGCGAGGAGACGGGAGAGCGGGCCGAGCACCAGGTGAACCAACCGCATGAGCGGTAGCACCCGCTCCATGAAGCGCAGTCGATCGACGCCGAGGAGACGGGTCAGCGCGACCGGGCCGAGCACGCCGAGGATCGCCAGCCCGACGAAGCAGCCGGCCACCAGCACGAGGTCGTTGAGCCAGTGTCCGGTCGGCGCGAGCCGCAGCTCCATCCCGGGGATCGGCAACCGAGGCCCCCAGGCGAAGAGGCAGATCAGGGCCGTCACCAGGCAAGCCAGGTGAGTGAGCTGCAGCGAGAAGTAGAAGGCCGTCGGCGCTCGCAGCGACTTGCGGAGGAACTCCGTGCGCGCGGGCCCCATCCGCTCGACCAGGGCCTCGAGCGTGACCGGGCCCAGGAAGCGGAAGGCGATGACGGCGTGGCTCGTCAACGCGTGCGCGGCCATGGCGACGAGACAAGCGAGGGGGAGCAGCCAGGATGGTGAAGGGTCGTCCACGAACCTCAGTCGCGTCCGCGCGGGGGTCGAGACGTCTTGGGCGCGACTGCCGGGTCGGTTCCGGAAGCCGTCACCTGAACGAAGCCGTTCGACGTCTCACTCATCCCAGGAAGAGGAAGAGCTTGGTGAGGAAGAAGTTGGAGATCAGCACCACGATGCTGAGTGCCAGGACGGTTCGCGTGGTCGCGGAACCGACCCCTCCTGCCCCACCTCGTGCGGAAAGGCCATTGTAGCAAGCGATCAGCGCCACGGCGGCCGCGAAGAAGATCGACTTTCCGAGACCCGAGAGCAGGTCGGCGACTTCCGTCCCCTCGAAGCAGCTCTGCCAATAGGCCGAGGCCGGCTGCCGCAGGTCGAGCACGGCCACCGCCAGCCCGCCGAACAGCCCCACCCCGATGGCGACGATGGTCAGCAGGGGCATCATGAGCAGCACCGCCAGCATCCGCGGGACGATGAGCCGCTGGACCGGTGAGGCCCCGAGAGCGACCATGGCGTCGACCTGCTCGGTCACCGACATGGACGCCAGCTCGGCGGTGATGCCCGCCCCCACGCGACCGCCCACGAGCAATGCGGTGAGCACCGGGCCCATCTCGCGGACCAGCGACTGCGCCACGACGAGGCCGACCACGTGCTTGGCCCCGAAGCGCTCGAGGGCGTAGGCCGTCTGGAGCGCAACGACCATCCCGGTGAAGGACGCCGTCAGCAGGACGATGGACAGCGAGCGCACGCCGACGCGATCGAGCTGCACCAGCAGCGTCCTCCACTCGAGCCGCTCGGTGAGAAGCGATCGCAGCGAGCGTCCGGCGAGCAGGACCATCCCCCCGACCCAGGTGAGGAAGGCCTCGAGTTGAACGCTCCGCGGACGCGACATGACCCCATCATGCGTCGTCTCGCCCAGGTCGAGCGAGCCCGCAGCGCTCGGGTCCTCAGAAGAGGACGACCTCGCCGCTCTCCACCGGCGCGGCGCCTGCCGCCGAGCCCACCGCCGCCGTGTCGACGTCACTGGGCTCACCGAGGGCGACCTGGCTCAGGTGGAGGATGCGCCGGAGCTCCTGGGTCATGGGGTCCTGGAACTGGAGATGACCGAGGACTCGCTGCACCGCCTCCAGCACCGTCTCGCCATGCTGGTCGCCGTTGGACACGGTCTCGAGCAGGCAGTCGTGCAGGCGCTGGCTGGTGTCGCGGACGACGCCGTTGAGCGAGCCGACCTCGGCCCCGAACGCGTCGCCGTGCTCGCGCAGACGGTTGCCCTGCTCCTCGATGGCCGGGAGCTGCCGTCCGAGACCGGTCGTCATCTCCGCGACCATCCGGCTGGCCTCCGCCACCGCCTCGCTCAGCCGCTGCATCTCGTTGGCGATGGTGCCGAAAGCGCCGTCGTCGTCGGCCTGCTCGGCGGTGATGCGCGCGTTGAGCGACAGCATCCGAGCCTCGCGCGCGGCGCGGTCGATGGTCGTGCCCGTCCGCTGGATGTCGCTGGCCTGCGCGAGCGCCCGCCCCACCGCCGCGAGCTGCTGCTCGACGAGGTTGCTCAGCGCACCGACGAAGTCGCCGACGACCCTCCCTTGAGCCTGGGTGATCGCGACGATGTCGTCGGAGGCGTCTTCTCCAGAGAAACGACCCAGCTCGGCCTGCAGCGTCGCCTGATGCGCGCGCCCTGTCTCGAGCACGCCCCGCAGCTCGTCACCGATGGCGAGCGTGGCCGACTCGGTCAGCGTCAGCGCCCGACGCGCAGCATCGCGGATGGACTCGAGCTCGGCGCGTGACTCGGGGGTCATCGCCGTCGGCTCCCATGGGAGCCGTCTCCGAACTTGCTCACCGCCGTCACGACCGGTCTCCTCACGACACGGACACTCCGTTCCCGCCGCTGCCCCCTGGTCACTCTTCCGTTCGGTTGGCCCTGAGGTGGACTTGACCCGCTGACGAGACGGCCCGATCGCGATCCCGCTCGACCTCGCGCCGCGGCCCCGCCAAGATGCCGTCGTGAACCTCATCCGGAGCCTGACCTGCGGCCTGCTGACCTTGCTGCTGGCCTTCCCCGCGATCGCGGTCGCTGCGTTCGATCGGGGCGGACGGCGATCGTCGGCCATCGTCGGAACCTGGGCACGCTGGCTGCGGTCAGTGGCCGGGGCCGAGGTCCACCACCGCGGGGCCCTCGACGAGCTTCCCGAGGGGCCGGTCCTCTTCCTGGCGAGCCACGAGTCCAACCTCGACATCCCCATCCTGTTTTCCTTGGTGCCCGACACCACCCGCTTCCTCGCCAAGCGAGAGCTCTTCCGCATCCCCGTGTTCGGGCTGGCCATCGGGCTGCTGGGCTTCGTGCCGGTCGAGCGGGGCGGTCGTCGTCAGGCGGCGACCCGAGCGCTCAGCCAGGCGTCGGAGCATCAGCGCCGCGGTCGCTCGCTCCTGGTCTTCCCCGAGGGGACCCGCAACCCGGAGCCGGGCCTGCTTCCCTTCAAGAAGGGCGCCTTCCGCCTGGCCTGCGAGACCCGCCAGCCCGTCGTGCCGGTGGCCTGCCTCGGAGGTGGTCGGCTCCTGCCTCCGGGCCAGGCGGGGATGCGACCGGGACGGGTCGACCTCGTGGTCGGTCAGCCGCTGCGACCCGAGGACGAGCCCGAGGCCTTCTCCGACCCCACTCGCCTGCTCCGCCTCGCCCGCGAGCGGATGCTCGAGCTCATGGACACGACCGAGGCCGCCACGCCGTCTCAGGACGAGACCCCGGCGACGGAGACCTCCGCGACCGCCTGACTCCCAGCGACACGAGGTGACGCGGCACGTCAGCTCCGAGCCTTCGCGGTGCTCTCGAGCCGCTTCACGGCCGCTTCACGGCGTTGGCAACGCGCTTGCAATGGTGACGGGAGAGCAGCTCGCACCGGACGAACCGGCGCTGAGCGGGACGGGCCTGCCCGGAGCTCGTTGGAAAGGGAGCATCATGCGCCTCAAGAACGTCGCCCTCCTCGTCCTCGGTTTCTCCGCCGTCGTGACCGCGTCCGACTACGTCCGCGCGTGGACCCTGCAGCACGAGCTCGGGGTTGCCCTGGGCAGCACGCTGCAGCGCGCCAAGCTGCTCGACGAGAACGTGGCCTTCGAGCGTGTCGAAGGCCTGGCCGCCGAGGCCGACATCGATCTCGATCCCGACTCCATCGAGCTCTGGGACGACGAGCGCGCGCACGAGACGCACCTCCGTGCCTCGTTCACTCGGCCGGTGCGCATCCTCTTCCGGCCCGTCGACAAGACCTTCACCGCGCAGCGCTCGGTCCCGCGTCTCGACTGAAGCTCAGCTCACCGTTCGGGGAAGGGCTCCGGAGCGAGCCCTCCCCGCAAGCGTCGACGCGGCTTCCATGGTGCGCAGTCGATGCCATCGAGGCAGCGCAACCGAGCACGCAACGCCGCCAGTCGCGCGTGCTCTTCCCGCCAACGCGGGTCCTCGCGCAGCGGCAAGCGGGGCAAGAGCTCTTCCAGCAGCGGCAGGTGAGCTCGCACGGCGCGGTCCTCGACCTGAGCGAGCGTGGAGGAGCCGGCCGCCTCACGAAGCAGCCCTCGCAACATGGGCTCCAGCGGTGCGGGCGAGCGACCGGGCGCTCGCTGGTCCCAGGCCTCGAGCAGGAGCTCGGCGGTGCGCTGCAAGGCCGGCTCGGTCTCGAAGCGCTCGAGGGTCACGAGATGGTCCCGAGCGAGCGGATGCGCCGACGCGGCCAGCGCCTGAAGACCGAGCCGCCGGAGGAACGGCACCTCTTCCCAGGTCAGCGCTTCGATCATCGCGCAGGCCGACGCGGGCTCGGCCAGGAGCAGCAGGGTGGTCCACGCCGCCTGCCGCACGCTGGGGTCGGGCTCTTCCAAGGCCGCGGTGAGCTCCGGCCAACGCTGGGTGCCCCAGCGCAGGTAGACCGCCTCGACCGCCCGCGCCCAGTCGTCCCCACCCCCACGTCGCAGCAAGGCCCGGCTGCGACCCAGGTCGGGGCCGTTGGTTCCGGCGATCGCGAGGAGGACGGTGGCTTCCAGCTCGGCAGGGATCTCCGGGTCGACGAGCAGCTCGGCGATCAGCTCTCCCGCGTCGCGGTCTCCGATGCGACCGAGCGAGCCGGCGGCGGCCAGGCGCGTCGGCGGTGAGGGCGCGCGCAACGCCGTCCGCAGGCTCATCAAGCTCCACGGGTCGAGCCGCTCGTCCCGCGAGAGCCCTGGCTCCGCGGCCAGCCCCAGTGCCCACGCGGTGACGGCACCTCCGCCTTCCGGTGCGCGTCGGTCCAGCTCACGCGCCAATGCACGACGGGCGATCACCGAGTCGAGGGAGAGCGCAGCCAGGACCAGCCGGATCGCGTCGGGGTCGCCCTCCTCTGCCGCCGCCACGTGACGCAGCAACACGACGTCGAGACCGTCGGCGGCTCCGGCCACGGCTCCGACGGACCAGGCGAGGAGACCGAGCACGAGCCACCGCCTCACGACGGTCTCCGGAACAACGCCGAGCTCCACTCGCCGTCACGACGCCACTGACGCTCGAGACCATGACGGCTGGCCAACTCGTCGAAGAGCGGCTCATCCTGGTCGAGCAGGCCCGCGAGGACGAGACGACCATCGTCGGTCATCTTCTCGAGCAACTGAGGAAACATCGGGGCCAGCACGCCGCTGATGACGTTGGCGACCACCATCTCGAAGCGACCGCCCAGGTCACCGATGCCGTCGGCCAGGACGAGCTCGAGCGCATCGCGTCGGTCGTTCTGCTCGGCGGTCTCGGCGGCGACGTCGAGGGCGATGGGATCGATGTCGGTGGCGACGACGCGTCCCGCACCGAGGGCCAGGGCGGCCAGGGCGAGGATGCCGGTGCCCGTCCCGACGTCGAGCACGCCCTGCCCTTCCTTCAGCTCGTCTTCCACGAAGCCGAGGGCGAGCTGGGTCGAGGCGTGCTCGCCCGTCCCGAAGGCCTGGCCTGGAACGATGGTGAGACCGATCCGACCGGGACCCGGCTCT
Source organism: Acidobacteriota bacterium (assembly GCA_039029535.1). Taxonomy (GTDB): domain Bacteria; phylum Acidobacteriota; class JBCCFW01; order JBCCFW01; family JBCCFW01; genus JBCCFW01. Next base: position 15,161 of record JBCCFW010000135.1, read on the forward strand.
CCCTTGCCCGGGAGCACCGTGAAACGCCGACCGAGGTCGAAGGGCACCATCGACTCGACCTGACGCTCGACCCAGTGCTCGTCTTCCACCGTGTCGAGGACCGGCGGCTCGGAGAGCAGCCCACTCGCCTCCAAGCTCTCGCGCAGCGCGTCGGCGTCGACGGTCGCTGGAAGCCAGGCCTCCATCCGGCCGTCGTCGTGCGCCTGGAGACCGAGCAGGCCCAGGGGCTCGAGCAGGGCGACCAGGCGGCCCGCGCGATCGTCGTCGCCGTCGGGCACGGCAGGCTCGGCATCATCGCTCAGGCGGACGGTCACCCGCCGCCAGGACTCAGGATCCGGCGCGGGCACTCTCGGCGTCTCCCTGGGCGAGCCACCGATACCAGGCGGCGGTCTCGAGGACCTTGCGCACGTAGCGACGTGTCTCCTTGTAGGGAATGCGATCGATGCGCTCGTAGCGACCGACGCCCTTGGCGTCGAAGCGGCTCCACCACTCTCCGACCTTGTGCTCACCGGCGTTGTACGAGGCGACCGCAGCAGCCTCGTCACCGCCGAACAGGGCGACGAGCTGGGAAAGGTAACGACAGCCCAGGTGGAGGTTGCGCTGAGGGACGAAGAGGTCCTCGCGGGTCGGCGGCGGGTCGCCCTCTTGTGCAGCCATCCGAGCGGCGGTCGCGGGCATGAGCTGCATCAGGCCGAGGGCCCCGGCGGGCGAGACGACGTCGGCATCCCAGGCGGACTCGCTGCGGGTGAGCGCGGCGACCAGCGAGGGATCGAGACCGAAGCGCTGGGCCTCGCCCAGGAGCAAGGCACCCTGAGGCTGCGGGTAGACAACCTCCCACAGCTCGCGCGCCGAGCGTCGGCTGGGGTTGCGCAGCGCGTCGGAGAAGTTGCGTTGCAGGAGCCCGTAGGCCGACTGCAGGCGACCGTCGCGGGCACGGGCGCGGGCGAGCTCGAAGCGGAAGGCGTCGTCGCTGCGTCCCTTGCTCAGGGACTCCAGCTCGTCGAGCGCCTCGTGGTGCAGGCCGAGGTCGCGAAGGAAGCGGTAACGCACGCCGGCCGGCGTGGTCAGCGACGGGCTCGGCGGCAGCGTGAACACCGTGGACGCCGCGGCGATCTGGGCGTCGAGCCCGGCCAGCATCGCTGGGTCGAGCCGGGTGCTGAGGAAGTCTCGCGCGGCCAGACCATGATGCTTGAACGGATGGTCTCGGTAGAGCTTGCGCATGGCGGCCAGGGCGGTGACGTCGTCACCGGCGCGGGCAGCGGCTCGACCGTGCCAGTAGCGCGCGGCCCGCCCGAGCTCGTCACGCGAGGCCAGCTCGCCGAAGCGTCGCGACGCCTCCCCGTTCTTGCCCTGGAGCAAGCGGCACCAGGCGGCCTTGGTCAACGCGTCGCGTCGGAGGCCGGTCTTGGGGTGCTCCTTCACGAGTCGCTCGTAGGTGGCGACCGCCTCGTCGTAGCGCCCCTTCTCCATGAAGTAGCCGGCGCGCACCATGAGGAGGTCGTCCCGCCAGCTCGAGGCGCGATGACGGGAGGACTCGATCCCCTCCTCGGTCACGGCGAGGAGCTCGGCTCCATCGTCGAGACGCCAGGCCACGCGGGCGCGGCGATGGAGCGCGGCGGTCTTGTACTTCGAGTCGGGGAAGCGCTTCTTGAGGTCGACGCAGATCTGTCGGGCCTCATCGTTGCGGCGGAGCTTGTAGAGGTCGCGGGCCTGCCGGATGAGGCAGGTGTCGACCGAGGCGCCCGGAGCGCGGGCGGCCTCACCATGAGCGGCGGCGGCCTGCTCGTGCCGGTGCGCGCTGGCCAGGGCGTCGGCCCGGGCAAGGAGCTCGGCGGCATCGGGCGCGCGCCAGCTCTGGCCCGCGGACCGGGTGAGCCGCTCCGCCCTCTCGAGGGCATCCTCGGGGGCGACCCGCGGGTGGTCGAGGGCCACGGAGCGCCAGGCTGAGCCGGCCTGGGACGAGCCCGCCCGCTCGAGGGCCTCGGCCCGATGGCGGTGGGCGCGGCGGCGCAGTGACTTGCCGGCGGCGGACTTGGTCAGGTCCTTCCAGGCGGCAGCGGCCTCCGCGTGACGGCCGGCGGCATCGAGGGCCCGGGCGCGGAGCCAGGCGCGCTCCTTCGACCGCACCGAGCCGACGACTGCGCCGTCAGCAGCGGCCAGGGACGCGAGGGCGTCCTCGGGTCGGCCGGCCTCGAGTTGGGCTTCTGCCAACCACGCCCCGGCGAGGTCGGCGACGGGGAGCGAATCGGTCGCCAGCGCCCGTCTCAGGTGGTCGATCGCCCCGTTCCAGTCACCGGCCTGTCGGGCCTGGTGCCCCGAGAGGAGGGCCTCAGCCCCCGCCCCGATGGCAGTTCTTGCCATCGGCTCCCGGACCGGTCCGAGGAGGGCCAGCACCGTCGCCAGCCCCCCCACCATGTTCAGAAAATGACGAGTTCGGCATGCTCGTCGTCCGTAGCGTGGCCTGAAGACGTGATTTCGGCGATTCATCCGATCCTCTGTCCCCTTCCGGCGGAGGTTAGCACGCGACTTGCAAGGTGAGAGAACGAACGACGCGATGCACCGCGTCGACGAAGGGAATCAACCATGAGCACGGGCGGTCGCAGACGGACGGGATTGCTACTCCTCGCCGCCCTACTCCTGCTGGGAGCGACCTGCCGCCAGGCGCTCAGCAGTTCCCCGACGAGGGTCGACGGCGGCTCGGAGATCCACTCATGAACTCGAAGAACCTGACGATGATCGGCCTGACCGGACTGCTCGCGGCGCTCGTGCTGGCGAACGTGGGCACCTTGACCTTCGCCAGCGACGAGATGGTCGCGCTTTGGCAGAGCATCGCCCTGAAGTCGGCTGCGGTCGCGCTCCTGGGAGCGATGCTCCTCAAGGTCTTCGAGTCCTTCAACCGTCAGCGTGACGGTCGCTGCATGGACTGTGGCGTCTCCGTTCCCGTGGGTCACACGCTGTGTCGTGAGCACCTCCAGACGCGTTGCCGCGCCAAGCGCGACGAGCTGCGCGGCGCCCGGCTCGCCTGAGCCACCCTCCCCCGTCGGGTCCGGAGCCCTACTGTTCCGGGCCCGACGTGTTGACCCTGCCGGCCCGTCCTCCGACGATGGGCCATGAGCGACGACGCGCGTGAGCGCCTCCCCTGGGCCGTACTGGGAGCGACGGCGACGGGCAAGTCCGCGCTGGCCATTCGGCTGGCCGAGGCCCTGGGTGGAGAGGTCGTCAACTTCGACGCGAGCAGTCTTCATCGAGGCTTGGACGTCGGAACTGCCAAGCCCCTTCACGAAGAGCGCGCCCGGGTCCCCCACCACCTCCTGGACCTGCTGGAGCCCGACGAGCGCCCGAGCCTGGCGGACTGGGTGCAGCGCGCCGAAGCACTGCTCCCCGAGATCCTCGGCCGCGGTCGCGTCCCCGTGCTGGTCGGCGGCACCGGCCTGTACCTCCGCGGCTTGCTGCACGGCGTGCCCGACTCCTCGCATGACGAGGCCCTGAGAGAGCGGCTGGAGGGGCGGGAGCAGCGACGCCCCGGGAGCCTGCACCGTCTCCTGCGTCGGCTCGATCCGGAGACTGCGGCGCAGTTGCCGGAGCAGAACGTCCGACGGATCGTCCGCGCGCTCGAGCATCGCATGCTGACGGGACGACCGCTCTCGGATGAGCGGAGCTGGCAAGAGCCGCCGCGTTGGCGCTGCCGGAAGATCGGGCTGCGGCTGGATCGCGAGCGTCGGGAGCGACGCATTCGTGCGCGCCTCGACGTCATGCTCGAGCAGGGTTGGCTCACCGAGGTGCAGGGCCTGCTCGATCGTTCCTTGTCAGCCGACGCCCCGGCCTGGCGTGCGCTGGGCTACTCGGAGCTGGCGGCACACCTGCGAGGCGAGCTCGGGCTGGCCGAAGCGAAGGAGGCGATCATCATCCGGACCCGTCAGTACGCGAAGCGTCAGGACACCTGGCTCAAGAAGGAGCCGGAAGTGGAGTGGTTCGAGGCGCCGGAGACGGAGGCGGAGCTGGAGGGGTTGGTGGAGGGGCTGACGTCCTAGGGTTGGCTCCTCTCGGCACACCTGCGATCGTCAGTTCATTGAAGAGATCGTTGCGACCGACAGTCCGCCCCATTGTCGTAGCAGGACTTCCTAACCGTGACAAGGCCCACCACACCGAGTCTCCGGATTCAACAGGCGGACGGCAACACTCCCCCGCTCATGCATCGACCACCTCAATCATGACCCGCACGGGGCGACCCCATTTCCAGAGCGAGTCATCGCGGTCGAATTGATGCCCGCCGAGTCCTCGAAGCGCCGCACACGCAACCACGGGCCCGAACTGCGTTCGGCCTTCGTCGATACGGTACTCGCGCGCCTGAAGCTGCCCCAATTTCTCTAGCCCCACGAGCGCAGCCAGATACTCCTGAAGGTCAGTTCCAGACCCAAAGTCGGACTGCTCGCGCATCAGCTCGTTTAGGAGCGAGCAGACATCCTCTTCTCCAGCTTCTTCGAGGAGCGACATGAGCTCCCACCATAACCTCTTGGATCCTCGCTCAACATCCATGTCTTGATTCACTTGTCAGGTATTGAAGTGTGTGGCCCCCAGGGCTGATCCGGACCACTGCGGGCCCTATAGTAGTACTCCGTTAGGTGCTTCGCAGGAGGATCGCCCCGATACCGCCTCGTCGGCCTTGGCATTATCCGAATCTCCGTACCGGTTTCCAAGTTTCGGTAGATCAGTCCGTTTCCAGAGTTCGTGGGCCGATCTAGGACGAATCCTTGGTCATGGAGTTCCTTGACAAGGCGGTTACGCCCCCAGCTCGATGAGACGCTCAGCCCACTCACCTGAGTCGCCGCTGGGCTCGAACTGGCAGTGCTGCTCGTGGCGAGATCATCGCCAAGTGCGGGTGCCTCGGGAGTTAGCGCCTCCGCAGTCCGAGGCGGTGTCGATGAAGGCGGAGACACCTCAGGAACGGGAGCATCCGCTCCGTCTCCGCCTGCCTTCTTCCTTGGTTGAACTGGGGTGCTCGGCTTTAGAGGCAGGCTACTGGGCCGAAGTATCTTGGACGCATCAAGCGCAACCACAAGACCCGCGGCAACCATCGTCCACTTGAAACCCGTATCAGCTGACTCCAGCGTCTCCTCTTGCCTCTGCGAAGCCCACGAGTTACCCCTGGCGAGGTCATATCTCGAACGCAGGTTGTAGTACTTCTGCCGACTGTTGTGATCCTCACTGTTGTAAAGCCTCGCAAGCTCTCTCTCGACCCCACCCTGACCACCGTAGTCCTCGTAGAGGTCATTCAGCATCCTCCCGCCGAGCTCCTTGAGGTTCTCGATCTCACTGGTCTTCAACCCCAGCGGATCCATCCGGCTCCATGGGTTGTTGCCCACGTAGGCCAGGCCGTTCCCGAAGTTGACCTCGTCGCCCCACTTCCCGATCGGATCCCTCGTCACGAACCGACCCGCGAATGGATCGAGCGTGCGGTTCCGGAAGTAGTAGAACCCCGACTCCACGTCGAGCCGTCGCCCCGTGTACAGCCACGGCATCCCGATCGCCGATGACGTCCGCGCGATTCCATCGGGCGACCACGCCGTGACGGCGCCGTAGTCCTCGTACGAGTACCGCTCCTCCACGACCCCATCGGCCGTCGTCGTCGCGAGCACGTTGCGGAGGTCGTCCTGGTGCAGGAAGTGCTCCTGACCGGCCGAGCGCCAGCTCACGACCTCATCCAGTCCTGCACCGTGGATCGTCAGACCCACGACCGCGCCAGTCTCGTCCCGCTCCTCCAGCTCGCCCAGGCCCACGTTCACGAAGCGATGCTCACTCCACGCCGAGCCCGCCGTCGTCGTCCGCAGCACCCTTCGCCCGAGCGCGTCGTAGCGGTACTCGACCTCCAGGCCCTGCCCCGGCCGCGACAGCGACACCGGACGGTTGAGGTAGTCGTAGACCCAGTCCGACTGCTGGTCCGTGCCCGGCGCATCCGAGGTCAGGTTGCCGGCATCGTCGTGATGCCGGGTGCCCCAGGGCGTCTGGCTGTACTGATGGACCTGCTGGTCCAGCAGCGGAGCGTCCGACGACTGCACGTAGGTCAACGGCACGCCGTCGACCGTCACGCTTCGCCGATTGCCGCCCAAGTCCAGGTCGTAGTCGAGGACCGTGCTCACGGCTCCGTCGACCCAGTGGCTTCCGACCAGCCTGTCGAGGCGGTCGTAGCTGAACGTCGCCTGCTCGTCGTTGAGCATGTCGTCACGGGTGGTGCGGTTGCCCCAGGAGTCCCAGCTCGTGGTCAGGTTCGCA
>JBCCFW010000136.1:0-21406 GCA_039029535.1 Acidobacteriota bacterium
ACAACAACGACAACGACGACGACAGCAGTAGCAGCAGCAGCAGTAGCAATTACTACCATAAGTTCTCTTATTTGCCATAGGCAATCGTGAGAATATCAATAAAGATTGCAATCTACATCGGTATTGACCATGTGGCAATAAAGATGCTTGCTCGCTCACGGCGGACTCCATCCGCGAGGCCGACATCGAGACGCCTCCCGGGTTTCGCTCCCTCCGCGACACCGTGGCCCAGGCCCTGCGGGCTCTGGTGACCTTCGAGATGCCGGTCATCGAGCCGGTGGGCGCCCTGCGGGGCGCCGCGAAGAAGGACCACGGGCTCGAGCTCTACGCAGCCGGTGACTACGAGGCGGCGGTCATCGAGCTGGAGAGCAGCGTGTCGGCGCGACGGCCGGACCTCCTGCACGTCCTCGGCGCTTGCCACCTGCGGGCGGGCCGGGCGCGTGCGGCCATCGACAGCCTGACCAGGGCGGTCAAGGGGCTGCCGCACTCGGCCGACACGCACTGGCTGCTGGCGCAGGCGCATCTCCTCAACGACGACCCGGAGTCGGCGACCAAGAGCCTGAAGAAGGTCGAGAAGCTCGGCGGAGACCTGGGAGAGGCCGCGGCGACCCTTCAGGAGCAGCTCGCGAAGCTCCTCGAGAGCTGAGCCGACTCGAAGCGGTCGACCTGACGCGGCGCTTGGCGGAGAATCACGCAGCGCGTCCCGCCGGGCCTCACGCGTGTCCGCGTGGGGTCCGAACGGACCTCTGGTGCGGAGCTCCCGTCCGGGGCTCCTGACGAAAGCTGCTCATGTCTTCTCCGCGCGCCGACCGTCGTCCCACCACCTTCGAGCACCATGGCCGCACCCGCGAGGATGCCTACCACTGGCTCCGCGTCGACAACTGGCAGGAGGTCCTCAAGGACCCGAGCAAGCTCGACCCGGAGGTCCGGGCCTACCTCGAGGCGGAGAACGAGCACGCCGAGACCGTGCTGGGTCCTCTCAAGGACTTGCGTCAATCGTTGGTCTCGGAGATGCGGGGACGCATCAAGGAGAAGGACTCGTCCGTCCCGGCTCCCGACGGTCCCCACGCCTACTACGTGCGCTACGACGAGGGCGGGGAGTACCCGCTCATCTGCCGTCAGCCGCGGGAGGGTGGTGACGAGGAGCTCCTCCTCGACGTCAACACGCTCGCCGAGGCGACGGGCTACTGCCAGCTCGGTGGTGCGGGTCACTCACCGGACCACCGGCTGCTGGCGTACTGCTGCGACGTCAAGGGATCGGAGTTCCACGAGCTGACGGTCCTCGACCTCGAGACCCGCGAGGTGATCGACACGCCCATCTCCAACACGGGTGGCGGCTTCGCCTGGTCGTCGGACTCGCAGCACCTGTTCTACACGGTGCTCGACGACAACCACCGTCCGCGCTGGATCAAGCGTCATCGTCTCGGTACCGATCCGGCCGACGACCCGGTCGTCTTCGAGGAGAAGGACCCGGGTTTCTTCCTGGGCGTGGGCCTGGGCGACGAGCATCGTCACGTCATCATCCATGCCGGTGATCACGTCACGAGCGAGGTCCATGTCATCCCGGCCGACAAGCCTGAGGAGGCACCGGCGTGCATCGCCGAGCGTGAGGTCGGCGTGCAGCTCGAGCTCACCGAGGCCGGCGGCATGCTCTACCTGCTCGTCCGCGAGGGCGATCAGAAGGACGGTGTCGTCTATCTCTGTCCGGAGCCGGGCACGCCGCGGGCGGACTGGCCGCGCTTCCTGGAGCACCGCGACGGCGTGCTGCTGGGCGGCCTGCTCGGCTTCAAGGACTACCTCGTGCGTCTCGAGGTCGTCGATGCCCTGCCGCGGGTCATCGTGCATCGCATCTCGGATGCGGACGAGCACGCCATCGCCTTCGACGAGGAGGCCTACGCGCTGGGTCTCGTCGGCGGGAACGAGCCGGACACGACCACCCTGCGCTTCAGCTACAGCTCCCCAACGACGCCGCGTCGGACCTTCGACTACGACATGGAGAGTCGGGACCGCGAGCTCAAGAAGGAGCAGGAGATCCCCTCCGGTCACGACCCGGACGAGTACCGCACCGAGCGTCTCGTCGCGAAGGGTCACGACGGGGCCGAGGTTCCCATCACCCTGCTCTACCGGAAGGACACGCCGCTCGACGGCAGCGCGCCGGTCTTGCTGTACGGCTACGGCGCCTATGGCATCTCGCAGTCGGCGGGCTTCTCGACGGCCTGCCTGAGTCTCGTCGACCGTGGCTTCATCCACGCCATGGCGCACACCCGGGGCGGGAAGGACCGGGGTTACCGCTGGTACGACGACGGCAAGATGATGCAGAAGAAGAACACCTTCCTCGACTACATCTCCTGCGCCGAGCATCTCATCGAGAAGGGCTACACCTCGAAGGGTCGGATCTGTGCGCGGGGCGGGAGCGCGGGCGGGATGCTCATGGGGGCCATCGCCAACATGCGTCCGGAGCTCTTCGCGTCGGTGGCGGCGATCGTGCCCTTCGTCGACGTGCTCACGACCATGTGCGACGACGAGCTCCCCCTCACGCCGCCGGAGTGGCCGGAGTGGGGGAACCCGCTGGAGAGCGAGGAGGCCTACGAGTACATCCAGTCGTACTCGCCGTACGACCAGGTCTCGGCGCAGGACTACCCGAACATGCTGGTCATGGCGGGGCTGACCGATCCTCGCGTGACCTACTGGGAGCCGGCCAAGTGGGTCGCCAAGCTCCGCGAGCTCAAGACCGACGACAACCTGCTGCTGCTGCGCACCGAGATGGGCGCGGGTCATGGCGGGAAGTCGGGTCGCTTCGAGCACCTGGAGGAGGTGGCGATCGACTACGCGTTTGCGATCAAGGCGGCGGGGAAGGCGTAGCTGTCTCGATGACTTGCCGTTCGGCTCGCCGTCCGGGCGGCGGGTCGAGCCGGATGGCATGATGACGCTCTAACTCTCAGCAGGAGGAGCGTCATGAGTCGTGGCCAGAAGGTGAAGATCGGCGACGTCAAGGGGAGTGTCGTCGTCGTGGGAGACGGGAACGCCGTGGGGCCCGGCGCCACGGTGGCTCCCCAGGCGGTCGCGGTCGAAGAGCTGCTCGCGGCCGTGGCGGGCATGAGGTCGGTGCTCGAGGTCCACGCTGAGACCGACCAGCCCAAGGTCCTTCGTGCTCTGGACGACATCGAGGACGACCTCCGCTCCGACAAGCCCGAGGAGGAGAAGCGAGCCGGGGTGGGCGAGGCGATGAAGCGGGCGAGCACCATCGTCAAGCGCTCCACGGGTTTCGCCGGCGACGTGACGAAGCTCCAGGCTCACGCCGACAAGCTTGGCCTGTGGCTCGGAGAGACCATTCCCTTCCTGCCGATCTGAAGCGTCGTGGGAGACAACTCCGGTCGTGACGGGCTCGAACATGAGCTCGGTGAGCTGCGAGCCGCGCTCGTCTCATTGCCCGAAGGTGTCGTTCGCGACACGATCGAGGAGAAGGTCCGGTCTCTCGAAGCGCGGCTGACCGGCACTCCCGAGCCGTCGCCTGCCACGTCACTGGGTGATGTCCACGACTCGGTCATCGTCATCGGCGACGGCAACGTGGCGAAGCTCGTCGGAGCGCTCAGTGGCACCGATGTCGTCACCGACGAGGAGCTGGACGCGGCGTCGCGCGCCCTGCTGAGACAGCTCAGCGCATTACACGTCTACGCCGACTTCCGCGGGATGAACGTCGACGAGCGGCTGCCCCTGCGCATCCCTTTGCTCGACCTGTTCGTTCCTCTCCATGCTCGCTGCGAGCCGCGACAGGTGCCGGGAGGTGAGGAAGCCTGCTCTGAGGGAGCCCTGGCGCGGGTCGGAGGACGTGAGCTGGGGGAGGGCGAGGCGCCTCGCGATCACCGTCGGCCGGTGGTCGATGTCCTCGCCGAGCACGATGGCGTGGTGGTGCTCGGCGATCCGGGTGCTGGCAAGTCGAGCTTGCTCAAGGTCCTGGCACTGAGAGTCGCCCGAGATGAGGCAGCCGCGTTCGGTGGAGAGGGCCGCCTGCCGATGCTCGCCTCACTGGCGGCCTATGCGCGCGAGGCAGAGGCCACGGCGCTGTCCGACTTCCTGCCGGAGCATCTCGGGAGCCGTGATGTCCACCCCCAGGCAGCGCAGCTCATCTCGCGCACGCTCGAGACGGGGCGAGCGCTCGTCCTGCTCGACGGTCTCGACGAGGTGGCCGACGAGGGACTTCGGCGGACGGTCGTCGATCGCGTCGCCGAGTTCCTGACCTCGCATCAGGGACAGGGCAACCGCGTGGTCATGACGAGTCGCATCGTCGGCTATCGCGAGGTGCGAGCGAAGCTCCCCACGCTCACCGAGTGCACGCTCGTCGACTTCGATGGCGGCGATGTCGAGGCCTTCGTCGACCGCTGGACCCTGGCGGTCGAGCGCGTGGCCCGGGTGCATTCGGTCGCTGAGGTCGAGGCGGCGCGTGAGAAGAAGGACCTGCTCGACGCATTCCATCGCAGCGAGGGCGTCCGCAACCTCGCGGCCAACCCGCTGCTGCTCACCATCCTCTGCCTCCTCAAGCGACAACGGGTGACCCTACCCGAGGAGCGAGTCGAGCTCTATCAGGCGCAGGTCGAGGCGCTCATCCATCACTGGAATGCGGCGCGGGGAGCGAAGGCACTGCCCGTGCATCAGACCTTGCGCCTGCTGGCACCGCTCGCGCTCTGGATGCACGAGACGAGCCCGCAGCAGGGCCTGGTGCCGACCGTGCGGGTGCGGGAGCGGCTGGTCGAGCTCATGAAGACGATGGGGGTCGACGACGTCGACGAGCGTGCCGACACCTTCCTCAACGACCTGGCTCAGCACGCCGGCCTGCTCATCGAGCGCGGGCCGAAGTTGTTAGGCTTCCTTCATCTCACCTTCCAGGAATACCTGGCGGCGGTGGGACTGGCTCTGCGCGGACAAGAGGGTGTCGGGCTCATCCTCGAGTACCTTCGACCGAGGGTCACCGAGCCGGCCTGGCGCGAGGTCACCAGGCTCTGCGTCGCCTACCTGGCCCTCGTGCAGCATCGGGACGAGAGCGCCGGTGCGGTGATCGAGGCCTTGGCTGAGATGGCTGCCGAAGGCGCGGACTGCGGCAAGCCGGTCGTGCTGGCGGGAGAGGCGGCGGTCGACATTGCCGGGGCCTTGCCGCCGTCGTCGCGGGAGGTCGTGACGGGCCGGCTGCTGACGACGCTGCGTGACGATGAGTCGGTCGCGCCGGCCGTTCGGGCGGTAGCGGGAGACGCGCTGGCTGAGCTGGGGGATCCACGCTTCAATGACGCGGCCTGGGGGCTCATGAGCATGGAGCATGATCCGCTGCTCGGGTTCGTGGAGGTGCCAGCCGGGTCGTTCCTCATGGGCGCAGTCGATGGAGATGAGGGCGCCCCGCCCGACGAGAAGCCGCAACACGAGCTGAGCCTGGACGGCTTCTTCATCGGACGCTTCCCGGTGACCGTGGCCCAGTTCCGAAGATTCGTGGAGGAGTCTGGTCACGTTCCTGAGCATCCACGAAGCACAGAGGGGCCGGGCAGCCGTCCAGTCGTCCTGGTGACCTGGCACGAGGCCCTGGCCTACTGCGCTTGGCTGACCGAGCGTCTGCGGCAGGATCCGAGCACGCCGGAGTTGCTCGCCACCCTGCTTCGAGACGGTGATGACGAGGGACGTCACTGGCGAGTCTCGCTGCCCAGCGAGGCCGAGTGGGAGAGGGCGGCTCGAGCACGAACTGACGGAGCGTCGAGCACGTTCCGCTACCCATGGAGTGATGATCCTGACCCGGGCAGGGCGAACGTGCATGAGACCGGACTTCGTCGACCGACTGCTGTCGGCTGCTTCCCTGGCGGTGCCACGGACCTGGGTCTCGAGGAGGTCGCCGGCAACGTCTACGAGTGGACGCGCAGTCTCTGGGGCGATGACTGGCAGGCGCCTTCCTTCGGTTATCCGTACCGACCTGATGATGGCCGAGAGGACGCACCCGCTTCGGATGCGACCCTTCGCGTGGTTCGCGGGGGCTCCTTCAGGCTCGAGTTCAGGAGCGCCCGTTGCTCCCTCCGGCGCTGGAGCCACCCCGACCTCCGGAGCGACAACTTCGGTTTTCGAGTCGTGTTCGTCCCCATTCTTCCCTGAACCCTGGTCCCCCTGTTCTCTGGTCCCCTGATCTCTGCGTGGAGGCATGACCGATGACCACGTCCTCGTCCGACCCCGATCAGCTTCAGCGAGAGCTGGAGGCTCTCCGGGCGCAGCTCGCTGCCAAGGAGGCCCAGCTTGCCGCGGCGACCGACACGGCGAGCCTGAGGACGGGCGACGTCGAACGCGCGACCGTCATCGTTGGCGATGGCAACACGGTCCAGGCCCCGAGCACGGCCGACGACGGACCCGACCCTCTCCGCCATCACTGCCGTCACCTCGCCGCCGAGGTCCGACGACTCCCCCTCTCCCGCATCGATCGCGCTTCTGCCGACGCCACCCACGAGCGGGAGTGTCGTCAGCTCGAAAACGTCTACGTCGACCTTGACGCAGTCGGACGACCTGCCTCCAAAGAACCCTTCGACTCACCCGAAGAACGAGAAGACGAGCCCACGACCACGCCGCTCCTCCAGCTCGCGGCCGAATTCCCCCGCCTCGTTCTTCTCGGTGACCCCGGTGGTGGCAAGACGACCTTCCTCAACCACCTCGCTCTCTGCCTGGCTGGCGGCCATCTCCACGACTCCGGTGCCTGGCGGGAGCGACTCACGGGCTGGAGTGATGAGCTCACGAGCCTCGTGCCGGTGCGAGTCCTTCTTCGCGACCTGCACCGCTTTCTGGGTGAGGGAGAGACGGCGGACGCCTCGGATGTCCTCCGCTACCTCGAGTCCCGCTGCGCGAAGGCAGGTCACCCGGAAGCTCACTCCTTCCTCCGCAAGGCGCTGGACGAGGACAGCGTGCTGCTCCTGCTCGACGGCCTCGACGAGGTTCCCACGCAGGCGGGCCGTCGCAGGCTCAGCCAGGCGGTGGAGCATCTCGCCGAGACCTACGGGGGCTGTCGCTTCCTGGTCACCTGCCGGACGCTCTCCTACGAGAAGGGCAGCGCGCGCTTGCCGGGTTGGCCCACCGCTCAGGTGGCGCCGCTAGACAGGGAGAAAGTCGGCCGCTTCGTGCGCGGCTGGTACGCCGACCTCGCCGAGCGGGGGGAGCTCGCCACTGAGCTGGCCACTGAGCGTGGAGACCAGCTCGCTCGGGCAGTCCGCAGGCCCGACCACTGGAAGCTGGCGACGAACCCGCTCCTGCTCACGGTCATGGCTCTCGTGCACGCGGTGGACGGCCGCCTCCCCAAGGAGCGGGCACGTCTCTACGAGAAGGCGATCGAGGTCTTGCTGTGGATGTGGGAGGAGGAGAAGGCGAAGGAGGACGGTGAGGCGGGTGAGTCGGTCATGACCATCACCGGCTTGCTCGAGCGCGCCGGCCGCAACCAGCCCATGCTCCTCAAGACCCTGGAGGGGCTGGCGTTCTCGATCCACGCGGAGGCCGACTCAGCATCGAGTGGGGAGGACGGTGCCGAGGCCGTGGCCGACATCCCCACCGCGCGCCTGAGCGCCGCGCTCGCGACCCTGGAGCCGGAGGACGATCCGGCCTGGCTCCCGGAGATGCTCACCGCGCTGTCCGAGCGGGCCGGTCTCCTGTTGCAGCGTGACGAGGGTGTCCACGCCTTCCCGCACCGCACGTTTCAGGAGTACCTCGCGGCCGCTCACCTGTCTCGGCAGGGTGACTTCGCGACACGCGCACGCGACCTCGTTCGGGAGGACTGGTCGACCTGGCGGGTCGCGACCTTGCTTGCGGTCGGGCGGCTCGTTCACCTGGAGGGTGAGATCGACAAGCCGGTTCTCCTGGCCGAGGTGCTCTGCTCGGGTGCTGAGCCGGCCGACGAGGTGGCCTGGCGTGCTTGCTGGCTGGCCGGTGAGGTCTTGCTGGAGCTTGGCACGCCGCTCCTGCGTACACCCGAGCAGGCGTCATTGCTAGACCGCGTGCGATCGAGGCTCGTCCAGATCCTGCGCGAGGAACGACTGCCCACCGTCGAGCGTGCCGAAGCAGGGGACGTTCTGGGCTCACTGGGAGATCCGCGATTCGACGCTGGCTGCTGGGGGCTGATGAGCGCTGACTATCATCCGGCGCTCGGGTTCGTGAGGGTGCCAGCGGGACCTTTTCTCATGGGGAGTGCCGACGGCGACGAGCATGCCGGCGCCGACGAAAAGCCACGGCATCGGCTCTACCTTGACGATTTCTATGTGGCAAGCCATCTGGTGACGGTAGACCAGTATCGCCAATTCGCGAATGCCGGTCACGTGCCTGAGGATGAGCGAAGTTTGGACGGTCCAGGAAATCGGCCTGTCGTCTTTGTGACTTGGCGCGAGGCGCTTGCGTACTGTGAGTGGCTAACCGAGTCCTTGAGGCTTCAAGAGGGGGCGTCCTCGATCTCGCGGCTACTTCATAAGGGAGGTGACGGCGGGAGAAGTTGGCGTGTCGCACTGCCGAGCGAAGCCGAGTGGGAGAAGGCTGCCCGAGTCGGTCCGGGTGGGTGGGTTTCGACCTCGGCTTGGTCCTGGGGGGATGACTTCACCATAGGGATGGCCAACACCTCAGAGGCGGGCTTGAGACGGCCAACCTCAGTCGGCTGTTACCCCCGTAGCGCCAGTGGACTCGGTGTTCAGGATCTATCGGGCAACGTCTGGGAGTGGACCCGTAGTCTGATGGCAAAGAGAGTCTCGTCTTGGGAGTGCGTGTACGACTATCCCTATGTTCCAGTTGATGGTCGAGAGGATGTGGGGGCTCCGAGAGTGCGCCCCGCAATGCGCGGCGGTTCTTGTAGGGGGACTCGCTCAGTCTCGCGCTGTTCGACTAGGCGTGGTGGTCAGGCTGGTCGTACGTACGATTACGTTGGGTTCCGGACTGTAGTCACACTCGCTGGGGAGGTAGATGGCTCTTCCAGTAGGCGGTAGTGCCCTATTGGTCTCTACCGTTTGGAGACTCCCGCCCCGGCCGCACTACCACCTCCGAACCCGCCGCCAGGAACGCCGAGCTCGGATCCCCCGACAGCGCCTCGACGAACTCCGGTCCGTAGAGCTGTCCGACATCGCAGTCCAGCGACGACCGCGTCGCCCGCCAGACCCGCCACTGCGGGTGCTCGACCCTGTACTCCACGGTCGAGCCGTCTCGTTGCGCTGCGTAGCCCCAGTAGTGCTCGGTGATGAACTCCTCTTCCGAGCCCACCTCCGGCAGCACCGGCTCGCCCTCGACCTCCACGCCGAGGCCGTTCCAGCGTGAGCCGACGCGCCACTCGTAGCGCACGGAGCGGTCCTCACCATCTGCCATCGCGATCCGATGCCGCATGGGCAGCGCGACGTAGTTCTCCTCGTAGATCACGCGTGCCACCAAAGCGATGGCGGCGCGCGGGACGATCTCCTTGATGAAGACCACGCCGCGTCGCAACTCACCGTCGACCTCGCGCCGCACGTAGAAGCGGAGGTTCACCTCGTCGAAGTGACGATGGAACGGGATGGGGATCCCGAGCACCTTCGTGTCGAGAAACCGGAACCCCACCAAGCTGACGAAGCACCGACCGTCCCACTCGTCGAGCACGGTGCCCGCCGGCACGTGGGGCTCGAGCACGGCCGGATCGATCTCGTGATTGATCATCGCGAGATGCACCCAGCGCGCCGTCAAGAAGGAGCCGGGCTCGGCTGTCATCGGAGTCCCGTCATCCGTAGGCCAGCCACCCGGTGAACAGCAGCAGCGCCCAGCCGACGAGGACGGTCAGCGGACCTAGCCACGGCAGCCCCAGCTTCTTGCAGTAGCCCACGCCCTTCCCGGTCGACGACGGGACGACGATGAAGAGCATCGTGAACACGATGAGGAAGCCACAGAGATAGGACGCCGGCTTGCCGGAGAAGGCTGCCGCCGGGAACACGGCCATGCCGACGACGAGCGCGAGCTGGGGGTGGTAGCTCAGGACGCGCCGGAAGGTGATGGGCTCGCGCTGCCGCTGGCGCCGCACGGAGCCCAGGGGCGGGATCGGGTTCGGGCCCGCTGACGGGCGGTCGTGGTCGTCGCTCATGAGTGGGTCTCCCTCCGCGGATGTCCAGGATCCGCCGCCCGAATCTAGCCGTGCTGACCGAGGCCTGTCGAGCGGTCTCGTGTCGCGTTCCGAACGGGGCTCTCAGGGCGGGTGACAAGCTTCCTTCGGTGACCCGTCTTAATGTCATGAAACGGAAGCCCACATCCTGTCTCGGCGCGCCTCGCCGCCCCTGGCGTCGTTCTCCTTCACTCACGAATCCTCACGTAACGATGGCTACGCTCCGGTTCGCTCGGTCGTCGGGCCTCGCCAGGGACGACGATCCATCGCCGATCCTAGGCATGGAGCTCCCGTGTCATGACACGGGCCCATGAACGCCGAACGACACGGCGGCGCATGCCAGGCCGCCCCACCACCACCGCCCGAGCCGCTCACCACGCTCTTCGAACGACTGAGCGACGGTGACGCCACGGCACTCTCGGCCGTCTACGAGACCGCGGCGTCCGAGATCCACGGGCTGGCACTGTTCCGGACACGCTCCGCGGCGGACGCCGCCGACGTCGTCCAGGACGTGTTCGTCAAGCTGGCCCAGCAGGGCGCGAAGCTCCGCGCCATCCGCAACCCCCGGGCCTGGCTGCTCACCGTGACGCGTCGCGCTGCCATCGACGTCCTCCGCAAGCGAAGCAAGGACGTCGAGATCGAGGAAGCCGCGCTCCTCGCCGGACCCGGGAGCGTGGAGGAGTGGCGGGCCGACGCCGGCCGACTCTCCGAAGCCCTCCACCGGCTGTCCGACCAGCAACGGGAGGTGCTGTACCTCAAGCACTTCTCCGAGCTGTCGTTCGCCGAGATCGGCAAGACGGTCGGCGTGCCGACCTTCACCGCCGCCAGCCGTTACCGGCTGGGACTAAAACGACTGCGCAAGATGTTGGATGCCGACGATGACTGACCACGAACGACCCGACAGCCCCTTCGGCAAGCTCCGACCACCCGGTCCCCCCGACGAGCTCGAGGCTCGGGTGCTCGCCGCCGCCCAGCTCGCTCTCGCGCAGCCCCGACCCGACCCCTGGGAACGCACCTGGCGTTCCTCCTGGTTTCGACTGAGCTGGGCCGCCGTCTTCCTCGCCCTCGTCGTCGGACATCTCGCCGTGCCCGACGGCCCGCCGCTCCCTGCCTCCACCCCAACCGTCGCCCGACGCGAGACCGCGTCGATCCCCGAGATCGCCCTCGTCTTCGTTCCCGTGGACCTGACCGTCGCCAGCGTCCGCTGACCCCCAAGGACTACCGACATGACCCCCACCCAATTCGGACATCACCGCCTCGCCGTTCTCGGCTCCCTCGCCGTGCTCGTGGTTCTCGCCGGCCTGCTCGGGCTTCGGCTCCACGCCAGCACGCCCTCGCCAAGGAGCGTGCCCGACGTCGCAGGTCAGGAGCTGGCTCCACCGCCCGTTCCCGTTGCGCCCCCGGCCCACGTGCCCGAGCCCCTGCCGCTGCGTCTGGAGGACTTGCCGTCAGCCGAGCTCTTCTCGAGCTCCGACGAGCGGCTGCCGAGCCTCGAGTTCCGCATCGACCTCGATCTCGTCGCGCCCATGGGAGACGGCACCGCCAACGCCGCGCTGTGGTTCCGGTCGTTCTCCTGGGGTGACGGTCGTCGCAAGTACCGGCCTGCCCTCGACGAGCGAGCCCTGTCGCCCGGTCTCTACACGCCGGACGACCCGCTCCTGCTCGAAGCCGAGCGCTGGGTGGACCAGGCCAAGTGCAGCTTCTACCCCGAGGTCTGGGGTCACTCAGGCACCTTCGCGAGCAGCGGCGCACCCCCCGTCGACTTCTTCTTGAAGCTCGGCCGGACCTGGTGCCTGCGGGGCCAGAAGTCCGATGACCCGGACCAGGCCATGGCCGACTTCCGTCGCGTCATCCGACTCGGTCGCTTGCTGCGACAGGATGACGTCGACATCTACACCGACGTCCTCGGCGTGTCGCTCATCCGGAAGGGTGCGGCAGCGATGGCCGAGCAAGCCCGTCTCTCGGGTGACACGGTGCTGGTCGCCTACTGCGCCTGGATCATCAACGACTGCGACAGCATCCGGCACGAGGTCTCCCGGCGGAAGTCCATGTCCAACGCGCTCTGGAAGGTCCGGAAGGGGCGCTTCACCGAGTCGCTCGTGCTCTCCCAGAGAGAGCTCGACAGGATGCTGCTCGTCGCCAACGAAGACCCCTCCCGCGCCCTTCGGATCGAGGCCGCGTTCCAGGTGCAGATGCTGAGGGACAAGGGCGACCGCCGCGCGCAGCGCCGCGCCGCCGAGGAGACCCTGAAGGGCCTCGTCAACGACGCGGACCCGTTCGTCGCCTCGACCGCTCAGTTCATGTTGCGTGGCTACACCATCGAGCTCGAGGGCCACTGGGAGTAGCCCGGCGGGAGACGGAACTCAGCCCGGCTCGAACACGGGCATGACAGGGCGAGGCCGGTGGTGCGAACCGCCGGCCTCGCTTTTTCTCGTCATCCCGACATTCCGTCACCTCGAGGCGTCGATCTCGTGCTCGATGAGTCACCGGAAGATCGCCGAACTCACGGAAAAGAGGGGTTTTGATGCCGATCCGCGGGCTGTCCGCTCCTTTCTCTCGATGAGCTCTGACATGCTGGCAACGATGATCGAATCGAGACGATCGTCATCGTGGGAGTCCTGACCTCGCTTCAGGAGTCCCATCCTGCCCGGCTTGGACCGGTCGGCCTGCTGGGGGCACGGGTGATCGAGGCTGCCGAGGCGGCCTGAAGAGCTATCGAGACCGGGTCGTGCCACCGAGAAACATCCGAAGGGGCGGGCAACTCGCCGCGCCCAACGGACACCTGCTGAGGTCACCGTCGTGAAGTGGGAGGCAGCCACCAAGAAATGGGTGCTCCTCGCCGCTGTCGGCGTGGTGGTCTTGGTGATCCTCGGGTACTTGGGGCTGGCCCTCGCCGGCAAGTCGGACGACACCGCCCTGGCCGAGGCGCGCGCTGCGCTCGATGCCGCCGACTTGAAGCACGTCGAGATCGGGCTGAACGGACGCGCGCTCCGTCTCGGTGGTGAAGTCGAGAACCAAGACGAGCGTCTCCGCGCGCAGGTCGTCGTCGAGCTCCTTCAGGAAGACCCCGTCCGCAAGCGCAAGGTCATCGACGCGATGACCATCCGGGTGGCCCCGCCGCCGCCCAACTTGGTACTCAGCCTGCGCGGTGGCGAGATCTTCATCAGTGGTGAGCTGGCCAACGGCTACGAGGTCGGTCTCCTCCGCGACCGGCTCGAGTCGCTCCACTGGGTCGAGCGTCTCGTCTTCCAGGTGCGCCCTGGCCGCGTGGACGAGGCCGACTGGCTGCCCGGTTATCTCGGCCTGCTCGACGACCTCGCCTCGCTCCGCCGTGTCGATGCCGAGCTCGTCGACGGCGTGCTGACCTTCTCCGGCTTCGTCCCCGACGCCCTCACCCGAGCGGCCATCCTCAACCGCGCCCGCGTCGACTGCGTGGGCCTGCGCATCGAGGACGACCTTCGCCTCGGAGGGACCGCCCGACCCCGTCCGAAGCCGCCCAGCGACGAGGAGATCGAGGGCCTCATCCACAACGAGGGCTGGCGCACGCCGGCGCGACGCAACGACGACCCGCGATCCGGTCGTGACCGCGACGACGATCGTTGGAGCGGTGGCCTGGACGACGACGGTCGTGGTGGTGGCACGAACCCCGACGACGAGCGCTCCGGCCGCACCTCCGGCTCGAACGAGCTCGTGCCCGCCAACTGGTCGCCCGTGCAGGAGCCGGCCCGCACCCGAACGCTGTCGGTGTTGCCGGCCGATCCCCGCACCGCCGAGCGACGGGCCGACCCGCGGGCGACGCCGCCCTCGGAGCGCGACCTCGTTCGTCTTCAAGAGCGCGTCGACGATCTCGTGCGGGACTCGGTCGTCTTCGCCAACAGCCGCACCGAGCTGACGTCGTCGTCACGGCGGACGATCGACGATCTCGCCGACGTGTTGCGTCAAGAGCCCAAGGTCATGGTGCTCATCGAGGGGCACTCGGACTCGCGGGGCAACGCGCAGCGCAACCTGAACCTGTCGCAGCGCCGCGCTGAGTCGGTGGTCGACGAACTCGTCCGGTCCGGCGTGGATCGCAGCCGTCTGATGGCGCGGGGCCTCGGCTCCGAGCGGCCCATCGCCGACAACTCCACCGCTGCCGGCCGGGACCGCAATCGACGCGTCGAGGTGCATCTCATGCTTCCGGGGCGCACCTTCGCGTCCGACAGCCCGAGTCGTGCGAGCCGCACCGAGGACGACAGGCCGCGTGCTTCCGCCGCCCGCGGTCGAACGAGTCGAGCCACTGCAGCTCCCGCCGCTGGACCGAGCCTGGGGCCGTCGCGACCGAGCTTCCTGACCCTGCCGCAGCTTCGGTCGCTTCAGACCCGCACCGACGATCTCGTGCGAGGCGCCGTGCAGTTCGCGCGCTATCGCACGAAGCTGACCTTGTCTTCGGAGGAAGTCGTCGACGATCTCGCCGACTTGCTGCGCGACCTCCCCATGGTGGAGGTCCTCGTCGAGGGGCACTCCGATTCGCGGGGTGACTCGGCGCAGAACCTCGAGTTGTCGTACCTGCGGGCACGCTCGGTGGTGCAGCGTCTCGCCGACGCGGGCATCGACCCCAGCCTGCTCACCGCCGAGGGCTTCGGCTCCTCGCGCCCCATCGCCGACAACCGCACCGCGGCTGGGCGAGACCGCAACCGCCGCATCGAGGTCTCGCTCCGTGCCGACACGGTGTCGGAGAGACCGACGACTCGTCGCGACCGCTCGGGTGCCTGGCCCGGGCCCGTGAGTCGACCGGCGGAGAGTCCGACCGGTCCGCTCAACGTCCGTCAGCTCGCCACGTTGCGCGAACGCACGAGCAACCTCGTGCGGCAGACGATGCTCTTCCGCTCGGGCAGCGCCCAGCTCGCGGCTCAGTCCGAGCAGGTGATCGAGCTGCTGGCCGGGATGCTCGAGTCCGCTCCGAACGTGGACATCCGCATCGAGGGCCGCGTGAGCCCGAGCGGCAACCCCCTGCGCGACCTCGAGCTCTCGCAGCGACGTGCCGACGTGGTCGCCGAACGCCTGGTCAACGCCGGGCTCGACAGCAACCGGATCATCGCCACGGGCCTCGGCTCGTCCCTCTCCGACATCACCACCGAGGATCGCGACCGCAGCAACGAGATCCTGCTGCGGGTCGATCGGTGAGTCCTTGCCCATTGCGGCGCCGACTCGGCATCGCGCTGGTCGCTCTCGCCTGTTGCGTCACCGGCTGTGGCCCTTCTTCGGATGACGGTTCGACGAGCACGCCCTCGAGTGAGCGCTTCGTCTTCACCGACGTCGCTGCCGAGCTCGGTCTCGACTTTCAGCAGACCAACGGTGACGAGCAACGCCTGCTCATCCTCGAGTCGGTGGGAGCGGGCGCCGCCCTGTTCGACGCCGATCGCGATGGCTGGCTCGACGTCTACTTCGTCGATGGCGCGCAGCTCCAGGGCTTCGAGACTCGGCCAGGTCGAGGCGGCCGGCTCTACCGCAGCGAGGAAGGACGTCGCTTCACCGACGTGACCGAGGAGATGGGCCTGAGCACCGACTCCTGGGGCCAGGCGGTGGCCGTCGCCGATCTCGACGGCGACGGCGGAGAAGACTTGGTTCTCTCCAACTACGGGCCGAACGAGATCTTCCTGTCGTCTCCAGGGGCGGGCCATCGCAAGGCGGGGCCCGACGTGTTGCCGCTCCATGACGACTGGAGCTCGGGGGGCTGTCTCTTCGACGCCGACCTCGATGGCGATCTCGACCTGTACTTCGCCAACTACATCGACTTCGCGCCGGTGATCGCGCTGCCTGAGAAGGACCGCCGTCTCCAGCGCACATTCAAGGGGCTGCGCGTGCAGCTCGGTCCGGCCGGCTTGCCTCCGGCCCACGACCGCTACCTGCTCAACGACGACGGTCGCTTCGTCGACGTCACCGAAGGTGCCGGGTTCCTGACGGAGGAGCCTCGCTTCGCCTTCCAACCCATGGCGGGCGATCTCGACGACGATGGAGACCCCGACCTGTTCGTGCCCAACGACACCATGGCCAACCACCTCTGGCGCAACGACGGTGGGCGCTTCGAAGAAATCGGAGTGGCGGCCGGGGTCTCGTACTCGGCGGAGGGTCGAGTCGAGGGGTCCATGGGCGTCCTGCTCGACGACCTCGACGGAGATCTCGATCTCGATCTCTTCATCACGAACTTCGGCGACGAGGACAACGCCTACCACCGCAACGAGGGCGGCGGCTTCTTCGAGGAGTCGGGTGCGGCCGTGGGCCTGGGTGGCTCGACGGCGTATCAGGCGGTGGGCTGGGGCTTGGTCGCTCTCGATGTCGATCGCGATGGTGAGCGCGAGATCTTCGTCGCCAACGGCCACGTGTTCCCGCAGGTCGATCAGCTCGGCGAGGGGCTCGGCTACGCGCAGCCCGACCTTCTCTACGTGAAGGGAGCGAACGGTCGTTACGAGCGTGCGGAGGGGGCCGGGCTCGCCGCGTTGAGCGCGCCGGGCGTGAGCCGGGGGACGGCGGCCGGTGACTTCGATCGCGATGGTGACGTCGACCTGCTCGTGTCCGAGCTGGGCGGACGTCCACGCTTGCTCCGCAACGACGGTGCGCGTGCGGGACACTGGCTCGCCGTGCATCTCGTCGGTCGTGCGCCCAACACCAGCGCCATCGGTGCGGAGGTCGTGCTGAGCGCCGGTGGGAAGCGTCGGCTCCGCGTGCGGCACGCGAGCTCCGGCTACGCGGGCAGCGACGCACCCGAGCTCGACTTCGGATTGGGTGAGGTCGAGAGCTGTGAGGGCGTCGAGGTGACCTGGCCCACCGGCGAGCGTGAGCGCTTCGACTGCCCGGGCGTCGATCGCGTGCTGCGGCTGGAGCAGGGGAGCGGTCGGAGCTGACGGCTGGCCGGTCCGGGTGGGCCCTGCCATGCTTGGCGTCGGCGGTTTCTCAGCGCACGGTCCAAGGAGGACGAGATCGTGACGCGGAGCGGCGGACTCCTGGTCCGTGGCTCTTCACAGACGACACGAGGTTCTCGATGCTCGCGCCCTCTCGCCTGGTCCTCCTCCTCTCTTTCCTCATCGGCTCGACCGCGGCTCATGCCTCCTCGCCCGTCCTCGGGCTGAAGCTCTCACCCGAGCTCGTCATCGAGGCGCTCGCTCCGGGCTCCACCGCCGAGCAGGCGGGCCTGAAGGAAGGCGACCGTCTCACGCTGCTCGATGAGCAAGTCATCGAGACGGCGAGCGAGCTCGAGTCCCGGCTCGCGACCCTGCAGGCGGGCTCGGCCGTCACGCTCGTCGTCGAACGGAAGGGGCAGCTCGTCGACGCGGCGCTCGTGCCGGAGTCGCGCACCGCGTTCGAGAAGCGCCTGCTCGCTCCGCCGCCGCGCTCGCGCGTCGCGCCGAAGCTCGACGTCGACCGGTGGTTCGGCGACGGCCCCGCGTCGCTCTCCGAGCTCGAAGGCAAGGTCGTCGTCCTCGAGTTCTTCCAGCTCTGGTGCCCCGGCTGCAACCGCTTCAGCCACCCGCTCATGAAGCGCTGGCACCGTGAGCTGAGCAAGCGTGACGACGTGGCGTTCCTGTCGGTCCACACCGTCTTCGAGGGGCACTCTGCCCAGACCCCGGATCGTCTCGCCGACTGGATCGAGCAGAACCGCACGAGCTGGCCGGTGGGCGTCGATCGTCAGGAGCCCGATCAGCGCTTGCCCGAGACCATGCGGACCTGGCGCACGCGGGGGACTCCCGAGATGGCCTTCATCGATCGCCGCGGTTTCGTGCGCTTCCAGCAGTTCGGGAGCTTCGACTCGCAGCGCGCGCGGGCCTTCCTCGACGAGCTGCTGAAGGAGGAGGCGGTGGACGTCGAGGGCTGGAGCTGAGCGGGCAGGTCGAGTGCCTGAGTCAGCTTTCGGGCGGAGGGAATTCTCCGAACCGCGCCATTTCGGGCTCGTCGTCGGTCGACCCGAGATGTGACACCAGGCGGCAGGCCTCGCATTGGAAGTCGAAGTCGTGGAAGAGACGACGCCCTTCCGAGTCTCGTGCCACTCCGGAGTCTTCGACCCGCCACGGACCACCGCAACCCGGGCAACGTCGTGCGTTCTCCCCCTCGGCCCGGCCGTAGTGACGCAGGAGGTAGTAGTAGACGGGCCTCTCGAGCGTCTTCTCGATGCTCTCGCAGAGCTCGCGACCGTAGCGTGAGAGACACGACGCCGGAGTGGCGAGCTGCTCGTAGGCGGCCGTCTCGAGCTCGCCCGAGAAGAACCAGATGCCGTCGGTCCGGTTGTACTCGCGTGACCAGAAGTAGAGACGCTCGCGCTCGTCGTCGTCGATGGGGATGAGGTAGCTCGGGTGCGCCTCGTTCGTGTCGCAGCGGCGAACTGGCGAGCAGCCATCGTGCGACGAGGCGAAGAGGTAGAACGACGAGGGCGGGTCGTCGTCGGGGAACGAGTCCGGCACGTCGTCGGCGAGGAGCTCCCAGGTCGGATCGGTTCCGAAGAGCTCGCGGATCGCTCCGAGATACTTGCGGTTGTAGCGCGAGCAGTGGCGCTCCTCTGCCGAGCCGGGTCGCACGACGTTGGCGTAGGCCACGTGCTGCCCCTGGCATCGTGAATGGATGGGGTCGCCGGCGACCTGGCCGTTCCTTTGGAGGCCACCCAGGTAGCAGTCCAGGAGCTCGTCGACGTCCTCGAAGGCCTGGGCGCCCAGCTCGTGCTGCGCGAAGTCCAGCTTCTCGAAATCGGCGTCGGCGGAGACGTCTCCGAAAGTCACCCGTGACAAGTACACGTCCCGACTCCTCAGGGCTCCGGCTTGCGGAGCTGGTAGACGATGAAGTTCGGCACGCGGAGCTCGTCGTCCATCTCCGGCCACTCGGCGAACTGCTCGGGGGTCAGTGTCGGCTCAACGAGCCCTTCCAGCACGAAGCCCACCTTCAAGAAGTGACCGAGCTGGGTCGTCAGGGTCCGGTGGAAGTTCGTGAGGTCGGAGCCCATCATGTGCCAGTGCCGCTCGCCCTCGTCGAAGTAGCGATCGAGGATGACGTGCTGCTTGCTCCCGTCCTCGTTCAGTTGCCAGCCGCCCACCGCCGAGCGCATGGGGTGCAGGTTCGCGACCACGAAGCGACCGCCGGGCTTCAGCACGCGGAACACCTCGCGGTCGTTGGCGCGGAAGTCGGGCAGGTCGCACTGGTTGAGGTAGGAGACGGCGAGATCGAAGCTCGCGTCATCGAGGAAGCTCAGGTCCTGCACGTCGGCGAGACGATACTCGTCGCGTTCACCCGCAAGCTCTCGGGCTGACTCGATCATCTCGGGGCAGAGGTCGAGCCCCAGCGCGTGTGCGGCGCCCCGCTCGACGAGCAGGCGGCAGAAGCGACCCTCGCCACAGCCGCAGTCGAGCGCGCGGAGACCCGTCACGTCACCGCAGGCAGCGAGCATGGGTGGGTCGAGGAGGCCGTTGCGAGTGGGGTTGCGGCCTTCGCGGGTCTCCCGGATCCAGGCCGGCGCCAGCGTGGACCACTCGCGTCGGAGCGCGTCGTCGGGAGTGCTCATGGTGAGATCTCGATGCTCGGTGTTGGCGATCGTCGAAGCCGAAGGATCTTGCGATCGGTCTCTTCGTGGAGGCTCTCGGAGAGCGGCTGAAAGTCCGTGGCCTGAAAGAAGCTCCGCCCGATCTGATTCTCCGCGAAGACCTCGACCTCGAGCACGTCATGCAAGGGCTCGGCATGGTAGATGAGCTCCTCACCCATGCCGTTGCGGTGATGGTCCGGGTGTACGAAGAGGCCGCTGACCTCGTTGCCGATCAGGGCAAGGAAGCCGACCACGCGACCGTCTGCGAGCTCGATGACCCGGGTGTCGGCCTTCGGCAGGCAGGTCTCGGCGATGAGCTTGCGTTCCTTCGCGTGCCACTCGTCGTCGAGGAAGGAGTGAGCGAGTCGGGAGGCGGCTTCCCACGTGGTCAGCACGTCCTCGAGATCGTCGGCTGCGTACGCGCGCACTTCCCAGGCCGGCCGCACGTCGCTCAGGTCGTGCTGCACGCCCGGCGGGAGGCAGACGGAGAGCATGCCTCCGAAGACCTGCTCCCAGTGGCCGCCGAGCTCGACGACTTCCTCGAGGTAGCGATCCAGCTCCTTCGAGGCCTGCATCGCTCGAGACAGGCCCACCGACTGCACTTGCCAGTCGGACTTCTCGACGATCCGGACGAAGCGTGCCTCTTGCGGTCCGGTCTCCTCGACCTCGATGACGTCGCGGAAGCCGGCCTCATCGGACCAGGGGACGTTGTCGAGGCGGTACGTGATCGGCCCCACCTGAGTGACGGCCAGGTTCATCGAGAAGCCGTCCTCGAACTCGATGACCATCTCGTCGTCAGGGAGCGGTTCCTCGTTCCGGGAGCGTGGGGACAGGTCGATCGAGACTGTCGGCCTGTCTTTCCGGAACACGCTCAGCAAGCGGTCGAGCCAGCTCACCGGCCCGACTCCCAGCGACGCGCCTCCTCCTCCTGCCCCACCGATCGCCACGCCCGACCGACCTGCTGCGCGACCGTCGGTAGCCAGGTGCCCGACGCACGCGAGCGACCCAGGCTCTGACGCGCCTCGTCGAAGCGTCCGGTCTCGACGCAGAGGATCCCCCACGCGAGCAGGCCTTGCGGATGCTCGGGCTCCTGCTTCAACACGAGCCGGAGCTCGCGCTCGGCGGGTCGGTGCTGACCGTCGGCCATGTGCAGCCAGGCCAGCTCGATCCGGGCGCCGTGATGGGCGGGGTCCAGCTCCAGCGTGCGGCCATAGCTGCTCTTGGCCTCGGCGATGCGACCCTGCTTCACCTCCTCGCGTGCCTGAGAGTAGAGCCGGTCGGCTTCCATGAGGGCGAGCTGACCCTCGACGCGGGCGCCACGTCGCGCGTCCTCGGCGGCTTGCAGCTTCTCGTGCGTCTCGAGCCACTGGTCGCCCTGCTTCTTGCGCCCGAGGGCGATGAGCGTGCGGCCCAGCTCCAGCGCTGCGCGAGGCTGCTGCGGCTGAATCTCCAGCGCCTTCTCGAGATGGGTGACGGCTTGCTCGCGCTCGCCCGCCTGACGGGCGAGCAGCCCGAGCTCGAAGAAGGCACGACCCGAGCGACGTGCGGCTGCCCTCTCGAGCAGCGGCTTGGCCTCCTCGCCACGACCCAGCTCGCGCAGGTGCGTGCCCAGCTCCAGCTCGGCCTCCGGATCGCCCGGAGCGATCTCGAGGAGGGCCTGCCAGTGCTCGGCCGGAGCCCGCAACACGTGGGCACGCGGCGAGGTCTCGCGACGGCGCTCGGTCATCTCTCGCAGCACGCCGAGGCGGCCGAGCACTGGCAGGCCC
>JBCCFW010000137.1:0-21282 GCA_039029535.1 Acidobacteriota bacterium
CCCGTACAGAAGCATTTAGTACTCAGGTTGGCGTTTGGTTTGAGTTTGCCGCCCCGCCTTCCGGGCACGTGATCGTCGATGGCCTCGCCGATCAGAGCATATTCCCGCTCGGACTACAACTGGCCGTTCTCGGGACGGATGATGGAACCTGCACCGGAAATTTTGTTGAATTCGGAAGCCATTTTTCCGATGAAGACTTGGATGAATCGGTGGAAGTCAGCTGTTTGAAAGGAGGACAGAGTTATTGGGTGTTGATAGACGGATTCGGTGCGGGGGGCATTGGAGCTTTTACCCTCGATATTAGAGATGCAGGCGATATAACGCCGCGATACTCTCTTGTCGAGACCATTTGTGCAGGAGAATCGCTGGAAGTCGCCAACAGCATTTATACGGAAACCGGAACTTACGCCGATACCATCAATATTTACGAAGGCTGCGACAGTATTGTCTTTACCGATCTAACCGTTCTGGAACCGATTTCGATTCAGGTTTTACAAACCGAGCCGGCCATGGGCCTCGGGGCGGAAAACGGGCGTGCCGAAGCAGTAGTCGCCGGCGGAAGCGGAAATTATCAGATCAATTGGTGCAATGGGGAAGTGGGAACTGAGGCAGTGAGCCTGGTTGGTAATACGGAATGTTGTATAGAAGTGACGGATGATCTGGGATGTACAGGCAACATTTGTTTTACCGTCGACCTGGTTACCTTAATTGATTTTAGCTTTGCAGGTGATTCTTTGTCTTGTTTCGGGGAAACAGACGGCGTTATCGAATTTTCAGTTGATCAGGGGATCGCTCCTTACAATTACACCTGGGAACGGATAGGAGAGGTTATGCAGGGTTCGGGAACGATCGAGCAGAGTCGGCTGCAGGCAGAGCAGGAGCATCGCGCTGTGCTCCGAGACCTCAGCGAGCGACGCTCCGCGATCGCTGACATGGAGCTGCAGCTCCGCGAGCTCGACCTGTCCGAGGCCGAGCTCCGAGAGCGTGACGCGGAGAGCCGCTTCGAGCTGGAGTCCCGTCTGAGCGCGGCGCGGCGGACGGTCGCGAGCCTCGAGGCCGAGCTCCAGGGCGAGCTGATCGTTCGCAGCGATCAGGCGGGCACGGTGCTGGAGCTCGTCGTGGCCGAGGGTGAGCGGATCGATGTCGGTCACCGGCTCGGCACCCTGGACGTCGGCGCGACCGACGAACGTCTCGCCTGCTTGGCCTACTTCGAGGTCAAGGACGGCAAGAAGCTCAGGGCCGGCATGACCGTCCAGGTCGCCCCCGACTCGGTTCAGCGCGAGCGCTTCGGGAGCGTGGTGGGTCGAGTCGGCAGCGTCTCCGGCTATCCCGTGTCGACCGAGGCGGCGGCTCAGGCCATCGGCAACGCCGCGCTCGCCGGACGCATCACGGCCGAGGGTCGTCAGATCGAGGTCCACGCGAGTCTCGAGCCCGACGCCTCGACGACCTCTGGCTTCCGTTGGACCTCCCGAGGCGGTCCCGAAGGCGTGCTCACCGCGGGGACGACCGGCCTGGTCACCGTCACCGTCGAGGAACGACGTCCCGTCTCCTTCGTCATCCCGCTGCTGCGTGAGGCCACCGGCATCGGCTCCGATCCTCGAGACCGCTCGTGAGCGACGCGGCGACTCTCGAACGGGCCGCACCTCCGCGCGTTCGCACGCCGACTCGTCTCCAAATGGAGGCGGTCGAGTGTGGTGCCGCGAGTCTCGCGATGATCCTCGAGCATCACGGCAAGCACGTGCCGCTCACCGAGCTGCGTCGCGACTGCGGTGTCGCGCGCGACGGGAGCCGGGCGTCGAACCTGCTCAAGGCCGCACGACGACACGGCCTGGAGGCTGCCGGCTACAAGAAGGAGCTCGAGCTCGTCCGCGCGCTGGCGCCGCCGTACGTCGTCTTCTGGAACTTCAAGCACTTCCTGGTGGTCGAGGGCTTCGGCGACGACGTCGTGTACCTCAACGATCCGGCAAGCGGTCACCGGGTCGTCTCGCTCGAGGAGTTCGACGAGGCGTACACCGGCGTGGTCCTGACCTTCGAGCCGGGAGAGGATTTCGAGCCGGGTGGTGAGCGGCCCAGTCTCGTGCGTGCGGTCGTCGATCGCCTCCAGGGCTCGCAGCGGGCTCTTCTCTACTGCCTCCTGGCGGGGCTCATGCTCGCCCTGCCCGGGCTCCTGCTCCCGGCGTTCAGCAAGATCTTCGTCGACCGCGTGCTCATGGAGGAACGGGTCGACTGGGTGCGGCCATTGCTCCTGGCGATGGGGCTCGCCGTCGGGCTGCAGGCCGGCGTGCAGGCGCTTCAGCTCCAGGTCATGCGACGCCTGAAGGTGCGTCTCTCCGTGAGGCTCGCGAGCCGTTACCTCTGGCACCTGCTGCGCTTGCCCATGAGCTTCTACGCCCAGCGCTACTCGGGGGAGGTGGCGAGCCGGGCGAGCCTCAACGAGCGTCTCGCCGAGCTGCTCTCGGGTCGGCTGACCGGGACGGTCATCGATCTCGTGACGATGACGCTCTACGCCGGCCTGATGTTCTGGTACGACGCCGTGCTGACCCTGGTCGGGCTCGGCTGTGCGGCGGGCAACGTGGTCGCCCTTCACCTGCTGCGCCGACGCCGAGTCGAGGCCAACCTCCGGATGCGCCAGGCCCTCGGCAAGGTCTCGGGCGAGTCCATCGCCTTGCTCCACCGCATGGAAACGATCAAGGCCTCGGGTCGCGAGTCCGAGTCCTTCGCCCGCTGGTCCGGGCTGTACGTGCGCGCTGCCAACACGACAGCGGAGCTCGCCGCGTCGAGCCAAAGCTTGAGCGTGCTGCCGACCTTCCTCACGCAGCTCGCTACCGTTCTCATTCTCATCGTCGGTGGTTGGCGGGTCATCCAGGGCGACGTGACCGTCGGGACCCTGGTGGCTCTTCAGGCCTTGATGGTGAGCTTCCTCCGCCCGGTCGGTGACCTGGTCGAGCTGGGGGGGACCATCCAGGAGCTGGAAGGCGACCTCGCCCGGCTCGACGACGTGCTCGCTCATGACGCGCTCGCCGAGAGCGCAGGGCCGACGGGACGAACGCTCTCGGGGACACGCCGCTCCGATGGACGCGTGCTCGAGCTCGACGGAAGCGTCGAGCTGCGTGACGTCACCTTCGGCTACAACCCCCTCGATCTACCGTTCCTCTCGGACTTCTCGCTGGCCATCGAGCCAGGACAGAGGGTCGCGCTGGTCGGTGGGTCGGGCTCGGGCAAGACGACCGTCGCCGGCTTGGTCGGTGACCTTCATCGACCTTGGTCCGGCGAGATCCTGTTCGACGGTCGAGCTCGGGCCGAGCTGTCACCGGCGGCGCTCACCGGCTCGCTGGCCCTGGTGAGCCAGGAGATCTTCCTCTTCGCCGGGACCGTGCGAGACAATCTCACGCTCTGGGACGCGACCATCCCGGACGAGGAGCTGCTGCGGGCCTGTGCCGACGCCGAGATCCTCGACACCGTGCTGGGGCTGCCTGGCGGCCTCGACGGCGTGCTGCTCGAGGGCGGCGCCAACCTGAGCGGCGGACAACGTCAGCGTCTCGAGCTGGCGAGGGCTCTCGTCGGCTCGCCGTCGTTGCTCGTCCTCGACGAGGCGACGAGCGCCCTGGATGCCGAGACCGAGGAAGCGATCGATCGCAACCTGCGGATGCGGGGCTGCACCTGTCTCATCGTCGCTCACCGTCTCAGCACGATCCGCGACTGTGATCGCATCCTCGTCATGGAGCGGGGACGCGTCGTCGAGCAGGGCACGCACGACGAGCTCTGGTCCCGCTCCGGTGCCTACGCCGCGCTGCTCCGTGCCGGTGGCGACACGGTGGGGGCGTGATGGCGGCCTTGCGATCCGTGGATGCGAGTGGCACGACGCGTCGTCTCCCGTCGAACCAGGTTCTCGTGCTCGACGAGCCACGACTCCTGCGCGTGGTCGTCTCGGGAACGGTGGCGGTGTTCTCGACACGACTCGAAGACGGACGCCCAGCCGGTGCGCGTCGCTTCCTGTTTCGGGCCCAGCCAGGAAGCCCGTTCCTCGGATGGCGTCCCCGTGGCGGACGCGGGCTGTTGGCGGTCGCCGTCGGTGAGGTCGAGCTCGACGAGCGAGAGCTCCTGGAGGAGGCCGGGCCGATGCCCGAGCCGATCGCGCGACTCGTCGAATCGTGGTGCGTCAGCCTCACCGCCTTGATGAGGGGCGGGGAGCGACCGCGGCTCATCACCCGCGTCGGCGGCGCTCGTGAGGTCGAGCTGGAGAGCGGCGCGGCCCTGCTTCCGGCTCGTGACACCCAGGTCTGGGCCGAGGTGCAAGAAGGGCGGGCCGCCT
This sequence comes from Acidobacteriota bacterium, assembly GCA_039029535.1. GTDB lineage: Bacteria > Acidobacteriota > JBCCFW01 > JBCCFW01 > JBCCFW01 > JBCCFW01. The sequence continues at coordinate 4,313 of JBCCFW010000137.1, forward strand.
GGCTCGGTGAGGACCACCTCGCGATCGAGTCGGGCTCGGGCTGGTTTCCGCTGACCTCTGGATCGTGGCTCAAGGCCGAGGGCTTGACCAAGGCGCGGAGTCGTCGTGTCGAGGACCTCACGGTGACCGAGCTGCTCGCCGGGCTCGATGAGCTTCACCGCCTTGTGGAGAGTCAGCTCGGCGCGCTCGAAGAACGTGAGACGGAAGAAGCCACGCGAAGAGAGCGAGAGCGTCGCGGGCGACAGGCGAAGTCGACGCGGGTTGCCCTCCAGGACATCGCCTCGGTTCTCGATGGCGGTCAGCCTCTTCCCGAGCTGGAGACACCGCTGCTCACGGCGGCCGCGATCGTCGCCCGGCATCTCGGCGTGACCTTGAAGCCACCCCGCCGGGTCGAGGAGCTGGCCGAGGCATCCGAGCCGCTCGAGCTGATCGCGCGGGCCTCGCGCCTTCGTGTTCGACGGGTGCTCTTGCGACCCGACTGGTGGCTGTCCGATGCCGGACCGCTGATCGCCTCGCTGGGGAAGGAGAGACGACCGGTCGCGCTTCTCCCGAGCGGGAGCGACGGTTACGACATCGTCGATCCGATCGACGGCTCCCGTCGTGCGCTGGAGCCCATCGATCGAGAGCAGCTCGCCCCCGAGGCCCACGCCCTGCACGTCCCGCTTCCCGAGGGCCTGCGGCGTCTACCGGAGCTGGCGAGATTCTCTCTCCGCGGGCGGGGGACCGACCTCGCCCTCGTCGTCGTGACGGCGCTGGCGGCGACCGTGCTCGGCTTCGTGACGCCGGTGGCCACCGCTGCGGTCATGGACTCCGCCATCCCCGGAGCCGATGGGCGCTTCCTGCTCGAGATGGGCCTGGCCATGGGCGCCGCCGCATTCGGTGCTGCGTTGCTCACGCTCGCTCAAGGGTTCATCGTCCTCCGCACGAGCGTTCATGCCGACCTCACTGCCCAGTGCGCGACCTGGGACCGCTTGCTTCGGGTCCGACCGTCGTTCTTCCGGAGGTACTCGAGCGGTGACCTTCTCGACCGTGCGACGACCGTGCGTTCGGTGAGCCAGGAGCTCAACGGCGTCGCCCTGCGCTCCGTGTTGGTCGGGTTGATGTCCGTGCTCAACCTGGGGCTCCTGTTCCACTACGAGAGCACGCTGGCGCTGGTCGCGGTCGGGGCGGGAGCGAGCCTTCTCCTGGCGTCGCTGGCGGCAGCGCGCGTCCTGCGCCCCCGGCTCGTCGCCTTGCAGGAGAGTCGGGGCCAGGTGTTCGGCCTGGTGGTGCAGCTCATCGGCGGTGTCGCCAAGCTGCGCACCGCCGGAGCCGAGAAGCGAGCCTACGGTCACTGGATGCGACGGCAGGCGCATCAGCTTCGGCTCGTGCGCTCGACCCAGGCGATTCAGGACGTGATGACGATCGTCAACCAGGCGCTCCCGACCCTGGCGACCCTCCTGCTGTTCTTCGTGGCGTCCGACCTGCTGTTGGCCAGCGAGGCGGCGGCGGGAGGCGGCGCTCCTGATGAGGAGGGAGAGCCTCTCGGCCTGGGTGGCTTCCTCGCGTTCAACACGGCCTTCGGCACCTTCCTCGCCGGCGTGACGGGGATGAGCCAGACGATCATCGGCTTGCTCGACACCTTGCAGAAGAGTCGACGCATTCGGCCCCTGCTCGAGGAGCCACTGGAGACGACCGAGACCGCGGCCGACCCCGGGCGTCTTCGCGGTGGCTTGGCCCTGGAGAGCGTCGTCTTCCGCTACCGCGAGGATGGGCCCGTCACCCTCGACGACGTCAGCTTCAGCGCCCAGCCGGGGGAGTTCGTCGCGCTGGTGGGGCCGTCCGGCTCGGGCAAGTCCACCGTGCTGCGTCTCGTGCTGGGTCTCGAGCGACCGAGCGCTGGTCGGGTGTTGCTCGACGGTCGGGACCTCGACGGCCTCGACGTGCTGGCCGTGCGGCGGCAGGTCGGCACGGTGTTGCAGCTCGGTCGGGTCAACGCCGGCTCGATCCTGTCGAACATCCGTGGCGGCAACGACTTGACCCTCGACGAGGCCTGGGCCGCGGCCGAGGACGCGGGCCTCGCCGCCGACATCAGGGAGATGCCCATGCAGATGCACACGGTGGTCAGCGAGGGTGGCGGCAACCTCTCCGGCGGCCAGCGGCAGCGCCTGCTCATCGCGGCGGCCCTCGCCACGCAGCCCGAGCTCATCCTGTTCGACGAGGCGACCAGCGCCCTCGACAACCCGACCCAGGAGACCGTGAGCCGCGCCCTGGAGCGGCGACGGGTGACGCGAGTGGTCGTCGCTCACCGCCTGTCCACCATCGAGAAGGCGGACCGCATCCTCGTGCTCGACGCAGGCCGGATCGTCCAGGAGGGGACGTACGACGAGCTCTCCCGGCAAGACGGCCTCTTCCGCCGGATGGTCGCTCGTCAGGTGGCGTCGTGAGAGTGAAGGACGGCCGGTGGCATGATTCGCGGAGCGGAGCCACCGCCTGCGAGGTCGTTCTTGAGTCCGTCGCCGTCAGCGCGAGACCAGGTCCGCGCTGCCATCGAGAAGATGGCGGCCGGCGACGCGAGCGCCCAGGAGGGGCTCATGTCGCTCGTCTACGACGAGCTGCGCGCCCTCGCCGGCGGCTTCCTGAAGCGCGAACGGGACGACCACACCCTCCAGCCCACCGCCTTGGTCCACGAGGTCTACCTGAAGCTGGCTGGCGAGCCGGACGAGACCTGGAACGATGCCCTCCACTTCAAGGCCGTGGCCGTCCGGGCCATGCGACGCATCCTCGTCGATCACGCGAGACAGAAGGGTGCCGACAAGAGAGGCGGCGACTGGCAGCGGATCACCCTGCGCTCGGTGATCACGCCCGACCCCGAGCTCGAGCGGGGCATCGACCTCGTCGACCTGGACCGGGCGCTCGCCAAGCTCGAGCGGCTTCACGAGCGTCAGGCGCGCGTGGTGGAGCTGCGTTTCCTGGGGGGGCTCACCGTGCGTGAGACCGCCCAGCTTCTCGACATCAACGAGAGCACCGTCAAGGCGGACTGGTCCGTCGCTCGGTTGTTCCTGGTCCAGGAGCTCGGGGAGAGTGACTGACGGACCCGGACGTCGGTCGCTGCGTCTCTCATCGCTGACACCCGAGCGCTACCGTCTCGTCGGTGAGCTCGTGGAGCGGCTGGCCGAGGTCGACGAGACCGAGCTCTCTGCGGCGCTGGACGAGGCCTGCGGCGACGACGAGGAGCTCCGCTTCCACGTGGCGTCTGCCTTGGGGCGGGATGACGAGAGGCTGAGCACGCGGGCCGCTCGCCAGGCTTTCGGTGAAGCGGCGCGAGAGATGCTCGCGGAAGGAGAGGCAGCAGAGCCGGCGGTTCGGATCGAGGGCTACCGTGTCGTGCGCCTGCTCGGCGCTGGTGGCATGGGACGGGTCTGGCTGGCCGAGCAGGAGAGCCCGAAACGGCTCGTGGCGCTCAAGACCCTGCGGGCCGAGCTGGACAACCCCTCGCTCGTGAGGCGCTTCGAGCGCGAGGCCGAGGCCCTGGCCCGCCTGCAGCATCCGGCCATCGCGCAGGTCCACGAAGCTGGAGTTCATCGCCTCGACGACGGTCGTCTCCAGCCGTACTTCGCGATGGAGCACATCGAAGGGCTGCCCTTGCTCGAGCACGCCGAGCAGGCGGGGCTCGGTGTCGAGGAGCGGCTCGAGCTCCTGGCCCGCATCAGCGACGGCGTGCAGCACGCGCACGCTCGCGGCGTGGTCCACCGCGACCTCAAGCCGGCCAACATCCTCGTCGACCGAGAAGGCCAGCCCAAGATCCTCGACTTCGGCGTGGCGCGAGTGAGCGACCCCGCGGTCGAGCGTCTGACCATGACGACCACCATGGGGGAGGTGCTGGGGACCCTGCCCTACATGAGCCCCGAGCAGGCCTTGGGGGCGGCCGGGGAGGTGGGACCGCGTTCGGACGTCTACGCCCTGGGAGTGGTCGGTTACGAGCTCCTCTCGGGGCGGCGCCCCCACGACCTCGCGCGCAGCTCGCTGCATCAGGCGCTGCACGTCATCGGTCACGAGGAGCCCGAGTCCCTGGGCACCCTCGACACCCGCTGGCGGGGTGACGTCGACACCATCATCGCCCGCGCGATGGCCAAGGAGAGCGAGCGCCGCTATCGATCGGCCGGTGAGCTCGCGACCGATCTTCGGAGGCACCTCGCGCACGAGCCGATCTTCGCGCGGCCGGCGTCCTGGTCGTATCGGCTCACGCGCTTCGTGCGACGGCATCGGGGACTGGTGGCGGCCACCGCCGTCGTGATGCTCACGCTGGTGGTGGGGACCGTGGTCAGCACGCTGTTCGCGGTGCGCGCCCGCGAGTCGGCGAGGCTGGCGGAGCGACGCTCCGAAGAGGTCGGGCGACGTCATCACCAGGGACTCATCGCTCTGGCCACGGCGGCGTTGCGGGAGGGCGACGTCGCCAGCGCGCGACGTCATCTCGAGTCGACCCCCGAGAGCTCGCGCGACTGGGCCTGGTCTCGGCTCTGGGGCCGCCTCGACCAGAGCTGGCTCCAGCTCGAGCTGGGCGAGCCCGGTGAAGGCCCGGCCCACTGCATCTTCTTCGACGACCAGACCATCATCCGGCTCAGCGACCGGAGTTGTCAGGTCATCGACCTCGACACGGGACAGGTGACGGCGCGTCACGTCTTCGAGGGTCACACCCAGCTGCTCGCGTTCTGGCCGCCCACGACGAGCTTCGTGATGAAGGACGGCGACGGCGTGTTCACCCTCGACGCGGTGAGCGGTCGCCGGAGCGACTGGCCAGACGCTCCACCCTGGATCACCTTTGGCGAAGGAGCGCACGAACCGCCGTTCTTCTGGGTGAGGGGGGGCCACGAGAGCGAGCAGCGAACGACCGTGCTGAACGCGTCGACCCGACGCTCGACGTGGACGGCGAAGAGCGGCTCGCCCCTGTTTCCCTTGCAGGCGCCCGCCAGCGGATCCGATCGGAAGGGGCGCTACCCACGCTTCACTCGAGACGCCACGCAGCTCCTCTACCCATCCGATGCTCCTGGGATAGCGGGTGTTCTCTGGGACGTGAGCACGGGGGAAGCAGGGCAGACGTTGCCGGGCCCACCTGGCCTCATCGACATGCTGGAACCGTCGCTCGACGGACGGCTCGTGGTGGGGATCGGCGATGGCGGCCTCGTCATGGCCTGGGAGCTGCCCTCGGGTGAGCTGCGCTGGCGTGCTCGCGTCGGCACCTCTCATCTCCATCAGATGGTCTTTCCCGAGGGCGGGCGGACGGTCCTCGTCTTCGACGTGAACGGGAGCAGCACCTCGCTCGACCTCACGACCGGACGCGTGCGTTGGCGACAGGAGGGCGAGCGCTCCTGGCGGGCCATTGGGAAGCTGGATCCCAGGGGGCGCAGCTTTGCGCTCTCGAGCAGCAATGGCGTGCTGCGGATCATCGATGCCCAGGAAGGACAGGTGCTGAGACGCCTGGTCGGTCATTCGGCGAGGGTCGGTGCGTACTACTTCGACGAGAGCGGCGGCACGTTGGCGAGCACCGATCTTGCGGGTTCGCTCCGGGTCTGGGACCTCCACGGTCGATCCGAGCCAGATCGTCTCCGGCATGACGGCTACGTCTACGGCGTCGACGTCAGCCCGGACGGTCGGCGGATCGCGTCCGGAGGTTGGGACGGCACCGTGCGGCTCTGGGACGCGGCGACCGGTGCCGAGGTCGTCACCCGCAAGACCTCGTCGTCCAACGGAAACCAGGGTCTCGTGGCCTACAGCCCGGATGGGTCGTACCTCGCGACCGCTCACGACTGTCAGGTCGAGCTGCGGGATGCCCTGACCGGCGAGCTGCTCCAGGTGTTGCCCGTCGAGCGCGGTGCCCCAGATGGCTACTGCGAGGTCATGGACCTCGACTGGCATCCGTCCTCGACCTGGCTCGGCGTCGCCACCAACGGGGCCGATTATCGACGTTGGTTCATCGAGGCCGGGCAAGCCACGTCATCGAGCGCGCTCGACCGAGGCTTCTTCGCGGCGGCGATCAGCCCGGACGGGAGTCGGCTGGCGTTCGCACGAGAGAGGAAGCTCGAGCTGTGGGGTGCGGAGCCGCTGCAACTCGTGAAGGAGCTGCCGGGGCACGAAGGTCTCATCTGGAAAGTGGCCTTCTCGATCGACGGGACGCTGCTGGCCTCGGTGTCCAGCGATCGCACGGTCCGGGTTTGGAACATCGCGACGGGGGAGTCGCGGACCCTGCGAGGGCACGTGGACAAGGTGCACGCTCTTGCCTGGAGTCCGGACGGGCGCTTGCTCGCCACCGGAGGAGCCGACGACACCATCCTGCTCTGGGACGTCGCGACCTGGGAGATCGTCGCCGAGATCCGGGAGCACGCCGAGTACGTGTACGCCCTGGCCTGGAGCCCGGACGGTCAGCGGCTGGTGTCCGGCTCGGGTGACTACTCGGTGCGGATCTTCGAGACGACGTCGCTGTCCGAGCGCGTGCGGGCGGGGAGAGAGCGCCGACGGCTCGCGGCGGAGATGCAGCCGCAGGTCGACACGTTGCTTGCCGAAGGAGTGCCCGTGTCCGAGATGGCGGTGCAGCTCGACATGATCGACGAGACCACCCGCCGGCTCGTCGTGGATCTCGCGGTGGCGAGGCTCGCCGGGGTGGCGGGGTCGGTTCCGGACTAGTCGGCGTGGGCTCGTAGCCGTTCCAGGCCGTCGAGGATCAGGTCGAGCCCGAACTCGAAGTCGTGCAGGCCGTCATGGCGACCGGCCGCCACCTCTTGCGCCAGCCCGTTGAGATGCGGGTAACGGTCGGCAGGAATCATCGGCAGGTGAGCCTGCGCAGCCTCGCGGTACTTCCCTGGCGCGAGGGGAAAGCTCATCTCCTGGAGCGTGAACCCGTGCACGTGATTGTCGATGGCGTTCCATGCGTGATCGGCGACGGCGTAGGAGAAACCGGCCTCTCGGAGACATCCGATCGTGGCATCGACGAAGCGCAGCATCGACGGACCCACGTTGACTCGCGACATCATCATCAGCGAGGCCCAGGGGTGACGCAGCAAGACTTCCCGTGCCGAGATCGCACGTCGACGTAGGGTGGCCCGCCAGTCTCCTCCGGGAACGGGGAGCTCGATCTCACCGACCACGAGGTCCACGATGCCGTCGAGGACGTCGTCCTTGTTGGCAACGTGCTTGTAGAGCGACATCGCCTCGACTCCCAGCGCCTCGCCGAGCTTGCGCATGGAGAGCCCCTCCACGCCGCCCCGATCGGCGAGGGTGACGGCGACTCGCAGCACGCGCTCTCGGCTCAAGGGCCGGCCTGTCTTGCGCTTCTTGGCCACTGCTCCACCTGACCGGTTGTGAGCCGGGCATGGCGTGCTTGTCGGCTCAGGCTTACAGTGTAAGCTCCTTCTCGCCAGCCCGCCAAGTGAAGGCCGTTTCGGCTCATCGCAGCTCGGGTGGCCATCATGGAGTCCCCGTGAGCTCACCGGAGACCACTGAGACGATGCGGGCCATGGTTCACGACGCCTATGGACCACTCGAGCTCCTCGAGCTTCGCGACGTCGAGAGACCTGCGCCCCGGGCCAATGAAGTCCTCGTTCGCGTGCAGGCCGTCGGGCTCCACGTGGGCGACTGCTACTGCGTCCGGGGGGCGCCTCTTGCCATGCGATCGGTCAGCGGGTGGTTGAGACCCAAGGTCGGCATCCCGGGTTTCGACGTGGCGGGGCGAGTGGAGGCCATCGGTCTCGACGCCACGGGCTTTGCCGTCGGTGACGAGGTCTTCGGCGCCAGCAGCCGGGCAGGGGGTTGTGCCGAGCTGGCCTGCCTGCGTCAGGACGAGCTCGCGCACCGCCCCGAAGCGCTCTCTCCCGAAGAGGCGGCCGCCCTGCCTACTTCGGGGCTGGCGGCGTTGCATGCACTGCGTGACGTGGCCCGGCTCCAGGCTGGTCAGCGACTCCTCGTCATCGGTGCCTCCGGAGGGGTGGGGACCTTCGCCGTGCAAGTCGCCAAGGCGTTCGGTGCCGAGGTGACCGGGGTCTGCAGCACGAGGAACGTGGAGCTCGTCCGTTCACTCGGTGCAGACCGCGTGATCGACTACACGCGAGAGGACTTCGCAGCAGAGGAGGGGCGTTGGGACGTCATCTTCGACAACGTGGAGAACCGCTCCCTGAGCGACTGCCGGCGTGCGCTCAGCTCGACCGGGCAGCTCATCCTCAACAGCGGCACGGGGGCGAGAGGGCTCGCGATGCTCGTTCGGCTCATCAAGCCTCTCGTCCTGTCACCCTTCGTGAGCCAGGATCTCCGCCGGTACCTGTCGGTGCCCTGTCAGGAGGACCTCGTCGCCCTCGTCGAGCTCTTCGAATCGGGCCAGCTCAGGCCGGTCGTCGAGAAGACGTACTCTCTTCACGAGACCGCCGCGGCGCTCGCCCATCTCGAGACCGGACGCGCGCGTGGCAAGGTCGTCGTGACGACCTGAGAACAGGAGGCGAATGCGCTCCGGGCTTCAGCGATGCCGGCGGTCGTCCATGGGAGGAGGCGTCAGCTCCTCGTCGTCTCCGGGCTCCTCGGCGACCCACTCCTGCACGGTGGACTGAGCGGCCTTGAACAGGGCGACGCCGAGGCTGAACGCGAAGCCGTAGCCGACGGCACGAAGCAGGTAGGTCATGTCCGAGTCTCCTTCCCCGAAACGATAGCAGGCCCCGTCCGGGGAGGACGGGGCCTGTCGAGTCGGCTTGGGTCAGTCTTCCTGCTGACGGACCGCCGCGGTGCCCACCGGCGCCTTGAGCCAGCGCCAGAGCTCACGGAGCTTCGGCGGCTTGCCGGTCATGAGGATGCCGATGCGGAAGACCTTGGCCGCCGCCCAGAACATCCCCGCGATGGCCAGGATGAGCAGGATCGAGGTGACGACGTACTCCATCGTCGTCGGCGGACCCGCCGCCCGGTTCATCATGATGTACGGCGTGAACGGCGGGATGTAGGACAGCAGCTTGGCCACCGCGCCGTTGGGGTCCTGGCTCACCGGGACCAGCGCCGCCAGCGGCAGCATCATGATCATCATGATCGGCGTCATGAAGTTCTGCGCGTCCTTGAGGCTGTTGCAGGTCGAGCCGAGACCCACCAGCAAGGCCGCGTAGAAGAGGTAGCCTGCCAGGAAGTAGAACACGAAGGACGACAGGTAGAGCGGGTCGCCCACCAGCACCGACAGGTCGAGGTCGGCGGGCATGTTCACGAACTTCGGTAACAGCTTCAACCCGACGACGAACACCAGCACCCACGAGCCGACCATGGTCAAGCCGGTGGCGGCGATGCCGACGACCTTGCCGGCCATCAGCTCGAGCGGGGAGACCGAGGAGAGCAGCACCTCGATGATGCGGTTCGACTTCTCCTCGATGGTGTTGGTCAAGAGCATGTTCGCGATGCCCATGATCGCGATCCAGAGCACGTAGGTGAACACCGCCGGCGCGAACTGCCGGATGGAGTCCTGCGTCTTGACCTCTTCCTCCTCACCGCTCTCGTCGACCTGACGCTGGTCGAAGCGGAGCGACTCCTGGAGCTTGGCGGCGACGTCGGGATCGATGCCCTCGGCTTCGATGCGACGCTCGCGCACGACGTCGGTGGCCAGGCGGCTGAACCAGCGGCGGAGGTCGGGGTCGGTGAGGTTGTTGCTGACGTACTTGCAGCCGTCCGAGCCCGAGACGGGATCGCCCCCGACGACGAAGTACGCGAACAGCCGTCCTTCATCCAGCTCCTGACGCCAGTGGGTCTCCGGGTCGGCGGCAGCCTCGGCCGGCAGCTCCTTCAGCTCGTAGCGCGACCCGACCAGTCCGCCGCCGATGTTGCCGGCATCCTCGGGATCGAGGTTGGCTCGCCAGAGCAGCATCTCGGTGGCCTGACGCGAGGCCTCGGCCCGCTGCTCGGGGGTGAGGGACGACGAGTCCGTCATGGCCGAGGTCGTCGACTGACCCTGAGCCGAGAGCGCCCGGGCCATGTCTCGCAGGCCGGTCTCGTCGGTGTCCTTCACGAGGGGAGCGAGCCCCTGGAGGGCCGAGGGCAGCTCGTCGAGGTCGTCCCGGGCGTCGACCGCCTTGACGTGACGGAGCACCTCGTGGAGGTCGTTCCAGGCCGCACGGTCCTCGATGGACTCGTGGAGCCAGCCGGACTCGTCCACCACCGCATAGCGTCGGACGTCCTTCGACTTCTCGAAGACGGCCGCGACGACGGTCATGATCGCGAAGATGGCAGGCATGGCGAGGATGCCCAGCCAGAAGGTCTTGGTGCGCGCGTTCTCGAGGAACTCGCGTCGGGCGACGAGAAGGGTCTTACGCATCGACGTCGTCTCCCACGGCACGGACGAAGATTTCGTGGAGCGAGGGCTCGGTCAGGTCGAAGCGGCGCACCTGCACGTGTTGCATGGCCGCCTTGAGGAGCTCTTGGGGGTCCGAGCCGTCTTCCAGGAAGATCTCTGCGGTTTGCCCAGCGTCGTTGACGCGGACCACGCCCGGATGGCTGCGAAGGAAGCTCGCGTCGCCCTCGTAGTCGAGCTGCACCGCGCGTCCCTCACTCCGTCGCACCTGGGCGAGGGGACCGTCGAGCACCTTCTGGCCCTTGTTGATGAGGACCACGAAGTCGCAGAGCTGCTCGGCTTGCTCCATGACATGGGTCGAGAAGATGACCGTCTTGCCGTCGGCCTTCATCTCGAGGATGAGGTCGCGGAGCTTCTCGGTGTTGACCGGGTCGAGCCCCGAGAACGGCTCGTCGAGGATGACCAGCTCGGGCTCGTGGATGAGCGTGGCGAGCACCTGGACCTTCTGGCCCATGCCCTTCGACAGGGCCTCGCAGCGCTTGTCGAGCCACTCGCCCAGGCCGTGCTTCTCCAGCAGGGCGCCCGCCTTGTCGTGGGCTTCCTTTTGGTTGAGCCCCTTGAGCGTGCCGAAGTAGGTGACGAGCTCCCTCGCCTTCATCTTCTTGTAGAGGCCCTTCTCCTCGGGGAGATAGCCGAGCCGATCCTTCACCGCGGACGGGTCGTCCTGACCGAGCACGGTGAGGCGGCCGGAATCGGGCATGAAGATGCTCATGACCATCCGGATGGTGGTGGTCTTCCCGGCGCCGTTGGGCCCGAGGAAGCCGTAGATGCTTCCCTGCGGGACGCTCAGGTTGAAGTCATCGACGGCAACGTGAGCGCCGAAGCGCTTGGTCACGCCGTCGATCTCGAGGGCGGTCGTCATGCAGGTCTCCGAGGGGGCCGACGGCCTGGTCGTCGGTCGGTCCGATGGTTGGGGAGTGCTTGTTCGTAGGAAGACGGGTCAGGGTTTCGAAGAGGTCCCGGACGTCACGTCGCGGCGGAGCCACCAGGACAGGGGCAGGAAGCCCTCGACCAGCTCCTTCCGCGAGAAGAAGTCCCCTCGCCAGCGGATGCCGCCCTGCCGTAGCAGCGCAAGGGCGGAGTTCCAGAGGGTCACGAGGACGAAAACCTGCGACAGGGGCCAGAGCGCCGTCAAGAGAACACGACGGGCCGTGCTCACTCCGGGCAGCCCGTGGGCCCACCAGGAGGCCAGCCACCAGCCCAGGCCCGCCGCCAGCGCGACCGGCCGACCGGTGAACGCGAGCAGCGGGGGCAGGAAGCCGGCCAGCTTGCCCAGGGTCGCCAACACCAGCACGACCCAGGAGAACCGGATCCCCCAGAAGGCGTTCTTTTCCAGGCCGCGGATGGTCCCGAGGAGGCCCGGCTGCCAGTGGACCTTGGCCACCGAGTAGCCCTGCCGGACCTGTTGACGGTGACCGCTGCGGGCCAGGGCCCAGCCGAGGGCGACGTCGTCCCCGACCTGCAATCGCAGGAGCTCGTGACCGCCGATGCGGTCCAGGGCCTCGCGCCGCACGAGGTTGAAGGCGCCCACCCCGATCGGCCGGCCCTTCTCGACGTCGTGGTTGAACGGACGGCCGTCACCCGCGAGCTGGAGACCGTCCTGGAAGAGCGCCCAGGTCAGCGCTTCCTGGAGCAGGCCGTCGTGCTCGAGCTCGGGGAACACGGTCAGGTGATCGAGCCGCTCGCGCACCACGAGCTGGAGGGCCGAGCGCAGGCCCTCGGGCTGGAGGCGCACGTCGCCGTCGGTGAAGAGGACGTACTCGCCCGTCGCCTGCTCGGCGGCGCGGGCGAGCGCGTGGCACTTGCCGAGCCAGCCGTCGGGACGCTCGGTGAGATGGAGGACGGTGAGTCGGGGATCCTCGGTCGCCAAGCCGTCGAGACGCTCGCCGGTGTCGTCGCGGCTGCGGTCATTCACCGCGAGGACTTGACCTCCGGGGAGGTCGAGGGCGAGCCAGCTCCGAGCCGCGTCCTCGATCGCGGCACCCTCGTCGCGCGCGGCCGCCACGACGCTCACGGTAGGGAGGGCGTCGTCCGGAACGTCGGAGCCAGGTGGTGGGATCTCGACGAGGCCGCTGAGGATCCGGCGGAAACGCCCGGCCCAGACCAGGGTGGCGATCGCGAGGACCAGGGCGATCCAGTCGATGGTCGGGACGGTCACGACATCACTCGAAGTCGAGCGCCTCGGCGTGAAGCCGGGCCGTCGCGACCAGCCGTGCGTCGCCCACCAGGGCCAGCCCGGTGAGTCGCCCACCCTCGAGCGTCAGTCGGACCTCGGTCGGCACCGACGAGCCGGTACGGCAGGTCACCGAGCGCTCGCCGTCGCCGACGAGGAGACCCGCGCGCTGCGCCAGGGACCAGGCGACCGTCGCGCAGCCGGTGCCGCTGGAGAGCGTCTCGCCCTCGACGCCGCGCTCCCACGTCCGGACCCGATGCGGTGGCTCGCCTCCCGCCTCGTAGAAGGAGACGTTGGCGCCATCGGGAAGGCTGGGGTGATGCCGGAGGGGCGGCGCCACGGCCGGCAGGTCGAGCGCGTCGACGTCGTCGACCGGCACCGCCAGGCAGGGCACGCCGGGCAGGGCGAAGTCGGCGGAGACCGGCGCTCGGCCCTCGACCTCCAGCTCGAGCCCGGGGCGAAGCTCCTCGGGTGCGGCCATCTCGACCAGCACGCGGGCGCGGCCGTCATCGTCGGTCCAGACTCGACCCGTGCAGGGACCCACGTCGGTCGCGAGACGGTGGGTGCCGTCGTCGTCGTCCGACAGGCAGCTCAGGGCGCGGAGGGCGCAGCGAGCGCCGTTGCCTGAGAACGCGGCGCGGCCGCCGTCGGCGTTCCACAGAGTGAAGCGGGCGTCTGCGTCCTCGGCGGGACCCAGCTCGATGAGACCGTCGGCGCCGAAGCCGAGTCGACGCGTGCAGGCCCGGCGGACCTGCTCACTCGTCAGGTTCGACGGAGTCTCGCGACCGTCGAGCACCAGGAAGTCGTTGCCACCGGCCGAGAGCTTGAGAACGTCCCAGCCGGCGGCGGAGGAGTTGTCGGGCTCAGCCGTCACGTTCTCAAGGACCCGTGGACGCCAGCGAGGCCGGCGCGCAGCGCTCGCTCTCGTTCGGCGGGGTCGCTCCGTCGTAGGCGCTCACCGCGTACTCGACGGTGTCGCCGCCGGAGCTCGGATCCCGGAACGTCGCGGCGCGGATGATGCCGCTGTCCAGTCGCTCCCAGGCGCCGCCCTTCTCGCGTCGGTAGACCCCGTAGCCGGCGAGGTCGGGCTCGGTGTTGGGGTTCCAGATGAGGATGGCCACGCCGTCGCCCTCGCGGATGATGCGTAGGCCGGTCGGGACGGTCGGCGGGAAGACGTCGCGGAAGCTCTCGGCCACCTCGAGCGTGAGCTCGCTGCTCAAGGGACCGGACTCCGAATCGGCGATGGTCGCCACGCGGTACCTGTACGTGCGTCCGATGGCGACGTCGCTGTCGGCGAAGGGCGGTGCGGGCAGGCCCGCGCCCGAGACTGGCTCGGGATCGAAGGGGCCGTCGTCGATGGCGCGGTAGACCGCGTAGGTCACCGGCAGGGGCGTCGGCTCCGCTCCCTCCTCGACGGGCTCGACCATGGGCAGCTCCGGCGCGTCCCAGGTGAGGAGGAGGACGCCCTCGGTCATCTCGAGCCGGGGGGCGATGGGCGGCGGTGGCGGCGCGAGGGCCGTGATGCGCTCGACGTTGGAGAGCGTGCCACGGCCTCGCAAGTTGGTCTTGAGCACGATGGCGTACTCGTAGCCGCCTTCGGGAAGCTCCGTGGGAAGCGGCGCGACCATCTCGGGTGTCGGGCCGGCGAGGAGGACGAAGAGACCCTCGCCGGTGATCTCGTCGACGAGCTCGGCGCCGTCGACGAAGCCGCCTCGCTCGATGTCCTCCGGGCTCTCGCGGACGCGTCCCTCCTCATCGACGACGAGCGCGCGACGCCAGAGCTGGATCGCGTGCGTGATGTAGTCGATCTCGGACTGGTCGGGGCGACGAGGCAGGGAGAAGGTGGCCCGGTGCTCGCGTCCGACCTGACGCAGCTCGAGGTCGGCGATGCGCGGGACCGAGCCTTCGAGCGGAGGAAGCGGAGGCCCCCGTCGTCCACAGCCGAGGGCGAGCAGGACGGTGGCCAGCGCGAGGAGCGCGAGAATGGTGCGACGCCCGCGTGGACGCCGACGGGGGCCGGAGCTGATCACAGCACGTACCTCGAGTGGTCCTCGTTGGAGACGATGCTCCCGAGCTTCTCGTGGACGAGGGCGGCGTCGATCTCCACGTGCTCACCCGCCTGTTGGTCGGCGGTGAACGAGAGATCTTCGATGAGCTTCTCGAGCATGGCGTGGAGCCGCCGCGCGCCGATGTCTTCGGTCGTCGAGTTCAGCTTGACCGCGTAGTCGGCGAGGATCTCGAGGGCCTCGTCCTGGAAGCTGAGCGCGACGCCTTCGGTGGCCAGCAGGGCCTTGGTCTGCTGCGTGAGCGAGGCGGCCGGCTCCTTCAGGATGCGGAGCAGCTCGTCCTTGCCGAGGCTGGTGAGCTCGACGCGGACGGGGAAGCGACCCTGGAGCTCGGGGATGAGGTCGGACGGCTTGCTGACGTGGAAGGCGCCGGCGGCGATGAAGAGGACGTGGTCGGTGCGGACGGTGCCCCACTTCGTCTGGACCGTGCAGCCCTCGACGATGGGGAGCAAGTCCCGCTGCACGCCCTCACGCGACACGTCGGGGCCCCGCGCGCCTTCGCGGCCGGCGACCTTGTCGATCTCGTCGAGGAAGACGATGCCGCTGCTCTCGGCGCGCTCGCAGGCCTCGCGGTTGACGGCGTCCTCGTCGAGGCGGCCGGCCAACTCGTCTTCGAGGAGGAGCTCGCGCGCCTGACCGACGGTGGTCTTGCGTCGCTCGGGACCCCGACCGCCGAAGGCCTTGCCGAGGGCGCCCGGCAGGTTGAACTCGACGGGCTCCATCCCCTGGCCCTGGAAGATGGAGATGCCCGGCGGCTTCTGGTTGCTGAGCTCGATCTCGACCTGACGATCGTCGAGCTCGCCGGCCCGAAGCTGGGGAAGGAGCTCCTGACGTCGTTCCTTCACCGACTCGGGAGCCTCGCCCGGGGTCAGCGGTGCGAGGACTTCCAGTAGCCGTCGCTCGGCGGCCTCGCTCGCCGACTCTCGGCTCTTGGCCTCCTGCTCCTCTTGCACGAGCTGCACGGCGCGGGCGACGAGGTCCCGGACGAGGGACTCGACGTCACGGCCGACGTAGCCGACCTCGGTGAACTTGCTCGCCTCCACCTTCACGAAGGGCGAGGCGGTGAGCTTGGCGAGTCGACGCGCCAGCTCCGTCTTGCCGACGCCGGTGGGCCCGATGAGGAGGAGGTTGCGCGGGGTGATCTCGTCACGAAGCTCGCTGCCGACCGACTGTCGGCGGAGTCGCGAGCGCAGCGCCAGGGCCAGCGCGCGCTTGGCGGCTCCCTGGCCGACGACATGACGGTCGAGCTCGGCGACGACCTCGGCGGGAGTGAGCGCGTCGGCGGGGACCGTTCGAGAAGGAGCTGCCGGCGGTGCATCGGGATCGGTGGCTCCCGGCATGTAGTGAACCATCAGGACTCCGGCGAGCTCGTGCGGTCGAGGACCTCCACGTGCACGTTGTCGTTGGTGTAGATGTCGATGCTGCCGGCGATGCCGAGGGCCTCGCGGGCGATCTCCTCGGCGCCCAGGCTCGAGTGCCGCGCGAGCGCCCGCGCAGCGGCGAGAGCCGGCGCTGACCCCGAGCCGATGGAGACGAGGCCGTCGTCGGGCTCGATGAGGTCGCCGGTACCGGAGATGAGCAGGGTCGACTCGAGGTCGGCCACGAGGAGCATGGCCTCGAGCTGTCGGAGGGCGCGGTCGGTACGCCAGTCCGAGGCGAGCTCGACGGCCGCGCGCAGGAGCTGACCGGAGTGCTGTTCGAGCTTCCCCTCGAAGCGCTCGAAGAGGGCGAACGAGTCGGCGGCCGAGCCCGCGAAGCCAGCGAGAACCTTGCCGTGATGAAGGCGGCGGACCTTGCGGGCGCCGGCTTTCATGACCGTCTGGCCGAGGGTGACTTGACCGTCACCGGCGACGACGACCGAGCGCTCGTCGCGGACCGCGAGGATGGTGGTCGCCCGGAGCGCGAAGGGGCCGCGAGGGCCACCGGGCTCGGACGGGGAACTGGCTTCTGAGGAGACGGAAGAGGTCACGGCTCGACTGTAGCAGGTCGGTCCCGTGATTCAGGAGCCCGTGCCGTGGGCGCGGCGGCTGCTGGTAGTTCCCACCCAGAACGTCTGCCTCGCGACTTCATCCCGCCTGGCACGCCATCTCGCAGACCTCCTCAATCGCCGTGGACACCCGGCTACGACTCTCTCGTCGGCCAGCGATCTGACGCACCAGTCGGGCGAATCCTGGCGGACCGACTTTCCGGATGGGAACTACGTGGCCTTCGGGTGGCTCTTGTCGTAGACGTCCATCAGGGCCCGCGCGGACACGTGGGTGTAGCGCTGGGTGGTCCGGAGGGAGGCGTGGCCGAGGAGCTCCTGGATGTCGAGGATGTCGACGCCCTGGTCGAGGAGGTGGGTGGCGAAGCTGTGCCGCAGGGCGTGTGGGCTGACCCCGGCGGCGACGGC
>JBCCFW010000138.1:0-21229 GCA_039029535.1 Acidobacteriota bacterium
ACGAGCTCGAGACGACGCAGCCAGTGGTCGCGTCGCACGAGATGGGCGAGCTCGTGCGCCAGGACGGCGTCGAGCTGCGCCGACGGAAGGCTCTCGAGCAGGACTTCGGGAAGGACCAGCGTGGCCCGCCCTCGGTGCAAGGTGACCAGTGGTCCGACCGACGCCGACACGCAGAGCGCGCGCGGTGGACGCGTGAGCCCGATGCGCTCCGACAACGAGGCGACCCGCTCCGCCAGGTCCTCGTCGACTCGTCCCGCGACGACGAGCCAACGCCCGAAGCGTCGGCTGCGCCACCAGGCGAGACCGAGCAAGCCACCTCCTCCAGCGAGCCAGGCCACGAGGGCAACCCGACTGATGGTGACGATCGAAGACTTGCCTGGCTCGGGCTCGACGTTCGGTGCCGTCACGGTGCCGGTGACCGTGGATGGCTCGACGGTGGTGGTCGGCACGATGCTCGCGTCGACGACGGGCCCACCGGACGTCGCGACGCCACCGGACCAATCGGGAAGCCAGCCCACGATCCAGACCGGCGGCATGACCAGCCGCACCAAGACCAACAACCAGAGGAGATGACGCAGGGCCGGACGCACTCCGAGCCGACCGGCTCCGAGAGCGACCAGCGCGAGAGCACCTGCCGCCAGTGAGTTGCCGACGATCCACTCCACGGGCGTCATGACCGCGGCTCCTTTCCACGCTGCTCGAGATCGGTGACGAGCTGCCGCAGCTCGTCGAGGTCTTCGTCGGAGAGGCGACGGGTGTCGACGAGCTGAGCCAGGAGGGGCGTGAACGATCCTCCGCACAAGGCATCGGCGGTGTCGCGGAGACGACGCGCGATGAGCTGCTCTCGCTCGACGCAGGCGCGATAGGCATGAGCCCGGCCCTCCCGTCGTCGCTCGACACAGCCCTTGGCGTGAAGACGTTCGAGGAGCTTCTGCACGCTGGCGAGCTCGGAGCGCCCCGCCTCCCCGTACAGGGCCTCGGCGAGGTCGCGGACCAGGCTCTCGCCCCGGCTCCAGAGTTGCTCGAGAAGACTGAGCTCCGTCTCGGTCACGTCGCTGGTCGGCTTGGTCATCGGCACCTCAGACACGGCGTCTGTCCAGACAGTAAGACAAGTCGTCTGCGTTGTCCAATCGCGTGCCGAGAACGTCTCGCCAAGAGTAACGACTGTCACTCTTCTTCCGCGGTGACCGCTTCGCACCCTCCAGGCACCGCGTCGAGGCGGGGAAGAATCCCCGCAAGTCACTCAGGGATAGTCACTTCCCCACCCTCACTCGCGGGCTTTCCGGCTTCCGGTCGAAACTACTTCTGTCCCCGCTCGTACTAGCTCTCGGTGCCCCGGACATGGTAACGTGGCGCCTCGTCCAACGAAGGTCAGTAGGCCTTTCGCGGCGGGCCGGTTCACTTCTGAACGTTCTCAGCGGCCCAGCGCGCGGTGGTCCGGTTTCGCAGGTGCCTCGCACCCCGCGAAACGCGTAGATCCGCGTGATTTCGAGCAAGGACGGCCCAGAGAGGCCAAGTGCTCGGTGAACGTTCGCCTCCCCCTCGAAAGGAGACCCTCTTGAGCTCCCCCAACCTGTCGACGGCGTCGAACTGGTCACCGGCCCAGCGCAAGGTGCGCTACCTGACCAAGATCAGCAAGGTGGAGGGTCTTCCCGAGGAGGAGAGGAAGAAGCTCGAAGAAGTCGAGAAGAAGTTCGTCTTCCGCGTCACGGACTACTACCTCGACCTGATCGACTGGAAGGACCCCGACGATCCGATCCGCCAGCTCATCATCCCGCGCCTGGACGAGCTGAACGACTGGGGGCGTCTCGACGCCTCCAACGAGGCCTCCGTCACCGTCGCCAAGGGTGTCCAACACAAGTACCCGGACACCTGCCTGCTGCTCTGCAACGAAGTGTGCGGCGCGTACTGTCGCTACTGCTTCCGCAAGCGGCTGTTCATGAACGACAACGACGAGGTCAGCCTCGACGTGACGGAGGGCATCGCCTACATCCGCGAGCACGAGGAGATCACCAACGTCCTCCTCACCGGTGGTGACCCGCTGCTGATGGCGCCGAAGAAGCTGCTCGACATCATTCGCCAGGTTCGCGACATCCCGCACGTGAAGATCATCCGGCTGGGCTCGAAGATGCCCGCCTTCAACCCCTTCGTCATCCTCAACAAGCCCGAGCTTCTCGAAGGCCTGGCGGAGTTGTCGCGCAGCGACGCGCGCATCTACTTGATGGCGCACTTCGACCACCCGCGCGAGCTCACCCCCGAGGCCCTCGAAGCGATGGACCTCGTGATGCGAGCGGGCGTCACCTGCGTGAATCAGTGCCCGATGATCCGCGGCGTGAACTCCAGCGCCGAGACGCTCACCGAGCTCTACCGCAAGCTCTCGTTCGCCGGGATCCCGCCCTACTACCTCTTCCAGGGTCGTCCCACCGAGGGCAACGAGGCCTACGAGGTCCCGATCGTCGAGGGCTTCAAGATGTTCGACGAGGCGCGCCGTCGCGTCTCCGGTCTCGCCGCTCGCGCCCGGATGGCGATGAGCCACGAGATGGGCAAGATCGAAATCCTCGCCATCGACGAGGAGTTCATCTACCTCCGCTTCCACCGTGCCAAGAACCCGGCCGACCGCGGTCGCTTCATGGTCGCGGCCCGCAACGACGACGCGTTCTGGTTCGACCAGCTCGAGGTCGTCCGCAGCTTCCCCGCCAGCGGCCCCGACGCGGCCTGAGCTCTCGTCGCCCGTAGGAGAGCATCATGAGCTTCGTCCTCGGGCTCGAGTCTTCGATCGACGGCTCCCAGCACCCGCACGACCGGCCGCAGGGCCTGCACGCCGGTCGTCCCCTCCTGGTTCGCTACGACCTCGAGGCCGTCGGAGCCGCGGTCACTCGCGACGAGCTCACGCAGCGCGAGAGCTCGCCGTGGCGTTATCGCGAGCTGCTCCCCATCGAGGACTGGGAGGCCATGCCTCACCTCGAGGAGAGCATGACGCCGCTGGTTCACTGCCGTCGTCTCGGTGAGGAGCTCGGCCTGAAGCGACTCCTCATCAAGGACGAGTCGAGGCTGCCCACCGGCTCCTTCAAGGCGCGAGGCCTCGCCATGGCGGTCGCCCGCGCGAAGGAGCTCGGTCTCACGCGTCTGGCTCTCCCCACCGCCGGCAACGCGGGTGGCGCTCTCGCCGCCTACTGCGCCCGCGCCGGGCTCGAGTCCTTCGTGCTCATGCCCATCGACACGCCCGCGGTGAACCGCGACGAGGCGCGACTGCTCGGCGCGCAGTGCGTGTTGGTCGACGGGCTCATCGACGACTGCGGCGCCCTCGTCGCCGCCGGCGCCGAGAGCATGGGCTGGTTCGACTGCTCGACCCTCAAGGAGCCCTACCGCATCGAGGGCAAGAAGACGATGGGCCTGGAGCTCGCCGAGCAGCTCGGCTGGACGCTCCCCGATCACTTCCTCTACCCCACCGGCGGCGGCACCGGGCTCATCGGCTGCTGGAAGGCCTTCGACGAGCTCGAGACCCTCGGCTGGCTCGACGACACGTCGCGGCCCAAGATGGTCGCTTGTCAGGCCGCCGGCTGTGCCCCCATCCCGACGGCCTTCGAGGCCGACGAGCGTCACGCCGAGCGCTTCGAGAACGCGGCCACCGTGGCCTCGGGCCTGCGCGTCCCGAAGGCCGTCGGCGACTTCCTCATCCTCGACGCCGTGCGCGCCTCCGGAGGCAGCGCCCGCACCGCCACCGACGAGCGCCTCCTCGAGTGGACCTGGCGCGCGAGCGCGCTCGAGGGCCTGAGCATCTGCCCGGAGACCGGCTGCTGCCTGGCCGTGCTCGACGACCTCTGTCGTCAGGGCGCCATCGGTGCCGACGACACGGTCGTGGTCATCAACACCGGTGCGGCTCAGAAGTACGCCGAGGTGCTCGGTGCCGAGCTGAACCTGCCCCTGCTTCACCCCGGCGACGAGCCGAACTGGCCACAGCTCTTCGACCCCTGCTGAAGTCACTCGTCGTTCGCCGAAGCCTCACTCAGCGACGGCCGCCGTTCCTCAACACCGACGCCAGGTCCTTGCGTCGGTCCCGAGCAGCCTCCGCGTCGTAACCCGCCGCACCGAAGCGGCTCGCGTGGTACGCAGCCAAGGCTTGGTCCAGTAGCTCGGCCAGCTCGGGTCGCTGACGCTCGGCTCGCGCGACGAGCTGGCCGAAGGTCTCACCTGGCTCACGTCGGTGACCGTGACGAGCGAGCAGCTTCTCGACGGCCAGCATGTCGCGGCGGGCTCGATCGGCGTCGTCACGGACCCGTCCGCGCCACAAGCGCAAGCCGACGAGGCCGAGCAGCAGCGGGAGCGGCGCCCAGGGCAACCACGGCTCGCGTGAGAGCCGACCGGCGAAGTCACGCAGGTCCTCGTAGCCTCCGAGTTGGCGGATGAAGCTGTAACCGACGATGCGCTCGTCCCAGAAGATCTCGATGGCTTCCCACAGGTCGCGGAGGCTTCGGATCCTCATCGCCCCCCGCTGACGAGCGGCCTCGGGGGTCGGGTCGAAGCTCATCCAGCCACGGCCGTCGATCCAGGCCTCGACCCAGGAGTGGGCGTGCTTCTGCTTGATGACGTAGCTCTGCGCCGACACCCCGCGATCGCCCCCCTGGTAACCGTTGACCAGGCGGCACGGGATCGCGAGCTCTCGCAGCAGGACGGCCATGCCCGAGGCGAAGTACTCGCAGTGTCCCGCCCGGCCCTCGAGCAAGAAGCGTGAGACAGGGTCCTCTCGTCCGAGCGCCGCGATGTTGGTGCTGTAACGACCGTTGCGCTTGAGCCAGCTCTCGATGCGCGACGCTCGGGCAGCGTCGGTCGCCGCACCGACCGTGAGCCGCTGAGCGAGCTCGTGAACTCGTGGGTCCAGGTCGGGCAGGGCGAGGCAGCGCTCACGTTGCTCCGGGTCGAGCGTGGAGTCGTCGTGCGGGCTGAGCGTCCCGAACACCTGGTAGCGCACGGCGCGGAAGGGATGGGAGTTGAAGCTGAGGTTCCCCCACTCGTCGCGCTCGATGGACTCGATCGCCGTCGACTCGACGCGATGCGTGCCCTCGGGATGAAAGAGCGTGTCGGTGTCACGGATGACGAGCACGACGTCCTGCTCGATCCGACGTCCACCGCGGCGAGTCTCGTCGGCCACGTCGAACACGGGCCGGTCGGTGAGAAGATCGCGTTCCGTCTGGCTGGTCGTCCAGCGCCTACCATCGAAGCTGTCGAGGGCCACGCCCCGCCACTGAAGAGCGGCAAAGCGCTCGGAGAGGATCTTGACCCGGGCCACGACCGCGTTGCTCTCGCGGATCGACATCGCATCGCCCAGGCTCACGTCCTCGTCGAAGCCCGAGACGACGTCCTCGTCCTGACTCAACTCGTGGAGCAGCCCGGCCTCGTAACGAGGCACGAGCAAGAACACGATCGCTCCGACCATCAGCATGGGAACGACACCGAGCCAGCAGCGTCGCATGGCCGCGCCGCCGAGCACGAGCGGCTGACGAGGGCGGTCGCCGTCGTCCTCCAGGGCCATCAACAGGGCCGCGGGTGCCATGAGACCGAGCGCGACGACGAGCGCTCCCGCAAAGGCGATGTTGGACGTCGCCGCCGCGAGTGCCACGAGCTGAAGAGCGGCGAGGGCCAGGAGACGCCGGAGGAAGCCGCTGCTCGGCTGCTGGAAGGCCGCGTGAAGCTGCACCGGGACCGTGAGCGTCACGGCGCTCGACAACAACCGCCAGTAGCCGTAGCGAAGGAAGGCGGCCAGGGCCACCAGTGCGAGGAGCTGAAAGACGATCGCCAACGCGAGCGAGGGCTTGCGTCGAGACGCCCACCAGGCCAGGGGCACGGTGGCCGGCACGGCGAAGACGACCGGTGACACCTCACCCGAGAGCCCGAGACAGGTGGCCGTCCACGCTCCGGCGCAGCAACACAGCCACCAGCGAAGGTCGAGCTTCATGCCGCTGCTCCCGTCGAGAGCAGCAAGGGGTTCTCGTCCGGATCGACCTGCCCCCGCCACCAGCCCGCCGCGAGCGAGCCCGGACGCGGAGCTTGCAACCTCGCCAACTGACGGAGATGCTCGCGCGCGTTGCCCGGGTGACGCCCGGAAGGGAGCACCAGCTCGACGAAGAGCCCCGCCAGCTCCAGGCGTTGCACCGCGTCGGCCGCCCAGGAGACCACCTTCTCGACTCGCTCCTCCTCCGCCGGCTCGTCCGTCGGGGAGCTCAGGTCGACGATCACCACCGCCCGCCGCTGGGTCTCGTCGAGGTGCTCGCGCACCATGAGCTCGCCGCGCCGGGCCGTGGTCTTCCAGTCGATGCGACGAGGCTCGTCGCCGTCCTGCCAGGGGCGGACCTCGTCGAGCTCGGTCCCCGGCCCCCGTCGCGCGAGCTCCGCCCCCCGCTCGGCGCCAGCGGCGCTCGTCCCGTCGGGCGCCGGGAGCGCCCGCGGCAACACGAGGAGCTCGGGAGCGCTCAGGGGACGTCGCGCCTCGACCATGCCGAGGGGGAACAGGCAAGCGAGCTCCAGCTCGAGCGGCGAGACACCGCGAGCACGGCCGTCCAGCTCGGTGACGTGGCGACCGGCCGGCCCCGACGGCACGTGCGGGATCGCCAGGCGCTCACCACTGCCGACCCGCAGCAAGAGGCCCGCCGTGCCGAAGTACGGCAGCGACGCGCGGGTGGTGAGCTCGACCGGGATGAGCTCACCCGCCACGGGCTCACCCTCCACCTGCACCAGCACGCGCGTGCGGCGCAGCATGAGCTTCGACATCATCCAGGACACCAGGAGGCTGGCGAGACCGAGCGAGCCGAGGAGGTGCAGGAGGTTGTTGCCGGTGTTCAGCGCGGCTCCCAAGACCGCGAGGCTGCCCAGCAAGACGACCCAACCGAGTCGCCGGACACGGCGCACGATCCGACCCGCCTCCATCAATCTGGCGCGGGGAGCGTCTCGAGCAGGCTGCGGAGCTGGGCCTCGACTCGAGGGTCCGACACGCGCCCGTCCCTGGGGGCCAGACGATGGGCCAGCACGGGGACTGTCAGCCGACGCAGGTCGTCGGGCACGACGTGATCGCGTCCCGCCAGCAGGGCCGACGCCCGCGCGGCGTGCGCGAGGTCGAGACCGGCGCGGGGCGAGGAGCCGACGGCGAAGTGCTCGCTGTTTCGGGTGGCTCGGACGATCTCCACCGCGTGCGCGGCCAGGTCCTCGTGGAGCTGCACTCGCTCGGCGGCCGCCGAGAGCTCGAGCAGCTCGTCGGGTGAGCTGACCGGCTTCAACTCCTTCACCCGCCCACGCTCCGCGCCCAGGAGCAGGGCGACCTCGTCGTCACGCTCCGGGTAACCCATTCGCGTGCGCAGCATGAAACGATCGAGCTGCGAGTCGGGCAGCGGATGCGTGCCCGAGTGCTCGGTGGGGTTCTGCGTCGCGATGACGAGGAAGGGTGAGGGCAAGTCACGACGCTGCTCGTCGAGAGTGACCTGGCCTTCGCTCATCGCCTCGAGCAACGCCGACTGCGTCTTCGGGCTCGTGCGGTTGATCTCGTCGGCCAGGAGCACCTGGCAGAAGATCGGCCCGGGGTGGAACTCGAAGCACGAGCGCGTCGCGTCCC
Organism: Acidobacteriota bacterium; assembly: GCA_039029535.1. Taxonomy (GTDB): domain Bacteria; phylum Acidobacteriota; class JBCCFW01; order JBCCFW01; family JBCCFW01; genus JBCCFW01. The sequence continues at coordinate 7,601 of JBCCFW010000138.1, forward strand.
AGGCGTTCACGCCGAGGATGTCGGACGGCAAGAGGTCGGACGTGAACTGGATCCGCCGGAACTCCCCGCCGATGGACGCGGCGAGGGCCGAGGCCAGGGTGGTCTTGCCGACGCCGGGTCGATCTTCGAGGAGGAGGTGACCACGCGCCACGATGGCGGTGAGAGCGAGCCGGACGACCTCGTTCTTGCCGTGGAGAACGGAGGACACGTTCTCCACGATGCGGTCGGCGATGGCCTCGGCTCGGGGACCTTGGACGACGGGAGTGCTCACGAGAGGCAGTGTAGCCGATGGTCGGTCCGGCACCAGTTGGCCGTTCCGGTCACGGCACGGGCGGGTAACGGAAGACGAAGAACCGAGCGTCAGAGCAGTCGCTCCAGGAAGCTCTCGCTCTTGAGCCGCTTCCCGAGCTGCTCCTCCTGCAGGCCTCGCAGCAGGGCCCCGAGTCGCCGCCCCATCGCCTGGCTCGGCACGGGCAGGTCCTCGACCTTGCGATGCCGCGTCTGCCGAACCCAGTCGAGGTCCTCGGCCCGGGCCGGTGCGCCCGTCTCGCGCTCGTCGTGAACGCAACCAGAGCACGCCAGGCCGTGGTGGACCCAGGACCAGGTCCCCCCGTCACTCCCCAGGTCGGCCCCACAGGCTGCGCATGCGTCGAGCTCGGGAAGAAGGCCAGACAGTCTCAGCACCCAGGCCTGGGCGAAGCGCGTGACCGAGCGTGGGTCGGCCCCGGTGCGGAGCGCCGCTTCGCACGACCTCAGCAGGCGCAACAGCAGCGGGTCGGGATCGTCCTGCGCCGTGCTCTCATCAGCCAACTCGGCGAGGAAGGCGAGCACCGCGATGGTCTCGAGACTCGGCGAGTGCCGGTAGGGCGACGACAGCAACGACACCTCGCGGAAGTTCACGAGGTCCTGGCCCTCCTTGAGCCTCCACCCCACCGCCACCTCGGTGAGTGGCTCCAGCGCGCCGGCCCAGCGACTGCGTGGTGAGGTGGCGCCATGGGCGACCCCCCGCACCTTGCCGTGCTCCTCGGTCAGGATCGTCACGATCCGATCGGACTCGCGAAGTGGCCAAGTGCGTAGGACCAGGCCCTCGCCCGCACCGGAGATCACGGCAGGAGCAACCAGGCTGCCAGGGACAGATAGGCGAGGATCCCCAACACGTCGATGCTGGTCGTCACCAACGGACCGGTGGCCACCGCCGGATCGACGTCGAGGGCCTGGAACACGATGGGCAGCACCGTCCCGACGGCCGACGCGACCAGCACCGAGACCGCCAGCGACGAGCCGATCACCGCGCTGGCCACGGGGGGCTGCCCCATGAGCAGGCCCGCCGCCAGGGCCAGCAGGGTGCCGTAGCCGAGCCCGATGAGCAGCGCCGTCCGCAGCTCGCTCCAGATCACGCGCAGGCTGTCGTGACTCCGGATCCTTCCGGTGGCCAGACCCCGGACGACGATGGTCGCCGCCTGCGTCCCAACGTTGCCCCCCATGCCGACGATGACCGGCACGAAGACCGCCAGGGCGACGAAGGCCGAGCCCAGGCTCGCCTCCTTCGCCGCCAGCAAGCGCGCGGACACCAGCCCGCCCACGAGGGCGAACAACAGCCACGGGCTCCGCAGCCAGGCCGAGCGCAGCACCGAGTGTCCCTGGGCGTCCTCGGCCGTGGTGCCGGCCATCTGCAACATGTCCTCGGTGGCTTCCTCGCGGAGCACGTCGAGGATGTCGTCATGCGTGATGACCCCAGCCAGCACGCCGGCGGCGTCGACGACCGGCACGCAGACGAGGTCGTACTGACTGAAGCGACGCGCGACGTCCTCCTGGTCGTCGTCCACGCGGACCGACAGCAGGTCGCGGGGCGTGAGCTCGTGAAGGGGCGTGGCCGGGGGCACGCGGAGAAGCCGTCGCAGGGACACCACGCCGGTCAGGCGCCGGTCGTCGTCGACGAGGTAGACGTAGACGATGGTGACGTCCTCACCGGCCTCACGGAGCGCGGCGATCGCATCGTCGGCGGTCTCGTGGGCCGAGAGCGCGAGGAACTCGTCGCTCATCAGCCGGCCGGCGGAGTCCTCCGGGAAGGCGAGCCGCTCGCGCACCCCATCATCGGGGTCCTCCATGGCCGCCAAGACCGTCTCGACCCGCTGGTCGGGCAGGAGCTCGAGCACCCAGATCGCGTCGTCGGGTGCGAGGTGCCCCAGGAGCTGTCCGATGCGGGTGTCGTCCTCGAAGCCGAGGAAGCGACGCACGTCGTGCGGACCCAGCAGCGAGAGGACCTCCGCCGCGAAGGCCGGGTCCTCATTCGCCATGCCTACCAGGACCGCGTCCAGCTCACGGTCCGGCAGCTCGCCGAGGGCCTCGGCGACCGCTTCGGGGTGACGCGAGCGCAGGCGGAGCTCGAGGGCCCCGGCCAGGCGCTCCCGGAGGCTGTCGACGGGCTGGCTCATCGGTTCCTCTCCAGCCGGAACGGGGGTTCGCGAGGGGTCGGGTGGATGCTATCCGGGCCACCTGGCCGAGGGAATGACCGGTGCGAATGGCTGGCCACGGGCCGCTTCCGGAGCGACCGGAACCTGGATGTCCGACCGCGCCGAAGGCGCCGCGGCGGGCCGTCGGTGCAGCCCCGCCGAGAGTTTTCACGCCGGGCGTCGACGACGCCCGGATTCGGGCTAGAATCCGCGGACTTCGAGGCCCCCCTGATGAACTCCAAGCGCAAGACGATCCTCTCCGCCCTCACCCTCTTCTCGGCGCTCACGCTGCTGGGCTGCGGGTCGAACAACGACCTCAGCGACGGCCCGCTCCCCGACCCGCGCTTCATCGTCGGGGCGCCGTTGGTGAGCTGCGCGGCTGCCACGGGTGGCGCTGCCACGCCGGTGCTCACGCCGCTGGACGTGTCGATCGTCATCGGCCTGCCGGGCGTCGGCGATCCGAACCGGGCGCTCGTGGACATCCCCGGCACCATCCCCATGGGCCAGGAGGCCTACCTCGTCATCAGCCCCACCGGCCTGACCTGCCAGACGACGGCCGGCCAGCTCATGGAGGTCGACGGCCGAATCGAGGGCTTCGTCAGCATCAACGAAGCCAACGACTTCCGCCTCACGGTCATCATCGTCGACGAGGGCTCCCGCGTGGAGTGCGACAGCGACCGGGACTGCATGCTGATCGAGGACGGCTCGCTGTTGGCGATCTCCGACTCGATCGACGTCTCGCTCGGCTAGCTCGCGCCGAGCGCTGGCGCTTCGGTCAGCTCCCCAGCGCGGCTCGGAAGGCGTCGAGGTCGGCGGCAGCCAGCAGGGTGTCGGTCGCACCCGGCGTCTTCACCAGGCGGGCGATGCGCGCGAGCAGCTTCACGTGCGCTCCGGTCGCTGCCGGTGGCCCGATGACGCCGAAGGCGAGCTGAATCGGCTTGCCGTCCACCGAGTCGAACTCGATGCCGCTCTTGTAGCGGATCATCGCCAGCTCAAGTGCGGGAGCCGCCGCCAGGCGTGCGTGGGGGATCGCGATGCCCTGACCGATGCCGGTGGACATGACCTCCTCGCGCTCGAGGAGCCCGGCCAGAACCTGCTCACGGAAGGCGACGGTGCGGTCGGTGGCGAGCAGCTCGGCCAGCTCGGCCAGAACACCCTTCTTGTCCCTGGCCCGTCCCTCCAGGCGGAGGCGTTCGGGGGGAAGGTGCTCGAGGATCATCCGTGACCGACTCTCGCGCCCCGGGGCTCCGCCGGCTCGCTGCCGAGGGAGGAGACGCGGGTCCCGTCCGGTGAAAACAGGCCCGGAGCGGCAGTCATCATGGGGCATGCCCTCCGTCCTGGCAAGCTCACGCGTCCGCCGACGGAGACCGACCCACGACGGCCCCTCACTCGAACCCGGCAAGTCCGGCTGAGCCCCCTCGCTCAGCGCCGGCCTCGGCCTCCGGAGCCCGACAGCGTCAGGCCGGGATCCCGCTCGCGCAGCTCGGGCGGGCGCAACCGGAGCTCTCGCTCCGCCCGGCCCATCGCCGGTCGGGACACCAGGGAGCGCACCAGCCGCAGCGAGGAGCCGACGAGGGTTCCACCGGGCGCCACCGCGTCGATGCGCAGCTCGTTGATGCCGGGCTGCAGGAGGAGCTCCAGGCGGAAGCGCCCGGCGGCGTCGGCCTCGGTCACGCCGACGAGCAGGCCGTCGTGCTCGACCTCGATCGACGCCCCCGGCGGTGCGTGCCCGCTCACCACCTGCCGGCCGTCGCGCGAGCGGCTCGTGCCCGCACGGGGCTCGACCACCTCGAGCCTCTCGCTTCCTCGGCTCACCTCGCGCCGCCCACCGCCGAGTCGGGACGAAGCCGCGAACTCGACGGCCGGCGTCTCGACCTCGAAGGTCCAGCCGTGCCGATGCTCGACGCCCGTGCGGTCGACGACCACGACCTCCACCGCGTGTCGTCCGATGGGAAGAGCTCCCACCGGACGATGGGAGATCTTTCCGGGCTCGAGTCGCACGCCATCGCGAACCTCGACGCCGTTCAGGTAGAGCCGTGCCTCGGAGACGGCGCCTGGCTCGGCCGAGAACTCGGCGTAGATCTCGAGCGCACGAGTCTCTGCGGCAGGAATCAGCAAGAGAGTCAGCGCCAGGAGCGCTGGTCGCAGGAGCGTCATGGCCGGTCCTCGGGGCTCTCGTCGGAGAGCCGTCACCGGAGGACGGTGCAGCCCGCGTGCCGTCGGGGCCCGAGTCAGAAGATCGGAAAGTCCAGACGCGGCGCCCCGCCGAGCTGGACGCGTGCCGCCAGCACGAACGGCGCCGCCATCACCCCGTGGAGCGAGAGCCCCAGCGGCTCGTCGTCGCAGTCGAAGAGCGGCAGCACGTGCGCCTCGCGACAGGCGACGAGCTGAAGGCCCGGCAAGACCTCGAGCTCCCAGCGTCGCAGGTTGGAGTCGCCACAGCTCGGGCACGTCCGTCCCGACCAGGTCCAGCAGCTCCCACAGTCCTCGCACAGGAGTCGACCCTGAGCCGTCCCTGCCGCCGGTCGCCCTCGACAGGTGGGGCAGCCGGGCGTGTCGGACGGTTCGCCGAGGTAGGACTGGAGGGGCTCGGTCAGCCGCAGGCGCTCGGGCTTGGTCGCCTCGCGCAGCAGGGCGGCGGCGACGGTGTCTTCCAGGTCGAGTGGAGCCAGAGCCTGGAGCACGCCACGGCCGTCGCCACCGAGCACGGCGGCATGCGCCCGGTCGAGGACGAGCTCCAGCTCGTCGGCCGGCGGCGACTGCCAGGTGGGACGCAGCGCCCGGGTGAGCTCCGCGAAGAAGGTGCTCCAACGCGCCGAGTCCACGCCCAGTCGTTCGCGGGGGATGACGGCCTCACCGCTGGCGAGCCGGGAGCGAGTGGCCAGGCGGGCCTCCTCGGGCAGCTCCCGAGCCGGTGGATGCTCGGTCAGGTACCGGTGCTGAAGACGCAGCAAGCGCGCCGGCCGGTCGAGCTCGTCGGGCTCGAGCGAGAACTGTCGGGAGAGAGCTGCCAGCGTGGCGTCGAGGTCGAGCATGGCTAGTGGGGTGTCACGTGAGTTCGTTGCATTGATCGGTGGATGATCGGCGTTCCTGGCGCGACGCGCATCGCGCGGATGGTGGGGCCCATCCTAGTGATGAGCAACAAGGCTAGGGGCGCCGAGGGCCTCCGAGAACCGTGACGAACTAGCGTGACGCCCCACTATTCCGTGGAGGTGGAGGTCGTCCGCTGGCTCGGACCGGCCAGCCGCTCGACCCAGTCGGGGTAACCAAAGACTTCCCAGGGCTCGGGGTCGGCAGGATTCAGGTCGATCGCTCGTTGGAAGAGCGCCTGCACGGACTCGAGCGGCACGGCATCGAGCATGCCGAGCTGCCCCTGAAGCTGGAGAGTCGTCGCGGCCTCGAAGCGCTCCATCTTCTCGAGGAAGGCAGCATCGGCTCCCTCGAGATGGGGGCCCACCGAGTGACGCGCGGCGATCACTCGCTTCAGGTTGTTGCGCCAGGAGACAGCCCGACTCATCGTCCGAGCGGACTCGAACTCGACCCAGGGTCGGTCGTCGAAGTGCAGCGGCGCATCCCCGATGAATTCGTCGAGCTCGGCGCCCTCCGCGACGAAGAAGTCGAGAACCTGGGCGGGCTCGGTCAGCCCGACGTTGGCCAGGTTCTCGCGCACGGTGGAGACGCTCATCGCCTCGACGAAGCGCGCGAGGTCGAACGGGCCGTCGTCCAGCCGACCGATGAGCACGACGTACTCGTTCACCGTGGAGTTGAGGTACCAAAGCGACGTGGCAGGGAACACCTCGCGCATCGACGCGACGATGGCGGCGAGCGAGTCCTGGCTCAGCGAGTAGATGGGGAGCCAGGTCGAGACCAGCCCGCCGTCCCGGAGCTTGCTCCGACACAGCTCGAAGTAGTCGACCGTGTACAGGTTGGCCTGACCCGAGTACCGCGGGTGGGCGGAGTCCGAGAGGATGACGTCGAAGCGCTCGCGGCTCCCCAGCACGAAGTTGCGACCGTCGGCGAGCCAGAGCTTCACGCGCGGGTCGTCCATGACCCGGAAGTTCACCGCCGCGAAGTCGCGCGTGGACGATTCGGGGATCGTCGGGTTGATCTCCGCGACGTGGATCTCCTTCACCTCCGGGTGCGACGCCACCGCGGCGGCCGTGCCCCCCGAGCCGAAGCCGACGTGCAGGACCCTCTCCGGCCGCTCGTGGAGGAGCAGCGGGAGCTGCCCCTGCAGGGTCTGACAGGAGAGCAGGGGCGGCGAGGTGCCGGCCACGTTCACCCCGTCGATGGAGAGCGAGAGCCAGGCACCGCGGCCGTCGACGATGCGGGTCAGGGAGACCGTGCCGTGAGCCAGCTCGTCGAGACGGAGGAGCACGTTCGAGAGCTCGTCCGCCTGGCCCGGAAACTCGGACTCCTGGGCGATGCCGCCGCTCATCGACTGAGCGAACACGCCCGAGGCAGCGAACACCCGTTGCTGGTCGAAGGTCCCGGAGACCACGACCAGCATCACCACGCCGGCCGCGACGGCGATCCAGCTCCGGACCCGAAAGGCGCCGAGCTCGACCAGGCCGAGCACCGCCACGGTGAGACCGAGAGCAGCCACCGCCAACAGGCTGCCCTGAGTCCCGAAGACCGGCACCAGCACGTGGCTGGCGATCACGGCACCCGGAATGGCCCCGGCCGTGCTGGCAGCCGCCAGCCGTCCGACGACGGCACCGGTCTGGCCCCGGCTCTTCACCACGGCGCGCACGGCCGCCGGCAGCGCCACGCCCTGCAAGAGAGCCGCGGGCAGTAGCCACTGCAGGGCGCCGAGGAAGAGCACGAAGACGACCTGCTCGTGCGTCAGGCGCTCTCCCACCCGCTGGGCCACGGTCACGAGGAAGTCGGGCAGGCGGGGGATCCACCAAATTTGGTAGGCGATGACGGGGACGAGCGCCGCCTGACTCAGTGAGAACACCAGGAGCGGACGTCCGGTCCGATCGGCGACGTGGCCACCGAGGAAGCCGCCCAGCGCGAGACCGGCGAGGACGACCATGAGCGTCACCCCGAAGGCATGAGCGCCGCTGCCGAAGTAGAAGACGAGGATGCGCGTCCAGAGCACCTCGTAGGCGAGACCGCAGAGCCCGACGACGAACAGGGCGGCCGCCAGGCGACCAGGCCGCGCCGGTCGGGTGGCGCCCCGCTCCAGCTCGGGAACCTCGTCGTCCGGCTCGGACTCGCCGGCGGGAGGCCGCTCGTCGGCAGGTCCGCTCGTCCCGTCCTCCGGCGACCGCCGACCGAGCCGAGCCATCCCGATGACGAACAGGCCGACCGCCAGGTCGATCGCGGCACCGATCAGCACCGAGCTGGTCAGTCCCCAACGCGGGAGCAGGACGAAGAGAGCGATGAGCACGCCGAGCATCGCTCCCAGGGTGTTGAGAGCGTAGAGCCCACCGGCCCCCGTGCCCGACAGCGACGCGCGTCGCGAGAGCGACTGGCAGAGCACCGGGAGCGTGCCCCCCATGCAGGTGGTGGCCGGCATGAGGATGAGGCAGGCCAGGAACAGCTTGCACAGCAGCAAGAGCGAGCCGTGGTCCTGGAGCGGACCGGCCACCAGGGCGTACACCTCGTCGAGCAGCCAGATCAGCGGCAGGGTCAACAGGGCCGCCACGCCCGCGAAGACCTCGAGCCAGCCGAAGAGGACGACACCGGCCCGGCCTCGCCCGCCTCGATCGGCGAACAGGCGGGCCCCCAGCGCCAGGCCGGCCATGTACGCCGTGAGCACCGCCGTGGTGGCGGCGAGCGTTCCTCCCAGCGACTGGGCCAGGAGGCGGAACCACGCGACCTGCAGCACCAGTCCGGCAACTCCGGACAGGAAGAACAGGGCTGGTGCCAGGCGAGGCAGCATCCGCTCAGCATGCCAGGGCAGGACCGCCCTCGCCTCCCTCAAGGCAGGTCGACTTGGCCCTTTCCAGGGCAGCCCGAGAGGCACCGCCGACCTCGCACGAGTCGGCGTGCTTCGAAGCGCGTTCGGAGCTTGGCTCAGCCCCCTCCATGCTGCGAGGATCCGGCATGTCCTCAGGCTCTTCTCCCCTGCCGAGCACCCTGATCGTCTTCGATGTCGAGACCACCGGTCTCGAGCCTTCCGACGGTCACGCCCTCATCGAGATCGGTGCCGTGCCCATCCTCGATGGGAAGGTCCGCGAGGACTGCGCCTTCCACACCCTCATCGACCCGGACCGCTCCATCCCCCCCGAGTCGGTGGCAGTCCACGCCATCAGCGAGGAGATGGTCCGGGGCAAGCCCCGGCTCGAGGTCGTCCTGCCCGAGTTCCTTCGTTACTGCGGGAGCCACGACCTCGTCGCCCAGAACGCCAGCTTCGACATGGCCTTCGTCGGGGCGGGCTGTGAGCAGCTCGAGCTGACGCCGCCCAACGGCGTCGTCCACGACACCGTCCAGCTCTCGAAGCAGCTCTTCCCCGGAGCACGCCAGCACGGGCTCGACGCCATCTGCTACCGGCTCGAGATCGAGGTCGGGAACCGGCACCGCTCCATCGACGACGTCCTGCTCACCGCGCAGGCGTTCCTGATCATGCGGGAGCGGCTGGAGCAGCGACGGCCCCAGAGGAACTGAGAAGGGCCCTCAGCTCCTTCGTGGCGCAGGGGGCTCATCGGCGGGAGCGCTGATGAGCTCGCGGGCGTCGTCGAGCCGCTCGGGCTCGACGTGGACCCTCCGGATGGTCACGGGCCCTTCGTAACGCGAGAGCAGCGGGGTGACCTCGGCAAGCGGTCGATGCCGGCCCGGCTCGGGACCGAGCACCCAGATCTGCGAGGCGCCCGCCACCCGCGGTCGGGCGATGACGCCGCGGGAGGTCGTGCAGGCGTGGGGGATGCCGGCAGCGCTCAGTCGATCGCGGGCCGCGTCGATGCGCTCGTCTTCGCTGTAGGGCGCCGACTCGAGCAGGAGCTTGAAGGGCCGCCGCCAGGTGATGCGTTGCGCCCAATCGTCGTCGACGTCCCGGAGGGCGGCCAGCAGGGTCACGTCGTCCCAGCGGAGGTACTCGGGGATGCTCGACGGGAGGTCCAGGAGCCCAGGGCGCGCGGCCACGAGCTGCTCGAGCATGTAGTCGAAGCACACCGGCGTGTGGTGCAGGTAGATCGACAAGAACATGTGGTAGCGCGACAGCAGGTAATCTTCGAAGGTGAAGAGACCTCGATGTCGCAAGGCGAGCTCGAGACGTCGCTCCCGCACGCAGGCCCGGAGCTGCTCCACCAGCCACTCGAGGTCGTACTGACCGTGGCTCACGCCGGTGTAGAACGAGTCGCGTAGGAGGTAGTCCATGCGGTCGCCGTCGAGGTCCGACGAGACGAGCTGCCGCAGCAAGGGGCCGCAGTCGAGACCGCCCACCCGGAACCAGGGTCCACCGGGTCCCTGCTTGCCCGACAGCAGGAAGGCGAGCGCCTCGGGCGGCAGGTCGAGCGGACCGTAGTGCTTGCGGAGCAAGTCGGTGAGGTCCGAGTCGAGGACCATCTTGAGCCCGTAGTCCTCGTGGCTCGCTCGACGCTCGGGCGGGTGCTCCCCCAGCCAGGCCGGCAGGTCGAGGGCCGACCGCTGCGGCATGAGCTTCTCGCTGGTGTGGGAGAAGGGCCCGTGGCCGATGTCGTGGAGCAGCAAGGCCACCCGCCCCGCCGCCCGCAGCCGTCGACGATCGCCGTCGCTGAAGCCGGACAGGCGCTCGAGGATCTCGTCGAGGGCCAGGCCGGCCACGTGACAGGCTCCCACCACGTGGGCATGACGGCTGTGCGTCGCGCCGGGGAAGGCCAGGTCGGTGAAGCCGAGCTGCCGCACGTTCCGCAGCCGCTGGAGATGCGGCGAGTCGAGGATCGCGCGCTCGGCCTCGTTCAGTCGGATCGAGCCGTGGATGGGATCGCGGATGCGGGTGGTCATGGCTTCTCCCGCTGCGCCCAGTCGAGCTGCGCGACGAGCCCGAGCAGCAGGGTGAGCTCGCGTCGGCTGGGGCGCGCCCGCGCGAGGAGCCGTCGCAGCTCACCGAGGACGTGCTCGGGCTCCTGGGGGTTGAGGTAGCCAGCCTTCAGCAGGAGGTCGCGTGCCTTGTCATGGAGACGCTGGAGCTCGGCCTCGGGGGCGGGTGGGTCGACGCCGGCGGGATGCGCCGCCGGCTCGGCAGAACGAGCCATCTCGTAGCAGCAGGTCACGACGGCCTGAGCCAGGTTGAGTGAGGGCTGCTCGCCCTCGGTCGGGATGCGGACACGAACCCGACAGCGATCGAGCTCGAAGCCGGTGAGCCCGTGAGTCTCCGGCCCGAAGACCAGCCCGACCGCTTCCTCTCCGCCCAGGCTGCGAGCTTCGGTGGCGAAGGTCGCGGGCGTGAGCGTCTCGCCTCGCGGTGGCTCCATCCCGCTGGTCGCCGCGGTGAGGGCGAGGTCGGCCGTGGCCTCTTCCAGGGTGTCGAAGCGGCGAGCCCCCTCGAGCACGTCGTCGGCGTTCCAGGCGAGGGCCCTGGCCTCGCCGTGCTCGTCGCCGCCGACCAGCGCGTGGTCGCCACCGACGACCCGCAGGTCGCGGAAGCCGAAGTTCTTCATCGCCCGGGCGGCGGCCCCGACGTTGGCTGCCTTGGCGGGACGGACGAGAATGACGGCGAGCTGGCTCACCCCCCCATCATGCCTCCGAGCCGCTCGGATTCGAGCCGACGACATGAGCGACCCCGAGCACTGGGACGAGAAGCACCGAGCGGCCGAGGACATCGGCGTGCCTCTCTCCGTGGTCACCGAGCTCGCGCCGACGCTGCCGCGAGGCCGGGCGCTCGACCTGGCCTGCGGCCGTGGCCGTCACGCGCTCTTCCTGGCTCGGGAAGGCTTCGAGGTCCTGGCCGTGGACTGGTCGTCCACGGCCCTTCGTCGTCTCCGTGAAGAGGCCGAGCGCCAGGGCCTGACGGTGACCGCGCGAGGTCACGACCTCGTCGAGGATGGCGTGCCCGCGGGTCGCTTCGAGCTCGTCCTGGTGACCCGCTACCTGGAGCGCGAGCTGTTTCCCGCGATCCAGGACGCCGTCGCGCCCGGCGGCTCTCTCCTCTACGAGACCTTCGGCGTCGCGCATCACGAACAGCACGGACGACCGAGTCGAGGCTACTGCCTCGAACCGGGTGAGCTCCGGGAGGCCTTCCCGGAGCTCACCGTCGTGAGCGAATGGACTGGCGAGCTCGAGGGGCTGCTGGCGCGTCGTCCGAGCTGAGTCGAACGACGCGGAGCGGGCCTCGCCCGGAGCCGAGCCGCCCGTGAGCCTTCGCCACGAGCGGCCGGAAATCCGGGCTAGAACATCGAGCAGTCCTGGATTCCGGCGCCACCATCCGGGTCACAGCCGGCGACCACGTCATCGCAGTTGTCGACGTCTGCGTCCGTACCGGCCGTGACGTCGAAGTCGCAGGTGTCGCAGATCATGTCCACGTCGCCGTCGACGCCACCGGCGCCACCCGGGCCCCAGCAGGCGTCCAGGTTGAAGCAGGTGCGTCCCCGTCCCCGTCACCGGTGCCGTCGTCGCCGATGCAGGCGTCGCAGAGGTCACCGGAGCCGTCGGCGTCCGAGTCGGGATCGCCGTCGTTCGGGATGGCGGGACAGTTGTCGCAGGCGTCGCCTGCCATGTCGCCGTCACCGTTCTCCTGACCCGGGTTCGACGTGGTCGGACAGTTGTCCATGCCCGCGGTCGTGCCCAGGAAGGGGTTGAACGTCGGACCGACACAGATGCCGTCACCGTCGCTGTCGTCGTCGAGGTCGTCGGGACAGATGTCGCACTCGTCCGGCGTGCCGTCGACGTCGGCGTCCGGTAGGCCGGTGCTGCAGTCGGTGTCGGCACAGTCGGCGGTGGTGTCGCCGTCGTTGTCGACGCCGTCGGTGCAGGTGCCGTCACCGAGCATCTCGGTCCCGCAGTCGCAGTCGGCGCCCTCGTCCATGCCGGCCGCACAGTCGCTCATGCCGTCACCGTCGTTGTCGATGCCGTCACCGCAGTTGCCGATGCCGGTCATCTCCATCGAGCAGTTCGGATCCATGGCGTCGGTGAGACCGTCGCCGTCGTTGTCGATGCCGTCACCGCAGTTGGCGTCGGTCGTGCTCTCCGGCGCGCAGGGACAGTCGGAGTCGTCCATGCCGGCCATGCAGTCGATGTCACCGTCGCCGTCGTTGTCACCACCGTCAGCGCAGTTGGTCTCCGGCATCTCGCAGGTGATGCCGCCGGGACCGAGCAGGCCCACGCAGTCCGCGTCGGCACAGTCGCTGGTGGTGTCTCCGTCGTTGTCGAAGGTGTCGTCGCAGGTGACCTCCGGCATCTCGCAGGTCTCGCCGCTCATGCCGAGCTCACCGACGCACTCCGGATCGGCGCAGTCGGTCATGAGGTCGCCATCGTTGTCGAGGCCGTCGGCGCAGTTCGCACCAGTCTCGCAAGTACCGGCGCCGGCACAGTCGGTGTCGGCGCAGTCGGTCAGGCCGTCCGCGTCGTTGTCACCACCGTCCCCGCAGCTCACCTCCGGCATCTCGCAGGTGATGCCGCCGGGACCGAGCAGGCCCACGCAGTCCGTGTCGGCGCAGTCGGTAGTGGTGTCACCGTCGTTGTCCAACGCGTCGTCGCAAGTCACCTCCGGCATCTCGCACGTGCCCACGCCCGCACAGTCCGGGTCGGCACAGTCGATGAGGCCGTCGGCATCGTTGTCGCCACCGTCCGCGCAGAGCGTCGTCTCCGGGTTCTCGCAGATGAAGCCACCCGGACCCGCCAGGCCGGCGCAGTTCGCATCGAGGCAGTCGGTCGCACCGTCGCCGTCGTTGTCGAGACCGTCGTCGCAGGTCGCCTCCGGGAACTCGCAGGTGCCCGCTCCGGCACAGTCCGGGTCGGCGCAGTCGATCAGGGTGTCCCCGTCGTTGTCACCGAGGTCGGCGCAGAGCGTCGTCTCCGGGTTCTCGCAGATGAAGCCACCCGGACCCGCCAGGCCGGCGCAGTCCGCGTCGAGACAGTCGACCGTCGTGTCCGCGTCGTTGTCGAACGCGTCGTCGCAGGTCGTCTCCGGCATCTCGCACATGCCCGTGCCCGCACAGTCCGGGTCAGCGCAGTCGATCAGGGTGTCCCCGTCGTTGTCGCCACCGTCCGCGCAGAGCGTCGTCTCCGGGTTCTCGCAGAGGAAGCCACCCGG
>JBCCFW010000139.1:0-21127 GCA_039029535.1 Acidobacteriota bacterium
CCCGGTCGAGGGGTGCCAGCGTGCCATCGGGACGCGGTACGTATCGGGGCGGGATCGCTGCCGCCGCGGTGCCGGTCGACCCTCCGTCGCTCCGATGCCGATCGTGTAGAGCAGGCTGGCCACCATGGTGATTCCCAGGCCGAGCAAGAAGGCGCGACCGAACTTGATGACGCCGCCCAGGTCGCGTTCACGATGCTGCTTGACGGCCACGAAGATCACGCTGAAACCGAGCAACATGACGAGGAAGCCCAGCCACTGGGGACCCCCGACCGTGCCCTCCGGCCCGACGATCACGAAGCCGAGGCACATCGTGCCGAAGATGATGGCGCCGGCGATGGCTCCGAAAATCAGGATGCTTCTCTTCATGGTCCGTCCCTTTCCCCTCGGTGTCGTCGAGAGATGCCGGCACGCTACCGAGGTGGCACGGCCGAGCACATCACCCGAACGGGTGAAACTGCCGAAATCACCCGTCTGGGGAGTCGAAACGCTCTCAGGGAATGAGCCGGAGCGACCGGGCCTTGCTGACGGCCTGGGTCCGCCGCGAGACCTCCAGCTTCTCGTAGAGGCGGGAGAGGTGCGTCTTGACCGTGTTCGGCGAGACGTGGAGCTGCTTCGCGATCTCGCCGTTCGAGTGGCCATCAGCCAGGAGCTCGAGCACCTCGTGCTCCCGCTCGCTGATGCCCAGGTAGCTCAGCGCCTCGGCGTTCTTCTCGAACGCGGCCGGGGCCGGGCGGCGGGTGAGCCGATGCCCCATCCAGATTCCGAGCGCGGTGAACCCAGCCGCGATGACCAGGATGTAGAGCTCCGTGGACAACAGCCGGAAGTGATGACGCACGTCGAGCCACTGCAGCAGGCCGGCGGCGAGCGCGATGGCCACGCCGTAGAGGACGATGCTGCGCTTCAGGGAGGCGTCGACCACGTCGTCTCTCGTGCTCGCGGCTACGCGAGCTTCTCGAGCAGGGAGGCGAGCTTGTTGACGGTGTTGAGGTTCCTCCCCGTGCCGACATCCTGAAATGGGACGCGGAGCTTGCTGCGTCCCATGCCGTCGGGGAAGTGAACGTAGAGCTCCCGCCCCACCGCGACCATCTCCTCGCGACCGGGGATCGTCGTCTCCGCGATCGTCGCCTGCTCGGGAGGATCGTCGAGGAAGACCACGAGGACCTGGTTGGGCTTGGCCCCGGGGAACGGCGCGGCCTCCTGCACCCCCGCCCACTCCTCGGCGTCGCGTACCAGCACCTGATGCGAGCGGCCCATCTCGCCCCGGATCGCCTTCTCCAGCCGCTTCTTGACGGTGGTGGCCGAGGCCCGGCTCCGGAAGACGACGTTGCCCGACTGGATGTAGGTCGTGACGTCCTGGAAGCCGCAGCTCTCACACAGCTCGCGGAGCACGGTCATCGGGAACTTGCCCGTGCCCCCGACGTTGATGGCGCGGAGGAGGGCCACGTACCTCTTCATGGGCCGATGGTAGCCCGGAATGCTCAGCAGTCTGCTGCTGAGTGACCGTGACTCAGGGACCCACGCAATCGGGCAGGTTGCGAGCCGCCACCTTGAAGAGGTTCAGCACGCCCCTGGGCGGCGACAGCTCGAGACCCTCGACGCCCGTCACCGGACCGGAGACGACCTCCACGGAGCCGAAGGGGATCGACTCGACGATGAGGTACTCGTCCGGCGCCTGCGGTAGATCCGACCACGTGAAGTGGAGGTCGCCGGCCTCGGTCCAGGAGACCCGCAGGTCCTGCACTTCCTCCGGGGCTCGACAGGCGACGACGACGTCCACCGTCGGCGGCGTCGCGTCGGTGAGCCCGGCCTCGTCCTCGGCGTCGAGCTGGATCGTGTAGACCCCCGCCCGTGGGAAGACGATGTCGTGCGTGCCCGCGCCGATGGTGTCGGGCTCGATCCCGGCGAAGGACCAGGTCAACGTGACGGACTCCTCGTCGGGATCCTCGAAGTCTCCGAGGAAGCTCACCGTGTCACCCGCGCTCACGAACACGGTCGTGGGTGGATCGACGATGCGTGCCTCCGGCGGGCGCAAGCCGACGCGGTCGCAGGTCATCGTCGCTCGGCCCATGGTGGAGACTCCGAACTTGTCGGCCCAGAGTGCACAGGTGTCCGCGACCTCCTGGACGTCTTCGTCCCGCAGCTCTCCTGGACGCGTGACCAGGACCATCGGCACGAGGAAGTCCTTGCGGCTGTCGGCCGCGGTCGGGAAGCGCGGCCCCTCGTGCGCGATGAGCTGGTCGATCGACACGTTCACGCGCTCACCGGTCACGGTGATGTTCTGCGGCGCCCAGTAGGCCTGGGGCACTTCTGGATCGGGATCGCGGATGTAGTACCAGTCGGGCACCTCGGAGGCGTCCGCCAGCCCCATCAAGTAGAGCTCGTGCCAGTGGAAACCCCGCACGGTCCACTCGTCCGGCGTGGTGAAGGTCCCATCACCGTTGTCGGCCCAGGTCGCACCGCCCATGCACGACGAGTCGTTGACCGACTCCACCGGTGCCGCCGCGGGGAGGGCGCACCAGGCAGCCGGATGGCCTCCGAGCGGGTTGAGGATGTCCGACGGCGTTCCTTCCTCGATGATGTTGATGAAGTAGAGCCAGTGATGACCGAACTCGTGGTTGAGAACGGTCACCTTGCCGTCGTCGTTGGCGTTCCAGCCGTAGCGGACCTGGTTCATGTGCAGCAGGGCCGGAGCCGCCGGCTCCGACGCGCGGGACCGATTGCCAATGCCATCGGCACCCGGATTGCCGACGGTGCTGTAGGCGCCCGCATAGAACTGAATGTCGGTCGGGAAGGTCTGGTAGATGGCCAGGCCGTCGATGCGCGGGCTGCCGAAGCGGTCGTTGAAGGCCCGGTAGACCTCGCTGACGATGAGGTCGGGGAGCGTGAACGACTCGAACAGCGGCCCGTGCGAGTGCAAGCGACCGATGCTCGAGAAGTCCGTCACGAGGGGCGCGACCGGCACGTCGGTCCAGCTCGCCTCGAGCACGACCGGGTCCAGCCACTCCCAGTCACGACCAGTCCAGGCGAGGAACTCGATGTCGTCGTCGAGCAGCGGCAACTCGGACTTCAGGAAGTGGTAGCGGACGATGTTGCCGTCCACCTCGATCGGACCGTCCCGCCAGTTCCATGCGCCCTCGGCCCACTCGGCGTTCACCGTGCGGAAGGCGTCCTCACCCGGCTCGTCGCGGAGTTGCACGGAGTACTGGAGCGGGAGCTCGGTGTCCGTCGGCGGCAGCCCCGCGAGCACGAGCTCGAGCACGAGCAGCTCGGTCCCCGCGACCTGGAACGCTCGGAGCTCGACCATGTCGACGGCAGCACCGTCGGGCCCCGGCACGCCGATCTCTCCCACGGCATCCGCCGTCGACCCCACCGCCGTCACGTCGGACCACCACTCGTCGTTGCCGGTCACCACCACCGGCGACCCGTGTCGGAGGCCACCGATGGCGCGGTAGTTCATGAGGATGCTGCCCTCGTGGAAGAGCACGACCTGGAGATCCATGGCGTCGCGTCGCCAGGTGAAGACGGCGCGATCGACGTCTTCACGGAAGAAGGCGTTGCGACCGTCGAAGCGCGCCGCCTGCTGCACGGCGGCGATGCGCGGGCTGCGATCGAAGAGCACGTCACCCGAGAGGAGCTGGTCCCCCTCGGGCGCCTCGGGCATCTCGAAGGCCAGCTCCATCGAGGGCGTCACGAAGACCGACGTGCGATCGACGCCGCCGAAGGGGAAAGCGAAGGTCGTGAGGTCGACCGGAGACGCGATCCACTCGTCCTGGCCGGCGAACAGCTCGGCGCCGATGTCGTCCTCATAGGCGAGCGGCACCCGGCGCACGTCGAACCCATCGGCACCGGGGCTGAAGAGCAGTGCCTGGCCTTCGAGGTCGACCGGTCGATCATTGCGGGTGAGCGTGCCGTCGTCTTCCATGACGACGACACCGTCGACGAGGGAGACGTTCACGACCTTGGGCCGGGCGAAGTGATCGACCGGCGTGACGGCGCGGGCTGCGAGCCAGTCGACGAAGCCGTGATCCGTCGGGCACCAGGGTCCGTGGGGGTGCCGCGAAGGGTCTCGGGCGAAGTCACCCCGGAAGAACTCCTCGTTCCTCGCCCGGCTCTTCACGTGGGCCACGGCAGCCGCCCGATTCGGCGGCTCGGGCACGACGGCCTCGGAGACGGGGATCGACACGCCGAGAGTCAGCAGCAGGGGGATCAGCACGGGGCGCTCTCCTGGGGGTTCCTCAAGATCGTCTCTCGAACCTTGCGGGACAAGCCCACCGGCTCACTCAGCCCCTCACGGCCGCCCCCAAACGCCCCGCCCTGATCACGGAGCAGCCGCAGCGGCGACGTGCACTTGACCCGAGCACGTCCTCACTGTATTCATACTTCACCAGTTGTTGAAATGAAGCAATGAGAGGTTCCCCGATGAGCTGCAAGCAGCACGAAGACCATCCCCACTCCCACGGCCCGGGCTGCGGCCACACCGCCGTCAACCACGCCGGCCACACCGATTACCTCCACGACGGCCACCTCCACCACCCGCACGACGATCACGTCGACGAGCACGCGGTCGACGTGGACGGCACGAACCCCTCGGCCTGCACGCCCGACCACTCCTGCGGCGAGCACGACAGCGACCATCAGCACGGCGAAGGCTGTGGCCACGAGGCGGTCCCCCATGGCGATCACGTCGACTACCTCGTGAACGGTCACCTGCATCACCCACACGACGGACACTGCGACGACCACGGACCGCTGGCGTCCTCCTGACCCGCCGCCCACATCGCCCGTGACGGGGTCGGGTCGGTCAGGGCAAGATCGCTCGCCGTGACTGACAACACCGACCACGTCACCTGCGACGACCACTCGGGAGCTCCGGGCCCCTCCAAGTTCTCGGACGCCCACTTCGAGCGCGCGGCAGCGTTGTTCCGCGCTGCCGGCGACCCCTCGCGCCTCCGCCTGCTCGAGATCCTGTCGCGGGGCGAGGCCTGCGTCTCGGAGCTCGCCAGCGCCGGCAACGACAACATGTCGACCGTGTCGCAGCGTCTCCGCCTGCTGCGGTCCGAGGGGCTCATCGCGCGTCGCCGCGACGGCCGCCACGTGCACTACTCGCTCGCCGACGAGCACGTCGCCGAGCTCGTCCTCAACGCCCTGGAGCACGCCGCCGAGGACTGACTCCGGACGCCGACGAGCCGGGCGACTGGAACGACTCACCTTCCCCAGTGCCGGTCCGGTCGACGCGGAGCAGGCCGGGCGTGGCTTCGAGTTGCTCCTGTCCCTTCGCGACGCGAGCTCCGTCGTAGGACAAGAGCTTCAGCGGCGCGCCGACGACGGGCGTGAGGTCCACGACCTCGGTCTCGCCCACGTAGAGGTCTTCGAGCGGCATGCCCGACAGCGGCGTGAGATCGCGCACCGGGTTGCCCTGGACACGCAGCTTCGTCAGGGGAAGCCCCCGCAAGGGCGCCAGGTCGGTCACGCGGTTCCAGCGGACCTGGAGCGTGGTGAGCTGCGAGCCGGTGAGCGGCGCCAAGCTCGTGACGCGGTTGCGGTCGAGAGACAGCGTGCGAAGCGGTGCTCCCTTCAAGGAGCTGAGGTCGGCGATCCGGTTCTCGTCGGCCCGGAGCGTCTCGAGCGGCAGGCCACGAAGCGGCGCGAGATCCGCGACGGCGTTCTGATCCACGTAGAGCGTCGTCAGCGTCTTCGAGCCGGCGAGCGGCCCGAGGTCCGTGAGGGCGTTCTTGCTGAGGATCAGCCGCTCGAGGGGCAGCCCCCGCAGCGGGCTCAGGTCAGAGATGCGGTTGGCCTGCGCCATGAGAAGCGTGAGCGGCATGCCGCGCAGCGGCGCGAGGCTCTCGATCTCGTTGCCCCAGCAGCTCAGACGACGCAACGGCAGCCCGGCCAGCGGTCCGAGGTCGACGAGCCCGGATCGCTTCAAGGTCGCCTCGACGACCTGGCCCTTCTCCACGACGAAGCTCCCGCCCTGGGTGTAGCTCGGGTTCGCCTGGCTCAGACGTTCGTGGAGGTCGGCGATGATCGCCTCGTCGGTCTTCGCCGGCTGGGCGCAGGCAGGCAGCGCCAGGGTGAGCAGGAGACCCGCCAGCGCGACGGACGGCCTGGGCGACGGGGATTGGGGGCGGTTCGCGGCCATCGTGCGCTCCTCGTTCACTCGGCGTGCGTTCTGCAACTGGCGGCCTGATCTGTCGCGCGGGCATGATGAGCCGACGAGTCGAAACCGATCGGAGCTTCACCGATGCCCTACGAGTTCTACCGCGCGCTGCACTTCCTGGGAATCTTCCTCGTGATGACGTCCCTGGGGGGGCTCCTCATTCACGTGGCCAACGGCGGCGACAAGGACTCGCACCGCGCTCGCAAGCTCACGAGCATCGGCCACGGGGTCGGGATGGTGCTCGTGCTGGTGGCGGGCTTCGGGATGCTCGCCCGGCTCGGCCTGCCGGCGTCGTCACCCTGGGTGCTCGGCAAGGTCGTGGTCTGGGTCGTCTTCGGCGCCCTGATCGCGATCCCCTTCCGCATGCCGAAGCTCTCCCAGCCCCTCTGGATCCTGCTCCCGGTCCTGGGCTTCGTGGCCGGCTACCTCGCGCTCCACAAGCCCGGCTAGCGGCGGGCCACCGGATTCGTCCTGTCCGGTAGCATCGTGGCAGCAGTAGAATATCGGCCTCGCGTCGGTCTCAGCCCCCAGTCGCCCGACCGCAGCCCTGCCGGTCGGCGCGGACACGACGCACGAGAAGGACCACCCCATGTCGCCCCGCCTCTTCCTCTGCCTCGTCCTCCTGACGACGCCGGCCGCCGCCTCCACGAACCTCCTCATGAATCCCAGCTTCGAGGACGGTGCTGTCCACGACGCCTACGGCTCCATGAACTGGACGCCCTTCGGAGCCGTGTTCAACGTCGACGACACGATCATTCCGTTGGTGGAGGCTCAGGACGGAGACTTCTACCTGAAGATGTTCGGCCCCAACAGTGGCGTCTTCCAGGACCACGCCATCGCCGGCTCGACGGAGCTCGAGGCCTCGCTCTACGTCATGAACGCCGCGTTCGACCCGATGCTCCCGGGCTGCGTGGGCTTCGCGCGACTCGAGTACTTCGATGCAGGCAGTGGATTCATCAGCGCCACGGACTCCAGCTTGCTGGACCACACGCTCCCGTCGGACACGTGGACCCAGGTCACCATCGATGACACTGCGCCCGCCAATGCCGCAACCGTTCGGTTCGTCGCGCTCGGGCAGTGCAGCGCCGGCGGTGCCGTGATGTTCGACAGCGCCTCCTTGTCGGTGCCGCCACCGCCGGAGCCCGAGACCATCCCCTTCCTCGATCCCTGGCAGACCGCAGCCCTGGGTGTCGTGCTCCTCGGCCTCGGCTACGTGGTCCTGCGCTCGCAGGGAGCGAGCTGAGTCAGGACGACGGCACGAGCGCGGGCTCCGCTCTCCGGGCGCTCCCCGGCGAGAGACCGTGCTCTCTCTTGAAGGCCCGGCAGAAAGACGCCTCCGATCGATAGCCGAAGCGCTCCGCGATGACGCCGAGAGGGTCGTCGCACTCGCGCAGGGCCGCCCGGGCGAGCTGGAGCCGCCAGCGAGTCAGGTAGCGCATGGCCGACTCGCCCACCACCTCGGTGAAGCGAGCGGCGAACGCCGAGCGCGACATGGCCGCCGCTCGAGCCAGTGACTCGAGCGTCCAGTCGGCGGCCGGGTCGCGATGGATGGCGGTCATGACCCGACCCAGGCGTTCGTCGCGGAGCGCGGCGAGCCAGCCAGTGTCGACCTCCGACTGGGTCACGATCCAGTGGCGGATCATCTGGATCACGAGGATGTCGGCCAGCCGTGTGATGACCGTCTCGCCACCCGGCCGCAACGACTCGGCCTCTCGTGCGATGAAGCGCAGGGTGTCGGCGAGCCAACGATCCTCCCCACCCTCCCAGGCGTCGACGTGGAGGACGGGAGGCAGCGCCTCGACCAGGCGCTCGGCCGCGGCATGGTCGAAGCGAACGACCACGCAGATCAGTCGACACTCCTCGCCGCCACCCCCGTGCTGCAGGCGCTCGTAGCGCTCGGTGACTCGCTCGATCGGAAGATCGAAGAAGAGGATGCACTCGCGTTCCGGCTCGTCGACCAGGCGGTGACCCAGGCCATGAGGCACCAGCGCCAGTCCCCCGCGTTCGAGCAGCAGCGGCTCACTCCCGTCGACCTCTAGCCAGCAGCGACCGGCGGTGACGACGTGAAACATCATGTGGCCCTCGAAGGGCGGTAGCTCCACGCCCCACGGCGCCGTGAGCTCCGAGCGCGCGTACACGCAGCCAGTCAGCCGGAGGAGGTGCAGGACCTCGCCCAGCGCGTCGCTCGGGGCCGGCAGCTCGGTTGGACGATTCATGGCCTCAGCATGACCGAACTCTGGCAGAGCATCCAGTCTGGTTGGACGAATTGCATGAACTGAGCGACGCGGCGACATTGTTCATCCAAGAGTCAGGCCCGATGCTATGGGCAGAGCGAATCAGCGCTCACCCACCGCCCCACTGGGGCAGGAGCCCGACCATGACCACCGCCCAGCCGACCCTCGTCATCGCTTCCACCGGCAAGACCGGCCGCCGCGTCGCCGACCTCCTGGAGACCCGGGGAGTCCTGGTGCGCCGCGCCTCACGCTCCGGCTCGACCCCCTTCGACTGGGACGACCGTTCGACCTGGCGTCCCGCTCTCGAGGGAGCCCGCGCCGCCTACGTGGTCTACAGCCCCGACCTCGCGGTGCCGGCTGCGCCCGAGGCCATCACCGCCTTCACCACGCTCGCCGAGGAGCTGGGCGTGCAGCGACTGGTGCTCCTCTCCGGTCGAGGGGAGGAAGAAGCGCAGCGCTGTGAGCGCATCGTCCAGGAATCGACGCTGGAGTGGACCATCGTCCGCGCGAGCTGGTTCGCGCAGAACTTCGACGAGGGCGCCTTCCACGAGCTGGTCCTCGCGGGTCAGGTCGCCTTGCCGGCCGGTGAGGTCCGCGAGCCCTTCATCGACATCGACGACATCGCGGACATCGCCGTCGCGGCGTTGACCGAAGACGGTCACGTCGGCGAGGTGTACGAGGTCACTGGCCCACGGCTCATGACCTTCGCCGAGGCCGTCGCCGAGATCGCGCGAGCGACGGGTCGCGACCTCGACTTCGTGACCATCCCGAGCGAGGCCTTCCGTTCGGGTCTCACGCAGGCCGGCCTGCCGTCCGAGCAGGTCGACCTCCTCGACTACCTCTTCACGACGGTGCTCGACGGCCGCAACGCCCACGTGACCGACGGCGTCCAGCGGGCCCTCGGCCGTCCCGCCCGTGACTTCCGTGACTACGCCCGCGCCGTGGCGGCCAGCGGTGCATGGAGTCCCGTCTCCCAACCCGCCTGAGCCTTCACGTCTTCCCTTGGAGTCACTCTCATGTCCCCCACCAAGCCCCTTCGTGCTCTCTTGATCGGCTGTAGCTCGATCGCCGTCGGCATCGGTGCTGCGATCCTCTTCTTCCCGACTGCGTTCCACGCGTCCTACGGCACCACGCTCGGCTCGGACGCCAACTTGCTCAGCGAGATCCGCGCACCGGGAGGCGCCCTCCTGGCTCTCGGCTGTCTCATGCTGATCGGTGCGTTCGTGCGCAGCTTCACCTTCGCGTCGACGTCGATCGCCGCCGCGGTCTACCTCTCTTACGGCCTGTCGCGTCTCCTGAGCCTCGGGCTCGACGGCATGCCGGACTCCGGCTTGCTCGTGGCAGCAGCTCTCGAGCTCGGGCTCGGGTCGGCCTGCGTCGGCTTCCTGCTTCGGTCTCTCCTGCGTGAAGGCTCGACCGCCCTCTCGAATGCTCGGCTCGCGGAGGCAACGTGATGCCCTCGCTTCACGAAACGGCCACGCTCCTCGCGGCGGTGGGCTCGGGCCTGGTCGCCGGTCTCTGCTTCGCCTTCGCGTCCTTCATCATGCGGGCGTTCGATCGCCTGGGAGCCACCCGCGCGATCCTCGCCATGCAGGCGATCAACACCCGCATCCTCGAGTCGAGCGCCATGACCTCCTGGTTCGGCACGGGCCTGCTCGGCGTGGCCGCCACCGTGCTGGCCGACGATCGTGCTCTCGTCCTGGCCTCGACGGCCCTGTACGCGGTCGGCGCGTTCCTCATCACCGCACGCGGCAACGTCCCGCTCAACGAGGAGCTCGACACCGTCGATCCGGATGGACCGGACGCTGAGAAGGCCTGGCGTCGCTATCGAGAGAGGTGGGGCCGGTGGAATGCCTTGCGCACCCTCGCCTGCACGCTCGCCTCGGCCGGCTTCGCGCTGGCGTCGTGACTACTTGGCCGAGCCCTGCTTCCTGGCCAACTCCTGCTTCCGAGCCAGCACCTGCAAGTACGCGGCGACATCACGACAGTCGTCGTCGTCGAAGCGCGAGGCGGCTCGGATCATGCAGCGGAGGATCTCTTCCTCGGTGTGGGAGTGACCGTGCGCGTGCTCACGGTAACTCCCGCCACCGTGGCCCTTGCCGAACACGACGCGCTCTCCCTGACGGAAGGCCCTCATCTGCTGGATGAAGTACCAGTCGGGGAGGATCGTGATGGGAGGTGCTCCGGATCGCTGGGCGCCCCATCCGCTCTGGAGGTGACAGTTGATGCAGGCGCCGCGCCCTCGGTAGAGGAGTCCACCCCGCTGGGCATCGCCTTGCTCACTCTCGATCGGGATCGGCTCGAGGCTCGCGTAGTGCCGCGCGACCTTCGCGAGCTCGGCGCGGTCCATCGTCTTCAAGAGACGAACCATCTCCTCTCCGTGACCACCCTCGTCCTTCAAGGCCTTGCGCCGACCGTGGATGAAGGCCTCGGCCTGCTTGTCGAGGTACCAGGCGGGCATCCCCGCTAGGGAGGGTGCTGCCTTCGTGCGGTCGCCCTCACCGGACGCGCCGTGACAGGTCGCGCAGGCGGCGAGGGTCTCCGGGCTCGGTCCGTCAGCGGACTCGGCTCCTGAAGCGGCCCCGCCATTGCCCTGGGCGATGGATGCGCCTGCCGTCATCAGCAAGAAGCCGATGAGCGCTCGCTGGAGACTGTCGTTTCGAAGCTTCATGGGCACGGCTCCCGGCTCACGTCCAGCCGTGAAGACAAGACGAGTGCCGAGCTCCGAGATGGTCTCACGACACGAGAGAGCGTGCCCGACTGGGCCATGACGGCGCCCCCGGATAGACTCGTGTCTCCGAAGTGAGTCGGAGTGCCCAGGGAGGAGGGCTCGTGGACGATGAGCTGAAGCTCAACCGATTTCGCAAGCAGGACGGCCGGCTGCTCCTCGAGAGCTACGGTAGCTGCGAAGTCCCCGCCGGTTGCGGCGGCTTGGTCCTGCGATGGGTCCGGCAAGACGCGCCGATCCACGTGCACGTCCGAACCTTCACTCACGCCCAGGCCCGCTTGTCGATCGATGGCACCGAGCTGTCACACGGCCGGGCTGAGCTCACCCCGGGACGGCACGTTCTCGGCGTGACGCTCACTGGGGTCGACAAGCCCAGCGACGCAGTGCTCGTCGCATCCATCAAGGCGGAGCACCGCCGCATGCCTCCCATCGTGCCTCCGGCCGAGCAGTGGCAATGGCGAACGACCGAGCCCGCCGATGGCTGGGATGACGTCGAGGGCTCGGACGAAGGCTGGCTCGCCGCCCGAGAAGCCCCCGCTCCCGAGCCGCGACAGCAGTTCCACGAGTACCTGATCAGCGGACTTCAAGACGAGGGAGCGATCCCCGCCGGCATCCACGACATCCCCGACGACCGGCCCTGGCTCCCCGCCCGTCTCCTTCGCGAGCTGTCCGGCTCCGACACGAGCACCAAGACACCGGGCACCGTCTGGTATCGCTTGCGGTTCGACCTGCGAGCCAGCGCATGAGACCACCCCTCGTGCTCATCCCGCAGTACTTCGGCTCACTGCTCTTCGATCGCCGCACGTCTCGCTATCTTCCGTTCGACGCTGAGGCCACCTCGTTCCTCCGCGAGCTGTGCGAGGTGCCGGCTGCCGAGCTCGTCGCTGCCCATCCAAACGGCAGCGACGCACTGGACTTCGCACGCCGGATCGACGCGCTCGAGGCGTGGGGCGCAGACGGCCGACTCGGTGTCGACGTCCTCGATGCCGATCCCCCCGACGACCACTTGCTGGGCCCGCTGGCGACTCACGTGGAAGTCGTGGGCTCATGCAACCTGTCCTGCACGCATTGCTTCGCAGCACCGCTCCCCCGGACCGGTCGACCGCTGAGTCTCGTCGAGCTCGGCGATCTCTTTCGGCAGCTCGCCGCCCTCGGCAGCCTGCGTCTCGGGCTCACCGGCGGGGAGCCGCTCCTCCGCAAGGACATCCTGGACGTTCTCGACTCTGCGACGGACGCGGGCCTGCATCCGTGCCTCACGACCAACGGCTTCCAGGTCACCGACGATCTTGCTCGAGCCCTGGGCCAACGCGAGCTCGTGTGGATCAACGTCAGCCTGGACGGCGCGACCCCGGAGACCAACGATCGCGTGCGGGGGGCGGGGAGCTTCGAGCGAGCGATCGAGGGGATCCGACGTCTCGCCCGCTGGGCCAAGGTCACCGTGGCCTTCACGATCACCTCCGACAACGCCGATGAGATCCGGGCTTGCGCGGACCTCGCTGATCGCCTGGGCGCGCACTGCGCCGTGTTCCGCCCGCTCTACCCGACGGGTGCTGCGCTCGAACAACCCGAGCTGATGCCGACCTGGGACGCCTACCAGGCGGCGCTCGCATCACTGGCCGAGGCCGGGAGCTCGAGCCGCGGTCTCGACCCGTTCAGTCCCGAGGCCCGCTCGGCCACCGCGGGACGCGTGCATCCCGGTCATGGCTGCGGAGCCGCGACCACCGTCGCCTCCGTGTCGGTCGACGGGCAGGTCAATCCTTGCTCCTTCCTCGGCACCGAGTTCGAGGCCGGGAACGTGCGCGACCAGCCCTTCCGCGCTCTCTGGGATGCCGGCGCTTCCTTCCTCTCACTCCGCAACGAGAGGGGCGAGAGCTTCCGCGGCGGTTGTCGTGCGCGCGCACGTGCGGCGACTGGCTCCGTGCGTGGACGCGATCCCTGGGAAGAAGCCTGGCGACACGGGCTCGGCGAATCACCCTCCCGCACGATGGAGGTGAGCCGTGAAGGGTGAGGAGCTCATGCGCGCGACCGACGCTCTCGACGCGCTGGTTCGCGAGGGGGAGGCCGGTGAAGCAGAACGGGAAGAGCTCGCCCGCCGGCTGGATCGACTGGCACGCGTGGAGCACGGGATGACCTTCCGCTACATCCCGGGAGGCCGGTTCACCATGGGCTGTGACGACGGTGAGGCCGATGAAGCGCCGGCACACTCGGTCGAGCTTCGGCGCTTCTGGATGGCCGATGCCCCCCTGTCCTGGGCTCGATTCTGCACGCTCGCGGGCTGGAGTGCCCCACCCGAGGGCCTCCCTACCGGCGAGGTCGAGAGAGACACCTCGTTCCGCATCCACGACACGAACAAGATCCGCCTGCAGTACTGCGAGGATCAGACCCTGCGGGCCCGCGACTGGCATTCCCATGCGCCCAAGCACGACTGGGTTGGAGGCGGTCAGAACGTGAGCAGCCACGAGCTCTTCGGTGAGCCCGAACGCGCTGAGGGCCCGATCGGATACGACACCAAGCCGATGGTCGCGCTCTTCCTTCCCGACCTCGAGGAGATGATGGCTCGCCATCAGGCCAGCTCAGCTCCCCTCGCGTTGCCCAGCGAGGCCCAATGGGAGCGTGCCGCACGAGGGTTGCACGTGGGACAGCCCTACCCGTGGGGAGCCGACGATGGCGAGGCGTCTTCGCATTGCGACTGCGGCTCCTGGGGAGAGTTCAAGCTCCTTCCGAGCCGCCGGTTTCCACCCAACGACTACGGGCTTCACGGCACCTGCGGCGGCACCTGGGAAGCCTGCGCCGATCACTACGATGCGCAGGCCTACGCCGACGAGGCTCGTGAGCACCCAGTGACCGTCCCCACCGACGAGCCCCATCACGTCCTGCGTGGTGGCAGCTTCACGGACGAGCCCTGGGCCTGCCGCGTGTCCTTCCGTTCGAGCGTCCAGTTGAGCGGTGAGTACCCTCCGTGCTCACCGAACATCGGCGTGCGCCTGGTGCTCCGAGAACGGGACTGACGAGGCCATTGCGACTTCGCGTGTCACTGCAAAGACCCTCGCCTGAGCCTCACCGCAACAGTACCCTTCGAGCGAAGCGCTGCCATCCGGCGGCCCCGAACTCCCCTCGCCCTGTCCCAACGCCTCGAGATCACCATGTCGACTCCGCTCCGCCCCGCCCTCCTCTCCTGGATCACCTGCTTCCTTCTCTCGGGAGCAACGCTCGCTCCCGCACAGTCGGCCTTGAAGATCGGAGTCGTCGACCTCGAGTACCTCACGGTCCAGAGCAAGAAGGGCAAGGAGCTCCAGGCGAAGCTGCAGGCGTTCCAGCAGGCGACTCAAGCGGAAGGCGAGCGCATGGGCCAGGTCGCTACCGAGCTCCGAAGCAAGATCACCGGGGGAGCCAGCGCCCTGTCTGACTCCCGTCTGGCCGAGCTGCAGAAGCAGTACGAAGACCAGGTGATCGCGATTCGCCGCTTCACCGACGACAAGGAGCGCGAGGGCCAGAAGATGCAGGCCAACGGTCTCCGAGACGTCGAGAAGGAGCTCGGGGCCGTCTTCGATGCCTTCCAGGCAGAAGCCGGCTACGACCTCATCCTCAACAACACGCCGGGCGTCGTGGTCATGGTCGGGCCCCGGGCCGACATCACGCAGCAGATCCTCGACCGAATGAACGCGTCCGGCCGCTGAGAACGAGCACGGAGATGCCCTCGTCGGCCGTCGGTGTCCTCAACGAGGGACCGCTGCATGCGGCGCTCAAGGAGTGGTACCGACGACCGGGTGATCGCGTCGAGCAACCCCTGGATGGATTCGTCATCGACCTCGTCCGGGGTGAGACCCTCATCGAGATCCAGACCCAGGGTTTCTCGGCCATGCGTCGCAAGCTCGATTGCCTCCTCGATGATCATCAGGTGCGTGTCGTGCATCCGGTTGCGGTCGAGAAGTGGATCGTGAAGCTCGGGCCCGACGGCCAGCAGGCCTCCCGGAGGAAGTCGCCCCTGCGCTCCATCGCCGCTGACGCGTGCAGCGAGCTGGTCTCCTTCCCGACGCTGCTCAGCCACCCCAACTTCCGGCTCGAGCTCGTCTTGATTCAGGAAGACGAGGTCCGAAGCGAGGACAGGAGGAGAGGCCGACGACGAGGCGGCTGGGTGGTCGAGGAGCGCCGGCTCGTCGACGTGGTCGACCACCTGGTCTTCTCTCGGCCCGACGATCTTCTCGCGCTCCTCCCCGCCGGCCTGCCCGAGTCGTTCACCACGCAGGAGCTCGCCGACGAGCTCGGACGTCACCGACGCCAGGCGCAGGACGTGATCTACTGCTTGCGGACGGCCGATGTCATCCATGCGGTGAGCAGGGACCGACGGGGCATCCACTACCGGATCGGGCCAGCGCCGACCCCCTGACCACCTGAGTTGCCCGCGCGCTCGAGCGATGGTCGAATCTCAGCTCCTTCGAGGGAGACTCACGCATGACTGCACCACTCGACCCGTCCCACGTCTTCCAGGTCGGCTTCGGTTTCTGGGGCTCCAAGGTCCTGCTCACGGCCGTGGAGATGGAGCTCTTCAGCCACCTCGGCAAGGGTCCCATGACCGGTCGGGAGCTCGAACGGACCCTCGGGCTCCATCCCCGGGCGACCTGGGACTTCCTCGACGCGCTGGTCGCCCTCGGCTTCCTCGAGCGGGACGGCGACGGCGAGGACGCGCATTACCGCAACACGCCCGAGGGATCGGCCTTCCTCGACAAGAGCAGCCAGCGCTACGTCGGCGGCATGCTCGAGATGCTCAACGCCCGTCTCTTTCGGTTCTGGGACGACCTGCCGACGGCGCTGCGAACCGGCGAGCCCCAGAACGAGCTCAAGCACGGCGGCAAGTCGCTGTTCGAGGAGCTCTACGCCGAGCCCTCACGACTCGAGCAGTTCCTCGGTGCGATGGCCAGCCTGTCGGCCCCCAACTTCGAGCTCTTCGCGAAGCAGTTCGACTTCGGCAAGCATCAGACGCTGACCGACGCCGGCGGTGCGACGGGGCTGCTGAGCTGCATGGTCGCCCGCGAGAACCCGCACCTGCGCTGCACGAGCTTCGACCTGCCGCCCGTCGAGCCCATCGCGAAGCGCTGCATCGAAGACGCGGGGCTGTCCGACCGCGTGACGACGGCGGCCGGCAACTTCTTCGAGGATCCCCTCCCGAAGGCCGACGTCGTGACCATGGGCTTGATCCTCCACGACTGGAACCTCGAGAAGAAGAAGCACCTCGTGCGCGCGGCCCACGAGGCTCTCCCCGAGGGCGGCGCCTTCGTGGCGATCGAGAACGTCATCGACGACGCCCGACGCGAGAACGCCTTCGGACTGCTCATGTCCTTGAACATGCTCATCGAGTTCGGCGACGCCTTCGACTTCACCGGCGCGGACTTCCGCGGCTGGTGTCGCGAGGTCGGCTTCCGCGAGTTCGACTCGATCCCCCTCGCCGGGACCTTCAGCGCCGTGATCGCGTACAAGTAGCTCTCGGCGTGGGCCGCAGGCCACTCAGCCGGGCTGTCCCTCGCAGTACGCCTTCACGTGCGTGAGGTGTCCGTCCATCCCCTTGCGAAAGAAGCCCTTCATCAACGGGTTCAGGAGCTTGGGCAGGAAGGCGTGAGCCCGCGCGTCCATGACGAGTCTGAGCTCGGTCTGGTCGCCCTTCGGCTCCACCGAGAAGACGGTGTCCCAGACGGTGCCGTGGCTGTCGGCGACCATCCGCGCGTGACGACCATGGGTCCATTCGGTGACCTCCAGCTCGGTCACCATCTCCTTGTCCTTCATCCGACGCGTCTCGCGGAAGCGCGTGCCGGCACCGGACTTCTGCTCGGTGAGGAACTCGATGCCGACGACGTCCGGGTTGGTCGCCGGCAGGTTCTCGATGTTGCAGACGGCGTCGAAGACCGTCTCGGGCGTGGCGTTGATCAGACGTGAAACAGCAACTCTGGTCATGGTGGGATCCGGATTAGTCGACGTCCGACGAATCGTCGGCACTGGGCGCCTGGGCGCTCTTGGTCATGACGCTGCCCGCGTAGGCGGAGAGCATCGCGAACACGAGGTCTTGAAGGAGTCCCAGGCTCACGCTCCAACCGCCCTCGACGATGCCGCAGAAGCCCTCGTTGGGCAGCCCGGAGTGGGTGAGGGTGAGCTGCGTTCCGCCATCGATCTCTTCCAGCTCGATGCGGATCGTCAGCTCGGGCGCACCGATCTCCGGGTTCGGGTCGCTCGTGTAGGTCAGGAGCCGAGGAGGATCGACCTCGAGGAAGCGCCCCGTGCCCTTGACGTCGAACTTCCCTTCGAGCGCCATGTGGGTCGTGAACTCGACACCCACCGCCGGCTTCCAGTTCTCGAGCACGAGAGTTGCCGCTGGGTCGCACTTCATCCATTGACTGACGTGCTCGGCCTCGGTCCAGGCTCGGTAGACCAGGTCGATGGGCGCCTCGAACACGCGCTGAATGGTCACGGACCGGGTCTCGTTCGACTCGCTCATCGGCTTCACTCCTGCTTCTTCATCTCGTCCAGGTAGTCGGCGAGGGCATCGAGGCGGTCGTCCCAGTGCTTGCGCACCTCCTCGACCCAGCGCTCCGCCTTGGAGAGAGGGACCGTGTCGATCACGCAGTGGTGCTTCCGACCCTCGACGGTCCGCTTCAACAGGCCGGCCCGCTCGAGCACCTTCACGTGCTTGCTCACCGCACCCTTGGTGATCGGGTAGGGAGCGCCGAGAGCACCGACCGTCGTCCTCCCGCGGGCGAGACGGCGGACCATGTCCCGCCGCGTGCGGTCGGCCAGGGCTCCGAAGACCAGGTCGAGGTTCTCAGCTTTGTTTACCACTCGGTAAACTATCTCTCATCGAGGCCAGGGAGGCAATGGGAGACTTCCGCGCCGCGGGTTCAACCCTCCGAGCCTGGCTCGCGTCCAAGTCCTGATGGTCGGAGTCCGCTCGCAGCTCGGGAGATCGGTCGAAGTGCGAATTGCAGCCGCCTGGCACGTGTTCCTGGTCCTGTTCCTCACCGGCATCGCCGTCTTCCCCGCCTCCGCCATCGAAGTCACCGTCGTCGAGGGCGTCGTGTCCGGCGCGAGCTGCGAGCTGTTCGAGGTCGCCCCCGACGGCACGCTCGGTCCCTCCCTCGGAACCGCCATGACCGGCGCCACGGGAGTCGCGGACTTCGGCGACGCCATCGCCCACCGCGGGACGGCTCTCGCCTCCTGCAGCGGCGGGACCTACACGGATGCCGCCAGTGGTGACTCCCTCGCAGCACCCACGATGCGCGCGGTGGTCACCCTCGCTACCGACAGCAGCCTCGCGGTCACCCCCCTGACGGAGATCGCGACCCGACTGGCGCTCGATGCGGGCGACCTCGCGTCCGCGCTCGGACCGGGAGGTGGCGCCGAGATCGTCGCCTCGGCCTTCGGCTTGACCGGCGTGGACCTCACGACGGTCGTCCCCAAGGACCTCGTGCTCGAGCCGTCGGGCACCGACGACGCCGGACGCTACGGCATCGTGCTGGCCCTGCTCTCGAAGATGCACGGCCGCGTGGACATCCCGCTCGACCAGCTCACGACCGAGCTGACCGCCGACCTCGCCGACGACGAGCTCGACGGATCGAACCTCACCGATCTCGGTCTCGGTCACCTCAGCTACGTGCTCGCCGTGGACGACCCCACCACGCCGGCCTACCTGAACATCGACACGGACGCACTGACGACGATCGCCGCCGACGCGGGCTTCGAGGTGTTCGACGGCGTCACGGTGACGCGCTCACTCCTCCTCGACGTCGACTCGGTGCGGCGCGAGCTCATCGACTTCGTCGCCTCGGAAGGGCTCGAGCCGCTCCCCCCCGCACCGGCGGTTTCCGACGAGATCTTCGCGCTCGGACAGGCCCTGGCCTTCGACAAGGTCCTCAGCGGCAACCAGGACGTCGCGTGTCTGACCTGTCATCACCCGGCGCTCGACACGGGTGACGCCCGCGCCCTCTCGCTCGGGGTCGGAGGAGACGGCCTCGGCCGCACGCGGACCGGCGGTGAGATGATCGCGCGGCACGCGCAGCCGCTCTACAACCTCGACCTCTTCGACAACCTGTTCTGGGACGGACGGGTCGAGCTCGACGACGAGGGCGAGATGTCGACGCCGGCCGGCGACCAGCTCACCGCCGAGATGCGCAACGTCTTCGGTCCGGAGGCGGGTGGCTTCGGCCTGGTCTCGGCGCAGGCCATGTTCCCCGTCGCGGACGGTCACGAGATGCGGGGAGCACCGGGCACCAACGAGCTGGCCGACCTGGCCGACGACGACTTCACGGCCATCTGGGAGGCTCTCATGGAGCGTCTCGGTGCCATCCCCGAGTACGTGGAGCTCTTCGAAGCGGCCTACCCGGGTCAGAGCTTCGAGGACATGAGCTTCGCGCACGCGGCCAACGCCATCGCCGGGTTCCAGATCCGGGGCTTCGACCTGCGTGACAGCCCCTGGCAGGCCTTCGTCCTCGACGCCCAGGATGGCGTGCTCGACACGGTCGATCTCGACGAGGACACCCTGCGTGGTGGCCATCTCTTCTACAGCGTCGGTTGTCAGCAATGTCACTCGGGCTCGGTCATGTCGAACTTCGACTTCCACGTCTTGCCGACGGGACAGTTCGGTCCCGGCAAGGGCGTGGGCCTGGAAGGCCGCGAGGACCATGGTCGCGAGCTCATCACGGGCGACCCGGCCGACCGCTACAAGTTCCGAACCCAGCCGCTGGCCAACATCGAGCTGACGGCGCCCTACGCCCACCTCGGCCAGTTCTCCTCCTTGGGCAATCACGTCGAGATCTACGCCAACCCACGCGGCTTCTGGATCCAGAAGTACGTCGAGGGCGTGCTCGGCGGAGAGCCCGCCTACCTGACCAACATCGACGCCGAGGAGCGGGCTCTCATGGAGAGCCAGGGCATGGGCCTCATCGACAACCGGGACGATCTCATCCCCGCCTTCGGGGCCGAGATCGCGTTGACCCGCCGGGAGTTCGACCGACTGGGCGCTCTGGATCTCCGTGGGCAAAAGACGGTTCTCCTGGCCTTCATGAACGCCCAGACCGATCCGGATGCGCTCGACACCACCCACCTCATCCCACCGACCGTGCCGAGCGGGCTGCCGGTCTCCGTCTGCGAGCCCGGGAACAACGTCGACGACGACTGGCTCGGTGACTCCTGCGACAACTGCCCACTGGACTACAACCCGTTCCAGGAGGACAGGGACGGTGACGGGGTCGGCGACGCGTGTGATTGCCGCGCCAATGATCCGGAACGAGGCACTCCACCAGCGGTACAGGGTGTCGTCGCTCAGCACCTGCCCGGGGGCGCCACGTCCTTCTCGTGGCAGCTCCAGACGGTCTCCGATCGCTACGACGTGATCCGAGGGTCGATCGCCCTGCTGCCCCTCGGCGCCTGCGTGAGCGATGCGGACGTCGATCCCACCGACTCGGAGTTCATGGAGATCGAGACTCCGCCCGCCGGCGAAGGCTGGTTCTACGTCGTCCGCGGCGTGGACGACGCCTGTGGCGGAGCCGGGACCTGGGGTCGCGACACGCCGCCGGGTGACTGCCCCTAGGACGCAGCGGCAAGGTAGAGCCCAAGTGCGAGCGATATCATCGCTCATGGCTTCATCTTGGCTGACAGCTCTCGTCGATCGAGCATCGCAACACCTGCCCGTCGCCTGGGCCGACTCCGCACCCTTCCGCGCCGTCGGTGTCGGACCCACGCCCATCCCGGAGCACGTGCCCGAGATCCGGATGCTGCGAGAGGAGGTCGACATTCACCTCTTCTCGCGCGCGGCGGTCGTCGAGGCCAGCTTCGAGCTTCGCAACGAAGGCCACACGACGACCATCCCGGTGGGCTTCCCCCTGCTCGGAAAGCCGAGGCAGTTCGCAGGCGAAGCAACGCAGCTCCTGAACTTCGAGGCCTCGGTCGACGGCGCGGTCCTCTCGGACACGCAGGAAGAGTCACCGAACGAGGATTACCCGACCTGGCGAGTCTGGGAGCAGA
>JBCCFW010000140.1:0-20812 GCA_039029535.1 Acidobacteriota bacterium
CGAGCGACCGTCTCGACGAGGTCCTTCACCTGGCCGGCATCGGCCGCATCGGAGCGGATGACGGTCGCCCGTCCTTCGAGAACGCGTTCGGCTTCCTTCAGCCCGCTCTCGCTGCGGCCGCTCACGGTGACCCTCGCCCCCTCGTCGAGCAGGCGCAGGGCCGTGGCGAGGCCGATGCCCGAGGTTCCGCCGGTGATGAGGGCCGTCTTGTCATCGAGTCTCTTGGTCATGGTCGTTCTTCCTTCGTGTCATCGCATCGCTCCGATGTCCCGGAGCGGCCAGCCGAACTTGACCGATAGGTCAATAATTGAGGGAGGGCAGTCGTGAAAGGGCTCGCTCCAGGGAGCTGGCCTCAGTCGGCCAGGGAGGCGTCGAGCAAGAGCCGGGCCCCCGCGATCACGTCGCGGGCGAAGCGGCGGTTCTTGCGGACCTTCGCGGTGACGGACAGGCCGTGACCGATGGCGAGGAGGCCCCGAGCGAGCCCACGGGGCTCCACGTCGGCGCGCAGCTCACCCTCGTCGATGGCGCGTTGAAGGGCCGTCGCGAAAGCGTCTTCCAGCGTTTCGAGCAACTGTCGGAGGGGCTTGGTCAGCTCCTCCTCTCTCAAGCCGAGCTCCGAAGCCGAGTTGATCAGGAAGCAGCCACAGCCGTCGCCCGACGCCGCACTCGACTCCCAGAGATCGAGCACCCGCCGCACGTTGGCGAGCGCCGACCCCTCGGCACGCAGCTCGGTGAGCACGCAGGTCATGACCTGCGATCGGTAGTGGTCGAGCGACGCGAGGAACAGGGCCCGCTTGTCACCGAAGGTGCCGTAGAGGCTCTGCCGACCGATCCCGAGCTCCGCCGTGATCTCGGCGATGCCCGTGGCTTCGTAGCCCTGACGCCAGAACAGCATCATGGCGCTCTCCAGGGCCGCGTCGCGGTCGAATTCTCGGGGTCGTCCAACCATCACGAGAGGGAGCATGACAGATGTGGACCGAACGGTCAAGAAGCTCCTTGGCGCACCGAGCGCCTCCTCGGATCGGTCGACGCCGGCCTGCCCTCAGGCCTCGCCGCTTCCCCCCTCTTCCACCATCCCCTCGAGCCTCGCCAGCGAGCCGCTCAGCACCGAGCCTTCCCGAACCCCGAGCCGCTCTGCCTGCTCGCGGGCTCTCTCGAGGAAGACGAGCGCCGCCGCCCGGTCGCCGGCCATCGACTCGGTGATGCCACCATCGACGAGCGCCATCACCACCCCCTCGCGGTGTCCCACCTCGCGCAGCATCACCTCGGCCTCGGCGAGCGCCTGCCGGGTCTCCGACCATCGCTTCGCCGACAGGTGCATCAGGCCGATGTTGCGCAGGAGCAGACCTTCGAGCCGGCGGTCGCCCGCCTCACGAAAGAGGACCAGCGCTTGCTCGTAGTGCGCCACCGCCGCGTCGGAGCCCTCAGCTCGACCAAAGGCGAGACCGAGGTTCATGAGCTGCACGCCTTCCAGACGTCGGTCCCCCACCTCGCGAGCGATGACCAGGGCTTCCTCGAAGCAGGACTGCGCCTCCGCGAGATCGTCCCCGGCGGCATCGACACCAGCGAGGTCGCCGAGCACGCCGCCGAGGTTGCCCAGGGCCGCGCCCTCGGCCCAGCGATGACCACAGCGTCGGTGCAGCGCCAGCGCCTGGGTGAGCTGGGCCATGGCATCGTCGAAGCGTCCTTCCCGCTGCTCCAGCACGGCCAGGCGCCCTCTCACCAGCCCCTCCGTGCGTTCTTCGTCGAGCTCCTGGGCGAGCGCGAGCGCCTGGTCGAGACGGTGGCGTGCGTCGTTGAGACGCCCCTCCTGCAAGAGGGCGATCCCGAGGGTCATCGACGCCGAGAGCCGCCGCCTCGGGCTGAGCGACTCGAGCTCGAGGACCTCTGGCCCCAGGACGCAGGCCGTCGCGAAGGGCCCCCTCACCTCCAACACGGCCCAGGCGGCCAGGAAGGTGGCCACGGCGATCTCCCCGTCGTCATGGCGGATCGCACGCTCGCACGCAGCGACGAGATTCTCGAGATCGAGCCCCAGCGACCGCCGACTCTCGGCGCCACCGTGTCGCGTCAGGGCCTGCACGGCCTCGTCGCTCCCGAAGCGAGCGAAATGTCGGCCGTGACGGGCAACGGCCCGACGCTCCGCCTCGGCGCCACTGCCGGACTCTTCGACCGCTCCGTCCTCGGCGAGCTTCGCCGCCGCGTAGTCGTGAACGCTGACGTAGAAGCCAAAGGAGCCGGCAGTCGTCGAGCCAGCAGGCTCGATCTCTCGCGACCAGGACCGGAGCAGGCTGCGGTCCACCAGGGCCTGCACGACGTCGAGCGCCCAGGGAGCGTCCTCCCAGGCCGACAGGTCGAGCACGGCCTCGGCCGCCTCCAGGCTGAACGCCCCCTCGAAGACCGAGAGCTGCGCCAGGGCCGCCTGCTCCCAGGGTTCGAGGAGCTCCCAGGACCAGTCGAGGGTCGCTCGCAACGTCGCCTGGCGACCGGTCGCACCACGGCCACCCCGGAGGAGCTCGAAGCGATCGGACACCCGCTCGAGGAGCTGGGCCGGCGACAGCACGCGAGCACGGGCCGCGGCGAGCTCGATCGCCAGCGGCAAGCCGTCCAGCAGGCGGACGAGCTCTTCCAGCAGTGGTCGACTCTCGTCGCTCACGACGAAGTCCGGGCGCCGCGACCGCGCGCGCAGGGCCAGGAGCTCCAGGGCGCCCTCGCTCGGCAACGAGTCGATGGCGAGAACCTGCTCACCTGGCACGTTCAGCGCCTCCCGACTCGTCACGACGAAGCGGGCCCTCGCGGCTTGCTGCAACCAGCGCCCCACCGTCGCCGCGGCGTGCTCGACGACCTGCTCGAAGTTGTCGAGCACGACCAGGCAGGGGCCGTGCCCCTCGATGACGTGACCGAGCTGCTCGATGGGATCGCCGGGCCCCAGCGACACGCCGAGCGCGGTCGCTACCGCGCGGGCGATGCCGCCGTCGTCCCTGGCCTCCGACAGGTCGCAGAACACAGCGCCCCCCGGGTAGTCGACGCGATGGCTCCACGCGTGGTGGACGACCAGCCGCGTCTTTCCCATCCCACCAGGCCCGAGCACCGTGAGGAGACGCGCGGTGGAGTCGGTGCCGAGTCGTCGGGAGAGCTCGGCGAGCTCGTCCTCCCGTCCCACGAAGGTGTCGAGCTCCAGTGGAAGACGAGGACGTCGCTCCGTGCTCTTCGGCTTGGCACCGCTGTCCAGTTGCAGGTGCTCTGCTCGGAGCCGCTCGCGCAGCTCCAGCGCGGACTGCGGACGCGCCTCGCGATCCTCGGCCAGGCAGGACCGCAGGAGCTCGCGCAGGCTGGCCGGCACCTCGTCGGACAACGACGCCAGGTCGATCCGACGGTGGGTCGCCGTGAAGCGTTGCTCCGTCTCGTCGTCGCGGAGGGCCCGCTTCTGGACGAGGCACTCGAGCAGCACGAGACCGAGCGTGAAGAGGTCGCTACGACCATCGAGAGCCTCGCACCGCGCCTGCTCGGGACTCATGTAGGCAGGAGTGCCAGCGAGCTCGGCTCCTTGCCCTTCCTCCGGAGCGGTGGTCCAGGTCTGCGCGAGGCCGAAGTCCATGACCTTCACGTCACCCGAGCTGAGAAGACGCACGTTGGCCGGCTTCAGGTCGCGATGCACGATGCCGCGCCCGTGGGCCGCGGCCAGGCCCGAGGCCACCTGCTCACCCAGGCGCAGGGTCTGCAGGACGTCGAGCGGTCCACGCTCCAGGTGGGTGCTCAGGTCCTCACCGTCGAGGAGCTCCATCACGAGGATGGGACCATCATCATGGCCGAGCAGGTCGAAGACCACGGCCAGGTTCGGGTGATTGAGACTCGCCAGCAATCGGGCCTCGCCGACGAAACGGTCCAGGCCGTCGGCGCTGCCGGCGAAGCGGTCTCCGATCACCTTCAGGGCGACCGGCCGCCCCAGACGCTCGTCGAAGGCGCGCCAGACCACGCCCATCCCGCCACGCCCGAGCTCCTTCTCCAGCACGTAGCGACCGAGGCGTTGGTCCTTCACGAACGACTTGGCGACCGAGGAAGCGTGGCGCGAGCCGACGATCAGCGTCGGCTGCGAATCGTGGGCGGGGCTCGGGGCCGCCGGGCGGTCGGATTTCGGTTCGTCCGCTCGGTCGTCTCCCAACGTCGTGTCCCCGGGTCGCGCCCGCGCCGGTCGTCCAGCGCCGCCTCGTCGCCCCAAGCCTACAGCGAAGCCAACAGGCCTGTTCGAACGACACGACGACCGTTCCGAACCAGCCCCCATCGGCCTTTCGGAGCTCACGAGCGTCCAGCCGTCGTCCCATCTCGACAGGCCGTGCCCGACTCGCCATGCTCGCCGCCCATCACGTCCCGGGAGAGCCCATGAGCCACCACGACCTCATCGTCATCGGCGCCGGCAACGCCTACTCCATCGCGACCCGCGTCGCCGACACCGGCAAGAACGTCGTCCTCGTCGAGCGCGACCTGCTCGGAGGGACTTGTCCCAACCGCGGCTGTGTCCCCTCGAAGCTCTTCCTGGGCTTCGCCGAGGCCGCCATGCGGGTCCGGGAGAGCTCGAAGTTCTTCATGGACAGCTCGCTCGACTCCATCGACCGACCGAAGATCCTCCGCCAGGTCCTCGGTGCGATCGGTAGGACTCACCCCTTCCTGGTCGACCTCCTCCCCGAAGGCGTGGAGCTGGTCCGGGGCGACGCCCGCTTCACGGGTGAGCGCACGGTGCAGGTGGGTGACCGAGAGCTCACCGCCGACCAAGTCGTCATCGCGACCGGGTCCCGCCCCCGCGTGCCGACGATCGAGGGGCTCGAGGGCACGCCCTTCTGGACCAGCGACGACGTCTTCATCGAGGAGACGCCGCCCGAGTCCATCGCCATCGTCGGCGGTGGCTACATCGGCTGCGAGCTCGCCCAGTTCTTCGACGGCATCGGCGTGAGCACCGTGCTCCTTCACCGAGGCGACCGTCTTCTCGAGCGCACGGACGAGTCGACCCAGCCCCTGTTCCAGGACGGCTTCACGCGTCGCGTGTCGACCCGCTTCGACAGCGAGATCGTCAAGGTGGCCCACGACGGCCGTGCCTTCGACCTCGACCTTCGGCATCGCAGCGGTCGCATCACGCGTCTCCGGGTGGGCGCCGTGCTGTTCGCGGCCGGACGCGTGCCCAACACCGACGGGCTCGACGCGGAGAAGGCCGGCGTCGAGCTGACCTCCCGTGGTTTCGTGAAGGTCGACGACCACCTCGCGACGACGGCCGAGGGCGTGACGGCCATGGGCGACGTGGCCGGCAACTTCATGTTCACGCACGCCGCGCGCTTCGAGGCTCGGTACCTGTCGGACCAGCTCACCGGCAAGAGCCCTCGGGGGCCCATCGCCTACCCGCCCATGCCCCACGCGGTGTTCAGCGTCCCCGAGCTGGCGGGGGTCGGGAAGACCGAGCAGGAGCTCCGTGAAGCCGGCACCGAGTACCGAGTCTTCTCCAAGCCGTACTCGACGGCCGCCAAGGGCCGCGCCATCAAGGAGGAGCACGGGCTCTGCAAGTTCCTGCTGAGCCCCTCCGGCGAGATCCTCGGCTGCCACCTGGTCGGGGAGAACGCCTCGGTCCTGGTGCAGGAGGTCGTCACCGTCATGACCTTGAGGAACGACATCCGGGCCCTCGACGCGGCGATCCACATCCACCCGTCCTTGTCGGAGGTCGTGAGCTACACCGCGGCGGAGGCAGTCCAGGAGCTCGACGCCTGAGCGGCTCCCTCGACGCGAGCTGCGCGCACGCTTGGCCCACGGATGACCGCCGGTCCGGCATCCGGTACGCTCGCCTCGCCATGCCCGACTCCGACAGCCTCTTCGAGCTGGTCTACCAGGAGCTGCGTCAGGCCGCGCGACGGCTCGGGCCCGACCGGAGCCTGCAGCCCACCGACCTCGTCCACGAGGTCTTCCTCCGGCTGCGCGATCGGGACTGGGAGAGCCCGGAGCACTTCCGCGCCGTCGCGTCGGTAGCCATGCGGCAGGTGGTCATCGATCGCTCGCGACGTCGCGACACGATGAAGCGCGGCGGCGAGCGTCAGCGGATCACGCTGTCGGGTCTCGGCAGCGAGCCCCACGAGATGGATCTCATCGACGTCGAGCGAGTCCTTCAACGTCTGGAGACGATGGATTCCCGCAAGGGCAACATCGTCACCATGCGGATCTTCGGCGGGATGGAGCTCAACGAGATCGCCGACTCCATCTCCGTCTCGCTGAGCACCGTCAAGCGAGAGTGGCGCACCGCCCGCGCCTGGCTGATGGCCGAGCTGTCGTGAGCCGAGACCCGAGCTCGTGACACCGGCCGAGCGCGCCCTCGAGCTCTTCCCCATCGTCGCTGACGCCAGCCCGGAGGCGCGGGAGGCCCTGCTCGCGGGCGAGACCGAAGCGGTCGTCGATCGTCTTCGCAAGATGCTCTCGCTCGACGGACACGCCTTCACCCGCGGCGTGCAAGAGCAGGTCACCGAGACGCTGAGGACCCCCGAGCAGGTCGGTGACTTCCGACTGCTCTCGGTGATGAGCGAGGGCGGGATGGGCGTGATCCACCTCGCCGAGCAGGAACTACCGCGACGCCGGGTGGCCGTGAAGCTGCTTCGTCCGCATCTCTTCGGTCCCTCGGCCCGAGCCGCCTTTCACGCGGAGGTCGAGACCCTCGCCCTGCTGGCCAACCCGGGCCTCCCCTGGCTCCTGGCCGCGGGCGAAACCGACGGCTGGTATTGGCTGGCCATGGAGCGGATCGTCGGTGAGCCACTCGACACCTGGGCGCAGCAGCAGGACGAGCCCACGCGCTTGCGAGCGCTCATCGAGCTCGCGCGCATCGTCGACCTCGCTCATCAGCGCGAGGTCGCTCACCTGGACCTCAAGCCCGCCAACATCCTCGTCGCCGCACGGGGCGTGGTCGTGCTCGACTTCGGCATCGCTCGACTCGCGGGAGCAGTGGGGATCGGTGCGGGAAC
Source organism: Acidobacteriota bacterium (assembly GCA_039029535.1). GTDB lineage: Bacteria > Acidobacteriota > JBCCFW01 > JBCCFW01 > JBCCFW01 > JBCCFW01. Next base: position 6,984 of record JBCCFW010000140.1, read on the forward strand.
ACCCGGCTGGCGGGCGCCGGAGCAGGTCGCCAACGCCCTCGTCGACCTGCGTTCCGACGTTCACGCGCTCGGTCGGCTCGGCCTGCTCCTCCTGCCGGATCGACCCGAGCTCCAGCCGATCTTCGCAAGGGCGACCGCCGGGGATCCCACGCTGCGTCACGCCACGGCCGGCGACTTCGCCGAAGCCCTCGAACAGGGTGAGCGGGCTCGCCCGGAGCTCGGCGTCTTCCTTCGTCAAGTCGACCTGACGACGCGGAACGCCACCGACGGACGAGGGGCCGCCGAAGAGCTGCTCCAACGTCTCATCCAGGACGCCAACCCTCGCGGCTCCAAGGGCGGCATCGATCTTCGACGGACCCTCGAGACGTTGGTCGAGGAGCTCGAGCAAGGCTCGCTACGAAACGAGCCCGACGCGGAGATCCGCCTGCGCCTCCTCTTGCTAGAGAGCTTCTTCTCGCTGGAAGACCTCGACTCGGCGCAACGTCAGAATGAAGCGCTCCTCAGCCTGCTCCCCGAGTCGACCGATCCCTTGCTGCGCGGGCAAGTCCACGCCCGCGCAGCCACCGCGAGTCAGCTCCACGGGGACTTCGAGCGAGCCGAGACCCACGCGCTCATGGCTCAGGATCTCCTGCCCGGTGGTCACGGAGCACTGGCTTGGGTCCATCACGTGCTCGGTCAGGTCGGCCTGGCTCGAGGAGACTTGGCCGGTGCCGAGCAGCAATTCCGCGAGGCCTGCGCGTCGTCCGAGCCGGACCCCTCGTCCTTCTCGCAGCTCGCCGGGACCCTCGCCAAGCTCGGTCGTTTCATCGAGGCGCGACAGACCTGCCAGCAGCTGCTCCAGCGGCAGCGTGCGACCCACGGCGAGGATCACCTCGCGGTGGCCAACGTCCACAGCCAGCTCGGGCTGATCAGCTACGAAGCAGGGGAGCACGTGCGCGCGATCGAGGAGTTCCGCAAGGAGCTGTCGATCTTGGAGAGCACCCTCGGCGCCGAGAACCGACGGACGGCCTCGTGTCACAAGTGGTTGTCGGGCGCGCTGCAGAACCTCGGTCGACTCGACGAAGCCGTCCTGCACGCCCGCACGGCGGTCGAGCTCCAGCAAGACGACCCGTTCTTCGGCCTGGCGCTCCAGGCCCTCGCGATGGTGCTGCTCGAGCGTGACGAGCTGGACGAAGCCCTCGAGGTCGTCCGCCAGGGCATCGCCGAGACCCGAGCACGACTCTCCGACGACTTCCGCGAGCTGCCGCGCCAGGAAGCCACCCTCGCCGAGATCCTCCTCCGTCGTGGCGACGAACGTGAGGGACGTGAGCTCTTGGACCGATCGCTCGCACGTCTTCACGAGATCTGGGGGGAAGACCACCCCCGAACCCGTCGCTTCGAACGTCTGCGGGACTCGCTCGACGAGGCTTGAGAGCTAGCGCACTTTCTCGACTCGTCCGTGAGGGAAGCCCGGCAGCTCGCACGCATGTCTTCGACGAGGCTCCCCCCGGGAGCCTCACCAGCCCGCCGCTCGGAATGTCGATCGTTCGTGGTTGAGCCCGCGACACGCCCCCGAGAACAGTGGACGGGTCCATGTCGCACGACGCGCTTGCCCCAGGAGACGAAGACCATGAGTCGATCCCTGCCGCTGCTGGCCCTGTTCGCTTGCCTGTCGTCTTCGTCCCCATGCCCCGTCTCCGCTCAGCCCACCTGGGCCTGGCTCTACGAGGGCCCGACGACGACTCCGAACTGGAGTCACGGCGTCCCGACTCCTGACGGAGGCCTGGTCGTGAGCGCGCCCCTCACCAAGGTGGCCCCCGACGGAAGGATCGAGTGGTCACGGCAGGTCGACGCCTTCCCCCGGGTCTTCGACGTGCACGAGGACGGTCGCATCCTGCTGGGCCGCAGCTTCGGCACGGTCCTTGCGATCGTCTCCCCTGACGGGGACCTGCTCTGGGCTCGCTCGGTCGGCGTGGGTGATCGCCTGACCATTCGCGATGCCTGCTTCGATCCCGACGGCCGCGTGCTGACGACTGGCAACGTCGGCCTGTCGCCCAGCGACACCTGGCTCGGCCGATTCGATCCCGCGGACGACTCGTCCTGGCATCGCGCCTACCAGATCACGGACACCGACGGCACGAGCCGAGGTCAGCGCTTGCTCCCTCGCGGGGACGGAGGCTTCATCGTGGCCTGCACTGGATCCGCCGGGAGCTTCCCGCTCATCCACGTGGTCGGTCTCCTCGCGAGCCTGGATCCCGATGGCGACCTGGACTGGGGAATGAGCCAGTCCGGCGGTGAGGCCCAATACCTCGCTCCCTCCGAAGACGGAGGTTGGTACCTGGCATCCTTCGACACCGCTCCCGACGGGTTCTCGTGGGACACCGATCTCCGTCGGATCGACGATCGAGGCCGGCCGGAATGGCGTCACTCGACACGGTTCGTCTACGCGCCCTCCTACCCACGCGCCCTCGCCCTCGACGATGGCGGCATCCTCTGGCTGGAGGACAACTCCCGGGACGGCTTCGCGAAGCTTCGAGAGAACGGCAGCGAGGACTGGTCACTCGACCTGGACGGCATCGGAGCCTGGAGCCTCGTCGACGCGGTCGGACCTGGTTTCTACCTCGTCGAGCCGGACCGAATCAGCCGTCGCAACGACCGAGGCCAGGCCTTCCCTCACGCTTGCGCTCCTCCTACGAACCGTGGCCGGCTGCCGACCTCGGCTCGCGATGCCTCGGCGAGCGCGCGAGGCCTCGACCCGGGTCTGGTGGTGCTGAACGAGACCCCGGTCTTGAACGAGCTCTCCCCCAGCTTGCTGACCGTGACCCTCGCCCGCGTCGTCGAGTGCGACAACTGTCCCGGCATCGAGAACGACCAGAGCGACAGTGACTCGGATGGTCTCGGCGACGCCTGCGACAACTGCCCCAGTGACTCCAATGCCGACCAGCTCGACACCGACGAGGACGGACTCGGCGACGCCTGTGACGACTGCACCGACACCGATGGGGACGGCTACGGTGACCCAGGTCATCCCGACGACACCTGCGAGCCGGACCGCTGTCCCGAGATCCCGAGTGCGACGAACGCCGACGAGGATGACGACGGCCTGGGCGACCCCTGCGACAACTGCCCGAGCGTGGCCAACGACGATCAGTCCGACCTCGACACGGACGGAATCGGTGACGCCTGCGATCCCTGCCCCGCCCTGCGAGGAGGGTTCGTCGACATGGACGGCGACGGAGTCGGTGATGCTTGCGACGTCTGTCCCGAGCTCGCCGACGATCAGTCCGACGGCGACGATGACGGCATTGGTGATGCCTGCGACGACTGCAACTCACCCAACCCCAGCCAGGCCGATTGCGATGGCGATGGCCTCGTCGACGCGTGCGAGCCAGGCGACTCCGACGGTGATGGTCTCCCCAACGATCTCGACGGCTGCCCCTGCACGGCCGATCCCGATCAGGCCGACCTCGACGCCGACGGGCTCGGTGACGCCTGCGACAACTGTCCCCGCATCGCCAACCCCCGTCAGTCCGATCACGACGCCGATGGCGCGGGTGACGCGTGCGACCGAGTACCCGAGCCCTCGGCTGTCGATCTCGACCCCCTCGTGGAACCACTTCGCGTCGTCCGAGTCGGCGCGAGCCAGCTCAGCCTGACCTGGTCGACCGTCGAGGTCGAGAGCTACGACCTCCACCGAGGTGACCTCGACAACCTCCGGCTCGGGTCGCCCGACCACCAGCGCTTTGGCCACTGCGGCCTCGACGAGACCACCACCGTCATCGACCTGGAGAGCGAGGCAGCCCGCTACTACCTGGTCACGGGGAGGATCGGCCACTTGGAGAGCGCGATCGGTCGAGACAGCAGTGGTAGCGAGCGAGTGCCCGCCCTCGCACTCTGCCCCTGAAGATCGGGCTCACGGAGGACCCTCGTTCGAGCCTGGTGCCTTCGGGCTACACTCGAAGCACCAGGGAGGTCCGTGGTCATGCGTCCACTCGAAGGTCAGGTCGCCGTCGTTGCAGGAGCCACGCGTGGTGCCGGTCGCGGCATCGCGACCATGCTGGGCGAAGCGGGTGCCACCGTGTATTGCACGGGTCGCAGCGTGCGGGGAAGCAGTGCCACCGAGGGACGCCCCGAGACCATCGAGGAGACGGCCGAGCTCGTCACCGAGCTCGGTGGCGAGGGTGTCTGGGTCCAGGTCGATCACGAGATCGAGGAGCAGGTCGAGGCCCTCTTCGCCCGCGTGAAGAAGGACGAGGGCCGACTCGACGTCCTGGTCAACGACATCTGGGGCGGCGACACGCTCACCGAGTGGGGCACGCCGTTCTGGGAGCTCTCCATGGACAAGGGCCTGACCATGCTCCGGCAGGCCGTCCACACTCACCTCATCACCAGCCGTCACGGCGCCCCGCTCATGATCGAGGCGAACCGAGGGCTCATCGTCGAGATCACCGACGGCGACTTCCTCGGCTACCACGGCAGCCTCTTCTACGACCTCGTCAAGGTCGGCGTCATCCGCATCGCGTACGACATGTCGCGGGAGCTGGAAGGCCGGAACATCACCGCCCTCGCCGTGACGCCCGGCTTCCTCCGCTCCGAGGCGGTGCTCGCACACTTCGGGGTCACGGCCGAGTCCTGGCGAGAGGCCATCGAGAAGGACCGCCACTTCGCGGCGTCGGAGTCACCCGCCTACGTCGGCCGCGCCATCGCCGCCCTCGCGGCCGACCCCGACGTCGGCGCCAAGGCCGGCCAGGTCTGGGCGTCATGGACCCTGGCCGAGGAGTACGGCTTCCAGGACGTCGACGGAAGCCAGCCCGACTGGGGCTCCCACATCGACGCCGCCGTGGAGACGCTCCTCGAGGGCGGCGTGCCGATCCCCGCCGACCAACGCTACGTCCTCGAGATGCGCTGTCATCAGGTCGCCCTCGATCCGACCAAGACGGAGCAGCTCGCTCGGATGAAGGCCCTGCTGGCCGCTGATGAAGCCTCAGATAGGTCCATCAGATAGAACACAGAGCTGTCCAAGCACTCTCAAGCTAGGCCCACGAGCCAACAACATGGCAACCAGCCGTTGTCACTCCATCGGCGGCCTATCACCACGGCGGGGGCGGTGCCGTGGCTTACGGCCCCTTGAGTTCCTTCGCCCTCCCGTGACTTGTCTACTGCCCTCATTAACTTCCTCCGGGCCCAAGGCACTTTCTCGGAAGAACACTCGCTCGACCCTCCTTCCACCAGACAAGAGCTGAAAGAGGGGAGCACTCGGAATCGACTCCTCACCAAGCTGACACAGATCCAACATTTTCAGTATCGGAACCGTACAGTAGAGAGCCGTTGAGGCATTGTGCTCAAGCACACTCTTGGGTCGGCGCCCCTTGCTCTTAGCTCGATCGACGCTCGACCGCTCGACATGAGCCAATTCGCCTGCGCCATCTCCAGCCCGCTGGGCCAGATGCACTTTCTTCGCCCTCGCAGCCAATCCGCCCCACCCAGTCGCACTGGTTACGATCAGATCGGTCCCCTCCAGATGAAGCCGATGCCCTGGAAGCGACTTGAAGGCACCAGCCAAGCAGAGCGCAAAGTGTCGACCAAGACGACGCCGAACGGGGAGAGATGATGCTGGGCGAGCATCAACCACTCTCAGTACCAACTCGACATCGGCTACATGATGCGACCGCGCCGCCCCCTCGATCTCGACCAAGAAGTCATCGGCATTCGGCAGTAGCCGCGCGACCAGCACGATCACATCAGACCATCGTTCCTCGCGAAAATGCTGCCACACCAGCTCACGCTCTCGCCGATTCCCGACCACGTACTGGGCTACCAAGAACTCATGCAAGGAGAGGTGTACGAAGGAGTACTTCGCTGGCGAACGCTCAACCAAGAGACCGAAGTGACCAAACAAGCTCGCCAACACGTCACCGGCTTCCCAACCAGAGCAGCCAAGAAACTCCGCCACACGAGACAGGACCCCCAGACCATCAACATCTCTCACATCAAACGCAACCCGACCCGCCTCAAAGAGCTCGGCAGCAAGCCAAGACGCAATGATGTGCCTCTTCCTCACAGACAGAGCAGCAAGAGGCGACTCTCTAGCGATGTTGCGAAAAGCATCCCACCCCCCCAGCAGGCCCTCCACACACCTAACATACAACTCATCTGGCTCTGAAGGAACATCAAGATCGTTCTCATAGAGAGCACATACGATAGACAGCAGCAGAGGCGTGCCCCCCAGGTCCAACATGGCAGGCTCACCATCAATGCGCTCAATCAGCCGCTCTCCCTTCCCCTCATCCACTAGGGAAAACCACTTCCTAATGAAGTCAATGCGCTCGGGCAATGCAAGGGGCAGGGTTTCCCACTTGTCGAAACCGGGAAGTGCCACGTCAAGGCTGAGCGGTCTGGCGGACAAGCAAATCAACGAATGCGGATAGCGCGATACGATGCGTTCCAATTCACGGACGATTCGCGCCTGATGCTGCCCATCAGTCTCATCCAACCCATCGACCAACAACATCAACGCACCGGAAACCGCTAGCGCCTGGAGCACCGCCTCTGCCGGCTCAATGCCAACATCTCCAAGAAAGCCAGCTGCCGCCCCCCAGACCTCTCCCTCTGTACCAGCGTAGTCACGAACAGAGAGGAGGATCGGAACCCGTCGCCGACCGCGTGCTGGGCGGCCAGCCGCGGCTGTCACTGCAAGATGGCGAAGGGCAGTTGTCTTGCCAGAGCCAGCCCCTCCCTGAAGAGCGAAGCCTCGGACCGTGCGCTCGATCGCCGTCCAGGGATCAACCCCCTCTCGCCCAGTCCCTCCGCGCTGACGCCCAATGTCGTGCTCGATCTCGCTGGAGCTGCGGTAGACTAAGCGCTCCGCCCCGGACGACAACGTCAGACGCACATAGCTCCTACCGACTGGGACGTTGCGACCAGTACCAAACAGGGAGTACGTCCCCACTCTAGTCGCAAGGTAGCTCGCGTACCGTTCGGCATTGACAGTACGCACTTTTAGTGCCTGATAGTGAGCCTCTGACGAGGAGTTGAACTCCGAGAACACTGACTTGAAGGACGCACGGATCGCATCAATAAGCCCCGTCGGGTCCAGTGAGTCGAGCACTCTACGCCCCTCAGTGCGCCGGCGGAGCCCAGTCGGAGTGGCCTCTGTAGACCTAGAGGCCAGCAGCCCCACCCCAATCGCGATTCGTCACACATGCCAACCATCGTGCAATAGAGCGACCTAGCGAATCAACTCGACTCAAAACTAGAGCGACCACGCCGCCACTGCTCCCCCCTCCTCCCTCACCGCTCAAAATCTCTCCCCTTGGGCACCCGCTCCTTCACCGACTCCTGGTCATCCATGGCCTCCACGCCAGGGCCAACACCTGGCTCCGCCCACTACCGACAATCACCTCCAGTCCGGTAGACCGACGTCGCACGGCACAGAAGCAACAGCTCCTAGAGAACGCCTCTGCTGCTCCAGCGGCTGCCCCTCCAGCTGCACCAGCAGCCAAGAGTTCATGCTGGACAGCCCGCCGGCTGCGAGTGGCTCTCTCCACTCTTGCCGCCGTGCTACGCCGGAAGGCTGAACAGGCTCGCACCTCGTGAACCAACGCATCCAGTCGTACGATACGAGCAAGAGCAGCCCGGTGAGTTCCTCCACGGGGACATCAAGAGACTCGGTCTTCTCAGACACGAAGGGCATCGAGTCGGAGCGTGTCCTCAGTGACAACGCTCCTGCTACAACTCGAAGCTCTGGAAGAGACCTGTCCTCGTCTCGGACTAGCCCTGAAGCAGACCCGCCTTGACCCGTCAAGGACCAACCGCAAGGCCGAGCGCAAGGCCGAGCGCTTCATCCATGGGCTATCGCGGATCTGGGCCCACGGGCGCTTCGACCGGACCTCAGCCCAACGACGCCGGGCTCTGGCACCCTGGCTCCGTCGCTACAATGAACGACACCTCACTACGGCATCGGAGAGCTCATCCTGCTCCGGCGGCTTGAGATGCCCAACACGACGTTCCTGGACACCACACCTAGCCGCTCGAACTACAATCTAGGCATCGTCACTCTCCTACGGGCTCGCTACCACGCCCGTTTCGGTGCTTCGCATGAACGACGACCATCACGACGACGACGATTTCGGCGCCCTGCTCGACGCGAGCTTCGCCGCTCAGAAGCCGCTCCCGTCGACGGGGGATCGCGTCCGCGCGACCGTGGTGACGGTGGGCAGCGACCACCTCATGCTCGAGACCGAGTGCGGTCACGAGGCCATCCTGACCGTCGCCTCGCTGAGTGGAGACGAGCTCCCCGACCCCACCGTGGGTGACCAGCTCGAGGCCTACGTGCTCGGCGTCCGCGAGCGCCTGGTCGAGCTGGGCCTGAAGCTCGGGGCGGGTGGTGCCTCCGGTCGCGCCCGCATCGAGCAGGCCGCCGCCAGCGGCCTGCCGATCGACGGTGTCGTGCAGGAAGTGAACAAGGGCGGCTACGTCATCGGCATCGGCACGACCCGCGCCTTCTGCCCCATGGGTGCCATGGACATCCGGCGCATCGAAGACCCGCAGACCATGGTCGGCAAGAGCCTCACCTTCCGGGTGACCGAGCTGCGGGGCCCTCGCGACGTCGTCGTCTCGCGTCGCGTCCTCCTCGAAGAGGAGCAGGAGCGGCTCGCGGCAGAGACGCGGGCGGTGCTGGAGGTCGGCGCGACCTTGCGTGGTCGCGTGCGCGACGTGCGGGACTTCGGCGCCTTCGTCGACCTCGGCGGTCTCGACGGGATGATCCCGGCCCGCGAGCTGACCCACGCTCGCCGACGACCCCAAGACGTCGTGAGCCCGGGTGACGAGCTCCAGGTCCAGGTGCTCGAGATCGGCACGGACGCCAAGGGCCGCGAGCGCATCACGCTGTCGCTGCGAGCCCTTCAAGAGGACCCGCTCGACCAGGTCCTTCCCTCGCTGCAACCCGGCACCCTGGTCTCGGGTCGCGTGACGCGGCTCCAACCCTTCGGTGCCTTCGTCGAGCTCGTGCCCGGCGTGGAGGGGCTCATCCACGTGAGCGCCTTCGGCCGACGCATCGGGACGCCCGCCGAGGTGGTGAGCGAGGGGCAAGACGTGGCCGTGCGCGTCGACAAGGTCGACACCGAGGCGCGACGCATCGGTCTCCACTACCTCGACCCGGCCGAGCTCGAGTCCGACGCCCGGGTCGGTCCGCTGGGGCTGCGCCTGCTCCGCCAGGTCGTCACGACGCCGAGCACGGCAACCGACGCCACCGCCGGCGGGACCGCACCTGCCGACGCCGCGTCCGGCTCGGCGCCGGCCATCGGCGACATCCGGGAGGTCACCGTCGACCGCGTGGCGCGCTTCGGCATCTTCGTCACCTGGGACGATCACCGCGGGCTCATCCCCCAGCGCGAGCTCGACCTCCCGCCGGGAGCCGAGGCCGGCAAGGCCTTCCCCCGAGGCTCGACCCTCGAGGCGGTGATCATCGAGATCCGCGACGACGGCAAGCTCACGCTGTCGCAGGTCGGCGTCGAGCGAGCCCGTGAGCGCGAGAACGCGGCGTCCTATCAGGCGCAGGCTCCCAAGAGCTCCGGCTCGGGTGGCGGTCTCGCGACGCTCGGCGACCTCTTCGGACATCTCCGCAAGGACTGAAGACGCCGCGAGCGCCCGTCGCTCACGCGCTTCGAGCACCACGGGTGAGGGGCTTCAGCCCCACCGTGCGCATGAAGGGAGACCCCCTCCTTCGCCTCGTCGCTGGCGGCCTCGGACGAGGCCCGGACCAGCGGGGGCCAGGGCGGGTGTCCAACACTCTCCGGAGCTCCCGTCATGCACCCTGGTCACTCGTCCCTCCTGCTCCCCATCCTCTTGCTTGCTCTTCCTGCCCAGGGTGGCAGCCCCTGTGACCTGCCCGCGAGGATGCAAGAGCTCGTTCCCGAAGTGGACCGTCGTCTCCAGTACCTCGGCTTCTCGGCCGACCTGCTCCCGACTCGGACTGCACTCGGATCACCTGGTGACCATCGCCAGGCGTTTCAGGCCGGCTCGGTCCAGGTCTACGAGTACCTCGAGGACGACTGGGGCCCGGCCACGAACGTGGAAGACGCCTCGCCCGTAGCCGACGACCTCTTCGGCTACGACGTCGCTCTCGATGGCCACCGGCTGCTCGTCGGTGCGCCCGGTCGCGACGAGGTCGCCCGGGACTCGGGAGTCGCCATCCTCTACGAGCGCAGCCGCGGGTCGTGGATCGAAGAAGCCAGGCTGGTCGGCTCGGCACTGGCAGCCCACGATGCCTTCGGACACGCGGTCGCCCTCAGCGGCGACTGGGCCCTGGTTGGCGCACCAGGCGCACGCGACGACGCCGGAGAGGCTTACCTCTTCCATCACGACGGGGCCGAATGGCGCGAGGTCGAGCGCTTCGTGTCGCCGACCGACGGTCCGGGAAGCGCCTTCGGGTGGTCGGTCGCCGTGGCCGAGGGTGTCGCCGTGGTCGCTGCGCCCTTCGAGGACCCAAGGGCCGCGGGAGACGTCCACGTCTTCACGCCCACTGTTCCCGCTGGGAACTGGGTCCTCGAGGCCAGCCTGCAACCCGACGACAGCGACTGGAACGAGGAATTCGGTTGGTCGGTCGCCACCGACGGCACGCACGTCGCCGTCGGAGCTCCGTCACACGGAACCGACCAGCGAGGGGCCCTCTTCCTCTTCGAACGCGACGAGGCCACCGGCGCTTGGGGGCAGGTTGCCAGCGAGGCACCGGACGATGCGGGACCTCGCCTCGGCCACTCGGTCGATGTCGTCAATGGCCTGGCCGTCGTCGCCAGCCCCCTCGACTACGCCGGCGTGTTCCTGCTCAGGCGGCGCGCGCTGGGCGACTGGATCGTCGAAGACCAGTTCTTCGACGCACGCTCACTCTTCGGCAGCGCGGTCGCCTTGCAAGACAGGCAGCTTCTCGTCGGCGCTCCCGGTCTCGGGATCTTCCGTCGGGGTGGCGGTCTCCACCATCGCTATCCCGGCGAAGCGCACTGGGCCGAAGATGCCTCCCTCTGGGTGGCCCAGGAGCCGGTGCCAGAGAGCTACGGCTCGGCGGTCTTGCTGCATGGCTCCTGGGCCTTCGTGGCGGCATCCGAGGACGACACCGCCGTGACGCTGTCGGGGAGCGTGACGGTCTTCCGCCAGCGTGATCCGGCGACCTGGGAGATGACCCAGCGCATCACGACGCCCGTCCCTGACGCCTTCGACAGGCTGGGGACCGACATGGTCGCCGAGGGCAACCTCCTCGTGCTGGCCGGTCGCGCCGACACCTTCGTCTACGAGCTGTCGCCCGACACCGAGACCTGGGAGCTACTCCAGGTCCTGGACCCCTCGGTCGGCGACAAGCGGGGCGCCCTGAGCCTGCGTGGCGACGAGCTCTGGATCGGCAACCCCTGGCACGACGGTTCCGACGGCATGAGCACCGGTGCCATCTTCATGTACGAGCGCGATCCGGCCACCGGCCTGTTCGACGAGACGCGCGTGCTCCTCCCCCCCGACCCCGATCCCGACTTTCGGGAACGGTTCGGACAGGTCCTCGCCCGCTCCGCCGACCTCTTCGTCGTCGGTCTCCATGACGAGGTGGAGCACCGCTACTGCCTGATCTACGAGCGAGCCGGTGACGACTGGGTGGTCACGCAACGTCTCGACCCCCTCTCGCTGAGCCTTTGTCCGACCACGACCATCGGTGAGCAGGTCGTGGTGACCGACGACCGCATCCTCCTCACGACGGCCCGCTGCTCGAGCCGAGTCCTGGTCCTGGAGAGGGAGTCACCCGGAGGGGCCTGGGTCCTCACCGGCGAGGTCGCCCTCCCCGAGACGGCTAGCGACGACGAGCTGAGCGCCCTGGCCTACGAGAACGGCACCATCGTCTTCGGAACCGGGGAGCGGCCGCGTCAGCACTACTCCGAGGAGGGCTCCGTCCACGTCGCCGTCGAGGGACCGAGCGGCTGGGAGGTCCAGCGCTCGCTCCGCCCCGAAGACCTCGTGCCAGCTCCCTACACGCCCTCGCCCACTGCCTACTACTACTCGCCGGGCTTCGGCTGGTCGATCGACCTGGAGGACGGACGGCTCCTCATCGGCGCCATGGGTGGGAACGGCATCGGCTACGGGACCGGCTCCGCGTACCTCACCTGCGTCGTGTCCGCCGAGGACTGCGCAAACTTCACCGACGATGACGATGACGAGCTGGCCGACTGCGCCGACTTCGACTGCGTGCACTCAATCGACTGCATCGACTCGGACGAGGACGGCATCCGCGACCTGGAGGACTGCGCGCCCGACGACCGCTTCGTGTTCGGTCTCCCTGGGGATCTCGAGACGATGACGGTGCGACGGCACTCCAGCGGCGGAGTCGAGCTCACCTGGCGTGACCAGGGTCCCGAGGTGGGACTCCGGCTCTTTCACCACGTGGTGCACGGTCGGCTCGACGACCTGTCGGCCATGGGCACCTCGGCTGCGACCTGCGTCGAGCCGAGCCACGTCGGCGACACCTACCTCGACGCGACCGGGCTCGACGAGAGCCGGTACTACCTCGTCCGTGCCTGGAACAGCTGCGGTCCTGCCGGTGACGACGGCTGGGGTCGGTCAGACGAGCCGCGGAGCCCGAGCTGCCCCTGAGCAAGCTCTCTAGGGACGCCGACGATCTCGAGTGGGCAAGGGCGCAGCGCTCGTCGCTCGTCGGCGCCCCTCGCGGGTCTCCGCGATGCGGCGTCGTGGTGGAGGCGGCGCATGGCAGCCGAGGTCGGTGACCGCTCCCGAGCCGACCAGCTCGACCTCGAAGCGTGCGACGAGGTCGAGCTCGACGAGGACTCGCTGGAACGAGTTCTCGCCGAGGTCAGCCGCTGCGAAGACTCCGAGGAGCTCACCAGCAGCGTCGAAGGCACGCACGACCGTGCCGGCCTCGTCGATGTCGAGCAGCCCCACGCTCTCGACCCGACCCGGGTCGGGAAGCTCGAAGACGATCACGCCGCCGTCGGCCGCATCGTCGGGGCTGCAGTCGCCGCCCTCGTCGAGGATCAGCACGAGCCCCTGAGCCGACTCGTTCCCTGCGCCGTCCCCCGGCGTCACGAGGTCGAAGTCGTCGCAGCCAGGGCTACCGCTGTCGAAGAGCATCGTCGGCGACGAGCCGGACACCAGCAGGTTGGCGTATTGGCCAGCGATGATCGTGCCGGCCGGGAAGCCCTCGAAGTCGTGGCTCGCACACGGGTTGCAACCGACCTCGGCCTGAACGGTGAGCTCGCGGGCACCTTCCGGAGGAGTGCACGAGCTCGCGTCGGTCACCTCGCGACACTCGACGACAGTGTCGTCGACGTCGACGATCGCCGTGACGCTCACGAGCTCCGCGGCACCGGAGGCCGCGCCAGCGTCCATCAGCTCACAGACCTCCACCGCAGCACCCGAGTCGATCTCGGGGAGCGGCGCGACGACCACGTCGAGCTCGGTCTCCAGTCGAAGACTCGAAGGACCGGAGACGACGCAGCCGATGTTGCTCACGGTCGCGCAGGCCTCGACCCGACAGCCCGGCGCGTCCGTGAGGGCCACGTCGCTCACGATGAGCTCCGGCAAGGGGTTGACCGCGTCGTGCGCGGCACACTCGGAGTCGTAGATGTCGAACTGGGGCGTGTCAGTGCCGTCACAGTTGGCGAAGAGGTTCCAGATGCAGCCGCCCCAGGAGCGGAACTGCACGACGAAGACGCCGCAGAGATTCGGCTCCCGAGTCCAGGTTTGGGTGGATCAAGAAGACGCACAAGAGAGGCACATCCCAGCGGAGAGTGTCACCACCCAGACTCATCGGCCAATGTCCAGTCGCGAACGCCATCGACCTGACACGGGCAAAGTTCATC
>JBCCFW010000141.1:0-20809 GCA_039029535.1 Acidobacteriota bacterium
CGGAGGCGTCGGACTCGCCCGCGCCGCGGTTGGTGCCGGAGACCGAGCTGTTGCCGTCGAAGAAGTTGCCCTGCCAGTCACCCGACACGTTGGCGAGGTAGACCGCGCCGCCGAGCGCGCGGGAGTTGCAGGTGTCGAGGCTGCCGTCGAACGGGTCCTGGCAGTCCTGGTTGCCCGTGCCGTCGCAGAGGGCCGCCGGGATCGTGGTGGCGCCCTGGGCGACGTTGCCCGTGAAGGTGTTGCGGGCGGCGTTGATGACCGTCTGCCGGATGGCCGTCATGCTCGTGTTGTTGAAGTCGACGGCTGCGACCGCGCCACCGATGCCCGAGGAGTTCTCCATCGGGTCGCCGGTGCGGTTGTTCTCGAAGACGTTCTCGTTGAGCTCGACGTTGACCGGGTGGAAGTCGGCGGTGGTCGGGCCCGTGGCGTAGCCGGCGATGTAGATGGCGCCGCCAGCGAAGAGGTGCTGGAACGACTCGTTGTCGCGGAAGACGTTGTTCGAGATGGTCACTCGGTCGCAGTTCAGCAGCAGGATGGCGCCGCCGGAGCCGCCGAGATCACCGGAGGCCGTCATCCGCTGCGGGCGACCGTTGGTGAAGGTGATGCCGCTCACCTCGATGTCGGTGTTCGAGGAGACGAAGATCGGCGGGTCGCCGGCCATCACGTTGGGGACGATGTCCAGGATGCGGTCCATGTCCATCGCGTCGATGACGGTCTCGAACGTGGCCGGGTCGCGGTTCGTCTCGGCGGTCGCGTCGTCACAGCCGATCGCGCCGACGTCGGCGGGGTTGTAACCGCCCTTCACCGACACGTTCGAGAAGTCGATGACGAGGTTGAACTCGTTGTACATGCCGCCGGCGATGCGGACCTCGGTCGGCATGCCGGACCCGTCCATGCGAGCCAGGTCGAGCGCCTCGGCGATCGTGCCCGGGCTGTCGCAGGCGCTGCCGTCACCCAGATCTCCAGGAGCGGCGTAGTAGATCTGCGCCCCGGCCGGTCCGGCGAGAAGCAGTGAGAGCGTGAGCAGGAGAGGGGCGACAACGCGCATGGGCGCCTCGAAACAGCCGATCAGGCTTCGGTAAGGACGGGATGATCCCGGATTGACCTTTTCGGAACTTACACCGCGCTCTTCAAGGGGGTCAAGGTGCCGAGACGGCATTTCTTGCCGTTACGACAAGAGAGCGGTGTTCATCTAAATGACTGATTACGTTCCGCTTGCCTCGGCCGGTTCCAGAAATCCTTCCAGAAGCTGGAGGGAGGCCCGGTAGCCCCCGAGCGGCGGCATCACGTAGACCCCCTGGACCAAGGGCCGACATGCTTCCAGGGCCTCACGGGCGATCGCGACTCCCTCTTGCCGGGCCTGATCTCCGGAGCCGGCGGCACGCATTCGGTCCCGAACGTCCTTCGGCACGCTCATCCCGGGGACCTCCTCGTGGAGGAACTCGGCGTTGCGATGCGAGGCCAGCGGGAGGATGCCCACGAGGGTCGGGATGCGGCAGTGGGCGGTGCGCTCGAGGAAGCGCTCGAGGAGGCTCACGTCGTAGACGGGCTGGGTCATGCAGGCCTCGGCGCCCGCCTCCACCTTGTACTCGAAGCGCCGGACTTCCTCGTCGAGGTTCACGGCGGCCGGGTTGGCCCCCACGGCGATGAGGAACTCTGACTGCCCGCCGATGGCGTTGCCGGCGGCGTCGCGGCCCTTGTTGAGCCGGGAGACGAGCTGCACCAGGCCGATGGCGTCGACGTCGAAGACGGCGGTGGCCATCGGGTAGTCCCCCATCCTCGGCGGGTCTCCGGTGATGCAGCAGAGGTTGCGCAGGCCCAGGGCGTGGGCCCCGATGAGGTCGGACTGCATCCCGAGGAGGTTCCGGTCCCGGCAGCAGAAATGGAGGATGGTCTCGAGGCCGACCTCCTGCTCGGCGAGGACGGCCAGCGCGGCGTTGCTCATCCGGGCCGTGGCGCGGGGGCCATCGGGGATGTTCATGGCGTCGACCCCGGCGGCCTTGAGCCGGCGGGCGACCTTGAGGGCCTTCTCTGGGCTGGTGCCGCGTGGGGCCGAGACCTCGACCGAGGCGACGAAGCGTCCGTCGGCCAGGCCCTGAGCCAGGCGGGACCGCTTCGCCAGGGGCACCGGCTCGACCTCGTTCTTCTCTTCCTTCTCGCGAAGCGGCGACACCTCGACGCGACCCGAGCGGGGCGTCGAGCTCAAGACAGCGTCCTTGAGCTTGTGGACGTGCTCCTCGGTCGTGCCGCAGCAGCCGCCGATGAGACCCATCGGGGCGGCCTTGAGGAAGCGCCGGGCGTACTTGCCCAGGTAGTCGGGCGAGCAGAGGTAGAGCAGCCGGCCCTCGACCACCTGAGGGATGCCGGCGTTGGGGTACACGGCGAAGGGGCCGTCGGCGACTTGCGCCATCTTCTCGATGACGTCCAGCAACGGGGCCGGACCGACCGAGCAGTTGGCGCCGATGAGGTCGGCCCCCTCTTCCTGCAGGGCCTCGGCGATCCGCTCGGGCCGCGTGCCGATGGGAGTCAGTCCCTTCTCGTCGAAGGTGGCGAGGGCGCCGACCGGCAGGTCGGGGGCGCCTTCCCGGGCACCGCGGAGAGCCTGCCTCAGCTCGTCGAGGCTGGAGAAGGTCTCCAGCAGGAGCATGTCGGCGCCGCCCTTGGCGAGGGCCTTGGCCTGGACCCGGAAGGCCTCGCGCGCCTCGTCGAGACCGGTGCGGCCGATGGGCTCGAGCGGCAGGCCGAGGGGCCCCATCGAGCCGGCGACCAGGACGTCGTCACCGGCGGCGCGGCGGGCGAGCTCGGCGGCGAGGATGTTGAACTCCTCGACCCTCGACTCGAGCCCGTGGGCGGCGAGGCGGAAGCGGTTGGCGCCGAAGCTGTTGGTCTCGAGGACCTCGGCCCCTGCGGCGACGTGCTGACGGTGGATGTCGACGACGAGGTCCGGCGAGGTGACGCAGAGCTCGTCGTAGCACTTGTTGATGAAGATGCCGCGGGCGTAGATGGCCGTGCCCATCGCGGCGTCGCCGACGAGGGGGCGCTCGGCCCAGCGGGCTCGGGGATCGCGGTTGGTGCTCAAGGGAGGATCGCCGTGGTTCCGTCAACCTCGGGAGCATGCCACGGCGAGGAGAGCAGGGGCGAGCTTGGAGATCCAGATTCCTGGGCCGAACGACCCTGATGTCGCGTTCAACGAGTGAGCATGCGTGTCAACTCCCCTGCCGCCGCCAGCTTGGCGACGGCAGCCACGATCGATTCTCGGCAGACTCGTTCGATGACGATCAGGTTCGTTTCGGTGAAGACGAGATCCCTGGAGAGCTCGTCCGAGATGTCTTGCGACAGCCGAACGGGGTCATAGAACACCGGCGTGATGCACCGGCCATCGATGACGATCTCGAGGCCGGCGAACCACCCCTTTGACTCGATTTCCCACTCGCGGCTTTCGAACTCCTCGGGCCAATTGAGGGTGTATGGGGTCATTCTGGTGTGGTCTTGATCTCTTTCAACTTCTCTGCGTACTCGTCAGGAGTGAGCTTCACTTCCGGCTTGGGGACGATTTCATGGTGATGGGGATCGTTCCCTCTTTGGATGATTCTAAGCTGATCGGGCACGCTTTCTTGATCGACCTTGTGAGGGTCGAAGCCCTTTGTCTTAACGCTGCCAGCGTTGTCGAATACAGAGACCCCGTGGGTGGGCTTGACGTGCCCGTTGGCGTCAGTCTTGTAGTCGACTCTTGGTCGCGGGGTGAAATCTGGCTCCTCACCGGGTTTCGCTCCGCGGTAGTAATCGACTTCACAGTCGTTGTGAACTCGAATGCCCATCCTCGTGATGGCGAACTCGTGAACACCGCCGACTTCCAGGTTGAAGACCGGGACCGGCTCGCCCAGCTCGCCCACGGTCCTGACGGTCGTCGCACCCGCGGCGGTCTGCAATGACTCGCCGATCAGTAGCTCGCCAGCCAGCACCCAGGCTTGGCGGTCCAGCGAGTAGAACGGGTGGTCCGGCGTTGTCTGGATCGGCTCCGTCAGGCCCTCGACGTGGAGCGGGAGCACGGCCCTGTCGTAGACGAACCTCCCCGTGACCACGCTCTCTCCTGCCGTCGCGACGCGTGGGCAATCGCAGGGCTCGGCGTTCACCACCAGAGCGGCCCCCATCGCGAGGACACGGCTTTGCAAGGTGAGCCAACGACCGACCGCTGCTCCCTGGCTAGCCGCCCATTGACGGGTCCTGAGGAGGTCGATCCGAACGGGCTCGCCAGTGTCCGAGACCCCCTGCGTTTCGATCGCGAGGCAGCCGCCATTCGTGTCACCTTCATCGATGGCGGTGGACGAATGACGAACCCGGCCGACGTCACGACCGACGACGACGACCGCATCCCCGAGCTCGATCGCGTCGATGTCGACGAGGCCCGTGGGCGTGAGCACGGGCGTGTCGGCGGCGAAGCACGTTTCCTTGACAGCATCCGCGTTCTTCCGCGCGAACTTGGCGCCCGCCTCGGCGATCTCGCCGATCGCCGCGACTCCACCGACCGCGACGTCACGAACGGCACGAACCGAGTCACGGGCGTCGAAGGCCTGCTCGGCCGCCACCACGTGGCTGGCATCGGGATCGTAGGCACCCTGCTCGAGCAGGATGCGTCTCCCGGTGAGGCCCTCGATGGCGCGATCGGCTTCCACGAGATGCACGTCGGCGACCTGACTGAAACCCTCCTTTGCCACCGGAAGTCCCACGTCCGGGAAGGTCATGGCTTCTTCGAAGGCATCGGCGATGCCGTCGCGCGTGGTATCCCACACGTCCCGCAGGAAGTCCCCGATGCCTTCCTCCTCCAGCCCCAGCGGATCCACCGCCGAGAGCGGATTGCTCCCCACGTAGGCGTAGCCGTTGCCCCAGTTCAGGTCGTCGCCCCAAAGCCCGATCGGATCCCGAGTGGTGAAGCGACCGATCCGGGGGTCGAGGTAACGGGCTCGGTTGTCGTACCAGCCGAGCTCCGGCTCCCAGCGACGACCCGCGAAGAGGAAGGGGTTGCCGACGCTCG
This sequence comes from Acidobacteriota bacterium, assembly GCA_039029535.1. Taxonomy (GTDB): domain Bacteria; phylum Acidobacteriota; class JBCCFW01; order JBCCFW01; family JBCCFW01; genus JBCCFW01. The sequence goes on from JBCCFW010000141.1 coordinate 5,033, forward strand.
AGACCGACTCGACCGACGACCCGGCGGTGACGATGGGCCAGCCGTAGTCGTCGTAGTCGATCCGTTCCTGCACGTAACCGGAGTGGTCGGTGACGACCCGCGTGCTGGCGAGGTCGTCGCCGGAGAACCAGAGCTCCTCCCCGCCGATGTCGGCCTGCACGAGCGCGTCGAGACCCACGCCGTGCACGTAGGAGGCGAGCACCTCGCCGTCCGCGTCGTACTCCTCGATGACTTGGAGCTGGTCGTGGGCGCGATAGGTGGTGGTCGTCGTGCCCAGCTCCGTGACGTCCTTGCGGAAGACCCGGCCGAAGACGTCGCGGGAGAACTCGACCTCCCGGTCGCCGTTGTCACAACGAGCCCGGACCAGGCGGTTGCGGTAGTCGTGGTCGTAGGCACACTTGGCGGCCCTTTCGTTCCAAGAGGCGGCCTCCTGCCAGGAGGTGTTTCCCCGCAGGTCATGACGGGTCTTCCCGAAGGGCGTCGACGTGTACTCGTTGAGCTGGAAGTCGGCCGGTCCGCCCTCGTCGAGGGGCGTGGCATCCATGTAGTAGAGCCCCGGCGCTCCCCCGCCGATCGTGACGGAGCGACGGTTGTGGACGCCGTCGAGGTCGTAGACCGTCCCCACCGGCGTGGCCGAGCCCGACTGGATGGTCGAGGTCGTGAGCCGGTCGAAGGAGTCGTAGTCGTAGGTGCGTCGGACCCCGGTGCGCTGGTCGACGTCCTCAATGCGGTTCCCCGCCAGGTCCCACTCGTACTGGTGACCGCCGATCGGGGTTTCCCAGCTCACGTGGTCGATGAGCTTGGCGCGGCCGGCTGCGTCGTAGGTGGTCGTGGTCCGCAGCCCCCTCCCCCGCAGGACCTGTTCCGGTCGCGAGCGACCGAGGTAGGAGTAGGTCGCGATGAAGCGCGGGTTCGGTGAGCGCTCCTCGATGCGGTAGACCTCGGACAGGGGGCCCGTCGCGGTGCGTGGCGTGATCTCCAGGACCCGGCCGCTCGGGTAGGTCTTCTCCCGGACGAGACCGTTGGCGTCCAGGACCTTCCTGACCGGGAAGCTCCGGCCGGTCGCCCGGTCCGAGACGGCCTCCCGGGTCATGCCGCCCAGCGAGTCGTAGGCCCTTTCGACCACCGAGTCGTCGTCGACGGCCTTCACGATCCGGTTCAGCCCGTCGTAGGAGTAGGACTCGATGGTCGTGTCGGGATCGGCGCCGCCGTCGCCGCTGCTCACGGACTTCGCGGTGAGCCGGTTGCCGATGTCGTGCCAGGACTGACTCCTGGTGACGTCGTCCGGCTCCTGCGTGAACTGCTCGTTGCCGAAGACGTCGTGCAGGACGGTCCGGACGGTGCCGTCTTCGTAAGTCGTCGTTTCCACGCGGCCGCGGTCGTCATGACCGTAGAGGGTCTCGTTCCCGTTCGCGTCGACCTGCGCCACGAGCCAGGACGCACCATTCCAGCGTTGCTCGGTGACGATGGGCTGCTCCTCGGGAGGAGCCCCCGGTCTCGGGTGTCGCTCGGTGCGCAGCAGGCGGCCCAGGCCGTCGTAGCGCAGCTCGGTCTCGGTGCCCCGTGGCCCGACGGTGAGGGTGACGCGGCCGAGCGAGTCGTGATGGAAGCGGGTCAGGCCGCCGTCGGGGGCCTGGGTCCAGGTCCGGCGGGACAGGGCGTCGTAGCCGTGGGACCAGGTCCGGGTGGTGACCTCGCCGGTGAGATCGGAGATCGTGCGCTGGATCTCGAAGAGGACATTGTCGTTGGCGTCGTGGATCCACTCGGTCTCGTTGCCGAGGGGATCCCGGGTGAGACGTCGTCGTTCCTTGCCGTCGTAGTAGTGATCGGTCTCGTTGCCGTAGTGGTCGGTCTCCTGGAGCACGAGCGAGCAGCCGTAGCACCAGACCGTCTCCTGGTCGACCGTGCCGTCCTCGATCAGGGCGCCGCTCGTGGCGGTCGCGCAGGTCGGCTCGTCGTCGCCCAGGCCGTCGAGGACCGGGGAGCTCCCCAGGGTGTCGAAGAAGGCCTGGCTCGACCGCTCGTTCCTGCCGAGCGCGTCGAACTCGTGCTCGACGTGGCTCAGGCACTTCGGGCTGCCCCTCCCGTCGTCGCCGACGATTTCCTCCGAGACGAGGCCGCCCCGCCAGTCGTAGCTCAGGTTCCGGACGGTGCCCGTCGGCTCGATGACCCGCCGGAGCCGGTCGTGACCGTCGTACTTCATCGTCGTGATGCGGGGTTGCGAGGTCCCGGCGCCCACGACGGTGCGCGTGACGTTGCCGTTCCCGTCGTAGTCGGTCTGGGTCACGAGCTCGTGCTCGCTCGTGCCGAGGGCGCCGCAGGGGCCGCCGGTGATCTTGGGAGCCTCGGTCTGACGGTAGAGTCGTCCGAGGGCGTCGTACTCGAAGGCCGTGCGATCCCAGGGAGCGTCGCAACTCGTCGCTCCGCCCCGCCGGGTCTCGACGACCTGCCCGAACACGTTGTAGTCGTGCTGGATGGCCTGGTGCTGTCCGAGCGCGGTCGCGCGTCGCTCTTCCGTGAGCCGTCCTCGCCCGTCATGGTCCCAGTAGGTGATCCACCAGGGGTTCGTCGGCACGGCCCGGCCCTCGTGATCGAGGTTGTCGTGCGAGGAACGCACGACCCGTCCGCGACGGTCGTAGTGGTGCGCCGTGGAGATCCGGTAGGCGGGCAGCGGACCGTCGCCGTCGGGATCGATCTCGGGAGATCTCTCCTTCAGGAGCCAGCCCAGGACGTTGTACTCGAAGAGGGTCTCGTTCCCCATCGGGTCGGTGATGGAGCGGACGCGCAGCCCGTCGTCGTACTCGTAGCGGGTCACGTGCTCGAGACCGCCGACGTCGACGATGGTCTCCCTGAGCAAGCCCTTGGCCGGGCCCGACTCGTGGTAGAGGTGCTTGACCTCGGTGCCGCCCCCGCGGCTGTCGTCACCGAAGATGCCGTGAAGGCCGGCCACGGCCTCCGGGACTCGTGAGAGTCGCAAGCGGCCTTGCGCATCGGGCTCGGCTTCCACCTGGAGTATCGCGCCCAGGTCCGACCACCAGTCCTCCTCGGTCATGAAGGTCTCGTTGTACCTCCGGAGGACATCGAGCACGCCGTCTTGATCCTTCGCGTTGTCGAAGTAGTACCTCGGCGGGTGCTCGTGCTCTCGCTCCCGCAGCACGACCCCGTGCGAGTCCGGGTAGACCCGGAGGTCGTCACAGCTACCGACCTGGTCGAAGTCGTACCAGTAGTTCGTCGCCAGCCTCGGCTGGTCAGCCTCCACCAGCCCGAAGTCCTCGGGTACGTGGGGGTCGTGCCACCAACGTTCCTCCGGCGGGAGAGGTGCGGCGAAGCGGTAGATCACCTCCGGCTTGCTGGAGAAGCGCTTCGGGAGACGACAGTTCATGGAGACCAGGCGCGGGTTGGGCCGGGGGTTGAGCTGGGCGATGGTGAAGCTGGCGACCTGGTTGCCGTTGGGATGCCGTCGGAAGCTCGCCTTGTTGGTGACGCCGCGGTGCTCGGTCCGCCAGACGTGGAACTCCGGATCGTCCGCGCGCAGTCGATCGGTGGGCAGGTTGTCGTCGGCGGTGGAAAGCTCGTCGGGGTCGGCGAGACCGTGGTAACGCCAGGTGGTCGTCTCCCGGCCGAGCACGTCCATGCCGTGACGGGAGACCCGGCCGTGGTCGTTGACGAAGACGTCGAGGGCCGCCTGTTGGGACAGCTGGCCGGGGATCCAGGCGCTGGGGACCTCCGGGTCCGGCGCCGCGGGGGTGTAGTGGTAGTGGATCTTCCGCGGGTCCGGCTCTTCCGGCGCGATGACTCGTCGGGCCAGACGACCCGGCAGGAGCACCGGGTAATCACGGTCATTCCCGCAGTCGCCATCGTCTTGCAACTGCTCCGGCGTGAGCTCGACCTGGTCATCGTAGTAGGCGTTCTCGAAGACCAGGTGACCGTTCTCGTCACGGAGGGTGGCGAGACGGGCGACCGTGGGTCGGAAGTCGGCGTAGGGAGGCATGCCGTAGCCGTAACGACGCACGAGCCGCTCGGAGCTGCCCGACGGGAAGCCGAGGAGTCCCTCGACGGGAGGGCTGGTGACCGAGACCAACATGCCGGGCCAGCTGTCGCCCTCCGGGTAGACGGGCACGGGGTCCGAGTCCACCGGTCGGCCCAGGACGTCGTACTCGAACCAGTCGGCCTGGTACTCCCGGTGGTCGTACTCGTAGGTCCAGGTCGCGCCGTCCTGACGCTCGGCGCTCACCACCCGGTCGAACCAACAATCGCCCTGCCAGAGACAACCACCGTAGGCGTTGGGGAAGCGACGCCACTCGAAGCTCAGGACCTCGCGACCTTCGCTGTCGAGCACCGCCGTGAGGTAGTCGCTCGGCGTCTTCGGCTCCTGGCCGTAGCCGCGCGCGCACTGCTCCAGCCAGACCGCCATGTCCTCGTCGCTGCACTCACCGGGCACGGCGTCCGGATTCGAGATGAAGCGGTCGAAACAAGGCGATTCGTTGCAGCCATCGAGATCGTGACCATAGCTCGGCACGCGGACCTGGCACTCCGGCGGACGGCTGACCCCCTCGCACTCGGTTCCGGTGCAGTCCCGCACGAGCCCGCAGTCGAAGCAGGGGTCGTCGGTGCAATGCTCGGGGAGGCCGAGGCACTCGACGGCGAAGTCGTCGAGGAGGCTCTCGCAGTGCTCGCAGCTGGCTACCGTGAACGGCGAGGCTCCGAAGAGGCACCGATGGCAGGCGTTTTCTTCCTCGCAGAAGGTCGGCCGTCCCCAGCTGTGGAAGTGACGCATCCAGTCCGTGCCGTCGATGCCGACGGAGGCGACGAGCTCGTCTTCCTTCTCCTCGCGCTCCTCGTATTGCAGCTCGAAGTGGTTGCCGAAGGCGTCGACGACCCGCTTCAGCCGGGCCTCGAAGTACTGACCCAGGGGGTAGAGACCGTGGTAGCTGTTGTACGGCTGGAGCGCGGCATGGTCGAGGCTCAGGCTGAGGTCGCAGCGCGTCGTCTCGAACTCGAAGACCGTGGAGTCCTCGGCGATCAGCTCGAACTCGCAGTTCTCCGGGTCGACGAGGACGAGCTGCTCGTCGCTGACCGTGCCGCTCCAGCTGTATCGCCACTCGATCTCGTTCCACGAGTCTTGAACGAAGATGCGCCGCTTGCCCCGGCCATCTTCCAGGACGATCTGCTCGACGACCCCTCCGTAGCCGGTCGAGCGCAGCCGCATCTCCCAGGGGAAGAACCAGCTTTCCCCGAAGGCGTCGGAGCCGAGGTACTTCTTGTCCGGGTGGTCGCCCCACTCGGGGAAGCCTGCAAGGTCCTGGACCCGCGAGCGGTGCGTGCGCGCCATCGTGACGGGTAGGCTGGGTGACAGCCCGGGCATGGTGAAGTCGACCTCGTGGAGCTGGAACTCGCCCCGGCCGAGGGCGACGGCCTCCCCTTCCCCGCAGCTCATCGAGGTGTCGATGGGACAGTCCGGCGGGGCGGCGTGAACGACGCTGGTGCGGTAGGCCTGACACTCGTAACGGCAGGGATCCCACGCGCCGAAATTGAAGGTCCGGTAGTCGTAACGGAAGCCGCCGTCCTCGATGAGCTGATGGGTCTCGTCCAGGGACCGGATCCGCGCGCACCAGTTGTCGTCGATCTCCCAGTCGACGCCGTTATCGGGCGAGACGACGCGGTGGTAGTCCCCGTCGTCGGAGCCCGACGCCGAGCAGTCGTCCCAGAGCCCTCCCCATCGCACTCGATACTCGCTGACGCAGCACTCGGGCTCGTGGCCGTTCCACTCGAACTCGAAGTCCCCCCAGTAGGCCTCGTTGTCGGCGCATTGCTGCTCCGTCATGTCGAAGCAGACCAGCTGGCCGCAGGCGCGTGGCAACTGCGCCTGACCGAGAAACGCCAGGTCGGCCCCGACCGGGTTGGTGATGTCATTGAGGGCCTGGCAGGTGCAGTCGTTACCGACGGTCACCGAGTAAAACGGTGGGATGCAGACGCACTCGGTGAAGATGTCTCGGATCGGCGCATCACCGGGGCCCGGGCCGGGCTCGCCGATGCCGCCCGCGAGCACGGTCGTGGCGCTCGTCAGGGCCAGGCAGGTGGCGAGCAGCCAGGACAGGAGGGGAAGGGAGCGGAAGGCGATGGTGAATGGGCTGGTCATGAGGTCCTCGTCCACGCTGGGATCGCGAGAGACGGCCTCAGTCAGCGCGGCCGTCACCGTCGAGCACGCCGAGTGCTCTTTCTGAACAACGGAACGAAGGTCGAACTGCGCAGGATGCGCAGGACTTTTTTCTTGGCGAGTGCTCGACCGGGCGCGACCCAGGGCGCGTGGGCCGTCGGGCCCACACCTTTTGGCTGCCGGACGGAGAGTCGGGCCCTCAGCTCTGGAACACCGCGTCGTCGCCTGGGAGCAGCCACTCCACGGAGGCCAGGCGCAGGGTGAGACGGACGCTACGAGCCAACTGGAGGACGGCGTCGGCCTCGAGCGCGGCGAGCGGGAGCGGCTCGTGGGGTCGGACGACCTGTCGGTAGCCGCCCACGCGCGAGTTGAGGTCGTAGTCGAAGGCCCAGATGCCACGGCGCGCGACTTCGAGCCAATCGAGGGCCGAGGCGGGGCGCCCGGAGGATTGATGCTCGCCGTACTTGGAGACGAGGACCTCGACCTCGCTGACGACGGGGAGCGTCTCGACGATCGAAGTGACCGCGTGAAGCTCGCTGCAGGTTGGAAGACAGGTCGACGGGACGGCTCCCCTTCCCGCCGAGGAGAAGAACCCGAGGCTGCCGTCAGCGTCGACCGCCAGCCAGTCGAGCTCGAGGCCGAGGTAGTCGTGTTGATGGAGCCAGGTGGTTCGGTTGCCGGTCATCGGTGATCACTCTGACTCGAGCACGCGCCAGAGCTCGTCCATGGCCTCGTCGAGACCCTCCTGGCATTCGCGTTGACCCGTGACGACGGACCGCAGCCCGCGGGAGCACTCGACGATGGGGCGCTTACCGATGGCCGTCTCGAGGATGGGAGACCCCGGGAGGGTCAACGAGGTCACGTCGCCAGGGCGCAGGCGGGGCTCACCGGGACGACTGCAATAGCTGTCGTTGAGCAGCGTGACGGAGGGCGGTGGTGACTTGCCCAGCTCCTGCAAGGCGTCGCAAAGGAAGGCGTGATCGCGTTCGTTGAGGCCGCGTTGGTCAGGCCTGACTGACACCATGTATAGGAGACCATCCGCTGCCTTCAGGAGAGCGCGATAGACCGCCAAGGTGTCGAGCAGTGCGTGGATGGGCATCAGGAAGTCGAGGCTGCCCCGGTCGGTTGGGACTCTCATGCCCAGGATGCCGTCTCGATCCAGGGTGTCTCTCCAGATGGCCTCTTTCGCACCTGCGTAGCCGTCATGAGCCAGGACTCCGTGTGCCCACATGACGGGGTCGGCGAACTGATGCCCTAGCACGGCGACCCTCCTGATGGCCCGTGATGATGGCTGGCTCGTCACGCCGGCGGCTCTACGAACGCCGACCGCGTCACCGCCACCACTCCACTCGCCTCCATCCCCCACGCGCGCAAGGCCTCGGACGCACGGTGCACCGTCGCCCCGGTCGTCACGACGTCGTCGACGATCACGACCTTCAAGCGCTGTCCCCGTCGTCGAGCCCAGCGCAGCCGCAGTCCCGGACCAAATCGTGGTCCCCTCCTCCGCTCCCGCGCACCACGGCTCACCTGCGTTGGCTGCCCCGCCGGACGCGTCAGCCAGCGCAGCACCGGACGGTCCGCCCGACGCCCGATCTCCTCCGCGAGCAATGCCGCCGGATCGAAGCCACGCTCACGCAGCCGATGCGGGTCCGACGGCACCGGCACGATCCCGTCCGCCTCGTGCAGCGCCAGCCGCACGCGCAGGTCGCTGAAGGTCACCGACGCCAGCAGCTCGGCCAGCTCGCGACGACGCTCGTGCTTGAGCGCCCCGACCAGGTGCGCTGCCAGTCCCGCGTGCGGCAATGGCGCCAGCGTCGGCAGCACGGCCGGCTCCATGGCGCAACCGGAGCAGAGGACGACATTGGCCTCTTCCCCGTCGGCCAGCGGCAGGCTGCAGTGCCGACAGCAGCGACCGGCCTCGCGATGCAGTCGGTCCACGCAGGACGGACAGGTCGGTCCGAGCCAGCCGGGAAGCTCCCCGTCGCAGCCCGGGCAGCGATCGTCGATGACCGTCGCGACGAGACACGCCGCGACACGACCCGGCCAGCGGCCGAGCTCCCTCCGCATGCTCACCGGCGTCCGCTCAGTCTTCTCGCACGAGACAGCGCCCGCCCATGAGCGACGGCACCGGCAGGCCCGCCAGTCGCAGCAGGGTCGGCGCGACGTCGCAGAGGCCGCCGCCCTTCTCGAGACCCCAGCCGGCGCTCGGACCTCGGGGATCGACCACGAGCAGTGGCACCGGTGAGGTCGTGTGGGAGGTCATGGCTCCGCCGTCCTCGGCGATCATGATCTCGGCGTTGCCGTGATCGGAGGTGACCAGGCAGACCGCGCCGACTTCACGACAGGCCTGAAGCAGCCGACCCACGCAGGCGTCGACCGTGCGCACGGCCTCGAGGGTCTCGTTGAGCTTCCCGCTGTGACCGACCATGTCGGCGTTCGCGTAGTTCACCGCCAGGAAGCGTGAGCCGCCCTTCTTCACCCAGCGGATGGCCTCTTCGGTGACGCCCGCCGCCGACATCTCTGGTTGGAGGTCGTAGGTGGCCACCTTCGGCGACGGGATCATGATCCGGTTCTCGCCGTCCTGCTCCTCCTCGCGACCACCGTTGAGGAAGTAGGTGACGTGACCGTACTTCTCGGTCTCGGCCAGGCGGAGCTGAGGCCAGCCCGCCCCCGCGAAGACGTCGCCCAGCACCTCCTGCGGGTGCTCGCGCTCGAAGAGCACGGGCAGGTCGAAGTCCTCCCGGTAGCGCGTCGTGCAGGTGTAGGTCGAGAGCTTCGGCTGGTGGATCTCGAACTCCGAGAAGCCCGGCGTGGTGAGGGCGTCGGTGATCTGCCGGACGCGGTCCGCGCGGAAGTTGAAGACGATGACGCCGTCGCCGTCGCGCAGCGGTGCGTCATCGGCCAGCAGCACGGGCTCGACGAACTCGTCGGTGACACCCTCGTCGTAGGAGCGACGCAACGCCTCGACCGCGCTGCCCTCGCGTCGGGCCTCGCCCTGGAGCAGCGCGCGACAGGCCTTCTCGGTACGCGGCCAGCGCTTGTCGCGGTCCATCGCGTGGTAGCGGCCCATGACCGTGCCGATGGTCGCGCCCCGGATGCCCACCAAGAACTTCTCGAGCCGACCGAGGTGATCGACGCCGCTGTGCGGAGGCGTGTCCCGGCCGTCGGTGAAGGCGTGCACGACCTGACGCTCGATGCCCGCGTCCGCCGCATGGCGGATGAGGGTCTCGAGGTGTGCGAGATCGGAGTGAACCCCGGCGTCGGAGGCGAGGCCGAAGTAGTGCAGGCGACCACTTCCCTTCTTCACCGCCTCGAAGCAGGCGACGAGGTTCTCGTTGTTCGCCACCGGGGCGCTGCCGTCGGGGCCCTCGCGCATGGCCTTGTTGATGCGGAGGAGGTCCTGGTCGACGATGCGGCCCGCCCCCAGCGTGAGATGGCCGACCTCGGAATTGCCCATGATGCCCGGCGGCAGCCCGACGGCTTCACCCGACGCGTCGAGTCGACTCCAGGGGCCCGTCATGAGCTCGGGCAGGACCGTCAGGCCCGCCTCGGTGATGGCGTTGCCGGCCGAGGCCGGGGCCTCTCCCCAGCCGTCGAGGACGCAGAGGACGACCGGGGTCTCGCGGGGGTTGTTCGGAAACGCGCTGCTCATGCCGTGGTCTCCGGTGAGGCGTCACTCCCCTCCCCGGCCGCCGCGCCGACCGTCTCGTAGACCGGACGGGCGGCGGGCAGGGGCTGGTGCAGCTCACGCATGCCGAGGTCGAGAGTGACCGCGCCGAAGCGACCGCAGCCCGGGCAGCGATCGGTGTATTCGTCGATTTCCACCTCGCAACGCGTGCAGCGGTAGCGGAGACGGAGCACCGCCAGCGACTTCACGATGGCGCGGAACCAGTCGGCCGCCTCCTCGTGACGACCCTGGGCCTGGGCGATGCGGGCGGCGTAGTAGGTGAAGGTCGGGTTGTCCGGGAAGCTGTCGCGGACCGAGTCGAACGTGGCCGCTGCGTCGTCGAGCATCTCCAGGCGGGTGTAGAGCTTGCCGAGGAAGGCGACCGCCTGATGACGCGGACCATCACCCTGGGCAAAGCGGCGGAAGGTGCTGAGCGCGTGCGCCGTGCGCTCGACCTCGTTGCCTTCCTCGCCCGGCTCGTCGAGGAAGCAGCGCTCCGCCGCGACGAGCATGGCTCCCTCGCGGGTGCGCTCGTAGCCCTCCTGGTAGATCTTGAGAGCCTCGTCTTCCCGCCCGTCGGCGAGCAGGGCCTGGCCGAGGGCCAGCCGCGCCGGTGCGTAGCCGGGGTCCTTCGAGAGCACCTTCTTGAGCGCCGACTGCGCGTCGGAGGTGCGTCCGAGCTCGGCGTCCTGCAGGGCCTTGCGCGTCTCGAGCGCGCGTCGGATCCGATCGGCCTCGTCCTCCCCCTCGCGCGTGCTCACGCCGTGCTTCTTGCGGAGCTTCTGATGACGGTCATGAGCGGTCAGCGCCGCGTCGAGCTCACCGCGCTCCAGCTCGACCTCACGCAGGCGACGGGCGGCGATGCGGGAGAGCTCGCTGGTCCCCTCGGCGAGCTGGCCGAGGGTCGTGGCGGCGGCCTGACCGTCGCCGAGCGCGACCTGGTCGTCAGCCAGCCCGAAGAGCGCCCGCTCGTTGGTCGGATCGTCCTCGAGGAGACGACGCCGCAGCTCCTGGGCCTCGCCGGGACGACCGAGCCCTCGCAGCGCGTCGGCCCCGAAAAGCAGCGCGCGGGAGTGCTTGGGCTCGTGCTCCAGCACCTGCTGCATGGCCGTGAGGGCCTCCTGCGGCTTGTCGTGGAGCAGCGCCTCCAGCCCGTCGGTCAGCGACTGGGAGATCTTCCGCTGGGTGTTGCGATCCCGGCTGACCCCGGCTTGCTTGCTGACTTGCTTGGCCGAGCGGACGCTCCATCCCAGGAGGATGAGCAGGGCGCCGAGACCGAAGGTGCCGAGCAGGGCGTGACCGACCGGGAGCTCCCAGACGAGGGCGTCGGGCGCGCCCGGCGGCAGGGGCTCCTCCTGAGCGGAGAGCGTCCGGGCCGGCCAGGCCCGGAGCCGCTCGCTCAGCAGCTCGCGGTTCTGCAGGTGGATCCAGGAACAGGCCGCCAGGACGATGATCGTGACGATCACTCCCAGTGCAGTGCGGAGATTCATGGGCGCTCCAGCGGCCGAAACGGGGCCGCGCGAAGCTCAGATGATACCGCGGCGGTGACGGATCTCCGCCTCGGGCTAGCGGCCCCGTGACCGGAGCTGGTCGCCGCGCAGGCCCTTGATCCGCGGACCGACGCGCTCCTCCAGGAGCCCTTCGATCTCGGCCGCATCGGAGAGCTGGAGGCACTCCTCCGCCAGGGTCGAGAGCTCGGCCGCCGAGTGGGCACGGACAGCCTCCTTCACGAGGGGCACCGACACCGGGTCCATCGACAGCTCGTTGATGCCGAGGCCGACCAGGAGCGGCGCGTGCAGCGGGCTGGCCGCCATCTCGCCACAGACCGAGACGGTGATGCCGGCGCTGCACGCCGCGTTGGCCGTGTGCTCGATGAGGCGCAGCACGGCCGGGTTGAGTGGCTGGAAGAGATGCGAGACGTGCTCGTTTCCGCGGTCGACCGCCATCGTGTACTGGATGAGGTCGTTGGTGCCGATGGCGAAGAAGTCGACCTCCGACGCGAGCTGGTCGGCCAGCAGCGCCGCCGAGGGGACCTCGACCATGATGCCGAACGGCACCTCCACGTCGGCCACCGAACCGCCGATCTCCGAGCGGACCTCCTCGAGCAGCTTCTTGACGAGGCGAACCTCTTCGATCGCCGAGATCAGCGGGACCATGAGCCGTGCCTTGCCGCCCTCGGCTGCCGCGCGGAGAACGCCCTCGACCTGCGTCTTGACGATGTCGGGTCGGACCAAGGCGAAGCGCACGCCGCGGAGGCCGAGGTCCGGGTTGGCCTCGCCGGGCTGCAAGACGTCGTGGAAGTACTTCTCGCCGCCGAGGTCCAGCGTGCGGATGGTCACCGGGTGCGGGTCCGCGGCCTGGAGCAGGCAGCGGTAGGTCTGGAAGTGATCGTCGAGGCTCGGGAGCTTCGGCGACTTCCTCAGGAACAGGAACTCGCTGCGGTAGAGACCGATGCCCTCGGCACCGTGCTCGCTGGCCGACGGGAGCTCCTCGACGAGCTCGACGTTGGCCCGGAGCGAGACCCCCACGCCGTCCGTGGTGACCGCCGGCTGCTCACGGTTCGCGATGAGCTCGCGCTCCTGGGAGAAGTAGGCCTGCCGACGGTTGGCGTAGCGCTTGACCGCCGCCTCGTTGGGCGAGAGCAGGACCTCGCCCTTGAAGCCGTCGAGGGCGATGAGGCTCCCCTGCCGCACGTGCTTGAGGGCGCCCTCGACACCGACGGCCGCCGGGATGCCGAGCGACTTGGCGACGATGGCCGTGTGGCTCGTGCGACCACCGACCTCGGTGAGAAAGCCGACCACGTGCGGGAAGTGCAGGCTCGCTGCTTCCGAGGGCGGCAGGGAGTGCGCCACGACCACGACGTCCTCGGTGAGCTCGGACAGGTCGTGGTGCTCGGAACCCGAGAGGTTGCGCTGGATCCGCTCGTGAACGTCGGCGACGTCGGCCGCCCTCTCGCGCAGGATGGGATCGCCGATGCCGGAGAACAGCTCCTCGACGTTGCGGCAGGCCTGGTCGAGGGCCCACTCGGCGTTGTGCCGCTTCTCGCGGATGGAGCGCAGCGCGTCGCCGACGAGGTGGTCGTCGTCGAGGAACAGGAGGTGCGCGTCGAAGATGAAGGCGTACTCCTCGCCGGAGTTCTCGGCGAGCTGCTCCCGGATCTCGCGGAGCTGGGCCCGGGTCGCCTCGACGGCGGCCTCCAGCCGACCGACCTCGACCTCCACCTCGTTCTCGGCCACGGGCGCCTCGAAGATCTGGGCGCTGCCGCGGTCGAGGATGAGGGCACGACCGATGGCGATGCCCGGGGCCGCGCCGAGACCGTGCAGCACGCGGGCCGACGGACGTCGTCGTCGGCCCTTGCGCGGCTCGTCACTCCTGCTCATCGAAGCCCCCGGCGATGAGCTCCACTAGCGCGGCCAGGGCGTCCTGCTCGTCCTCGCCCTCGATCGAGATGCGAAGCTTCGTCCCTTGGCAGGCGCCGAGGACCATCAGCGAGAGGATGCTCTTGCCGTCGGCCTCCTCCTCGCCGTGGGCGATGGTGACCTGACTCTCGAAGCCGCTGGCCGCCTGGACCAGCTTGGCTGCCGCCCGGGCGTGGAGGCCCCGACGGTTGACGATGTCGACCTCGGCGAAGACCACCTCAGGCCTCGCTCTCGTCGTCCGACTTCGAGCGGGGCTCGAGCATGGCCGAGGCGACGATGACGCTCTCGGCTCCCTTGCTCGCGACCTCGTCGGCGACCCGACGCAGCTCCGCGCCGTCGGCACCCTTCTTCAAGCGCAGGCCGGCACTCTTGACGACCATCGGCAGGTTCACGCCGGTGACGATCTCGACCCGCTCGTCGTCGAGGAAGGTGAGCGAGAGGTTGGTCGGGGTGCCGCCGAACATGTCGGTGAGGACCAGCACCCCCACCCCTCGATCGGTGCGCTCGACCTCGTCGGCGATGGCTTGTCTGGCCTCGTCGACGTCCTGGTCCCAGCCGATGGAGAGTGAGCCGAGCTGAGGCAGCTCGACCCCGCCGAGGATGGTCGTGGCCGCGGCGACCAGCTCGGCAGCGAGCTGTCCGTGGGTCACCACGAGCACGGCGACTTCGACGGTTCCGGTCTTCACTCGCTCTTCTCCTTCTTCTCGGTCTTGGCGTGCTGGTTCTCGGGGCGATCGCGATCGCGATGGGTCAGCGTGACCTTCTGATGCGTGCTCTCGAGCCAGGCGTGCAGCGCGGTGGCGATGGCCACCGAGCGATGACGGCCGCCGGTGCAGCCGATGGCGATGGTCAGGTACGACTTGCCCTCGCGCTGGTACGAGGGCAGCAGGAACTCGAGCATCCGCTGTGCGTGCTCGAGGAAGTCGTGGTACTCGGACTTGGCCTCGAGGAACTCGCGCACCGGCGCGTCGTTGCCGGAGTACGGCCGCAGCGTCTCGTCGTAGTACGGGTTCGGCAGGAAGCGCACGTCGAAGACGAGGTCGGCCTGGACCGGCAGCCCGTTGCGGAAGCCGAAGGACACGACCCCCACCCGCAGGCCGTCGGCCTCGTCGTCACCGTAGCGACCGAGAAGGTGCTCGCGGAGCTGACGCGCCGAGTACTGGCTCGTGTCGAGGATGACGTCGGCGTGCCCCCGCAGCTCGGCCAGGAGCGCGCGCTCCTCGGCGATGGCGGCGGCGATGTCGTGGCTGGCATCGGCGAGGGGGTGTGGCCGGCGAGTCTCGGAGAAGCGACGGCCGAGCACGGCATCGCTGGCTTCGATGAAGAGCAGCTCCAGCGCCGGGACCTGGGCCCGCAGCTCACCGAGCAGGGCCGGGAGCTCGGGGATGGAGCGGCCGCCGCGGGCGTCGACGGTGAGCGCGACGCGGTCGAGACCCGAGCCGCCGCGCGAGCGCATCTCCGCGAGCTTGGGGATGAGCTCGATGGGCAGGTTGTCGACGCAGAAGTAGCCGATGTCCTCGAAGAACCGATGGACCAGGCTCTTCCCCGACCCGGAGAGACCGGAGACGATCAGGAACGAGTCTCGCTTCGTCTCGGAGCTCATGACCGTCTACCCGTCCTCGTTGCGCGCTCGCTGACCGGCGGCGGCGACGTCCTGGTCGAGACGGTCGACCAGCGCTCGCGCCGGATGATAGCCCTCCCGTCTCAGGAGCTGGTTGCGCGCAGCGACCTCGACCAGCAGGGCGAGGTTGCGACCCGGTCGGACGGGCAGCTCGACGTAGGGCACCTTCCGTTCGAGGAGGTCTTCCTCACGGTCGTCGACGCCGAGTCGCTCGTACTCGGCGCCGGCCTTCCAGCGAACGAGCCGCAGGACCAGCTCGACCTCCTTGCGCTCGCAGAGCGCGGAGACCCCGAACAGGTCCTTGATGTTGATGATGCCGATGCCCCGCAGCTCCATGTGATGCCGGAGCTCCTTGGGACCGACCGCCACGAGCGCGGAGTGCAGGCGTCGCACCTCGACGAGGTCGTCGGCGACGAGTCGATGTCCGCGGGACACGAGATCGAGGGCGCACTCGGACTTGCCGATGCCCGACTCCCCCAGCAGCAGCACGCCCAGGCCCGACACGTCGAGCTGGACACCGTGGACGCGCAGGCGTGGGGCGAGGCGATCTTCCAGGTGGTCCTGGACGGCGCCCACGGTCTCCGACGAGCTCACGCCGGAGCGGAGCACGGGCACCGAGTGGGTGTCGGCGACCTCGAGGAGCCCGGCGGGAGGTGGCAGCCCCTTGGTGATGAGGAAGGCGGTCACCCCGGCGCGGCAGGCCTCTTCGAGGTGCTCGCGGAGCTGCGCCTCGGAGATGCTCCGGCAGTAGCCGATCTCGGTGCTTCCGATGATCTGGATGCGGCCGGTGTGGACCTGCTCGACGTGGCCCTGGAGGACGAGACCCAGCTTCTGGATCCGCCAGGCCCGGAGACGGTTCGAGAGGCCCTCGCGTCCGGCGAGCACGGTCAGCTCGACGGTCTCTGCGAGCTCC
>JBCCFW010000142.1:0-20665 GCA_039029535.1 Acidobacteriota bacterium
AAGCTCCGTCCCCGGCGGTCTCTGAGCGCGAACGGCTCCGCGGGCCCCGAGCGACTCGCGCCGGCGACTCCAGGCCCCGTCGGACGGGGTCGTTTCGGGCTGATACGATGCGCGTCCTCATCACCCCCGCGGCGGGCGAAGACCCTCCCGCCCGACCGGGCCAGCAGGAGCCGGACATGGCCAGCGACGAGCCCCGCGACGCCAGCGCCAAGGACGCCCCGGAGCAGCCGCGCAAGTCGGCGATGCGGGAGAACGTCGAGGCCATCATCACCGCGGCCCTGTTCGCGATCTTCGTCCGCGGCTTCGTCGCCCAGCCTTACAAGATCCCCTCCGGCTCGATGAAGCAGAACCTGCTCATCGGCGACCACCTGGTGGTGAACAAGCTGGTCTACGGCGATGGCGCGGCCGACGATGGCTTCGCCCTGGTCCCCACCCGCCCCGTGCGCCGAGGCGACGTGGTGATCTTCCGTCCCCCCGACGCCCCTAACACCGACTACATCAAGCGGGTGATCGGGCTCCCCGGCGAACGTCTCGACATCCGGTACAACCCCAAGCTCGGCAACCTGGTCGTCGAGGCCGACGGCGAGGCCGTCCCCGAGAGCTTCCGAGACCGCTTCGGCGAGCTCCACGAGGTGGAGGACGCGGAGTGGACGGTCGACTACGGCGCCGTGCGGCGAGCCCGCTGGTTCGAGCGGAGCTACACGCTCGGGCCCGGGCAATACTTCATGATGGGAGACAACCGCTACGACTCCCAAGACAGCCGGGCCTGGAGCCGCCACGAAGTCGACGCCGAACGGATCCGAGGGCACGCATGGCTCATCTATTGGAGCTATGAGGCCGACGAGGACAATCCGGAGCCAGGTCCGAGTCTCGTCGACCGCGTGGTCTTCTACGGGAAAATCGCCGCCGGCTTCGTCACGAAGTCACGCTGGCGACGGACCTTCCACCGGATCTAGCTCGGATCGTCGCGGGGCAAGACGCCCCACCACCCTTGCTGGGCCGCAGCGCCGATGCGATGATGACGCAGCCTGCGGGGGCTCGGACACGCTCAGTAGAGAAAGTTAGGAGGCCACTGATGCCGAACCGTCGGAGTCAGAATCGCGGAGAGGGAAAGATCGCGGCGGTCATCGCCCTGATCGTGCTCGCGGCAGCCGTGCACGTGGGGATGAAGTTCATCCCCATGCGCGTGGCGCACGGGAAGCTGCTCGATGCAGTCGAGGACAACGCGACGAAGTTCGCTGCCGGCCTGGTCAAGGAAGACGCCGTCTTCGACAACATCCTCGACCGCGCCGACGAGCTGGGCATCCCCCTCAACGAGGCGGATCTCGAGGTCCAGCAGCACAGCAGCGTGGTCTCGGTCAAGCTCTGGTACGAGGTCGATCTCGAGATGGTGTGGGGCATCTGGCACCACGAGTTCGATGTCGATCAGAAGATGGACACCATCGACATCTGACCTCGACGGGCCGGTTCACGTACCGGCTCCGCTAGCGCCCTGAGGCGCTGCCCCCCATGATTGGACCGAGCCCGTCTCACGACGGAGACGGGAGAGATGAGCCGATGAGCGAGAACACTGTCCAGCCGATTCGGGAGCGAGTCGAGGAGGCCCTCGAACGCATCCGTCCGGCCCTGCGAGCTGACGGCGGAGACGTCGAGCTGCTCGAGGTCGATGGCTCGATCGCTCGGGTCAAGATGGTCGGTGCCTGCGGTGGCTGTCCGATGTCGGACATGACTCTCCGCGCAGGCATCGAGGCCGCCGTCGTCGAGGTCGTCCCGGAGATCGAGGCGGTCGAGAGCGTCTGAGAGCTCTCCCTCCTCCGCCAGCTCCGAGAGTCCGAGACCCCACCCCGCGGGGTGGGTGGAGTCGCGCATGCAGACAAGCACCAAGGTCTTCCTCGTTCTCCTGGCCCTGATCCTGTTCCTCGGAGCAGGAGCCTTGGTCATCGCCAAGCTCGGCAGCGGTGCCGGCAGCTCCGGTGGCTTCAGCGCCAGCCGCAGCGGCAACGCGGTCCTCCACGTCGACCTCCAGGGCGCCTGGCCCGAGCAGGACCCGAGCCCCGAGATGAGCGCCCTGCTCGGCGTGCAGGCCCTCACCTACGGACACCTGGTCCAGGGTCTCCATGCCGCCGCCGAAGACCCCGACATCGCCGCCATCGAGCTCGAGGTCGGCTCGCTCGGGCTCGGCTGGGGCCGCACCTGGGAGGTCCGCCAGGCCCTGCTCGCCTGCAAGGCAGCCGGCAAGCGCATCCACGTGCACCTCGGTCAGGTCCAAGACGGCGGCTACTACCTCGCCTCGGTCGCCGACCACGTGACCATGGCGCGCACCTCCGTGCTCTGGCTCGACGGCATCCGCTCCGAGGTCCCCTTCTACTCCGCCAGTCTCGCCAAGGTCGGAGTGGTGGCCGACCTCGAGCAAATCGGCGCCTACAAGAACGCTGCCGACAGCTACACCCGCGCCGACATGACCGACGCTCATCGTCAGGCCACCGAGAGCCTGCTCGACGGTCTCTTCACCGAGATGACCGAGGGCATCGGTGAGTCGCTCGGCCGCGACCCCGCCGAGATCGACGCCCTCGTCTCGGACGGCCCCTACGCGGCGCCCCGGGCGCTCGAAGTCGGCCTCGTCCATCAGCTCGCCTTCGCCGACGAGGCGTCCGAGCTCCTCGACGAGGCCCTCGACGCCGAGCTCGCTCGCGTCGACCTCGAGGACTACGTCCGGAGCTTCGGCTCCTCCTCCGGCTCGCACTCCATCGCCGTCATCCACGCGGTCGGCACCATCGTCCCCGGCCCGAGCCAGCGCGGTCTCTTCGGTGGCTCCAGCCTCGGCTCGCAGACCATCGCCCACGCGATCGAGCAGGCCGTCGACGACGGCGCCGACGCCATCGTCCTCCGGGTCGACAGCCCCGGCGGCTCGCCGGGCGCCTCCGACGAGATCTGGCGACAGCTCGAGCTGGCCCAGGACGACGGCGTGCCGGTGGTCGTGTCGATGTCCGACGTCGCCGCCTCGGGCGGCTACTGGGTCGCCATGGGCGCCGACGCCATCGTCGCGGCGCCCACCACCATCACCGGCTCCATCGGGATCTACGGAGGCAAGTACGTGACCTCCGGGTTCCAAGAGAAGATCGACATGAACGTCGTGCCGGTGCAGCGAGGCGAGAACGCCGGTTTCTTCTCCGGCCAGGACCGCTTCACCGACGAGCAGCGCGGGATGCTGCTCAACCAGCTCGGCACGGTCTACCAGCTCTTCCTCGAGAAGACGGCCGAAGGACGGGGCCTCGCCGACGCCGACGCGGTCGACCGCGTCGCCCGCGGGCGGGTCTGGACCGGAAAGCAGGCCCTCGACCATCAGCTCATCGACATCCTCGGTGGTCTCGACCGGGCGGTCGAGGAGGCCAAGAACCTCGCCTCCATCGATCAGGACGCCCCCGTCCGTCTCCCCGCCTACCCCCGTCCGCCCAGCCTGTTCGAGGTCCTCACCGACCCGCAGGCCCGCGCCGCGGTGGCGGCGGAGTGGCACCGCGGGGTCGCCCGCAGCGTGATCTCGGAGCTGCCCCAGGCAGCGATTGACGGTCTCGACCAGGCCCAGCTCTTGCGCCTGCTCGAAAGTGAGTCAATCCTGGCGGTCATGCCGTACCGCATCTCCGCCGACTGAGGGCCGTTTCGCTGATGGCCACCCAGGGCGTCCTCCCCACCGGACGCTTCGAGCGGATGCTCGAACGCGCTCAGGGCTTCGCTAGGAAGCTCCTGGCTGAGAACGCCCAACTGCGTCGCCAGATCGCGCTCCTCCGCGCCAGCGGCCCGAGCGCCGAGCCGACGGGTCCCACGGACCGCGAGCGTGAGCTCGAGACCCAGCTCGTCCAGGCACGTCAAACGATCCAGCGGCTCGAGGCCGTCCAGGGCCCGCTCTCCTCGCCGGGTCAGACCGTCGGGGCGCCGGCCGCGGAAGAGACCGAACGCGAGCTGGCCACCCTGCGTCGACGTCACGCCGAGCTCGAGGAGCAGAACGACAACCTGGCGAACCTCTACGTCGCCTCGTATCAGCTCCACTCGACGCTCGACTTCCAGGAAGTCATCTCCATCGTCATGGAGATCGTCGTCAACCTGATCGGCGTCCGCAGCTTCGCGGTCATGCTCATCGACGGCAAGACCGACGACCTCTGCGTCATCACCACCGAGGGCATGGACCGGACGCCCAGCCTCCGCATCCGGGTGGGTGAGGGCGTCATCGGCCAGGCGGCGACCAGCGGTCAGCCGTACTTCAAGGAAGACGGTCGCTCGACGAGCTTCGTGGATCCGCTGGCGGTCATCCCGCTCAAGATCAAGGACCACGTCATCGGCGCGATCTCGGTCTACGAGCTGCTGCCCCAGAAGGAAGACTTCGCCCCGGTCGACTACGAGCTCTTCAACATGCTCGCCGGTCACGCCTCCACCGCGATCTTCTCGGCCAAGCTCTACAGCGACTCGGAACGCAAGCTGACGACCATCCAGTCGTTCCTGGACCTGCTCACCTCCTCCTAGGCCTGAGGGGGCGGCAGCACGTCGTCAGCGACTCCGTGCTCTCGACTCGCGCTTCGTCACCGACCTGGGTCGGTTCCTCGCACTCGCTCGGCACGGAGCCCCTGCCAACGCACTGGCGCTCCCCTCAGGTTCGGAATGGAAAGCCACCGACCAATCCCGGGTTAACATCCGTTCCGTGAACACTCTCAGCGGGCGCTCTTTTCTCCTCGCCGGACTCGCGGCCCTGCTGCTGGGCTCGAGCCTGGGCTGTGGCTACTCCCTCACGAGCAAGGGCAGCAACCTGCCGGCGCACGTGAAGGTGATCGCCATCCCCGAGTTCGCCAACCAGACCTCGCGGCCCGAGCTCGGTCAGCGGGTCACCGAGAAGCTCCGCGAGCAGCTCGTCGCCCGCGGCAAGTACCAGGTGACCTCCGACACCCGGAACGCCGACGCCATCCTCCGTGGGTCCGTCCGAGGATGGGACGCCAAGCCGGTCCAGCTCTCCGACGACCGCAGCGACGCCGAGCGCGTGACCGTCACCCTCGACGCCTCGGTCACCTTCGAGGACCGCGTCGTCAACCGCGTGACCTGGCAGCAGGACGGCTACAAGTTCACCGGCGAGTACGACACCGTCGGTGATCCCACGCAGTACTTCGACACCGAGCTCGGGGCCGTCGAGGAGGTCGCCGAGGACTTCGCCCGCGCGGTCCTCTCCGCCATCCTCCAGGGCTTCTGAGGACGCCCCGGTGGCCAAGTCCCTCAACGGTGCCGCCGGTCTCCGCCGCGCCCTCGACGGAGGCGCCCCGCCGCCGCTGCTCCTCTTCCTCGGGGAGGACCGCCGCGAGCTGGAGGACGCCCTGAACGAGCTCGAGAATCGTCTCGTCGAGGAGGACTTCCGGCCGATGAACTCGGCCCGACTCCGAGGCAGCGAGACCGAGGTCGCCGAGCTGCTCAACCTCTGCGCCACCCTTCCCCTCATGGCCGAGCGCCGAGTGGTGGTCGTGCGTGAGCCCGAGCAGCTCAAGGGCGACATCGACGCCTTCATCGAGTTCCTCGGCGAGCCGCCGGCCGAGACCTGCCTCGTGCTGGTGCCCACCAAGTTCGACAAGCGCCAGCGTCTGTCCAAGGCCATCCTCGACGCCGCGACCACCGTGAGCTTCGAGGCCCCCGGTCCTCAGGAGCTCGAAGCCTGGGTCGCCCGCATCCTCGGACGCGACGGCCTCTCGCTCTCCCCCGACGCCTTCGCCCTGCTCGCCGACCTCGTCGAGGCCAACACTCTCCTCCTCTCCCACGAGCTGGAGAAGCTCGCCCTCTACTGTCACGGCCGCGAGGTCGTCGAGCGCGAGGACGTCGAGGCGCTGCTCGGCCGCTCGCGGAGCATCGAGGTCTGGGACCTCACCAACGCCATCGAGGACGGCCGCCCCGACGAGGCCGCCGCCGCCCTCCAGCGTCTCCTCGACCAGCAGGTCGCCATCCCCCTGCTGGTCGGCACCCTCGACTGGTGCCTCGGCCGCCTGCTCGCCTCCGAGGAGCCCCGGGCCCGCCCGGGCCGACGCCGGTCCCTGGAGCGCCGTCGACGGGCCCTACAGGGCCGCGCCGGTGAGGTCACCTCCCTGCTGCGGGAGGCCGACCGGGCCGTGCGAACGACCGGCGCCCTCCCCGAGCACCTCCTCCTGAAGGCCGTCCTGGCCGCCGCTCAGCCCGGGCCGGGGGGCTGAGGCCCCCATTCAACCCGGAGCCGGGCCGGGCCGTCTGACTCAGTGGAGAGCCGGCGTGGACGACCACCAGCTCATCACCGAATTCAAGGACGGCTCGGAGCACGCCTTCGACGAGCTGGTCCGTCGCCATCAGCGGCGGGCCTTCCGCGTGGCCCGAGGAGTCCTGAGACGGCAGGACCTGGCCGACGAGGCGGTGCAAGACGCCTTCCTCAAGGTCCATCAGGCCCTGCCCGCCTTCAAGGAGGAAGCCCGATTCACCACCTGGTTGCACCGCATCGTGGTCAACGCGGCCCTGGACCTGCGCTCTCGCGAGGAGACGCAGTCGAAGGCCAAGGACCGTGCGGAGCAGGAGGTGAGCTTCGAGGCGACCCGCCCCCGGGGCCCGCGACCTCTCGACGAGCTCATCCGCGAGGAGCGTCTCGACGCGCTCCACGCCGCGATGGCCAAGCTCCCCGAGAAGCAGCGGCTGACCCTGGAGCTTCGTGTCCGTCAGGGACTCAAGCACGCGGAGATCGCCGAGATCCTGGGCTGCACCGTGGGCACGGTGAAGGCCAACGTCCACCACGCCGTCACCAAGTTGCACGCCGAGCTCGACACGCAGGTGTCAGCGGAGCGCGCACTGCCCGGAGCGTCCGAAGGAGCCTGACGTGAACACCGACTCACACGAGAAGCACCTGGCCCGGCTCATCGAGCTGGACGCGGACGACCGCTGCCGGCTCGGCAGCCCGCTCGCCGATTGGCTCGAGGTCGTGCCCGAGGACACGGGTCGGCACCTGAGCACCTGCGAGGCTTGCCAGCAGGTGGTCACTGACCTCGCGCTCCTCTCCGACGAAGCCGAGGCTGAAGACGCCCTCCCTCCCACCGCGGAAGAAGAAGACTTCGTCACGCGTCTTCGCGAGCGTCGTCTCGGCGTCGAGCACGAGAACACGCCGGTCGACCTCGGCGTCATTCGCCAGCAACGCGAGCGCCGCTGGCCCGGTCGGCTCGTCCTCGCCACCGCCGCCGCCGCACTCCTCGCCGCCGGGCTGACGCTGCTTCCCACTGCAACGGACGACGGCCCGGACGGTGACGGGCTCATCGTCGACGTGAGCCCGACCGAGCCCGCGCACGACGAGGCCGCCGACTACGAGCTGGCCGCCGCCGACCTCGACTGGTCGTCGAGCTGGACCCTCGGTGACGCCACCGACGACTGGGAGCTCGAGACCGCGGACGACGAGCTCGGGTTCGACGAGGCCGACTCGTTCGGTGACCTCCACGACGGCCTGTCCTCCGCCCTCGACGACGACGAGGTCCAGCGACTCATCCGCGAGCTCCGGGCGGAGATGGCGTCATGACCCGCGTGCTCTCCCTGCTCGTCCTTCTCCTCCTCGCCCCCGACACCTGGGCGCAGGATCAGGAAGGCCGGCGCGAGCGTCGGCGCGGTCTCTCGCGTGAGAGCCGCGAGGAGCTCCGGTCGGTCCTGAAGGACTACTTCCTCCAGTCGCTCGAGCGGGAGCTCGCGCTCACTCCCGACGAAAAGCAGCGGCTCGCTCCGGTGCTGCAGGAGTACTTCGACGCACAGGCTCAGACCAACGCGACCCGACGTCAGTCCTTGCGCTCACTCGAGCAGGCCCTGCGCGCCGACGACCCGGCCCAGCTTCGGAAGAGCCTCGACCAGGCGCGCACGACCCAGTCGGATCTCCTGCGCGCGGATCACGAGCGACGGCGCAGCGTCCTGAAGCAGCTTCCCGGCCGCAAGCAGGCGCAGTTCCTCCTCGTCCAAGACGACGTGCGACGGCGCGTCATGCAGCGCGCCCGGGACCTTCGGCGTGCCGGCGACGGCAAGCCCGAGCGGCCGCAGCGCCCCATCGGAGGTCGGCGTCACTCTGCACCCGACGCCGAGGAGCTCGCGGAACGACGGGAGAACGCCTCGTTCGAGATCGCGATGCTGCTGCGGCAGGAGATGAAGCTCCCGACCGAGCGCGTGCTGCGCCTCCTGCCGACGGTGGAGCGTCTCGCCGAGGCCTCGGTCGGCCTGCGCGAGCTGCACGAGCGGGCGGGTGCGGAGCTGCAACAGGCCCTCGAGGCCGGCGACGACGACACGACGCTGGCCGAGATCGTCCAGGGCCACCTCCTCACGGAAGGGAAGAGGCTCGACGCGATCTTCAAGGCCCGGGACGACTTGCTGCGACGCTTCGAGCCGGCCGACCAGGCACGTCTCCTCCTGGAGCTCGACGCCGCGCTCAAGGGCGGCAAGAGCCGGGCCCGCGATCGCTTCCGCGACGGGGGTCGTGAGCGTCGTCAGGAGCGACGTCGCTTCGGTCGCGAGGGCCGCGGTCGACGCTCCCGCTGATCGTCAGGAACGAACGACGATCGTCGCCCTCTCCTGACGACTCGCCGAGCCGGGCTCACTGAGCCAGGCCCGGCGAGATCGCGTGCGACACGCGCAGGGACTGCCCTTTCACGGTCCCCGTTCGGACTCGGCACGAGGCTTGCCGCTCAGGACGCCATGGTCGTCCTGTCTCGCTCTCACCTCGGTCTCCTCGCCGAAACGCTCGTCGCCGTCGTGCTGGTGGCGCGCGGCTGGACGCTCCTGGGGTGGCGTCGTCGGATTGCCGGGGTCGAGATCGACTGGCTCGCCCGCCGCGGCCACGAGCTGATCCTCGTCGAGGTCAAGGGTCGGCGTGGCCGCTTCGACGACGACGAGATCGGTCGTTTCCCAGTCTCGGCAGGTCAGCGACGACGGCTTCACCGAGCGCTCGCGCAGCTCGAGAGCGAGCTCGGTACCGGTCGTCACGCGCTGCGACTCGACCTCGCCGAGGTCCGCTTCTCACCCTGGCCACGACTGCGATGGACTCGTGGCATCGAAGCGCCTAAAACGGAGGGAGGCCAGGTTCCGTCCTCCTGAGGCCGCACACGTGCTAGCCTTCGGGCGGTTCGTGAGTCGTCAGGCCACGGGCTTGCGGGTCTCCGTGGGGGCGGAGGACACCACGCCAAAAGATGGGAGTGACCACGGAAGAGCAGCAGGCTGACGGCGACGTGCCCGTCGGCGAAGACGTTCACTTCGAAGACTTCGATCTCTGCGACGAGGTCCTCGATGGCGTGCGCGCTTCCGGCTACGAGAACCCCACGCCCGTTCAGGTCGCCACCATCCCGGCGGTCCTCGAAGGCGCCGAGGTCGTCGTCCAGGCCCAGACGGGCACGGGCAAGACCGCCGCGTTCGGGCTCCCTCTTCTCGAGCTGCTGGACGACACCTACGACCGCGTCCAGGCGGTGGTGCTGACCCCCACTCGCGAGCTGGCCCAGCAGGTCGCCTCCGAGATCGAGAACCTCGGTCAGTGCTGCGACATCGAGGCCGTCGCCCTCTACGGCGGCGACCCCCTGCCCCGCCAGGTCAAGCTCCTCGAGCAGGGCCCGCACGTCGTGGTCGGCACGCCGGGGCGCATTCTCGACCACCTCCGCCGTCGCACGCTGAAGGTGCGTGACGTCGAGTACCTCGTCCTCGACGAGGCCGACGAGATGCTCTCGATGGGCTTCGCCCGCGAGCTCAACGCCATCCTCCGGTTCCTCCCCGACGACCGGAAGACGATGCTCTTCTCCGCCACCTTCCCCGGCGCCATCGAGCGGCTCATCGACCGCCACGTGAAGGACCCGGTCCGCATCTGCCTGTCATCCGACAAGGAGGTCGCGGACTCCGTCGAGCATCACTACTACGTCTGCTCGGCCACCGAGAAGCCCGAGTACATCGTCGCGGTGCTCGACCAGGAGCGCATCGACTCGGCCATCGTGTTCTGCAACCGCCGGGACGAGACGCGGCTGGTGGCCAACGTCCTCCGCCGGGCGGGCTACCACGCCTTGCCCATCAACAGCGACCTGTCGCAGTCCGAGCGCGACGAGGTCATGGCGACGATCAAGCGCAAGGAGCTCCGCGTCCTCGTGGCGACCGACATCGCCGCACGCGGCATCGACATCTCCAAGCTGAGCCACGTCGTCAACTACTCGGTCCCCGAGTCCCCCGACACCTACGTGCACCGCAGCGGCCGGACCGGCCGAGTCGGCCGCAAGGGCACCGCGGTGACCCTGGTCTCGGGCCAGGAGCTGTCGGCCCTGCGTCAGGCCGAGGGCATCCGGGGCATTCACCTCGAAGAGCGCCGGCTCCCGTCGAGCGAGGAGATCATGGAAACCAGGGTCAAGCGCCTGCTCGAAGACCTCCAGGAGCTCGCCGAGCTCCGCACGCCCGAAGAGAAGATCCGCGGCGACCGCACCGAGTTCCTCGAGGTGGCCGAGAGCATCCAGGACGACGAAGAGCTCCGGCCCGTGGTCTACATGCTCTTGCAGTCGTTCTTCGAAGGCGTCTCCAAGAACGTCAGCCGGAAGACCGGCGAAGACGTCGAGAGCTTCGCGCGCGACCACTCGCCGCGGGCGCGCTCTGGCGACCGCCCTCGCCGACGACGGCGCCCCACGCGGGGTCGCTAGACCTGCGGCCGGCCCCATCCAGGCCGGCAAGGACCGCCGCCGCGTCCTTCCTCCCGACGCAGGTGGCCTCCTCTTGAATTGAGCCGGCTGCCCGGCTACCGTCACGCCCCTCCCGGAGGCCGTTGTCATGTCCGAGATGTTCCGTCGCAAGGTCGCCGTCATCACCGGTGCTTCCACCGGCATCGGCTTCCAGACTGCCACCGCCCTGGCTCGTCGCGGCTGCCGCACGGTCATCGGCGCCCGTCGCAAGGAAGAGCTCGAGATGGCGGCCGCCGCCCTCCGCCGGGGTGGCCGGGAGTGCCGAGCCGTCGTCTGTGACGTCACCCAGCCCGAGACCCTCGTGCGTCTCCGCGAGGCGGCCCTCGAACGCTGGGATCAGGTCGACTTCCTGGTCGCCAACGCCGGCATCGGCATGGTCGAGGACTTCGCAGACTCCTCCCCCGAGGACCTGCGCCAGGTCATGGAGATCAACTTCCACGGCGTGGTGAACAGCATTCAGGCCGTGCTGCCGCACATGCTGGAGCGAGGCGAGGGCAACATCGTCATCGTGTCGTCCGTCCTCGGCTTCCGTGGCATCCCCGGACACTCGGCCTATTGCGCGAGCAAGTTCGCTCTCCACGGGCTCTTCGAGTCGCTGCGCAGCGAGCTCAAGGACACCGGCGTCCACGTGCTCCTGGCCTGCCCGGGCTACACCGACACGCCCTTCTTCGAGAACCGACTCGGCACTGACCCGGGTCCGATGGAGGTCAAGGGCGAGGCGATGAGCGCGGAGGAGGTGGGCGAGGCCATCGTCAAGGGACTGGCCGCACGAGAGTCGCGCATCGTGCTCACCGGCAAGGGCCGGCTGCTCACGCGGATGGCCCGACACTTCCCGCGCATCACCGACTCGCTCATCGACCGCTACTTCGCCCGACGCGCGGCCTCGACGACGTGAGCTTTCGCCGCCCCACCTCGGTGCGTCTCCCCGTCGCCGAGCTGGAGCGTGCGCTCGACTTCTATCACGGTCGCCTGAACCTCCCCGTCGCCCTCCGTGTCGACGACCGGGCCGAGCTCCAGACCGAGACCATCCGGCTCGAGCTGATCGAGATGAGCGAGCTCGAAGCCACTCCCGTCTCCCCGCTCGCGGCGGCGATCTGCTGGGAGGTCGACGACCTCGCGGCGACGGCGGCCCGATTGACCGAGGCGGGTCTCGAGCTCGACGAAGAGCGCGACCTGGGCGTGCTCGGCCGGCGCCGTGGCTTCGTCGATCCGGACGGTCATCTTCTCGAGCTCGTCGAGTACCCCGACGGCCGAGGCGCACCGAGCTAGGAGCCTGCGTCACGGGTCGGCGCGGTCGCGTTGCGTGCGCCGGGACCCTCAGCGTCGACCGCTCGGCGCCCGCTCCGTCACGAGGTACACGACGAAGCTCGGCGCCCAGTGGGAGACCATGTAGTCGTCGTGGAGCGCAGCCCCGAGGCCTTCCGCCAGGTGCTGCTCGGCCGAGCTCTCCAACACCGAGCGCATCGCGTGCTCGTCGGGCAAGGCGTCGGCGACCCCTCGCAGCATCCAGGCCCGGCTCATGTTGAGGCCCGAGTAGTGCGCGAGCTGACCGTCGCTGGGGTCGACGACCTCGACGGGGGTCAGCCCGGCGAGCCGCTCCCCGCCTGGGCCGAAAAAGCCCTCGAGCCAGGTCGCGAGCTCGGCGCTGGGAAGAACGCGGCGGAGCAGGTCCGCCTCGGCGAGACCGGGTGACAGGAAGTCGGAACCCGACGGCTCGTAGGCCACCGGACAGTCACGGTCACCCAGGTAGAGCTCGCGGGCCCGACGCGCCACGGTCGACGCCAGCTCGTGACCGGTGAGACGGGCCCAGTCATGGGCCAGGCCGAGCGCGAAGGCGGTCTGGTTGTGGAGACCCGTGCGCACGGGTCGCGGGAGCTTCGCGAGCTGACGTTCGAAGGCCGCCGCGGCGTGCTGCTCCAGGGGTGTCAGCGTCTCGGACCAACGGCGCGCGGCCTCGTCGTCCCACTCGCGGAGCTCGGCGGCGAGCTGGAGCAGCCAGGCCATGCCGTAGGGCATCTCGAAGTTGGGCCAATGGTCGAGATAGGCGCTCTCGCGAGCAATGGCGGTCGGCGAGAAGCTGCGCTCGAGCGCCTCCCGCGCGCTGGCCTCCCAGGCAGCCTCGGTGCGAAACCGCAGGGCCCTCACGACCTGCCAGTGCGAGTGCACGGCGGAGTGCCAGTCGTAGCACCCGAAGAAAGCTGGATGCACTTCGCGTGGCGGACGGACGTCCTCGTCCCCACGGGGCCGCAACTGTGGAGCGTTGGGGTACTCGCGATGCAGCAGCTCGATCGTGCGCGGCACGAACGCGTCGAGGAGCTCGTCGAGGGACGAGAAGCCGGGAAGCTTCATGACTCGTCTCCCTCCGCCGACCGCGCGGTGAGCTCCTCACCCAGGGCGGCCAGCCGCGGATAGCGCGTTCGGAAGTCGACGCCTTCTCGATGCTCGCCCGCCGGCTCACGACGACTCTCTTCCGGCGGTGGTGGGAGATCCTCGTCGGCCTGCTCGAGGAAGAGCTCGGCGACGACGTGACCCAGCACGGGCTCGAACGGGGGGACCCGAGGGTCGCGGCGGAGGATGTCGACGAGCGCCTGGGGGTCGGCGAGCACGGCTTGGTAGTCGACCGGTCCCCGGCCGATGAGCCAGGTCCGGAACGCATGAAAGGCCTCGTCGGAGCCATCACCCCCGAGGACGGTCGCGGCATCCCGCAAGTCCCAGCGGTTGGCGTCGTCCCGCAGTCGGTGACATCGGTGCTCGAAGGCGAGCAGCTCCCGAGCGTCGAGAGGACTGAGGACGTGGCGCAAGGTACCGGCCAGCAGCTCCTCGGCGTTCGCTCCCGGCTCGTCCCTCAGGCGGACGGGATCGACCCGCATCCGCGCGACGAGGATGAGTCGCCAGGCGCGATCCTCCTCCATGGGCTCGACGGGCTCGCCCCCGGTCTCGTCGCGATTCACGGCGCGTCCTTCACGCGACGCGAGGAGCTCGTCTCACCGCGTCGCCGCAAATCATGACGCATCCGCTCCCCGCGTGGGTCGTGTCGGGCGGCGCACGCCCGTGACGATGGATCGCCCCGTGCTCTCGTCCGGACGCCGATGCCGGGACCGTCGTTCGACGACGAGCCCCCCTGACAGTCTTCCAGCGCTTCCAGGCCAGGAAGCGCAGCTCCTCGACCATCATCCGGAGGAGCCCCAGCCTGGAGATGCCGCCGAGGTCACCGGACCCCGCCGCACCTCGGGACTCGTACAACGCGACCGCAGCTCCGGGAGCGAGGTGGTCGAGGACGAAGCGCCCTTCCGCGTCGGGGCTCAGCTCGCTGCCCGAGGCCAAGTGAAGAACCGGAGCAGGGCACCGAAGCTGGAGACTCGGGAGCGGCTGATCGCTGGCGTTCGCGATCACCCAGCCGTGGCGTCGTCGTGTCACGACCAGGTTCTTGATGGCCAGGCAGCGGTCGAGGATCTCTCCGCTGGTCGCGAGCCAGCAGTCGTCCCGCGCGGCGAGGCGTTCGAGAGCTTCCGCCACCGCCGGCAACACTTCGCGACGATCGTGAGTGACGAGGTTGGCGCTGTAGGCATACCAGAGGAAGGCACCGTCTCGTCGCGCCAGCCGATCGAGGGTCGCGTCGGTCAGACGGTCGAGCCGACGCGCGGCGCTCGTGCTGAACCAGAGCCGGACGTCGGGCTTGCCCGGGAGGTGATAGGGCATGGCCGGCACCTTGGCCAGGACGTCGAAGTCCATCGTGCGGTAGAGCCTCAGGTAGCGGATCGTCGCTCGACAGAAGTCGGACCAGTAGTGAGGCGAGCTCGGCACCTCACCGCTGTACTCCTGCTGGTCCACCAGCCACCGGACGAGGGTCTTGGCGAGCCGCGAGTCGTACTGGCTCGGTCCCCAGTAAGGGTGCTCGGCGTTCTTGCCGTGACAGACGTGAAGACGCGGAAGGTAGCCGAAGACCTCCTCGAACTCGCGAAAACCGTCGAGGATCTCCTCGCGGAGGTTGTTGCCGGCGGAGACGTCGTGGAGACACAGCTCGACACCCCGACGGCTGAGCTCCTGGCAGTAGCGGCGATACTCCGGGTCGGCCAGCGTGATGCCCGGCACGGGCTCGACGGCGACGCGGCTCCCCGACGCGCGGCGTGGGGGGCGCACCCACACGGTCTTGGTCGGACGGATGCCGCGGGCCAGGCAGAACTCGTAGAAGGTACGGACCGAGTCCAGGGTGCTGAGGTCGGTGTCGTCGGTGATGCCGAAGGCGAACGCACGCGGGTAGGGCCAGCGGAGGACCTGCAGCGACATGTTCCCCCCCCTTTCAGGTGATGGCCGCGCTCCCCTTGCTCGTCATCACCGTCATCATGCCGTCACCACGACACCCGCCCTTTCGTCGAACCGAGCAGGAGGCCCGTCGATCCATGCACGACCTTCACGAAACACGGTGAGGCTCGGGGATCACGCCGTGGGTCACCTCACGGCCTCACGGCATCGGGAGTTCACGTGCGACGCATCATCGCGGAGGCCTTGGGAACCTTCACCCTCGTGTTCGCGGGCACGGGGGCCATCGTCGTCAACGACATCACCGACGGCGCGATCACCCATGTCGGGATCGCCCTGACCTTCGGGCTGGTCGTCCTGGCGATGATTCACGCAGTGGGCGACGTCTCTGGCGCACACCTGAACCCGGCGGTCACCATCGGCTTCTGGCTCGCGCGTCGCTTCCCCGGTACCGACGTCGCTCCGTATCTCCTCGGTCAGCTCACCGGTGCCCTCTCCGCGAGCGTGCTGGTGCGGGTCATCTTCGGGCCCCATCCCACTCTCGGCGCCACCTTGCCGGCAGGCACCGCCGGCCAGTCCTTCCTACTCGAGATCGTCCTCACGCTCTGTCTCATGTTCACCATCCTCGGCGTCGCGACCGGCTCCAAGGAGAAGGGCGTCATGGCGGGCGTGGCCATCGGTGCGGTGGTCGGACTCGAAGCTCTCTTCGCCGGGCCCATCTCGGGCGCATCGATGAACCCGGCCCGCTCCCTGGCGCCGGCCCTCGTGAGCGGCCAGCTCCAGCACCTCTGGGTATACCTGGTCGCACCGGTGCTCGGCGCCGGCTTGGCCGTGCTGGCCTGTCGCTGCTCGCACGAGGAGAACTGCTGCGCCCGGAGCGTGTCGGCCTGAGGACGACATCGCCTCGTGCCGAGGTGGCGGCTAGACTGTGGGGCAGCCCCTCCCCCCGGCATCGAGCCACCTTCTCATGCCCTCCTTCTCTCTCTTCACGCCCGCTCAGGCCAGCCTCGTGGCCGAGCTCCACGAGCGCGACCGCCGCGAGCGCGAGGCTGGTCACCGCGACGGGCTCGCCCTGCGCGCGCTCGCACCCGAGGTCGCCGAGCTGCTGGCGCAGCTCATCCTCCAGGCAAGGGCCCGGACCGTGGTCGAGCTCGGCACGTCCCACGGTCTCTCGACGACCTACCTCGCTGCGGCCGTCGCGAAGACGGGTGGGCACGTTCTCAGCGTGGACCGCAGCCAGGAGAAGACCTCCCTGGCGGCCGAAACGCTCCGCCGCGCCGGGCTGGGCTCACGAGTCACCCTGCTGACAGGAGAGTGCACCGAGCTCACGAGCGAGCTACCGGACGACATCGATCTCGTCCTCGTCGACGTTCCGATCGGAGCCTTCGCGCCGGCCTTCCCCGAGCTGCGCAGGCGGCTCGCGCCGGGCGCCCTCGTCTTCGTCGACGGTGGCCCCGATGGCCATTGGGAGACGGAGGAGGCGCTGAGCTTCCGTCGCACGGTCGACGACGATCCGGAGCTCATCGTGTCGCTGCTACCCATGCGCAAGGAGCAGCTCGTCGTCGTTCGGCTCCCGTCGTGAGGAGCACGAGGCTCCGACGCGCGGTGGTCCTCGGCACGCTCGGCTCAGTCTTGCTCGGACTCGTCGTGTCGTGGCTGGTGGGCAGCGCGATCGTGGCTCCGCGTCCTCACGAGGTCGGGCCACCACCACCCGAGCTGGCAGCTCAGTCAGTCACGCTTCCCAGCGAGTCCGGCAGCACGCTCGCAGGCTGGCACGCGCGCTCGCCAGGTCGGGATGGAATCGTCGTGCTGTTGCACGGGGTCCGCGCCTCGCGTCGCTCGCTCCTCGGCCGCGCGAGGCTCTTCCGCGAAGCCGGCTACTCGGTCGTGCTCATCGACATGCAAGCGCACGGCGAGAGCCCGGGCGAACGCATCACCTTCGGTCATCTCGAACGCCATGACGTTCGCGCCGCGGTGGACTTCGCCAGGCAGGAACACCCGGGCGAGCCCGTCGTCGTGGTCGGCATGTCACTCGGTGGAGCGGCCGCCCTGCTCGCGACCCCGCTCGACATCGACGCGCTCGTGCTCGAGTCGGTCTACACGCGCATCGAGACGGCCGTGCGCAACCGGGTCGAGCAACGTCTCGGTCCCCTCGCACCGCTCCCGACCTGGCTCCTGCTCAGCCAGCTCCGACCACGGCTGGGCGTGTCACCCGATGCGCTGCAGCCCATCGAGCACGTCGGCCAGGTCGGATGCCCGGTGCTCGTCGCCAGTGGGACCGCAGACCGTCACGCCACCGTGGACGAAGCGACGGCGCTCCACGAAGCGGCGAGCGAGCCTCGTGAGCTCTGGTTGGCGGAAGGCGCTGGTCACGTGGACTTGCTGGGCTTCGCTCCGGAGGAGTACCGCGCCCGAGTTCTCGGCTTCCTCGAACGACACCTGAAGACGACGCCGACCTCGCCCTGAGCCCGCTGGAGGGAGAGGGGCCCGTGCCGATACGCCGTCTGGCGGACGTGCCCGCCCCCACTTTCTCGAGCCCCCATGCGACGAACTCGTCCCCCACGTCTCGGCCTCGGTCTTCTCCTCGCCTTCACGCTGCTCGACTCGAGCGCTGCTCGTGCACAGACCGTCCCGACGGGCTATCAGGAGTACCACGTCGTCGGCCACGAACAGCACGTGCTCGACTTCATGGAGACGGCCACCGGCGCCGACTTCCCCGACGGCACGGACTCGATCGTCAGCATGACGGCTTCGGCTGACGGCCAGGTCGTCCGCTACGACCACTGGGAGGACGGCTTCGAGGTCGACATCCTCAATCCGGTCCAACCGACCACCCTGGTCTTCGGGGACGGTGATCTCGCCAACGGCAGCGCCACCGACTACACGAACGACCCGAGGGTGACGGGCGATTCGATCTTCCGTGGAACGAACCTGGACCTGAACTCCGACCAGACCTCGGGCCCCGCCCTGCGTCAGTACGTGCCGCTGGTTCCCACCCGCGATCCGGCCGACGTCCGCTTCGACGGCGGCGACCGCATCTACAGCAGCGGCGGACCGCTCTCACTCGTCCACGTTCAGGGTCCCTTCGGCTTCCCCTTCATCGGCGGCGCCTCCGAGATCCTCTCCAAGGAGGCCGTCGGGGAGCTCCTCGCCTTCACCATCACGATCGGAGAGGACACCTTCACCGACTACGGCGGTGACGACACGCCGGGAGAGCCTTTCGAGGCGGTCGCCCTCAACCTCGTCTCCTTCGAAGACGGAACGAGCGTGACGATCGAGAATCCACAGGGCGACGAGGTCAATTTCGTCCTGAACAAGGGTCAGCACTACAGCTCGCTGGGCTGGATCGACACCGACGACTCCGTGGCAGCCGGGATCACCATCAATGAGGGGAGCGAGGTGCGCTCCAGCGCTCCCCTCGCTGGCGTCATCTTCACGATCGGTCCCAACAACTACACGTCACGCTTCTTCCCGATCCTGCCTGACCGCATGCACTCGACCGACTTCACCATCGCGGCTCCCGGCATCGACACGGCGGCCATGGGCAACACGCCCACCAACGTCTACCTGTTCAACCCCAACTCCGACGACATCACCGTCCAGGCCACCGACACCGACGGCAGCGCCTCCTTCGTCATCCCCGGTCGGGGCAGCGTGGCTTACTCCGACGCCACGGCGATGAACCGCATGGTGCCGACGGGATCGACCACCCGTCTCCTGAGCGACCGCGACTTCTGGGGCCTCGTCGCCTACGACCACCAGTCCGGAGGCGTCGACTGGGGTTGCTCGCTCATCGCCACCGAGTACCTCACCAGCTACTACTCCATCGCGTTCGCCCCCGGCACCCTGGATCCCGCCACCGACCACGCCAACCGAGCGGCGCGAGGCTGCGACGGAGTCACTCCCTGCGACAGCCTCAACGGTGCGCCGATCTTCGTCGGTGCCGTGAGCAATCGGACCCGCGTGCAAGTCGACCTCGACGGCGACGGCAACTGGGACGAGATCGACACGAACGCGGACGACGTCCTCGATCCCGCTCCACTGCCCGACAACACCTACCTCATCGACGCGCTCCAGACGCTCAAGATCTACGATCCGTCCGACTACGACAACGCCGGCACGCAGGTCCGCGCCAACAAGCCGGTGAACCTCGCCTACGGTGAGGATCCCGACACCGCCGCCGGCGGTGACGCCGTGCGCGATGCCGGCTACACGGTCTACCCATACCATCAGAGCTTTCTCGACAAGGTGTTCTTCCTCGAGCAGGAAGCCTCACCCAGCTCCGTCCCGACGACCGGCGGCCGGATCACCGTGACGATGCGACTGTCGAGCGGACGCTTTGCCCCGCTCACTTCCATCATCGTGAGCGACGACCTCGCGCCCGAGCTCGCCTACGTCCCGGGGTCGACTCTCGTGACCTACCCCGACGGCTCGACCGACACGACCGATCCCGCCGTGACCGGAACGCCGGCCGCCGGAGAGCGGCTCGACTGGACCCTGAGCCCGAATCAGATGCTCGTCGACGAGGAGCTGGTCATCCAGTTCGAGGCCGACCTTCCAGGGAGCGCTCCGGTCGACTCCTACTCCTTCCACGCTCGAAGCAC
The DNA here is from genome assembly GCA_039029535.1 of Acidobacteriota bacterium. Taxonomy (GTDB): domain Bacteria; phylum Acidobacteriota; class JBCCFW01; order JBCCFW01; family JBCCFW01; genus JBCCFW01. The sequence goes on from JBCCFW010000142.1 coordinate 19,571, forward strand.
CGGCTTCCTCGACGGCAGCCAGTTCTCACCCGAAGACACGAGTTTCGTGCTGAAGAGCAACCTGCAGGTCGTCGCCACCGCCGTCGAGCTCGAGGCCGGCACCAGCGAGCTCATCAACAACACCATCTCCATCGTCAACACCGGTCCCCTCGAGACCAACTCCGAGCTGGGCTTCTCGATCCCCGCCGGCACGAGCTACGAGGCGGGGAGCGCCAACCTCGGCGGCACGTTCGACTCCGGTCAGAACGCCGTGGTCTGGCCCATCGGTGACCTGCCGACCGGCGCCTCGGGTCCGTTCACCTTCCAGCTCCGCGTGAATCCCGGCAGCGAGGCCGGTCAGGTCGTCGGGGGCCCCGCGACCCTCGACAGCGACGTGACCCCCGGCCTCGTGTCGAACACCACGGCCACCACCGTCGTGGCGCCCGTGCTCGTCGGCTCGAAGAGCGGTCCCGCCGCAGTCCTGCCGGGCGACGCCGGCGAGTTCCTGCTCCAGGTTCGAAACGACGGCACGCGACCGGCCACCAACGTCTTGCTCGTCGATCCCTTGCCCTCGAACGTGACCTACGTGGCCGAGTCCATGGAGCATCGCATCGACGGAGGTGCCTGGGTGCCGCTGACCGACGCGAACGGCGACGACGAGGGGGAGGCCTTCCCCGATCGTCTCGAGCTGCTCCTCGCCAACCTCCCCGTCGGCTCCGAGCTCGAGATGCGCTTCCGCTTCTCAGTCGACGGAGGCGAGCCCGCCGGTAGCTTCATCAACAACCAGGCGACGTTCTCCAGCTTCGAGGTCGTCGAGGCGGTCACCAACCTCAGTCAGGTCCTCGTCGATCTCGACACGGACATGGATGGTCTGGCGGACCGAACCGAGGATGACCTCGGGACCGACCCGACGATCGCCGACACCGACGGTGACGGTCTCGACGATGGGCAGGAAGTTCTCGTGGAGTCCACCGACCCCTTCGATCGCGACAGCGACGACGACGGTCTCTCCGACGGTGAGGAGGTCACGACGACCACCACCGACCCGCTCGACGCCGACTCCGACGACGACGGGCTCCAGGACGGCACCGAGCTCGGTCGCAGCTCGGGCGTCGC
>JBCCFW010000143.1:0-20532 GCA_039029535.1 Acidobacteriota bacterium
CGGACCGACTCAACTCCTCCTTCGCTCTCGCTGACACGGTGCGGACCGACGTTTCTCGCGCGACTCGTGCTTGACATTCGACGTGTTCGGGCCGACCATCCGCCCGATCGTTGCATCCAGAGTCCCGGGAGAGCCTCTTGAGGTCCCGGGCGGCAACCGAGCCCACGCAAGGTGGAGCCACGGTGCCCGGACAGCCCCGACGCGGGGTCCGATGCGGTCGAGACCGTCACTGACGGAACTCGGCAAAACGGTGGGATGAACCCACCCTCCCCGCGTCGCTCCTGACGCTCGTCGATGCCTTCGATCGGAGTCATCGACATGAGCTCGAACCCCACCGACGCGTTCACCCTCTGCCCCCGTCTCGGTCAGTCCGACGGCCATGGGCAGCCCCTCGTCACTCCCCTCGTCCTCTCGACGACCTACTGCCGGGACGACATCGACGCCGACGTCGCCCACGCCTACTCCCGCGAGTCCAACCCGACGGTCGCCGCCCTCGAGCACGCCCTCGGCCAGCTCGAGGACGCCCCCGACGCGGCCTGCTTCGCCACCGGCCTGGCAGCAGAGACGGCGCTCTTCCTCACGCTGCTGAAGCAAGGCGACCACGTCGCCTGTTCCCGGGCCTGCTACGGCGGGACGACGCGGCTGCTCGAACAGGTGCTGTCCGGGCTCGGCGTCCAGGTCGACTTCGTCGACACCTCCGACCTCGACGCGGTCGCCGCGGTGCTGCGTCCGAACACCCGCCTGCTCCTGGCCGAGACCCCGGCCAATCCGACGCTGCTGCTCAGCGACCTCCGGGCCCTGGCCGACTTGGCTCACGCCAACGGCACCTTGCTCGCCGTCGACAACACCTTCCTCACGCCCGCCCTCCAGCAGCCGCTCGAGCTGGGCGCCGACGTCTCGGTCACCTCGACGACCAAGTTCATCGAGGGGCACTCGGCCGCGCTGGGCGGAGCGCTCGTCACCCGCGACGAGGACCTCCTCGACCGCATCCGCTTCGTGCGCAAGTGCACCGGAGCGATCCAGTCGCCGCTGGGTGCTTGGCTCACCTTGCAGGGACTCAAGACCCTGCCGCTGCGTCTCCAGCGTCAGTCCGAGACGGCGGGGGCCATCGCGACTTGGCTCGCTCAGCGCGAGGACGTGGAGCTCGTTCACTACCCGGGTCTCCCCGACTTCCCGCAAGCGGCGCTGGCCAGACGTCAGCACCGCGGCGCGCACGGGGCGGTCGTGTCGTTCGAGCCGAAGGGCGGCGCGACGCGAGCGCGAGAGCTCGTGCGGCAACTGAAGCTGGCGCGGCTGGTCGAGCACGTGGGCTCGGTGGAGACGCTCGTGACGCACTCGGCGTCCATGACCCACGGCGGCGTGCGACCGGAGGAGCGTGAGGCGGTGGGCGTGACCGACGGCCTGCTGCGCCTGTCCATCGGGCTCGAGCCGGCGGAGACGCTCATCGCCGACCTCGAGCAAGCGCTGGCGTTCAGCCGCGTCGCGACGGAAGGAGGTGCGTCATGCCCTGCCGTCGCCTGAACGTTTGGAAGCTCGGCAGCTCCGTGCTGACCGACACCGTCGGTGTCCGTCGCGCTGCTCACGACGTCTACCGCTCCTGGGCCGAGGGCGAGTCGCTGGTCCTCGTCGTGTCGGCGCTGTCCGGTCGCACCGACGCGCTGCTCACGTCGGCCCGTGCGGTGAGCCGGCGCTCGGTCTCACCCACGCTCGCCGCAGAGGTAGCACGTGGAGAGACCGAGTCGGCCTGCCTGCTCGGGCTCCACCTCGATCGCCTCGGCGTCCCGGTCTCCGTGCTCAGTCCGGGAGCGCTGTCGCTGCGGGCGTCGGGGCCAGCGCTGGAAGCCGACCCGGTGTCGGTCGACGTCGCGCCCGTGGAGCGAGCGCTCGGCCGGGGCGAGGTCGTCCTCGTGCCGGGGTACTGCGCGCTCGACGAGGACGGTCGCACGGTCTTGCTCGGGCGCGGCGGCTCGGACCTGTCCGCGCTGTTCCTCGCAGACGCACTGAAGGCCGACCGCTGTCTGCTGGCCAAGGACGTCGACGCGCTCTACACCCGCGACCCGCGCTCGGTGGGTCCTCCCTTGCGTCGCTACGCGCGGGCGAGCTTCGACGACGCGCTGGCTACCGACGGGAGCATCGTCCAACACCGGGCGGTGCGCTTCGCCGCCGCGCGGGGCCGGAGCTTCGGGCTCGGTCGGCTCGGCGGGCGTCGTCCGACGGTCATCGGCTCGGGATCGACCGAGTTCGGCGACCGACCGGAGTCGAGCCCTAGGACTACCGTGGCCTTGCTCGGGCTCGGCACGGTCGGTGCGGGCGTGCTCGAGCTGCTGAGCGAACAGGCCGATCGCTTCGAGCTGATCGGTGTTGCCGTGCGCCGGCTCGATGCGACGCGGGACATCGAGGTGCCGACCTCGTTGCTCACGACGGACACGGCAGCGCTCGCGAGCTCGGGTGCGGACCTGGTCGTCGACACGACCGGGAGCCCGGAGGCCGCGACGTGGTTCCGCTCGGCGATCGCGCATGGGAGTCGGGTCGTCACGGCGGACAAGGCCGCGCTGGCGGCTGCCGAGCCTGCGTGGCTGCTGTCCTCGCTCGGTGGTGCGCTTCGCGGCTCGGCCGCCGCCGGCGGATCAGTGCCGGTGTTGGAGCGACTGGCCGAGGGTCGTGCCGTGCGATCGGTGCGTGGGTTGCTCAACGGCACGACGAACTTCGTCCTCGACGAGCTGCAGGGCGGCCGGTCGCTCGACGAGGCGCTGACAGAAGCCCGGGCCGCTGGCTACGCCGAGGAAGATGCCAGCCGCGACCTGCACGGGCTGGACGCGGCTGCGAAGCTCATCGTCATCGCGCGGACGCTCGGTGACGAGACCTTGGCGATCGACGATGTCGGACGTGACGAGCTCGGTCCGGAGACGGTGGCTCGCTTGCGGTCGGCCTGGGAGCGTGGCGCGGTCGTGCGTCAGGTGGCGACGCTGGAGTCGGACGACGACGGCAGGCTTCGAGCTCGTGTCGAGTTGGCCGAGCTCAACGGTGACGACCCGCTGCACGACGTCTGCGGCGTGGAGGCCGCCGTCGTCATCGAGCTGGCCGACGGTGAGCACGAGCTGCTACACGGCTTCGGTGCAGGACGCTGGCCGACGGCGGCGTCGGTGCTCGGTGACGTGTTGGCGCTGACGCAGGAGATCGAGGCCGAGCGCGAAGCTCTCACGACGGCGGAGGTGTCCGATGTCGCGTGAGACTCCACGAGTCGTGCTCGTCGGGGCGACCGCGCGGTCGGTCAGGAGATGCTGCGGCTGCTGATCGAGCGGGGTCATCCGCTCGATCGACTGACCGCGCTGGGCTCGGCACGTCGGGGTCGCACCACGCTCGCCGTGGCGGGCGTCGACGTACCGGTCGTGCCGGCCTGCTCCGAGGAGCTGTCCGGAGCCGACGTCGTCCTGCTGGCGGTGCCGGCCGAGGAGGCACCCCACTGGGCGACGGTCGGGCTGGCGGCCGGAGCGCGGGTCGTCGACAGCTCGTCGGCCTTCCGCTCCGACCCCGACGTGCCGCTGGTCGTGCCGGAGGTCAACGACGACGAGGTGCCGCTCGACCCGCTCGTGCCGGGGCTGCTGGCCAGCCCCAACTGCTCGACCATCCTGCTGACGGTCGTGCTGAGCCCGCTGCGTTCGCGCTTCGGGATCGAGCGCGTGGTGGTGTCGACCTACCAGGCCGTGTCGGGAGCGGGTGCGGCCGCGATGGACGAGCTGACCACGCAGGCGTCGGCCGTGCTGGCCGGTGAGCCGGCGTTGCCGCGGGTGTTCCCCGAGCCCTGTGCGTTCAACGTGTTCAGCCACGAGTCAGCCGTGGATGAGGTGACGGGACTCAACGGTGAGGAGCGGAAGATGATCGACGAGGTCCGCCGGCTGTGGCGCGACTCGTCGGTCGAGGTCGTGCCGACCTGCATCCGCGTGCCCGTGCTGCGGTCGCACTCGGAGTCGGTGCTCGTGCGGTGGAAGGAGCCGGCGACAATGGCCGAGGTCCGTGAGGTGCTGAGTGAGGCGCCGGGCGTGCGGTTGATCGACGACCGGGCTTCGGGTCGGTTTCCCACTCCGCGGGGAGCGACCGAGCGGGACGAGATCGACGTGGGGCGAGTGCGTGCGGCAGTCGTCGATGGAGAACCGACGGGGCCGCAGCACGAGCACTGCCTGTGGCTGTGTGGAGATCAGCTCAGGAAGGGGGCGGCACTGAATGCGTTGCAGGTCGCGGGGTTGGTGGCAGCGCGGGAGGTGACGGTGGCGTGAGGGCGGCGCCTCGCGCTCGTCTTCGCGTCGCGTTCCGCGTCGCTCGACTCGCGCTCGGGAGAACACGGCAGGTCGCCGCACGCGTGGGGTGGACTCGGCCGGTGAGCGGGCGGCTCCGCCGCCACGCCACTCGGCGCTCGCCACCCCACCGCTACGGCACCTGAACTGGAACCTGACCTCGGGACAAGCGGAAGCCCAGGGACCTCCAGCGGTAGCCCGGGTGGTCCCGGAGCCGGTACGCCGCGCGGCAGTGCCTCGCGGAGTTGTCCCACGACCCGCCGCGGATCACGCGGGACGAGCCCATCTCGTCGCTACACCACTCCCAGACGTTGCCATGCATGTCGTGGAGACCGAATGGGTTGCCTTCCAGCTCTCCCACGACATGCGACCGGCCTTCCGAGTTCTCGTCGTACCAGCCCACCCTGGCCAGGTCCTCCTCGTCGTCTCCCGACCAGTACCGCGTCGTGGTGCCTGCCCGACAGGCCCACTCCCACTCGGCCTCAGTCGGGAGACGAACACCGGCCCACTCGCAGAAGGCCTGGGCGTCATGCCAAGTCACGCCAACCACCGGCTGGCGTGGATCATAGAATCTCTCGTTCTCCCAGTCTTGCGGCTTCTCTCGGTTCGAGTCCTCCTCCAGGAACCGCCCATACTCCTCGTTCGTCACCGGAAAGCGTCCGAGCCAGAAGTCAGCGACGTCGACCTCGCGCTGCGTCTCGTTGTCTCGACGTCCTTCCTCGTCTTCTGGCGACCCCATGACGTAGCGCCCTGCCGGAATCCGCACGAGCTCCACGCCCTCACGCTCACTGATCGCCACGTCACCTGTCGGCGCGCACAGGAACGGTCGGCCCTCGAGTCCGTCGCAGAAGTGCTGCACGGACTTCGACCGGTCGTTCGGTCGGGTGGCCAGCGCTCGCAACACGGCTGCCCGCACGTGCCCGTTCTTGACCGACTCACGAACGAACGCTCTCCGAGCCTTCTCATCGAACATGTCCGGATACGGCGGGTCCTCACCAGCTAGCAAGAACAGCAGCGTCATCGCCAGCGAGTAGGTGTCCGCGCTGGCCTCCGCTGCCCCACCCGACTTGAGCTGCTCTGGCGCCGCGTAGACGGCCGTCCCCAGCCCCGCCCGTGTCTGCGTGTAGCCATGAGAGTCGGCAGCCCGGACAAGGTCGAAGTCCGCCAGCTTCGCCTGACCATCCGCCGTGAGCAATACGTTGGCCGGCTTGACGTCGCGATGCACCAGCCCGTGGTCGTGCGCGTGCTGAAGCGCCTCACCCACCTGCGTGATCCACTCGATGGCCTGAGCGGTCTCGACTGCCTCCTTCTTCACTCGCTGTTCGAGATCGCCACCAGCCAATAGCTCCATGACGAAGTAGTGGTAGCCGTCATCCCCGCCATGCGACTCCAACACCCGCACCACGTGAGGGTGCGGATGCGCCGCCATGCGAGATGCCCCCCGGAAGAACCGCTCCCGCACGTTCCGGTCCTCGGCGTGCTCGGGCCGCAGGATCTTCACCGCGACCAGCTCACCGGCCTCCTCGTCGTAGGCCTTCCAGACCTCGCCGAAGCCTCCTCGCCCCAGCCGCTCCAGGAGCTCGTAGCGCTCGGACATCACGTAGCCGGGCGGAAGCTGTGGACGCGCTCGCTGCTCGTGCTTGACCTGCTTGATCTGGGCGTCGAGCTCCGCAGTGCTCTCGCCCTTCGTCCTCAGCTCGGCCCGGCTCTTCCGGAGCTCACGCAGGCGCTCCGAGCGGTCCCGGTCACCATCGTCCTGGTGCTCAGGCTTCGGCCGCGCACCACCTGAGGCCCCACCTCCGCCACCCGGCACCACGCCACTCTTCAACAAGCCCCGCAGCCGCTGCGCGACGTTCAGCCAGGCCTCGTCCCGGTTCGACCAGGTCGTCACCGGCTTCCCGTCCTGCGGAACGGCCTGGAGCTTTCCGATGTCCGACTGATGCCACTCACAGGGCCGGACGATGATCGGCACGACCCGCGCCTCACCGGCAGCGTGACGCTCGAGCGCACGGCCCATCTCGACGTCGAAGCAGTAGTCGGAGGCGACGAAGTCGGCACTCACCAGCAGGAGGACGAGCTCGGCCGCCTCCAGGGCGTCGTGAATCTCCCCCTTCCATTCGTCGCCCGGCAGGATCTTGCGGTCGGTCCAGGCTTCCAGCATCCCCGTGCGCCGGAGCAGCGCGAGATGGGCCTCCAGCTCCTCGCGGAGCCCCTCGTCACGATGCGAGTAGCTGATGAACGCGCGAACGGGCCGGGCCATGAGTCCCTCGACAACAGGTCAACGGGGGACATCTTAGACCGGCTGGCCCAGAAGGCCGGAAAGTCCTCCTTCAGCCCGCGTCACGAGCCAGCCGAAACCCCAGCGACGAGGCGAGCTCTTCCCGGTACTCCCAGCTCCGGTGTGCGGACCGACAGATCCGGGCCGTGTTCTCCCACGAGCCGCCCCGGTTCACCCAGTAGAAGTCGTCCTCGTCGAGGCACCACTCGTCGACGTTGCCGTGCATGTCGTGGAGACCGAAAGCGTTCGCCTCCAGCTCCCCGACGTCGTGCAACCTCCCACCCGAGTTGCCCCGATACCAACCCACCCGAGCCAGGTCGTCCTCGCCGTCACCCGACCAGTAGCGGGTCGTCGTCCCTGCCCGGCAGGCCCACTCCCACTCGGCCTCGGCCGGCAGCCGTCCGCCCGCCCACGAGCAGAATGCCCGAGCGGCGTCCCAGGTCACGCCCACCACGGGCTGACGGGGTTGACTGAGCTCTTCGTGATCCCAGAACGCCGGCTCGAAGTCCGCACCCGAGTCCGCGAGGAACCGGCCGTACTCTTCATTCGTCACCGCATGACGTCCGAGCCAGAAGACGCCGACCTCGACCTCGCGCTGGGTCTCGTCGTCGTTGCGACCCTCCTCGTCCTCTGGCGTTCCCATGACGAAGCGCCCACCGGGGATTCGCACGAGCTCCACGCCCCCACGCTCCGACAGCTCGGTCTCGCCAGGCTCCTGGCTCATGACGGCCCCTCGCTCGACTGCTTCTCCGGCAGCCCCAGCGCCCCCGGGCATCCCTCGGCGTCGACGCTCGTCTCGCAGTTGTGGAAGTCGCAGTAGACGAAGGCCATCCGACCACGGTCCAGGACCTCGTTCTCCGGGTCGTACACCTTGCAGTAGCGGTACGAGTGCCAGTCACCGTAGATGTCCCGGTAATCGACCCGACCGTACGAGTAGAGCTGCTGTCGGCCCTCCTTGACGTCCTGCACGGCCTCCTCGCTCAGCTCCATGATCATGGTGGACGAGAAGTCGCTCTCGGGGCCGATCGTCGCCGCCGTCGACTTGTCGGTGGGCACGATCGGGATCAGGCAGTCCGCGTCCGACGACAGGCAGAGCCGGGTCGTCGCGCTGACGTCGTGAGCCGGCGTCGCCCCTCGCACGCGGAAGTTCATGGCGATGGTGACCTCACCCGGCGCGAGCGCCTGGTGGACGATCCCCTTGCTGCCCACGTGCGCCCGGGTCAGAAGCTGCTCCTGAGCCCGAGCCAACTCGAGCTCGGAACGGATGCCGCAGGCCTGCCAGGTCAGGATTGGCATCGCCACGAGGACGGCGACCCTCGACGCCCACCCGAGCGAGATGCCTCGCTCCTCCTCTTCGGCCCCCTCGGCCCGCCAGTCGTCACTCATCTCGACCGTCCGTTCCCCCTCATGACCCATCGTGTTCACCAGTGGTACGCACGACAAGTCGAGATCGCCTCGGTCTCGCCCTTGACACCGCGCGTCGCGCTCCCTAAGTTTTGCTCGTGATGACGACGACGACGCGAACCGAAGCCCAGCGCAACCCGGCCCAGCAGGCCTGGTGGTGGTCCTGCCGATAGCGGGCCGCCTTCCGTTCGTTCGTACACCACCCCGAGGCAGCCCGACCGTGGGCTGCCTTTCGTCGTTTTAAGACGTCTCCTCCCCGGTCGGGCTCGCCCCAGCGAGACCGACCATGCCGACACTCAGCACCCAGCTCCGGGGAATCGAGACCACCGTCGCCAGCGCCCGCGCGCGCTCGACCACGACGGCCCTGTCCCCCCTTCCCGACGTCCTCGGGCTCTTCGCGCGTCTCACCGAGGACGGCTCCCGGCCCGGCTGTCTCCTGCTCGAGAGCATGGCCACCGGCGCCCCCGGCGGACGACGCAGCCTCCTCCTCCCCGAGCCCCTCCTCCGCGTCCAGCTCCACGGCCCCCGGCTGACGCTCACCCCCCTCGACGACCGCGGCCGTCGGCTCCTCCCGCTGCTCGCTGACCATCTCGACGCAACGCTCATCGACGACAGCGCGACCACCACCCTCCGCCTCACCGACGCCGACCCCACCCAGCCCGACCACGAGCGGCTCGTCGGCGCGTCCCCGCTCGACGCCCTGCGCTCCCTCGTCACCGCCCTCGACGACGACGGCCCCACGCTCCTGCCCGTCCTGCTCGGCGGCAGCTTCGGCCACGACCTCGTCGACCTGCTGGACGGCAGGTCCGAGCGAGCTGGTGACGCCGACCCCGAGCTGAGCCTCGTCCTCGCCGTCGACGGTCTCCTCGTCGACCACGAGCGCGACGAGGTCACCACCGTCGTGCGGACGCTCGAGGGCCCGGGCATCGACGCCCTCGCCGAACGGCGCAGCGCCGACACCCGGCTCGTCCGTTACCTGCAAGCCCTCGACGCGACGGCGCCCGCGACGCCGGGCCCGGAGCCGACGAGCCAGCCGGGGCTGCTCCCCTTCACCAGCGATCTCTCCGACGACGCCTTCCTCGACGGCGTGCGCTCCCTGCAGCGCTCCATCGCCGAGGGTGAGGTCTTCCAGGCCGTGCTCTCGCGTCGGCTCACGACCGAGTCCGATGCCTCACCGCTGCGGGTCTACCACCACCTTCGACGACGCAACCCGTCGCCGCACGGCTTCTTCTTCGACCTGGGTGACGGCGTGCTGCTCGGCGCTTCGCCCGAGACCTGCGTGAGCGTGCGCGACGGGAAGGTGACCATCACCCCCATCGCCGGCACGACCCGACGCGGTCGCGGCAGCGACGGCGCGATCGACGCGGAGGTCGACGCCCGTCGCGCCGTCTCGCTACTGCTCGACGAGAAGGAGCAGGCCGAGCACGTCATGCTCGTCGACCTCGCCCGCAACGACGTCGCCCGGTGCTGCGTGCCCGGAACCCGACGCGTCGAGGCGCCGCTCAGCCTCGCCAGCTACAGCCAGGTTCACCACGTGACGACGCGGGTGACGGGCACCCTACGACCCGAGCTCGATGCCCTCGACGCCTACCGCGCCTGCGCGAACATGGGCACGGTCACGGGCGCACCGAAACGGAGAGCCGTCGAGCTGCTCCGACCTCTCGAGGCCAGCGTGCGTGCTACCTACGCCGGTGGTCTCGGCTACCTCGGCGTCGACGGCACCCTCGACACCTGCCTCGTCATCCGCGCCCTGCGGCAGCGACGTCGCACCTCGGAGCAGCCCGCCCGTTACGAGTCTCGTGCAGGGGCCGGCGTGGTCGCCGACAGCCGCCCCGAGGCCGAGCTGCAAGAGACGCTCGACAAGGCCCGTGCCCCCTTGCTCGCCCTGGCCGAAGCCGACGCGGAGCTTCGACGATGAACGGCACGGCGTTGGTCATCGACCATCACGACTCGTTCGTGTTCAACCTCGTCGACGACCTCGAGCGTGCGGGGCTCGCCACGCGCACCGTCCGCAGCGAGCTCGACCTCTCCCAGCTCGACACGCTCCTCGAACGACACGACCCGAGCCTGGTCGTGCTTTCGCCGGGTCCCGGTCACCCCGACGCGGCCGGCGTCATGGTGCCCTTCCTGCGACGTCGTCTCGACCTGCCCGTGCTCGGCGTCTGCCTTGGGATGCAAGCCATGGCGCGCGCGGTCGGCGGGACGCTCGGCACCACCGCGCAACCCATGCACGGCAAGAGCTCGCGGATCGTCCTCGACGACGACCCGCTGTTCGACGGGCTGCCCCGCCGTCTCCGCGTCGGTCGCTACCACTCGCTCTGCGTGCGCGAGACCGGTGACGAGCTCGTGCCGCTGGCACGGACCGAAGACGAGCCCGCGCAGGAGCGCGTGCTCATGGCCGTTCGTCATCGCGAGCTCCCGTGGTGGGGGCTCCAGTTCCACCCCGAGTCCGTCCTGACCCCCGAAGGGCCCGTCGTCCTTCGCAACCTGCTCCGGAGCCTCCCGTCATGAAGACCCTGGTCGATCCCCTCCTCGATGGCGCGCCCGTCGATCTCCCCGCCCTCGAAGACTTCCTCCGCCAGGTCATGGCCGGCGAGGTCGAGCCCGTGCAGGTCGCCGCCGTGCTCGTCGCCCTCCGCACCCGTGCCCCCGACGGACCGACGCTGGCCGCGATGGCCCGTGTCATGCGTGAGCACCGCCTCGCCGTGAGCTGTCAGGCGCGTCCGCTCATCGACACCTGTGGCACCGGTGGCGACGGGCTGTCGACCTTCAACATCTCGACGGCCGCTGCGCTGGTCGTCGCCGCAGCCGGTGGCGCCGTCGCCAAGCACGGCAACCGCGGCGTGTCCTCACCGACGGGGAGCGCCGACGTGCTCGAAGCCGCCGGCGTCGTCATCGACCTCGACCCCGAGGGAGCCCAGCGGCTCATCGACGCCACCGGCTTCACCTTCCTCTTCGCCCAGCGCTTCCATCCGGCGATGGCCCACGTCGCGCCGGTGCGACGCAGCCTCGGCATCCGCTCGCACTTCAACCTGCTCGGCCCGCTGTCGAACCCGGCGCTGGCCGAGTACCAGCTCCTCGGCGTGAACGCGCCCGAGCTCACCCGACCTCTCGCCGACGCTCTCGCCGAGCTCGGCACGCAGGGCGCCCTCGTCGTTCACTGCGGTGGCCTCGACGAGATCGGGCTCCACGACGTGACCGTCGGTCATCGCGTGCGAGACGGTCGGGTCGAGGACTTCCGGCTCGACCCGAGCGAGCTCGACGTCACGCCGGCTCCAGTGGAGGCACTCGCTGGCGGCGCACCCGCCGAGAGCGCTGCCTTGCTCGAAGACGTGCTCGCCCTGCGCGCCGACGCGGCCAAGCACGACATCGTCGTCCTCAACGCCGGCGTCGCCCTGCATCTCGCCGGTCTCGCCGACAGCGTCGCCGACGGTCTCGGTCGGGCACGGGAGACCCTGGAACAAGGACGGGCGACGGAGCTTCTCGACCGCGTGCGCTCGAGCTCGCGACGACTGGCGGAGCAGGTGGCGTGAGCTTCCTCGACCAGGTCCTCGCGACCACCCGTCGGCAGCTCGCTCAGCGCGACGACGCGGACGCTCCGAGCGCCGTCGTCGTCCGCGATCCGACTCGCTTCCCCGAGGCGCTTCGCGGTCGACGTCGCCTGTCGGTCATCGCCGAGATCAAGCGACGCAGCCCGAGCCGGGGTCGGCTCGCGGCCTGTCCCTCCCCGGCCGAGCAGGCCCGCCGTTACGCCGCGGGCGGTGCCGCCGCGATCTCGGTGCTCACCCGCGCCGAGGGCTTTGGTGGCTCGCTCGACGACCTCCGCGAGGTCCGCGCGACCGTCGACCTGCCCCTGCTCATGAAGGACTTCATCCTCGACGAAGTGCAGCTCCGCGACGCGGCCGATAGCGGTGCCGACGCGGTGCTGCTCATGGTCCGCTGCTTGCCGGGCAAGCGCCTGGCCGAGCTGCTCGCCGCCTGTGAGGCGCTCGGACTGGCCGCCCTCGTCGAGGCCCACGACGCCGCGGAGCTGCGACGCGCGCTCGATGTCGGTGCCGACATCGTGGGCGTGAACAACCGCGACCTCGCGACGCTGGAGGTCGACCGGTCCAACGCGCTCGACCTGCTGCCGGCGCTCCCGACCGGCGTGATCGGCATCGCCGAGAGCGGCTACGGGAGCGCCGCGGACCTCGTCGGCTTGCCCGGTCGTTGCGACGCCGTGCTCGTCGGCTCGGCGCTCATGACGGCCGATGATCCCGCGGCGCTGTTGGAGGAGATGACGTCATGCGAGTGAAGGTCTGCGGGCTCACCCGGAGCGTCGACGTCGAGCGCGCGGTGCGCCTCGGCGCAACGCATCTCGGCTTCGTTCTCGCGCCGGAGTCGCCGCGAGCGGTGTCCGCCGGCTGGGTGGGCGCCGTCGTCCGCACGCTCCCGAGCCACGTCACTCCGGTGCTCGTCTTCCGTGACGCCAGCGATCACGCGGTGCTGAGCGCCGCCCGCGAGAGCGGCGTCGTCCGGGTGCAGCTCCATCGTCATCGGCCGGGCCAGGTCGTGCGGCTCACTGCAGCCGGGTTGGTCGTCCACCTGGCACTCGATGCGGAGCTCGTCGTCGACCTCACCTCCCTCGGCGCGACCCTGGCGACTCCGGTCGTGCTCGATCACGGGGGCGGCGGCAGCGGCCGGAGCTTCGACTGGCAGCGGCTCGCTCCCCAGGCGCCCGAGCACGTCTTCATCGCCGGCGGGCTCACGCCGGACAACGTCTCAGAGCTCTTGCGCTTCCAGCCGTGGGGGCTCGACGTCTCCTCCGGCCTGGAGCGCTCGCCTGGCATCAAGGACGCGGCGAAGCTCCAGGCCTTCTTCCGCGCCACGCGCGCCAACCGGACTGGACAGTCCGGTCAGGCCGTCCGCGTGAGCCGGCCCGGGGTCTCGTCATGAGCACGCCCGTCTCGTCGCTCTCCTCCCTGGCCGGCACCTTCGGTGAGCACGGTGGCGCCTGGGTCTCCGAGCTACTGCGCCCGCCGCTGGACGAGCTGAGCCGTGCGCTCGACGTCGTCGTCTCGAGCGACGACTTCCAAGACGAGCTCGCCCGGGAGCTGAAGGACTACGCCGGTCGCCCCACGCCGCTCACCTTCGTGCCGCGCTTCTCCGAGGCCGCCGGGCTCGAGGTCGTCCTCAAGCGTGAAGACCTCCTCCACGGAGGCGCGCACAAGACCAACAACGTCGTCGGCCAGGGCCTGCTCGCTCGTCGTCTCGGCAAGCGTCGGCTCATCGCCGAGACCGGCGCCGGTCAGCACGGGGTCGCCACCGCCATGATCGGCGCCCGGCTCGGGCTCGAGACCGTCGTCTACATGGGCGCCACCGACGTCGAGCGTCAGAACGTGAACGTGCAGGCCATGGAGCTCTGCGGCGCGCGGGTCGTGCCGGTCACGACCGGCGACGCCACCTTGAAGGCGGCCATCAACGAGGCACTGCGCGACTGGACCGCCCGTCCGGACGACACGCACTACCTCCTCGGCACCGCCTGCGGCCCCCACCCCTTCCCCACCCTGGTCCGTCGCTTTCAGGAAGTCATCGGTCGAGAGGCTCGCGCACAGGTCGTCGAGCTCTTCGGTGGCCTGCCCGATGCAGCGGTCGCCTGCGTCGGCGGCGGCAGCAACGCCATCGGCCTGTTCAGCGCGTTCCTCGACGACGACGGCTGCAACGTGCCGCTCCTTGGCGTCGAGCCGGCCGGTGAGGGTCTCCACACGAAGCACCACGGCGCCGTGCTCACGCGAGGAGCACCTGGACTGCTGCACGGCGCGCGGACCTACGTGCTGCAAGACGACGACGGCCAGGTCCTCGACGCCCACTCGGTCGCCGCCGGTCTCGATTACCCCGGCGTCGGTCCCGAGCACGCCGCGCTCCGGGACGCCGGTCGGGTGACCTACGCGACCGTGACCGACGAGGAGGCCCTCGACGCCTTCGAGCTGCTGTCGACCACCGAGGGCATCGTGCCGGCCTTCGAGTCGTCGCATGCCCTCGCGTTCGTTCGGCACGCGGTCGAACGAGGGTTCCTCCCCCGTGGCTCGCGCGTCCTCGTGAACCTCTCCGGCCGTGGCCAGAAGGACCTCGACGCCCACGCCCGACTGCGCGGCGGAAGGACGACATCATGAGCCTCTCCGAGCTGCAACGTCGTCTCGCCGACGAGCGCCCTCACTTCTCGCCGTACTTCGTGCTCGGACACCCCACGCCCGAGCTCTCGCTCGAGCTCTGCCGACAGGCCGTCGCCGCCGGGGCCACCATGCTCGAGCTCGGTCTCCCCTACGGCGATCCGGTGGCCGACGGCCCCGTCGTCGCTCGCGCCGCGACGCAGGCGCTGGCTCGGGGCGTGACCGTCGCCGACGCCCTCGGCCTGATTCGACGGCTGCGAGACGAGACCGACGTGCCGGTGAACCTCCTCGTCTACGGCAACCTGGTCCATCGACGAGGTTGGGACCGTTTCGCGGCAGACGCCGTGGAGGCCGGCGCTTCCAGCCTGTTGGTTCCCGACGCCGCGCCGCCGGAGGGCAGGCCCCTCGTCGACGCCTGCCGACGACAGGGCCTGGGCGTCGTGCATCTCGTGGCACCCGGCACCGATGAGGTCCGCGTGCGCGAGCTGTCAGACAGTGCCGACAGCTTCCTCTATCTCGCCGGCGTGCAGGGGGTGACCGGTCCTCGCGCCCGGCTCGACGACAGAACGCTCGCCGCGGTCGAACGGCTGCGCGAGCTGAGCCCACTGCCTGCCTGCGTGGGCTTTGGACTGAAGGACCCGGAGCAACTCGCGGCGGTGTTCGCCGCCGGAGCCCGGATCGCCGTGGTCGGGAGCGCCCTGCTCTCGATCGTCGAAGGACACCTCACGTCGGTCGGAGATCCCGTCGACGAGACCGCGCTCCTGACCGACGTCACGGAGCGAATCCACCTGCTATCCGGTGCGGTGACGCCGACCGAGGAGCTGAAGCCATGTTGATCATCATGAACAGTGACGCCACCGAGGCTCAGTGCGCGGAAGTCGAGCGGGTCATCGCCTCGCTCGGCCACGAGTCGCTCCCGGTGGCGGGCGCGAGCCGCACCGCGATCTGCGTGGTCGGCAACGACGGCAAGGTCCCCCGCGGGGTCTTCGCCCACCTGCCCGGCATCAAGGAGATCGTGCAGGTCACCCGCCCCTACAAGATGGTCAGTCGTGAGGTTCGTCCCGACGACACGGTCATCGAGGTCGGTGACGTCGCCATCGGCGGCGATGAGCCGGTGATCCTCGCCGGCCCGTGCAGCGTCGAGACCGAGGCGACCACCCTCGAGATCGCCCGGCAGGCCCGCGAGGCGGGAGCACGACTCTTCCGGGCCGGCGCGTACAAGCCCCGGACGAGCCCTTACGCCTTCCAGGGGCTGGGCGAGGAGGGCCTGCACACGCTCGCCAAGGTGCGCGAGGAGGTGGGCCTGCCCGTCGTGTCGGAGGTCGTCGACACCGAGTCGCTCCCGCTCATGCTCGAGCACGTCGACGTCCTGCAGGTCGGCGCCCGCAACATGGCCAACTACCAGCTCCTCAAGCGTCTCGGAAAGGTCGACCGCCCCATCCTGCTCAAGCGCGGGCTGTCGGCCACCTTCGACGAGTGGCTCATGGCGGCGGAGTACCTCCTGGCCAACGGCAACGAGAAGGTCATCCTCTGCGAGCGGGGCATCCGGACCTTCAGTCAGCACGCGCGCAACACCCTCGACCTCAACGTCGTGCCCCTCGTCCGACGGCTGTCGCACCTCCCCATCATCGTCGACCCCTCTCATGGCGTCGGCGAGACGAGCCGCGTCCGGCCGATGAGCCGGGCCGCCCTGGCCGCCGGGGCCCAGGGCCTCCTCCTCGAGGCCCACGTCGATCCCAGTCGCGCTTACAGCGACGGGCAGCAGACGATCCCCATCGAAACCCTGGCCGGCATCGTCCGCGACGCGCAGCACCTCCAAGGACTGGAGCAGCTCGAATGAGCGGTCCGTGTCAACTGAACCGAACATTCACGTGCTTCTCACCTTGACAAGCACCCTGATGTCGACGACATTTCGCTCGAGAAGGATCGAACGCATGCACCGCACCGCCCAAGCCCCTCTTCACGCGACCTGTTGTTGCTCCTGTAGCACGCAGGGGGCGGGTGCCTCGCGTCGACGACGCTGAACCCACGGTTCGAAGCCCACGGTCCCCTGCACGCACTCCACCACGCAGGTCGACCGACGAGAAGCCCGGGACGACCCGTCCCGGGCTTTCTTCTTTTTTCAGCCGTCTTCACGCCGCACCGTCATGACTCCTTCCTCAGCTCGACTCACCCCACCGCTCGCGCAGCTCGACGGCCCCGGGCACCGGTGTACCTGTTCGAGGCGCGACGCGTGAGACCCACGCGCCGCGCCTGACACCCACCGCCACCTCCACTTCCCCCACGTCGATGACCACCGGCCCGACGGCTGGAGCGACCGCTCCGCCTTCTGGGTCACGGCCCCCCTGCGCCTGGACGCAGTCACCGGAGCCCCCGTGAGCAAGACCTCTCTCGAAGACATCAAGACCTCCAGCCACGGCTTGCGTGGCCGGATCGCCGAAGACCTCGGCGACGGCAGCGACCGCGTCGGCGCCGACTCGGCGCAGCTCCTCAAGTTTCACGGCATCTATCAACAGGACGACCGCGACCAGCGCGCCGACCGTCGTCGCGACGGCCGGGACAAGGCCTGGTCGTTCATGCTCCGCAGCCGCCTGCCGGGTGGTCGTCTCACGCCCGACGCCTGGCTCGCCCACGACCGCATCGCCGATGCCCATGGCGGCGGCCGCCTGCGGATCACCTCGCGTCAGGGGCTCCAGCTCCACGGCGTGCTCAAGGACGACCTGCGCCCGGCCCTCGCCGAGCTCGACCGCGCGCTGGTCAGCAGCCTCGGGGCCTGCGGTGACGTCGTCCGGAACGTGACCTGCTGCCCCCTCCCGGCCAGCTCGCGTCTCCGTGACGAGCTCGACGAGGTCACCGATGCCCTGGCCGACCGCTTCGCCCTTCGCACTCGGGCCCATCGCGCGATCTGGCTCGACGGCGAGAAGCAAGACGAGGTGAGCCCGGGCGACGACGACACCTACGGGGCCGCCTACCTTCCGCGGAAGTTCAAGCTCGGCATCGCACCTCCCGACGACAACTGCATCGACGCCTGGACGCAAGACCTCGGCCTGCTCGCGACGACACGGGGCGGTCGTGTCGACGGCTTCGACGTCCTGGTCGGCGGTGGGCTCGGCGCCAAGCACGGCAAGGACCACGCCGTGCCCCGTCTCGGCCTCCCCCTCGGCTGGGTGTCGCGGGAGGAGGTCGTCGACCTGGTCGCCGCGGTCGTCTCGTTCCATCGCGATCACGGCGACCGTGACGACCGCAGTCGTGCCCGACTCAAGTTCCTCGTCCACGGGCTCGGGCTCGACGTCGTTCGCCAGGAGGTCCGACGTCGCTTCGCGGGACGACTCCACCCCTCGCACGGCGCCGCTCCCCGACCCCGTCATCTCCACCTCGGCTGGCACGCGCAGGACGACGGCTCGTGGGCGCTGGGTCTTCCGGTCGACGGAGGTCGCATCCGTGACGACGGCTCCCAGCGTCTCAAGACCGCCTTGGCCGTCGCGACGGCCGAGCTCGGCCTGGAGGTCCGGCTCACGCCCTCCCACGACCTCCTCTTGCTGGGCATCGATGACGACCGACGTCGTCGCGTCGACGAGCTGCTCGACGCGCACGGCGTGCGACGAGCCGAAGAGAGCACGCCGCTGCGCAACGCCGCCATGGCCTGCCCGGCCTTGCCGACCTGCGGGCTCGCGCTGGCTGAGGCCGAGCGCGTCCTGCCCACGCTGGTCCACGCCCTGGAAGACGAGCTGGCGAGCCTGGGTCTCGGTGAGCAACCGCTCGACTTCCGGATCACCGGCTGCCCGAACGGCTGCGCCCGGCCCTACGTCGCCGAGCTCGCGCTGGTCGGTCGCTCGAAGGATCGCTACGTCGTGCACGTCGCCGGTGGTCCCGCGGGCGACCGCCTCACCGAAGAGCTGTGGGACGGCGTGCCGACCGACGAGGTGGTGCCCCGGCTCCGCCCGCTCTTCCGTTCGTGGGCCGAGGAGCGACGAGACCACGAACGCTTCGGCGACTGGTGCCATCGCGTCGGCGTCGACGCCTTGCGCACGCTCAGCGACGCCGCCCTCGCGGTGAGCGCCGACACGACGGGAGGTGCGTCGTGAGCGAGGCACTGCAGTTCCCCACGCCACCCCGTTCGAAGTCGGACGAAACGACGGGCCGGGTCTCGCTCGTCGGCGCCGGTCCCGGTGACCCCGAGCTCCTCACTCTCAAGGGCCTGCGCCGTCTTCGTGAGGCCGACGTGGTCGTGCACGACGCGCTGTCGTCACCCGAGCTCCTCGCCCACGCGCGCCCCGATGCCGAGATCATCGACGCGGGCAAGCGAGCACGCCGACATCGGCTCCCCCAGGACGAGATCGAGACGCTCCTCGTCGACCGCGCCCGCCGCGGCCTGCGCGTGGTGCGGCTCAAGGGCGGCGACCCTTACGTGTTCGGACGTGGCGGCGAGGAGCGGGCGGCTCTCCTCGCCGACGGCGTCGAACCCGAGGTCGTCCCCGGAGTGAGCAGCGCCACTGCCGCGGCGGCCGCGGTCGACGTCCCCGTCACCCACCGGGGTCTCGCTCGGTCGTTCGCCGTCATCACCGCGACCAATGGTGACGACACGGCACCCGACTGGGCCTCGGTGGCCACGATCGACACCGTCGTCGTGCTCATGGTCGGCCGACGTGTCGCGGAGGTCGCCGCCGCCCTCCTCGCCGTCGGTCGTGACGACGACGAGCCAGCCGTGGTGGTGAGCGCCGCCACGACGACGACGCAAGACCATCACCGCAGCACCCTCGGCACCTTGGCCCGCGAGCCCCTCGCACCGTCACTGCCGGCCACGCTGGTGATCGGTCGCACGGTCGCGCTGGCCGATGCGAAGGTCACCCCCGTCGCGACGACGCCCGAGACGCCGCAGCGCGTCGGGGGAGGTCGCTCATGAGCATGAGCTGGCTGCTCTCCCGCCCGACAGACGGCGAGCTGACAGGTCTCTCGTCGGAGCTCGCGACCTACCCTCTCGACGAGCTGCTCACCTGGTCGGTCGAGACCTTCGGTGACGGCCTCTGTCTCGCGACGAGCTTCGGTCCTCAGTCGATCGTCCTGGCTCACGCGCTCTCGGAGGTCGCTCCGCAGGTCACGATCTTCTACCTCGAGACCGACCTGCTCTTCCCCGAGACCCTCGGCGTGAAGGCCGCCCTCGAGCATCGCTTGCAACGGGACTTCACTCGCGTCCACGGCGGCCTCTCGCTCGACGAGCAAGACGACGAGCACGGGCCCCGACTGTGGGAACGCGATCCCGACGCCTGCTGCGGACTCCGCAAGGTCGAGCCCCTCGCGCGCTTCCTCGCCGGACGTCCCGCCTGGATGACCGGCCTGCGTCGGAGCCGGGTGAGCACGCGCTCGCGGGTCGACGTGGTCGAGTGGGATCGACGTCACGGTCTCATCAAGCTCAATCCCGTCGCCCGCTGGTCGGACGAGCGGGTGCAGGATTACCTGCTCGCCCACGACCTGCCGGTGAACCCACTCCTGGCCGAGGGCTACACGAGCGTCGGCTGCCGCCCCTGCACGAGCAAGCCGACCGCCGGCGACCCTCGCTCCGGTCGCTGGGCCGGCACGGGCAAGACCGAGTGCGGCATCCACGTGGCGCCGGAGGAACGGTCATGACGACGCCACTCGGCTCCACGACATGGTTCACCGGGCTCTCGGGAGCCGGCAAGACCACGGTGGCACGCGCCGTCGCCGAGGTCTTGCGCGAGGACGGTCACGCCGTCGAGCTGCTCGACGGTGACGAGCTCCGCGCCGCGCTCTCTCCCGAGCTCGGCTTCTCACGAGACGGGCGCGAGCTCCACCTGCGTCGCGTCTCCTGGATCGCCTCCCTGCTCGAGCGTCACGGCGTCCACGTGCTCGTGGCCGCCATCGCGCCGTACCGCGACCTGCGCGACCGACTGCGTCAGGAGCACGCACGCTTCCTCGAGGTGTTCGTCGACGCCCCGCTGGATCTCGTCGAGGCCCGTGACGTGAAGGGACTGTACCGACGCGCCCGCGCCGGAGAGATCGAGAGCTTCACCGGGCTGTCGCAGGGCTACGAGCCTCCCACTCGCCCCGACCTCCATCTCCGGACCGGACGCGAAACGGTGGCCCTGAGCCGCGATCGCGTGCTGGAAGCCCTGACTCATCGCGGTTGGCTGACGTCGGGTCGCGCGACGGCGGAGGTCACGTGATCACCTTCCCCGTCTTCCTCAAGGACCTCGACCAGCGACGCTGCGTGGTCATCGGCTTCGGTGAGCACTCCGAGCAGAAGGTGCTCGAGCTCATCGACGCCGGTGCCCGCCCCGTCGTCGTCACCCCGCACGCCGACACGAGTTGATGGACTCACCGGTGATCGCGAGGATCGCGTTCACCATGCTGTAGGGGTCGAAGGGGTAGAGGTTCTGGGAGAAGCTGTGGC
>JBCCFW010000144.1:0-20400 GCA_039029535.1 Acidobacteriota bacterium
CGGATTTCGGATGTCCGGCTGATGGATGAGTGTGAACATCGTCAGGTTGTTGAGGTCTTCAACGACACGGATGCGGACTATCCTCGTGACATGACGATCATTGATCTGTTTGAGGAGCAAGCAGAGGCACGGCCAGATGGTATTGCCGTCGTCGATGGCGAACGCGCATTGACTTATGGCGCGTTGGATCAGACCTCGAACCAGCTGGCCCGGCACCTCATTGGTTTGGGCGTGGGTCCGGAGCGGGTTGTTGGCGTGTGTCTTGAGCGTTCGGCCGAGCTGATCATCTCGCTGATCGCCGTGCTCAAAGCAGGTGGCGCCTATTTGCCGCTTGATCCGGCACATCCAAATGAACGCATTGCATTCATGCTTGATGATTCTGAAGCGATGAACATCATAACGGGAAAAAAGTTCTTTAGTCGCTTTAAAGGAATCTCTGAGTTGCTTGTTTCAGCAGCAACACAACCCTCGGAAGCTTTGCAAGTTTTGCCGTCGAAATCATTCGATGTTCGGGTGCTAAACCTTGATGATCTATCCAAGAACCTGCATCTCGACAAATACTTGGACAAAATTGGGATAGAGTCGGGGTGTGGTGCCAGGACGTCGCCATCCAATACATCGTTTGTGATTTATACATCAGGCTCAACTGGCGCGCCAAAAGGTGTGCTCATAGGACATCAGGAGTTATCCAATGTCACCTCGCATCACAATTTCTTCTATCAGATCGACGGCACAGAACACTGCGCGGTCATGGGAAGCATTGGATTTGACGTTTCAATTCAAGAAATACTGTTTCCGTTAGCATTGGGTGCCTGTTGCCTCATGCTCCTGCACCCGGACGGCAGCGAGGAGATCCTCGTCGCCGCGGGCAACGGCGCGGTGACGGACCCATTCATCTCCTTCGACGGTGAGTGGGTCTTCTACAGCCACTTCCCCGACGTGCGTCCGGGCTCCTACAACAACCAGCGCAACCTCCCGATCGCCGGCGCCGACATCTGGAAGCTCCACCTTCCCACGCGCACCAAGGTCCGGCTCACGCACGGCGAGTTCACCCCCAACACCGGCGCGGGCAACTTCGACGAGAGCAACCCACTCAATCCTCCGTCCGAGTTCGATCGGCTCGGCTACGGCATCCTCAACCTCGGTCCCGCTCCGGTCGCCGGTGGGCGCATCGCCTTCACGAGCAACCGCAACGGCTACCAGCCGCCGAAGGGCTTCACCAACCCGACGCTCCAGATGTACGTCATGGACGCCGACGGCGAGAACGTCACGCCCATCGCCCCCATGACGATCTCCAGCGCGCTCCATCCGACGCCGCTGCGCGACGGACGTCTCATGTGGTCGAGCCACGAGTCCCAGGCCCTGCGCGACCGACGCCTCTGGGG
The DNA here is from genome assembly GCA_039029535.1 of Acidobacteriota bacterium. Classification (GTDB taxonomy): domain Bacteria; phylum Acidobacteriota; class JBCCFW01; order JBCCFW01; family JBCCFW01; genus JBCCFW01. The sequence goes on from JBCCFW010000144.1 coordinate 1,386, forward strand.
CATCTGGGCGATCCAACCCGACGGACGCAACTGGGCACCCATCGTCTCCTCGTTCCGCACGCCCCAGGCCTTCCACTTCATGACCCAGCTCTCGAGCTCGGACCTGGTCGTGGTGGACTACTACAACCTCAACAACAACGGCTTCGGCGCGCTCTACCGGATGCCCGTGCAGCCGCCACCCGGTGAGCGCGCCTTCTACCCTGCCTTCGTGTCCGAGAACCCGCCCATCGAGCAGACGGTGGAGGGCGGCTTCCCCTACCCCTTCCAGATGCCCTTCACCCCATTCGGGATGTACTCGCTCACGCCCTTCACGCACGGCGGTGACCAGGCAGCCCCCATGGGCAGTGACGGCGTGCGGGTCGGCAAGTTCACGCACCCTTCGGCGGCACCGAACAACGACTTGCTCGCCGTGTGGACACCGGGGCCGGCCAACGACCTCAACCGACCCGAGCGAACGCCCTACTACGACGCCGGGCTCTACCTCATCCCCAACGCCGAGGTCGTGACGCAGCCGTCCGACCTCGTGCTCATCAAGAACGACCCGGCGTACAACGAGGCCTGGCCCCGTGCGGTGGTCTCGTACGAGGCCGTGCACGGAGTGCCTGAGCCCGACGACCTGCCCTGGCTTCCCAACGACGGCGGTGATCACGTCGAGCTTCCGCCGGGCAGTCCCTACGGCTTGGTCGGAACGAGCAGTCTCTACAAGCGCGAGACCTTTCCCGGTCACGTCCGCAACGACACCTTCGACGGTCTCGACGCGTTCAACACCAGCCAGAACGGGCAGAGCTTCAACTGGTTCACGCAAGGAGCCGAGGCCGGCAAGTACGACGACGCCGACATCTGGGCCCTGCGCGTCCTCGCCATGGAGCCGGGCACGCACCGCAGCTACGGACCCAACTCCGGTCCGAGCGGCAATCAGCTCTTCGCCAGCCACGCCAGCGAGCGGCTGCGCATCCTCGGTGAGATCCCCGTGCGCAAGGAAGACGCGATGGGTCGAACCGTCATGGATCCGGAAGGCAACCCCGACACGAGCTTCCTCGCCAAGCTCCCGGCCGACACGCCGTTCACCTTCCAGGTTCTCGACCGCGACGGGCTCGTGCTCAACATGTCGCAGACCTGGCATCAGGTCCGTCCCGGCGAGCTCCGCGCCGACTGCGGCGGCTGTCACGCGCACAGCTCCGAGCCCCTGGCTTTCGAGTCGACGGCGGCTGCGGACCCCACCTACGTGCCCTGGGATCTCACGACCACCACGCCCCTCCTCTCCCAGGACGACCTCGGCACGCCGACCCTGCGCACCGAGCGAGGCGGCGTGGTCGACGTCGAGTTCTACCGAGACATCCGCCCCATCCTCCAGCGGAGCTGTGCGGGCTGTCACGACTCGGAGACCGCGCCCGGCGCGCTCGTCCTCGACGACACGTCACTCTCGGGCAGCTTCCCCCTCGACTACCTCGCGCTGGCCGACGATGCGGCGGCGACCATGGGTCATCCGCCGGTCATCTCCAACGGGACCTGGCGTCAGACCAACGCGAGCCGCTACGTCCGCAAGTTCCAGGCGCGGCGGAGCCTCCTCATCTGGAAGCTCTTCGGCCGACGTCTCGACGGTTGGACCAATGACGACCACCCGACCGAGTCCACGCCGGGTGATGCCTCCACGCTCCCGCCGGGTGCGGACCCCAACGAAGCGGACATCGACTACACCGGCGACATCATGCCGCCACCCGACTCGACGGCCACGTACCCGGAGCTGACCATCGACGAGAAGATGCTCTTCGCGCGCTGGGTCGACCTCGGCTGCCCGATCAACTTCGGCGATGGTGGCGCGACGCCCTGGGGCTGGTTCCTGGATGAGGTCAAGCCGACGCTGGAGATGAGCCTGCCGCGTCCCAATCTCAACGCAGCGCCGCTCGAGACCCTGCGGGTGGGCATCGCCGACGCGCATGGCATCCAGCCCGGCTCACTCTCGATCACCGTCGACTTCCCCACCAACGGTCGGCCGGCGGGCACCGAGCTCGTCGACCTCGCTCGTGCGGTCGGTGGTGACGTCTGGGTCATCGACCTCGACCCGCCGTTGACTGGACCGCTCACCGCCCACGCCTTCGCGAGCGTGCGGGATCTTCAGGGCAACATCACGCGGGTCGATCGTCGTTTCTACCTCGACTGCGGTGGCAGTGACGCCGACGCCGACACGCGGGGAGACCTCTGCGACAACTGCCCGTCGATGGCCAACCAGCACCAGGAAGACTTCGACGGCGACGGGATGGGCGACGCTTGCGATCCCGATGACGACGAGGATGGCCATGACGACGTCGTGGACTGCTCACCCTTGGATGCGACGTCCTGGTCACGACCGGGCGACGTCCTGCTGCTCGCACGCGACCGCGACAACTTCGCCTGGACGGCCACCGCCGAGCCGGGGACGAGTGGCGTGGTGGTGCACGACGTGTTGCGCAGCGAAGACGCCTCGAGCTTCCGCGCGGCGACCGGGGTGAGCTGTGACGACACGGCGCTGAGCTTCGTCGACACCGAGCTGCCGACGCGGATCTTCTACTACCTCGTGCGGACGGAGAACGCGTGTCCCGGCAGCCTGGGCAGGGACTCGGCTGGACGGGAACGTACGGGCGCCGGCTGCCCGTAGGCTGGTCCCCAAGCATCTGAGGGCCAGACCATCCTGCCTTGGGGACCAGTACAAGGCACAGGCTAGCTAGAAGGAGAGCTACAGCTCAGGTGAAACCTCGTTGGTCCATGGGTTGAACCGTCGGCCTCGGATGTCTGTGAAGTCGACATGCACGTGGTTTGGGATCTCGAGATAGTCGGCTTCCTCGGACAGATTCTCCGCAACGCCCAAAACGGTCTCCCCCGCCCTGACCTGAAGCCCTTCCCCCACCCCAACAGAGGGTTCCACGTACAAGACACGCGCCAGAGTGCCGTCTTGAGCCCGAATCGAGATCCCAGTGAACTTCTTGTACGTCCAAACAGCCTCAACTGTCCCCGTCATTGGAGCCAATATTCGTTGACCAGGACTAGCCAGGAAGTCAACCCCTGCATGGGTGCGCCTGACATTCTCACCGAACCAGTCGACCGCTTCTGGCTTCTTGGTGAGCCGAGGCGAAGAAAAAAGTCCTCCTGCAGGATCACTTGAGTTCTTCTCCCGCACTCGACCAGACCAAGTTGGAGGAGCAAACTCGTTGAAGATCCGATCAAGGCTCTCATCAAGAGACCGGTACGTGATCACGGGAGCAGGACCATCGGGGTCGTCAGATTTTGAGTAGAAGCGCTGAGTGCTTGACTCAAAGACCGGAGGCATCCCAGCCCCTCCATCATCTGGCTCAAGGCTAGATGGACCGGGTTCACCATCACCTCCAGCGCTCTCTGCGCTCTCTGCGCTCTCTGCGCTCTCTGCGCTCTCTGCGCTCTCTGCGCTCTCTGCGCTCTCTGCGCTCTCTGCGCTCTCTGCGCTCTCTGCGCTCTCTGGATACCTCGGCTCAGACATGTCGGAGCCACCATCTTCTTGCTGAAGCTCTAGAGTGACTAGAGGCACAGCGAGCGCCGACCCAGCAGCGCCACCAACCACGGAGCCATCGACGATCACGCCGGCAATCAGGCCACACCCATCCACGCAAGCGGCCCAACCCACCGCCGCAACTGCTGCGATGGCAACCGCCTCCTCTGGGTGCTCCTCGACCCACTTCCCAGCCTCTCGAACCGGTCGCGAGACGGCTTCCTCGAGTTGCCCAACAACAGGAATCTCCTTCTTGATGTCACGGCTAGCGTTATCTAGTTCCTGACCAGCCTTTTCAAGCGGCTTGATACCTGTCGCCTTGCCAATGCCCTTCAAGGCATCACCGAGCAGCCCCCCGGCGCGTGGGCCATCGTAAGTAGTGAGTACGAACACGAACAACAGAGCCACAGTCGTCTTGAGCTTGCTCATGCCAGGAGTCCTATCAAGAAAAAGCAATCGCCAGACGGCTTGCTAACCCAAAGCAAGATCGGCGCCATGAGAAACAGGGCCAGAAAGCCCGTTCTACACATTCGATGGGCCAGCTTGGCAACCTTGAGTGCCAGCCTGACACTCGGGTTGGCACCGTCCTGCACCTGTTGCCCAAGCCCGACGCTCCTGGCCTGTCATGCAGGCTCAGTCTCACTCGTGCGCCAGCTCTCAGAACTGCTCTAGCAACGCCTCGACATCCAACTTCCCCCACCCCCGTGCCGGACTCCACCGACCGTCGAACCCACTCGACGACTGAAGCAAGGCCGCGCGCACCTGGTTCGCATTGATCTGAGCGCCAGGGCTCTTCGCGTGCTGACGTGAGAGCAACAACGCGACCGCCCCCGTCACGTGCGGGGCCGCCATGCTCGAGCCGGGCAGGCTGATGACGTCGTCCCTCGTGCCGCTGCGAGCGGCGACGATGCCGTCTCCAGGAGCACCGATGTCGGGACGCTCCCGGCCGTCTCGCGTCGCCCCCCGGGACGAGAACGACGTCGCGCGACCGGTCATCCCGCGATCCAGTGCCGCCACCGTGATGACCGCGTGCGCCGTGCCCGGGATGCTCAGGCTGCTCCGGGACTCGACGTGGTCGAGGAAGCGCACGGGAGCCCCTCGTCGTCGCTCGACCCAGGCGTGGACCACCCCCGTCGACAGGACCTCGCCCGATGAGATGTCCAGGGTCCACGTGCCCTCCGCGATGCGCGCGGCCCGACCACGAGTCAAGCGGAGCGAGACCCGCGTGTCTCCATTGTCACGGTGATAGCGGTCGAGCGTCATGCTGAACGCGTTGCCGTTGCGCAGCGTGCCGCTCATCCGACTGGGGCTCTTGCCGCGGTGAAGCCGGGGCGTGATGCCTCCCTCCTCCGGCGCACGGAGCCGGAAGGTGAGGTCGGCGGCCGAGTCGTACCAGAGCTCGATGACGTCGTCGTCGCGGTCGATGGATGCCGAGCTCCAGGAGAGCTGCGACTCCTGCTGCGGCGCCATCTCGAAGCGGGCATGCGCCGCCTCGCGAGCGGCATTGCCGGCCGACTTGACCAACACGCGTCCGGGCATGCGCCCCCCGGACGTGAAGTTGTCGAGCGCCACCTCCAGCAACGAGCTCCCGTCATGGGCGCCGGCGTTCATGCCGAGACTGAGGTTCACGACCACGGGCAGGTCTCGCTCCTCGGCGATGCGATCGATGAAGGCCAGCGCGTCCACGTGCGCGAGCGCGAAGCCGACGCTTCGAGGATCCGCAGACGACGCGCAGAGCTTGGGGCGCACGAACACGATCCCGGCATCGGGCGCCAGCCCACCGCTGAAGGACCCGACCGCGCGGCCCGCCGCGATGCTCGTCACGTGCGTCCCGTGGCCCAGCTCGTCACGGCCGAGCCCCGACGGCACCGTGCCCGACCGCAGGTAGCGCGCGATGTCGCCGTCGGCGTGCAGGGTCCCGTAGAGCGGTCGACCTTCCTCTCCTCGTGGTGGCGGTCCCGTGTTGTCCCGTTGGTCCCAGTAAGCGACGACGCGACTGCAGTCCTGCTCGTTGGTCAGGCACTCGTGGAGGACGTCGAGACCACTGTCGATGATGCCGACCAGGGCATGGCCGCCCCGCTCCGAGTTCGGTCGCACGTGAACCCGATCGGCATGCACGGCAGGCACCGACACCGCGAGGTCTTCCTCGCCCGCCTCGCGGCTGAGGTCGACCCGCACGACGTCCGGATCGGCCTCGAGCTCCCGCAGGGCCTCGAGGGTCGCGAAGCCCGCGACGACGTCTCCCAAGCGCGAGGTCTCGTCGAAGCCCAGGATGCTGGAGTCCCAGGTGGCCGTGCGCACTTGAACGAGAATCGGAAACTGACTGACGGCGAAGGTGCGCCCGGCAAGCTCCTTCCGAGCGCCGTCCCTCCCCTGACCGCCGACGAGAGCAGGGCTCTCACCGATCAGGTGATAGAGGAACGAGTCGATGTCCTTTCCGAACTCGTACGCCACGCCGACCTCCCCCCCCACCACTCGCCTGGCCTGCAAGATGCCAGGCCAGCGAGCTGCTCGATCACGCGGCCAAGTTAGCGCGCGACTCAGAGCGAGCCGATGAGTCGACCACCCTCGTGGTGAGTTAATTGATCGAGTGGACGGGGGTCTCACCGCCCGGTCACCGGAGCAAGGCTGGGGCCCGGAGACTCCCTCTCAGGACGCCGCAGCGCGCCGGATCATCTCCTCGAACTGCAGCACGCTCGGGCTCCGCGCCTGAACGAGAGACAGGCGCTGCTCGCACTCACGGAAGTAGTGCTGCTGGGCGGCGTCACCGACCTCCAGAGCCGTGCGAAACAGCTCGTAGTAGACGTCGAAGACCTCGTCGGGCGTGTCGAGCCGACGGGCGAAGGGCTCCGCCTTGCGAAGCCAGGCCAGGGCCTCGTGACCCCGCCCTCGCTGCCGGTGAAGACGACCCAACTGCAAGAGGCCCGCCACCTCGAGACCGACGAGGCCTCGCCGGCGTGCCGTCTCGACCACGTCGCGCAGGCGCAGCTCGGCCCCTTCGACGTCACCCAGGTGCTTCATCACCATGGCGAGCAGGAGCTCGATCCGCACCGTCCAGTGCCCGGCCAGGGGGCCCGGCACGGCGCGAGCCTCCTCGAGCGAGACCAACGCCTTCTCGACCTCGGTCCGATCGGCACGTCCCCCGCGCTCGCAGGCGTCCTCGGCTTCGATCAGCAGGAGGCGCGCGTGGGCCAGCAGCAGCCCGCAGTGTTCCTCCGCGTCGACGAGCTCCGGCAGCTCGGTCAAGGCCTGCGTGACGGCATCTCGCGCCGAGCGCAGCAGCCCGGCCGAGGTGTAGGCATCGGCCAGGGCTCGATACAGGACGTGACGCCGCCCCGGACGGAGCTCGCGATCGTTCACGCAGTCGGTGAGGATCGCGATGGCCGTCTTGCAGGCGCCGGCTCTCTCCAGGGCGATCGCCCGGTTGGCTCGCCAGTCGAGCCGCTCTTCCGAGCTCTCCGTGAGCTGCTCCCCGCGCGCTGCCAGGGCCACCGCCAGCAACCACGCCTCGTCACGCAGCGCTCGCTGGTAGCTCCGCGAGACATCCTGCGTCGAGTCGGGCAAGCCAGTCAGCTCGGCCCGCGAGAGCATGCGGTCTTGAACGATCGCGTCGAGGAACTCCTGAACGGGAACACGCAACACCACCGACAAGGTCGTGAGCATGGCGAGGTCCGGCTCGAGCCGTCCCTCCTCCAGTCGCCGGAGGGTGAACACGTCGATCGACTGCACCCGCGAGGCCAAGTCGGGATGACGTGATCGATCGGCCACCTCGGTCAACGAACGGAGCCCCCGATGACGACGCACCTCGAGGGCGAACAGGGAGGATTTTCGCGTGTCACTCACGGACTTTCCCCGACACTTGATTCTCGTGTTCGGAGACTAACCCGTCCCCGAAGACGAGATCTAGGCCGTGGCGATGCGTGCGCCTGGAGGAAAGTGCAGCGAGCGCCACCGCCTTCGGCTCGTGGCGCCAAGGATCGGGGTCGAGAGGCCGTGCTGGATTTTCCGAGAATCACGCACGAAAAAGTTGCGGCACGCGAAATGTCGCGTTCGAAACGACGGCTGCGACGCCTGCCAGGTGACTACTCGCCTCTGACCTGGAGCGACTCCGGGACCTCGTCGAGCGCGAGCACGCGATCGACGAACTCTCGAGGCAGGTTCGGCGGGTCGTAGTCGACGTCCCGGCTGCGCAGTCGATCGAGCACGGAGCGGTGCATGACGTCGGTCGGCTCGATGACCCGACGCCGACCGAGCCCGAGGCGAGGGAGGCGCATGCCCCTGCCGGCCGGAAGCTTGGGGAAGAGCTCCGCCGGCCACCAGGCCGCCGTGAGCGAACGATGGGGGTCGGTCCTCCACGCCGTGGCGACCTGCTCCTCGGCACCGTGCACGTGCTCGCGTCGTCCCTCCTCGAGCTTCAGGCCGGCCTCGACCGCCTCGTCGAGCATCCAATCGAGCGATGCCTGCCAGAGCCGACGGTCCTCGTGCTTCTCGTAGCCCCCGCCGACGTCGGAATGCACGCCCGGGAACCAGAGCTGGACGACGTCGGTCACGCCGGGCCCGCGCCAGCGGTTGGGCCGGTAGAAGCACCGTCGCTCGTCGAGGGAGATCGCGTGACGGACCTTGCGCACGCTGTCGTTCTTCGCCGTATAGGGGAACCTCTTCGGCTCCCAGACCCAGCCCACCGACGAGACCGTGTCCCAGAGACCGAGGAACTCGATGGGGATGCGGTGCGTGGTGGTGAGCTCTCCGTCGACCTCGACCTGCCGCGAGCGCGAGAACGACTTCCGGAAGGACTTGCAGGTCTCCCAGTAGCCGTCTTTCTCACGGTCGTCGGCGCCGTCCAGGTCGTTGACCCCCGCCGAGAGCCGGACTGCGTACTCGACGAGGTTCTCCAGCCCTGGCCGCAAGAGCCCGAGCTGATGGATGAGACCAGCCAGCACCCGAGCCGTGTAAGCCCCACGGCTGAAGCCGAAGATGAAGATCCGGTCACCGTCCTCGTAGTTCTGCATGAGGAAGCGATAGGCCTGCCCGACGTTGCGACCGAGCCCCAGCCCGAAGGCCAGCCCCATGATCCGCGAGAGCCACTTGCCGAGACGCGTGAAGGTCGAGGGGTCGGGCATCGTGCCGACACCCGGGTCGTAGTAGACGACCTGTTCGTCCCCCTTCACGGCGACCTGAGCGAGCCGGACGACGTTGGTGTTCTTGCGCCCGAACTCGTTGTTGGTCCCGTCCAGACACAGCACGATGGTCTTGCCGGCCACGCCCCACCTCCTGCCGATGACGGTGTTCACTCAGGTTACCAACGCCCCTCGTCGCACCCGACCGCCGTCGCGCTCGATGATAGCCTGAGGACTTAGCCGGAAGGAGGGTGGTCTCGTGGGTCGCAGTTGGCCGTTTTCTCAGGTCGAGTGGCTGACGCGACGCGCCTGGGTGCACGTCGTCCTGCTCCTCGTCGGCGGGTACCTGGCGACCCAGTTCGGGCAGCGCTCCGAGCGCCTGGCCGAGCTTTCCCCGACCAACCACGTCACCCTCGATGGCAGGGCCGCTTACTCGCCCGCCGAAGCCTGGGCCTTCCTCGTCGACATCGGCGCCGAGGGACGCGCGCTCTACTCCGCCACCCAGGTCCGTCTCGATCTCCTCTTCCCCCTGGTCTACGGCCTGCTCTTCATGCTCTGGCTCAAGCGAGCCTGGCGTGGCCACTCCGGACGCCGAGCGCGGCCGGCCGTGCTCCTCCCACTGGGGGTCGTCGTTCTCGACGTCTTGGAGAACGTCGGTAGCCTCGTGCTCACCGCGCGCGTCACCGAGGCCGACAGCCCCCCGGCGGGCTGGGCTGGGCTCGCGCTCGCGACCAGCCTGCTCACCACGCTCAAGTGGCTCGGCCTGCTCGCGATCCTCGTCGCCCTCGCCTGGCCGCTGCGTCGCGTCCTCGCCGGGCTCGTGCATCACGCGGTGCTCCTCCGCGTCCCGCTGACGACGGCCGGCGTCCTGCTCGCGCTGCCGGTTCTCGGCGGCCCGGGTGGGATCCCGACGCTCACCAGCCTGATGATCGTCGAGCGTTGGGCGGGCCTCACCGCCGCGCTCCTTCTCGTTCTCGCATGTAGCGCGATCGTCGGACAGTGCTGCCTGCTCGCCGGTGAGCTCGCCCCTCGGCGCGTCGGGTTCTCCCCCCTTCCCCTCCAGGACAAGCTGGAGCGCTGGATCCCCGCGGACTGGAGCAGTCGTTGGCTTCGGGGGTTCCTCCTCGCCTGGGTGAAGACCTGGACCTGGCGTGGGCCCGTGGCCGTGCTCCCCTTCCTGCTCCTGGGCCTGCCGCTCGTCCTCCGTCTCCTGTGCTCGTCCACCACCGCGCCCGACGGACGACTCGGGCTCGGGGCCGGTCTCCTCGCCTTGCTGACCGCGGTGGTGGCCATCGCCCTCCTGGGCTGGCTCATCGAGCGGGGCCGACGCGAGCTCGTCGACGACGTGTCACGCCTGGCCTGGTTCACGAAGCGACTCGGACCGGGCTATCACGACGAGACGACCGACGAGGTCGAGCCCGGTCATCCCTTCGCGGTCTCGAGCGCGGCCGTGCTGCTGCTGCTCTACGCGATCGGAGGTTGGCTCATCACGCCCGAGAGCGCCGACGGCCTCCCGGCCATCGCCTACATCATCGGCCTGCTCACCCTGGTCTGCTCGCTCGCGTCGGGCATCGCGTTCTTCTTCGATCGCTTCCGGCTCCCCATCGGCGCCGCGTTCGCCGCGTACCTCGTCGTCATCGCCTTCCTCGGTGAGCGCAACCACGCCTTCGACCTGCGTCGTGAGCCCGCCCACGAGCCTCCCGACATCGCCACCGCCGCCCAGGCCCGCGCCGAGCTTCCCGGCACGCCGCCCGACGTGGTCACCATCGTCTGCCTCAACGGCGGCGGCATCCAGGCCAGCGGCTGGTCGGCGTGGTCGCTCACCGGATTGCAGGAAGCACTCGGTCCGGAGCTCACGCGCAGCATCCAACTCGTCAGCTCGACCAGCGGTGGCAGCGTCGGCGCCTACTACTGGCTGGAAGGTCTCGACGCGAGCGGCGCGGTCGCACCGAAGGCATTGCCGATCATTCGGCAAGCCTCGGTCGCCTCGAGCCTCGAAGCCACCGCGTGGGGCCTGGTCTACCCCGACCTTCTCCGCGCTCTCTCACCACTGGCTCCCGACGCGCGTCGCGATCGGGCCTGGGCCATGGAACGCGCCTGGCTGTCTCACGCGGCCGACGTGCAGGAGGCCGTGGCGCCGAACGAGCCCGACGCGCCGGCCACGCGCTTGACCGACTGGATGCAAGCGGCTGCGACCGGACGTCTCCCAGCGGTGGTGTTCAACTCGACCTTCATCGAGGACGGGCAGCAGGCCTACCTCACCAACGTGCGGCTCGACGAGTTCCCCGCCCACCCGGACCTCGCCGATCCCACCCTGCGTCATCACGTCCACGTCCTCGAGGAAGGGGACCCGGCCCCCATCTTCGACATCGACGCAGTGACGGCCGCTCGACTCTCGGCGAGCTTCCCGTACGTGAGCCCACCAGCTCATGCCCTCTACGACGACCGGAAGCCGGGACAGCCGCTGCGCTATCACCTCGCCGACGGTGGCTACTTCGACAACTACGGGATGGTCGCTGCGGTCCAGTGGCTGGAAGTGCGGCTGCGCGATCTCCCCGACGACACGGTCGTGCTCTTCGTGGAGGTGCGCGCCTTCCCCGAGCGGGCGGCCGACCTGCCTCGCGCCGGTCGGGACTGGACGCTCTCGGCGCTCGGTCCACTGCAGGCTCTCTACGGTGTTCGTTCGGCGACGCAGGCCTTCCGCAACGAGCTGGAGCGACGCCTGCTCCAGCGGGAGCTGGGTGATCGTCTCGTGTCGGTGGTCCTTCAGCCGCCGCCGCGCAAGGACCGTAGCAAGCCCCCGCTGTCGTGGCAGCTCGCGCTCAGCGACAAGCGTCGTCTGTGTCACGACTGGCGTGCTCAAGAGAGCCACGTGGAGCCATTGAAGAGCCGCTTCCCCGAAGCGCCCTGGAAGTGGCCGAGCGAAGCCGAATGCGATTCCTGGGAGTGATCAGCGCGGCGTGCGAGCACGAGAAAGTGCACGACTTGCCCTTGACAGCACGCGACGCGAGCCCTAACTTCCCCCCCGCGCGACGATGATGCGCCGCGCCGTTCACTTGTTGAAGACGATGATGAACTTCTCCACGAGCACGATGAGCAAGCACGACGGGGCCGACTGGTCCTGCCGTCCATCCGTGCGCCAAGCCAGGGGGAGCTTCGACTGACCGCGAGCCACGTTCGCGACCGTCGAAGCGCCCATCTCCCCGCGGAGGTGGGCGTTTTTCGTTGCGAGAGGGAGATGTCACCGACCGCGCCCCGACGGACGGAACTTACATGCAATCGGTTTGTAACCGGGAGGGAGCGGGTTCGAGTCCCGTCAGGGCCGCGACCATGGCCCTGTAGCTCATGGGTAGAGCGCCTAGCACTTAGGAGCCTGCGTCGCGGGTCCGCGTGGCTCGCGCGCCTGGGAATTGCGGCCTCAGGCAAGGAGAGAGGAGGAAGTCGATGCTCGTCCATCGATCGACGACGAACGACACGGCATGAGGCCACAAGTCCCGGCGCCCAAGGGGTTGCGGCGGCGCGGGGCCTCCTGCTTCGTTCCCGCTCCTCACCGATGGCACCGCATCGCCGTCGTCACGGCGCCTCGCATGAGACCCCGCGGCGCTCGCAACGCGACCGCGCCGACCCGCGACGCAGGCTCCTAGCTCCATCGACTTGCGCGGTGGGTGGCTGATTTCGAGCAACGAACGAATGAGATGACGACCTGACGCCGCGCCCTGACGGACGGGGCTTACACGCTTTACGGACACTACTCCGAAGGTCGTGGGTTCGAGTCCCACCGGTACCAACCGGTGCCGTAGCTCAGATGGCAGAGCATCAGCAACGCAACGCTTCATCGACTCGCGTGGCGTCAGGTCTCGATGACAATTCAATGAGAGGAGCGGGCTCGACCCGCAAGGAGGGAGAACACCATGATCCACGTCCGCGTCGCCGGCCGGTCCTACGAGCTCTCCGAGCGCAAGCTCGGCGTCTCGGCTTCGATGAACGACAAGGAGCTCAAGGCTCGCATCGCTCGGCACCTCGACCTCGCCCGAGGCGAGCTCGCCGACCACTTCGTCGACCGCACGCCCACCGGCAACCTGGTCCTCCGACCGGAAGCCGTCTACGGCTGAGTCGAGCTCAGTTTTTCGAGACCGCCACGCCGCGCCCTCATCCGGGTGGGCTTACACGCATCGGTTACCGAGGGTTGCAGGTTCGAGTCCTGCTGTCTGATCCGTCAGGTGTAGCTCAACAGGTAGAGCATCGGCTTGCGAAACCATCGCCCCTCGAACTCGCGCGGTGGCGTTCTCGATTCTCGTCAGCCAACAAGCACGACTTTCTCCTCGCGCCCCGACATCTCGGGCTTACACGCCCTGCTGCAAAGCAGGTCCACCTAACTGGACCGTTCATGCCTGGGTGACTCGCGCGAGGGAACTCTCGCATCCGCACTTCTCAGCCACCAATCACGATTTCCTCCTCGCGCCCCGACTTCTCGGGCTTACACGCCCTGCCTACGAAGCAGGTCCGTCTGTAAAACGGACGTTCCATCGCCTGGGTGACTCGCGCGGGGGACTTACAAGAGCTCGGGGTCCATCGATCCCATCGCCTGATCATTCATCTCTGGAGGGAGACGACATGAGCGAGATGACCCGTGCGGAGCGTGATCTCCGCCTCGACATCCTGAACAGCCTGCTGACGACTCCCCATCGGGAGCTCGGCAAGGTCGCAAGCCAGCACTCCGATCTCCTCGAGCTGGACCCGGTGTTCTACGGACACCTGGCCGTCTGGTACCGGGAGCACGGTTCGGTCCGTGACCACGCCGAGATCTTCGTCGGCAACCTGCTGACCAGCGAGCTCGTCGAGCACCGCGATGCCGGCTTCGTGCTGTTGCAGACCCTGCCCCCGCACCAGGTGGCCCGGGTCGTCGACTACCTGAAGCGGGTCCGCGGCAAGCTCCCGCGCTCGGCCCGGACGGCCGTCGTGCGTTACCTCCGCACTCGGGAGGCCAACGACGCGTTCTTCGATCGGGCGGTGGTTCGGTCCCGCAAGGCCATGAAGCAGCTCTACGCGAGCCTGCACGTCAAGCCGAGCACTCGGGCGAATGCGATTCTCTTCGAGAACGCGCCGCCGGAGGACTCGCTGCCGGCACGGCTCAAGCTGCTGGCTCGGGCCGAGAACGCCCGTGAGCAGGCGCGGCTGATCGCCGAGCACCGGATCCCGTTCACCATCGCGGTGGGCGCGATCTCGGAGCTCACCCCGTCGATCCTCGTGGCGCTCATCAGCACCATGAGCCCGATGGAGGTGATCAACCACCTGGGCTCGCTGCGTCGGCGTGGGGCCCTGGAGCACCGGTCGGTCAAGCAGTTGATCGACTCGAAGCTCGAGGCGGCCCGCAGCGACGAGCGCGTCTCGGCCTACAAGGCCAAGGTGGCCGCGGAGGCGACCGGCGTCGATGGCGACACCGCCCAGCGACTGGCCGAGGTGACCGACGAGCAGGTCAAGCGACACGGCTCGATCCGTCGGTCGACCGCGCTGCTGGTCGACAAGTCGGCTTCGATGGAAGAGGCCGTCGAGGTCGGCAAGCGGCTGGCGGCCCTGATCTCGGGCATCGCGGAGGCGGAGCTGCACGTCTACGTCTTCGACTCGATGGCTCGCAAGATCGAGGCGAGCGGGAGCGAGCTCTCGGACTGGGAGCACGCGTTCCGACACGTCAAGGCCGGCGGCTGCACCAGCATCGGCTCGGCCCTCGCCGCGCTTCGCAAGAACCGGGCGCGGGTCGAGCAGGTCATCGTCGTGACCGACGAGGGAGAGAACACCGCTCCGTACTTCGCGATCGAGCACGGAACCTACCGGTCCGAGCTCGGAATCGAGCCGGAGATCCTCATCGTCAAGATCGGCCGTCACGCCAGCACCGTTCTCGAGGACGCGCTCCGTCAGCGGAGCATCGGCTTCGAGACCTACACGTTCGACGGGGACTACTACTCCCTGCCGAACCTCGTCCCGATGGTCTCGCGACCGTCGCGACTGGATCTCCTCATGGAGATCCTCGAGACCGCGCCGCCGGTCCGCGCGGACCGGCACTAGCCCTGGCTCGTTCGATTCGACCGGGGCCATCGTCCCGGCCCCAGTGCTCCGCGGAGAGCCGCACCTCTCCGCGGGGCACGTTTCACGTCGACCGGCGGCTGGTGGGAGGACCACCAGGGAGGGACCGTCATGAGCGACCTGCGCGATCTCATCGAACGTCTCGGTGACGAGGAGGAGCGGCACGAGCGCACTCCGTTCCTCGCCCCCTGCATCGCCGGGGGTGAGCTGCGCGTGCGTGTCGGCGGCCTGATCCGTTCGTTCCGCGTCGTGCCCGACGACCTGGAAGGCTGGGGTCTCTTCGAGGCCGTCGGCCAGCGACGGACGCGTCGGCTCGAGGAGCCGGACCTCCCGCTGGTCGATGCCTACCTCTCGCTCTTCCCGGTCGTCCGCCTGCACCTCGGTCGGCTGCTCACCGGTCGGAGCTGGCTGGCCTGGCCGGTCAGCGGGGCCGACCTGCGTCAGCGTCTCAAGCGCAGCGGCGCGGTGGTCGTTCACCTCGTCGAGGGCGGCGCGCCGTTGGACACCGTCCGGGCGCGCTTCGACGGCGCCGCGTTCTGGCACGAGGACCTCGACCGTCGGGCGGACCCGCTCCTCGCCGAGGAGCTTCGGGACGACCTGCGTGAGGGAGTCGAGGCCAACGCGCTTCGACGGGCACACCTCACGCCGGAGCTGCGTTCGGCCTACGGCCTGGCCTGGGCGGTCAGCCCGGCCGGTCGTCGCGAGCTCGAGCGCCGCCGTGAGGAGGAGCGCCGTCGTCGGAATCGTCAGCGTCGACGGCAGGACGAGGCCCGCCGGCACGACCGCGAGCGTCGACGTCGGCAGGCGGAGATCCCTCCGCCGCGCCCGGGAAGCGCCGGTGCGCGTCGGCTCGAGGACGCTCTGGCTCTCGCCGGAGGCGCCCTCATCGGCTGCCGTGATCACGGCGGTCACTGGGTGGTCGAGTGGCAGGGGCGCGACGGTCAGCGTCATCACTCGGCCGTTTCCAAGGACAGTCTCACGGTCGTGAGCGCGGGGCTCTGCCTCAGCGGTCAGGACCGTGACTTCGATCTCCAGTCGCTGGTGAGCGTGGTCGAGCGCGCACCCGGCTGGGCCTGGGATTGAGACATGAGCAACTGGCTGCATCACGAAACCCTGCACCGAGCTCCGGAGACCATGGCGCGCCTGCGCGGTCGCACCGTCACGGTCTGCGGGGCCGGTGCGCTCGGCTCACACGTCCTGGAGAGCCTGGCTCGTACCGGTGTCGATCGACTGCGCGTCATCGACTTCGACCGGGTCGAGGAGCGCAACCTCTCGACCCAGTCGTACCACCGAGGCGACGTCGGTGGCCTCAAGGCCAAGCTGCTGGCCGGCGAGCTCTACCGGGCCGTGGGTGTCCGGGTCGACGCTCGTCCGGAGCGCCTGCGGGCGGAGAACGTCGGCAAGCTGCTGGCCGAGAGCGAGCTGGTCGTCGACGTGTTCGACAACTCCGGCTCACGACGCCTGGTCACCGAGCACTGCCGGCAGGAGGCGCTCCCCTGCGTCCACGCCGGGCTGGCCGCCGGCTACGGCGAAGTGATCTGGAACGAGCGCTACGTCGTGCCGGCACCGACCGGTGAGGACGACTGCGACTACCCGCTGGCCCGCAACCTCGTGCTGCTGGTGGCGTCGGTCACCGCCGAGCTGGTCCTTCGCTGGCTCGACACGGGTGAGCGGTCGAGCTTCACCGTCACCCTCGATGACCTCGCGGTCCGACCGCTGGAGGGCTGATCGCGAGCTCGCGAGTCCGGACAGCGCCCGTTCGGTCGACCATGCATGAAGTGGTCGAAACACGAGCGGGCGCTGTCTTCTTCCTCTCCGAGCAGTCATGCTCTGGCCAGAAACACTGACCTTGGAGGGACCATGAGACTCGGAATCACCTCGCTCGCCTGCCTCTTGAGCCTGATGGCCCTGGGTTGTGATGGTCGCCTCGACACGGGCGAGAACACCCTCAACTTCAACGGCATCACCATCGTCGGTCGCTGCGGCAGCCTCGTCGGCGGCACCGACCGCTTCACGGTCCGCTGCGTCGACGTGACCGTCCGTGTCGATGGGGGCCGCCTGCTCGTGAACGACGAGCGCTGCGGACGGGTGCGCTCGGGCGACCGGGTCGTCATCCGCAACCAGCGGGTGTCGGTGAATGATCGGCTCGTCTGGCCCCGTCGTTCCGAGAAGACACCGACAGATGCAGAGGCTTCCTCCGACTCGGGGCCTGGTCAAGAGCCACCAATCGAGCGAGAATGAGGCACGCGGGGGCGCACGACAGCTTCAAGAGAGCATCATGAAACGACTCTTCCTGGTGACGTGTGCCCTGACCTCACTCCTCCTCCTCGGCTGCGATGGGACCAACCCGGTCCACGACGCCGCCACGTTGACCGGCTCCGACTGCTCGGATTCGCCCGAACGCGGAGCCCCAGCCTGGCGCGTTCAGAGCGTGGGCCGTGACTGCTACGCCGACGATGCGGGTGGATGGAGCCTCACGCTGACCAATGACGCCACGGCGCCCTGTTCGTGGCCCCGTGGCGATCACCATCTCTACGTCCTCTGGCCTCGTGACTGGCCCGAGACCATGGCCGCGCCCACCACGTTCACGAGCGACGAGCTTCCCGTTCTTCTCGAGGGCCGGGAGTGCCTGGACGGCACGTGCACCTTCGCGAGCTGGGTCCGTCTCCACGTGACGGGCTGGGAGCCCGGCGTCGGTGCCAGCGGCTGCCTCACCATGACGATCGACGGCGTGACGACCACGACAGACTTCGCTGCCGACTGGTGTGGCTCGATCGATCCGCTCGACGACGAGGGTTGTGGCTGAGGCCTCGGGCGGCCACGGACCTGCTTTCGTGAGACAGTTGGGCTAGGTTCGTGAGGAGGAGCCTTCTGATGTCGTCACGTGAGCACGGCGCAGTTCCCCGACTGCCGATCGCCCTCGGCCTCATCTTGCTGATTGCCCGGCCCTGCCTGGCTGAAGCCCCGCTCCAGCGCGTGCGGATCCACTCGTCCGAAGCACGGAGCCTGGCCCGACAGCTCGAAGCAACCGGTCACGACCTGCTCTGCGGCGGCGTGACCGCCTCGACCCTCGACCTGGTCGTCACGCCCGCCGAGCTCGCCGGCCTCGAAGCCCGCGGGCTCGCCCCGGAGCTCGTCTCGGTGTCGCGTCCGCTTCGGGACATCCTCGCCGAACGGGCGACCCGCACCGGACGCCGGGGCGTCCCCGCCGACTACCAAGACTACGCGGCCATCCTCGATCGGATGACGACCGTGGCCGAGGCTCACGACATCGCCGAGCTCGTCGACCTCACCGAGCGTTACGGCGTGCCGACGACCTTCGAGGGCCGTCACCTCCACGCGATGAAGATCTCCGACAACGTGACGGTTCGCGAGGACGAGCCCGCCTTTCTCATGGTGTCGGCTCACCACTGCCGCGAGATCGTCACCCCGGTGCTCGCTCTCGAGTCCATCGACGCCTTCGTCGAGGGCTACGGGACCGGCGCTCGCATCACGCGCCTGGTCGACGAGCACGAGATCTGGATCGCGCCGATGTGGAACCCCGACGGCTACGTCCACGTCTTCGAGGTGGCGAACCTCTGGCGCAAGAACCGTCGTCCGGTCGGTGACGACTTCGGCATCGACCTCAACCGCAACTACCCCGCGGGCTGGGGCAACGCCTGCGGCGGCAGCACCAACCCGGCATCGAACACCTACCGTGGCGACCTGCCGGCCTCCGAGCCCGAGACGCTCACGATGATGGCGTGGTCCGACGACCTCCACTTCGCCAAGGTGCTCGACTACCACTCCACGGGACAGGAAGTGCTCTGGGGTTACGACTGCCCGTCTCATCCCTGGGATGCCTTCATCCAGGACGAGGGCACCGAGCTGTCGACGCAGTCCGGCTACATGGGAGCCGAGCGCTCACCCAGTGCCGACGGCGAGCACTACGAGTGGCAGCTCGCTCGAATGGAGGCCTTCGCTTTCCTCACCGAGACGGCCACGACCTTCCAGCCGACTCACTCCACGGCGCTGGACGAGTTCGACCTCGTGTGGCCCGGCACGCTCGCCCTGCTCGATCGCCCTGTTCCCCTCTGGGGTCACGTCCGCGACGCCTGCACCGGTGAGCCCCTGGTCGCCTCCATCGACTTCCCCGAGGTCACCTTCACGCACGGTGAAGCCCATGAGAGCTTCCTGCCCTTCGGTCGCTATCACGCCTTCCCGCCTCCGGGCTCACACGTCGTCCGCTTCAGCGCCCCCCGGCTATCTCCCACAGGAACATGCGGTCGAGCTCCTCGAGAACGACAGCCTCGTGCTCGAGATCGAGCTGGAGCCCGAG
>JBCCFW010000145.1:0-20302 GCA_039029535.1 Acidobacteriota bacterium
CAATGCGGACGCTAACAGCGCTTCTGATCGAGCGCAAGCGACTCAGTCGTCACTCTCTCGGACGAGCACTTCCTCCATCCCGTCGACCGGGTCCATGCACTCCCCCCGCTTGACGAAGCCGAGCGAGTCGGCGAGCTGACGGGAGGCCACGTTGGCCGGGGTCACCGAGACCACGAAGCGGCTCACGCCCGCCCGCTGCCGCGCCCAGGCCATCATCGCCTCGATGGCCTCGCGGGCGTAGCCACGACGACGGTGGTGCTCGAAGACCGTGTAGCCGAGCTCGACGCCGCCGGGTGCCCACTCCTCCAGGTACCCAGCGCCGGGGGGCGCGTGGAAGCCGACGTGGCCGACCATCTCGTTGGTCTCACGCAGCACGATGGCGCGGAGCAGCCACTCCTGGAGCGCCGGATCGTCGCGGAGCTGCCCGAGACGGAGCTGCACGACCTCACGAGCATCGGGCCAGTCCTCGGGGACCTCGGCGTCCAGGCGAAGACCGAAGGCTCGCCGATCCCCAGCCAGCGAGAGCTCGTGCATCTCGGGGGTGAGGCTCCGGAGGTCCAGGCGCGCGGACACGATGGGCTCGACCACGCGCGCAGTGTCTCACCGACGGGCCCTGGAAACGAAACGAGCTCCATCCAAGCTAGCCCGGACAATTCATGAGTCTCCTGCTGCGTGACCAGATCTGCTGCCTGCGAAGGGCGTACTCGCCCCTCGGTCCTCAACGCACCGTCAAGTGCGCTTCCGGGCCTCGCGGCTACGTTCGCCCTTCTCGGCTAGCATCTCCGGCCACTCGCCACGAACACTCATGAATAGTCCGGGCTAGTGGAGGAAGCTCGTCCTCCCGTGTCACTCACGGGAGAGGAGTGGTACCCGACTCAGGGACAGGCGGGATCACCCACACAGTCGGGATCGTCGCAGTCGAGCAGGCCGTCGAAGTCGTTGTCGAGACCGTCGGTGCAGTTGCCCGCCTCACAGGTCGGCGTGCCGGCGCAGTCTGGGTCGGTGCAGTCGGCAAGCCCATCGGCATCGTTGTCGAGACCATCGGTGCAGTCCATCTCGCCCGCAGCATCGCACTCGTCGCCGATCCCGTCCATGTCGGCGTCGGCCTGATCCGGGTTGGCGACCATCGGGCAGTTGTCGCAGGCATCACCCACGCCGTCGGCATCGGCGTCGGCCTGAGCAGGATTCGAGACCGTAGGGCAGTTGTCGACGCTGTCGAGCACGCCGTCCATGTCCGCGTCGGTGCAGGCCGGGTCAGCGGCGCAGTCCGCGTCGGCACAGTCGACCGTGCCGTCACCGTCGTTGTCGATGCCGTCGTTGCAGTTGCCCGACTCGGGACAAACCGGAGCACCGATGCAGTCGGGATCATCACAGTCCGTGAGCCCATCCTCATCGTTGTCGTCACCGTCGGCGCAGTCCTCGGGCTCGCCCGGCTCCTCGCAGGCGTTGCCGACACCATCACCATCGGTATCCGCCTGGTCCGTGTTGGGGACCGTCGGACAGTTGTCGCAGGCATCACCCACGCCGTCGGCATCGGCATCCGTCTGAGTCGGGTTGTTCGTCATCGGACAGTTGTCCACGTCGTCGGGGACCGCGTCACCGTCGTCGTCGTCGTCACAGACGTCGCCGACACCATCGGCGTCCAGGTCCGACTGATCGGGGTTCGGATCCATCGGACAGTTGTCGTCGGCATCGATGATGCCGTCGCCGTCCGTGTCCATGCCCGAGCAAGCGGGATCACTCGCGCAGTCCGGATCTGCGCAATCGACGAAGCCGTCGCCGTCGTTGTCGACGGCGTCGGAGCAGTTGCCCGTCTCCGAGCACGCGGCATCACCAGTGCAGTCCGGATCGTCGCAGTCGAGCAGGCCGTCGGCGTCGTTGTCGACACCATCGGCACAGTTACCGGTCTCCGGACAGGCCGGGTCACCGACGCAGTCGAAGTCGGCGCAGTCGACCGCACCGTCGGCGTCGTTATCGATGCCGTCCGCACAGTTGCCGGCCTCCATCACCGAGCCGTCGCAAGCGTCACCGACACCGTCGGCATCGGCGTCCTCCTGGCCCGGGTTCGCAACACCGGGGCAGTTGTCGCAGGCATCACCCACGCCATCGGCATCGGCGTCGGCCTGGTCCATGTTGGCCACCATCGGGCAGTTGTCGCAGGCATCGCCCGCCGCATCGCCGTCGGCATCGGCTTGATCGGGGTTGGCGGTCATCGGGCAGTTGTCGTCGTCGTCGGGCACGCCGTCGTCGTCGTCGTCGGCATCGTCGTCACAACCGGGGAAGCGACGACAGTCGGGATCGTCGCAGTCGACGAGGCCATCGCCGTCGTCGTCCTCACCGTCCTCACAAGGATGGGGCGGGCGCTCGCAGACATCGCCTTCACCGTCGGCGTCTTCGTCGGCCTGATCCGGGTTGTAGTGGCCCGGACAGTTGTCGTCACAGTCGGCGATGCCGTCGAGGTCGCTGTCGCTCGCGCCGGGGGCGTCCGGGTTCGGGTCACAGGCATCGCCCAGCTCGTCGCCGTCGGAGTCGGCCTGATCCGGATCCGCCGTGCAGGGGCAGTTGTCGCAGGCGTCGCCGACGCCGTCGCCGTCGTTGTCGTGCTGACCGCGGTTGCGATCGTGCGGACAGTTGTCGCACTCGTTGCCGATTCCATCGTGGTCGGAGTCGCGCTGGCTGTTCGGCGTGCCGGGGCAGTTGTCACAAGCGTCGCCGACACCGTCATCGTCGGCGTCTTCCTGACCCGGGTTGGGCGTGCGCCGGCAGTTGTCGTCGCGGTTGAGGACGCCGTCGCGATCGAAGTCGCTCAGGCCGTGGCCCCGTCGGCCGTGCCGACCGCGGTCGCGTCGATGACCGAAGGCGTCGGTGACCTCGATGACGAGGAATCCCAACAAGACCAGGAAGAGGGGGAGCACTCCGCGAGCACGCATGGGCGGTCTCCTACAGCAGCCGCACCGAGCCCGACCTCGTCGGCGACGAGGGAGGGACGGGACTCGAGTGACGAAGGTCTCACCATGTCGGTGAAGTGACCGTTGACGGAAGACGGCCCCTGCCATTGCTCAGAGAAGGGCGTCCACGAGTTTTCTCATCGAGGCAAAAGAGCGCGCGACTCAGCTCGCAATGGTGAACGCTTCCTCGATCCAGTCCTTCCCTCCGCAGGTCTCGAGCAGGACACGGACGGGAGCACCGACCGGGTTGCCGGCGGGAACGCGCACGGTCAGCTCGGTCATGCTCGTGGTGAGGACCTCGGCCGCAACGTCTCCGAACCAAACGGCCGCGAGATCGTCATGGCCGGTGAGGTTCACGCCACGGAGCGTCACGACGGCCCCCACCACCCCCTCGTCGGGCTCCACCGACTCGAGCTTCGGCCACTCTCCGCAACCGAGCCCCGGAAGGTAGCGGAAGGCATCCTGCCGGAGATCCTCGCCACCGCAGTGCCGAACGCTGAGGGAAACGTAGACACCGGCAGGCACGCCGCTGGGAGCGAGAACGAGAAGCTGATCGTCGCGAGCCTCGATGATCCGAGCCGGCAAGTCATCGAACGAGACGACGGGGTGGTTGCCATCCGGATCGAGGAAGCCACGTCCGGTGAGGGTGAGCACCGTGTCGGGAGGCCCGCCGTCGGGTGAGGACGATGTCAGCACCGGCGAAGGACCGCAGGGCGGCTCGCCGAAGAGGTCGACCTCGGTGAAGGTCGGGTGCGTCGAGTCACAGGCGAAGCTCGCGAGACCGAGGGTCAGGCAGAGACCCAGCACCGCGTCCTTCACGGCACGTAGAGGAAGGCGCCCTGCGCGAGTAGCGTGCCGGCGCAGGTCTCGAGTCGCAGCAACTGACGCTCGCCCAGTGGCGGACCCGCCGGAGCGACGAAGGCGACCTCCTCAGCCGAGACTGTCAGGATCTCGACGGGAGTCAGCCCCAGCCAGGCCGCGACCACGCCGTCACTGCCGACCAGGTTGATGCCGGACACGGTGACCACCGTCCCGACCGGACCTTCGCTGGGGGTCAGGCTGAAGGAGAACGGCTGGGCACCACAGCTGATCTCGGCGGCATCGGTGAACGCGTTCTCGAGGGTCCATGAGCCACAGGAGTGCTCCACCGTCACGGGCACCGTGGCTCCGTCGGGGATCCCGTCCGGCACGATGACCCCGAGCTGCTCGACATCGTGGGAGATCACCACGATGAGGTCGGCCTCCAGGCCACCGAAGACGATCCTGAGCTCGGGATCGCCGCGTCGAGCCAGGTTCAGGCCCTCGAGCCAGACGACCGTGCCGGGTGGGCCGTCGACGGGGCGCACGACGTTCACGACGGGCGCACAGCCCCCGCCGCCGCCTCCACTCCCGCCGCCACCGAGCTCGGCCTCGGTGAAGGTCGGGTGAGTCGAGTCGCAAGCGAGCAGGGTCGAGACGAGGACGACCAAGCTCAGGCGAGTCCTCACTCCA
Organism: Acidobacteriota bacterium; assembly: GCA_039029535.1. Classification (GTDB taxonomy): domain Bacteria; phylum Acidobacteriota; class JBCCFW01; order JBCCFW01; family JBCCFW01; genus JBCCFW01. Next base: position 4,440 of record JBCCFW010000145.1, read on the forward strand.
TCGACGCGAGACGTGAGTCGGTTCAGCATCGCTTCCTCCACGGTGAGCACCGATGATAGCAGCGGCCGAGGTCGACCCCGCGCTGGACGGGGCCACGGATCGCCCACCATGCTTTCGGCTTCTCCGGAGTGACGACGTGAAGGACTACTCCCCCTCCTACGAGCGCAACAACGACGACATCCTCGGCGTGCTGAAGGAGGTCTTGCCGAACGAAGGCCTCATCCTCGAGGTCGCCGGCGGGACCGGACAGCACGCGACCTGCTTCGCGCCTCACTTCCCCGACGCTCGCTGGCAGACCTCCGACATCCGGCCGGAGTCGCTGGCGAGCATGCGCGCCTGGCGTGAGGAGACCGGCCTCCCCAACCTCGAGGAGCCCGTCGAGCTCGACCTCACCCGTCAGCCCTGGCCAGTCGATCGCGCCGACGCGATGGTCGCCATCAACATGCTCCACGCCTCGCCCTGGCAGGTGGGCCTGGGGCTGCTGCACGGCGCCGGCCGCGTGCTGACGCCGGGAGCGCCGCTCTACTACTACGGTGCCTTCCTCCGCGACGACCGGGAGACCGCCCCGAGCAACCTCGAGTTCGACGTCTCGCTGAGGGAGCGCGATCCGAGCTGGGGGCTCCGTCGTCTCACCGACGTGCTGGAGGTGGCCGGCGAGCAGGGCCTGGAGCTCGACCGTCTCGTCGACATGCCCCGCAACAACTGCTCGCTGATCCTCCGCAAGACGTCGTGACGCCTCGGCGGGCGTCGGACCCGTCCGCGTGATAGAACCTGCGGGTTCGCCCATCCCATGGAGACTGCCGTCATGACCTCCGCCTTCCTCCGCTCGCGTCCCACGCACGGTCTCGTGCTCGCCGGCCTCGTCCTGCTCGGCTGCCAGGCGGTCGCCCAGGAGCAGCCCCGGCTGTCGAAGCCGTCGCGGTCGAGCTTCGACGGACAGTGGAACCGCGGCCTGGCCGAGGTCACCACCTACGACCTCGAGCAGGCGCGCTACGGCGAGATCCACCGGGGCCAGGCGGTCTTGATCTACGTCACCGAGGACCTCTCGGCCGCCAAGCAGGTGAAGCTCGATCGTCCGGACCTGAACCCCGCCGACGCCGTGCGGGTGCTCAAGCTGAACACGACCAAGAAGTTCTACACGGGCGTCTATCCCTACTCGGTCATGCAGTCGACCTTCACGCCGGTCGACCGACGTGCCCACCCACGCACGCTCAAGTCCACGATGAGCTCACAGGAGTGGTGCGGTCACGTCTTCACGCAGGCCAACCTCCGCGGCAACGAGTACGTCATCGACGCCTACTCGTACTTCGAGTCGGAAGGTGACACCGAGGAGCGCTTCGCAGGCGCGATGCTCGAGGACGAGCTGTGGACCTTGGTGCGCATCGATCCGAGCGCCCTGCCGACCGGCTCGGTGAAGATGCTCCCCGGCTTCGTCCACTCGCGGCTGCGTCACGTGCCATTGCGCGTCGAGAACGCGAAGGCCACGCTGACTCGCGGTCGCTTCGCCGGCACGTCGGTGGCGAGCTACACCGTCGACTACCCGAGGCTGAACCGCTCACTGACCCTGCACTTCGAGGAGTCGTTCCCTCACGCCGTCGTCGGCTTCGAGGAGCGTCAGCAGAGCCGGGGGAAGACGCTGACCACCCGCGGCACGCGGAGCAAGTCGAAGATGATCGACTACTGGAACCGCAACGGCGTGGCCGACGGCGCGCTGCGTGCGGAGATGGGGCTGGAGTAGGCAGCGGCCCGTGCTCGACACCCGGCTCTGGACCGTGCTGGCCGTCAGTGCCGCCTTGATGACGCTCGCCGTCATCGCCTGGTCTCGCCTCCCGCTACCCGAACACGTCGTCAGGCAGACCTGCGTGCGCTGCGGCGCCGAAGCCCGTCACGAGTCGCGGCTCGGTCTCTGGCTCGAGCCCAGCGTGGGGACCACGACGGCGTCCCACTGGGCCTCGCGTCACCTGACCGCCGGCGAGCACGTCTGGTATCCCCTCGCGGCTCACGACGTCGACTGGCAAGGACGGCAATCAGGCGGCTTCTCCGGTCCCACCCCACCCCCGGAGGTCTTCCACTCCCTCCGCGAGCACGCTGGCGACGAGATCGCAGCGCACCTTCTGCGTGAGTCGGGCCTGGTGCTGGAGCGGGATCCCGATGCCTGGGCCCGACTTCACGGCGCCGACCTGGCGGAGTGGCGGGGCTACGCTCATCCCTACCCCCCGCCTCCGCGGGCCGGCGGACCCTGTGGCACGATTCCGCCCTCCGACGGAGGCCCGTCATGACCCGTTCAGTCCTCGCTCTCGTCCTGCTCCTCGGCGCGCTCGCTCCTCGCGCGAACGCCGGGATCCCGCCATCCAATGCCGCCGTGCCCGATGACTGGAAGACTCCAGCGTAGCCAGATACGCTTAGTTAGCATTTTTTTGAAGCTGCTATTCGGCGCATTGGAGGGAGCCGTGTACCTGCGCACCATTTCGCTTGCTGCCAGCCTTCTCATCCTGGGAAGTGCTTGGTCTTCTACCGCATCAGCACTCAGCGTGCCGGGCGAACACGATGGCCGGCTCGAATGTGCGGATGACCCCTTCGAGGTCATTCCATTCCCGGCATGTTGCTCCTACATCGAGCCCCATGGCGACTTCGAGACGATCCCGCTCACGGGAACGGGTGACATCGTCCTCGTGTACCTCACCCACGCCTCACCGCTGAGCTGGGTGTTGGTTCATGACGAGTCTGGACAGTGCATCGGCCATGACATCCTGACCATGGAGTTCCCAACCGAGCTCGGCGCCACGTACCACGTGACCGTGAAGGCACTCGACGGCTGGTGGTGCGGTGACTACACGCTCGTGGCCGAAGAGTCTGAATGTCCCCTGCAAGGGAATCTCTGCGAAGAGGATGAGTGCACTTGTCCCACACCAGGCTTCACGGCACCCGCGCCTTGCGCCGAGATACGGGTGGTCGACATCGCCTTCGACTACGAGGACGGCCTCGACGACGGATACGACATTCGCGTCAACGCGGAGACCGACATCTGCTCGATCAATCCAAGCGTCGAGGACAATGACTGCTCCGAGGAGGAGGAGGAGGAGGAGGAGGAGGAGGACTGCTGCCCCGACGAGGAGAGCGAGTGGTCGGTCCACTACTCCGAGAACCTCCCGGCACTGTACCTGCCTCGGCCAGCCCCACTCCGGCTGAAAGCTCGATTCGAACGCGTGAGCGGGAGCGCCACGACCGCCACCTTCGGCGCGACCTCTTCAGCTGAAGTGGGCACTCTCCAGGACCAGGCGGGCTTCTTCGACGAGAACGGCTTGACAGACTGGCTTGTCTTCGAGTCCGACACGGAGCGCCCGCAGGAAGTGAGCAAGCTAGAGGTCACTCTGCAGTGGCGAGTCAAGGACATCGACGACCAGCCTTCCGAGTGGGAGAACCTGAACGAGTCGAAGCACGACATCTACATCGGACTAGACGAACCCTATCCGCGGTCTAGCACGGGCCAATTGTCAATGCATGAACCATGGTCAGAGGTTCTGGAACATGCGACAGCATGGGCTGCGGGGGCAACAGACATTAAAGGCGTAGCGAGTGGGCTTCTGACCGGCCTGAGCGGAGCTGGAGCTTACCCCTTTAGCGGACAGGCCCAGTACATGACGCCCATGTCGCTCCGTCCTCCGGTTTGGGGATACAACTTGACAGACTTCCTTGCGAAGATCGGGAGCCCCGAACTCAAGACCAACTGCCACGACTTGAGCCTCTACCACGCAATGTTCTCTCAAGCCTTGGGAGTTCTCGCAAACCCCTTCTATGTCGCCACCACCTGCGAGCTCATCGAGGACACACCGGCCTCAGATTGCGAGCGGCAGAACCCACTCGTCCTGAACTACATCGATCCGATCGGCGACACGACCAGTATTGCAACCCAACCTACCAACAACCCCTTCCACTGGAGAGACGAAGTCCCGGGCGGCGCATTGGAGTCAGGCGACTCTGACCGCTCCGGAGGTTTCATCAACCACAGCTTCTCGGTCGTACAGTCTTCCGACTCAATCCAAGAAGCGTACGATGCAACCATTAGATTCGACGGAGACGCGGATCCAGACGATGGCCCTGCAGCGGCATGGACTTCAGTAGACGGATTACCGCTCACGGTGAAACCACACACAATTCAAGATCCAGACTTTCCATTCATACTCTATGAGGGACTTCTCGATCACGACGACATGCCACAGTCTGACCCCCTCACCGGAGTCACTCCCTTCGTCGCCATCACCAACTGAGAACAGAGGCACCGAAGACACCATGCTCACTTCAACAGCACTGCTCATCGCCCTACTCCAGGCCACGAACACGATCGAATGGCACGAAGGGATCACGCTAGAGCAACTCGTGGAGACGTGGACCGAAGAGGCAGTCCACGAGCTAACTCCCTCGAGGCAAGCCATGTGGCACGAGCCCATCCTCGATCACTCGAAGCGCCTCCAGTTCCTCCGCGAAGAAGTTGACCGCAGGCAGGAGCGACTCGGCTCACCGCCGGATCCAGAACTTCTTAAGGAGGCTGCCGACCTCGCTCGTGGCACCGTTCAGGATGTCGTTCGGTGGGAGGAAGAGGCTGCCAAGTTCGATGCCGCAAAATGGCTCACCGCTTCTTCGGCTCTACTCGAAGAGCTGGTGCTTCCCAACTGGATCGAGGATGAGTTCGGTAGAGCATGGCCAAGATCGGACTCAAGTCTGATCAAGTTCGGCTACAAGTGCGAGATCCGCATCTATCGAGACCGAAGACTCGTTCGCACGGCGCTCGTAAAGCGCTTGAATCGATTCGGAAGTGCGAGGCCGAATCCGACCGTGTTCTATCCACCAGAGTTCGGCGAGGTCTACCTCGAGGACAACGGCACGCTCTACTTCGGACGCGCAAACATCGTCGTGGCAGTGACCCTCGAAAAGGAGGGCAACCGTGCCTTGGCAGCCAAGCTCGACCAGCTCATCCTGGCCAACCTCGAGGATCAGCCGGTTCGTGACTCAGTCTCCGAGCCCAAGATTCGGTTCGTGACGGCCCATCCACCTTCACCGAGAGAGCTGAGGTTGCAACGCCTGAGAGAGAGAAAACGCCGACGATGACCTCCCGGTTCACGTGAGCTCCAGCAGCCTGACGACCTGCTCGACCGCTGGCGGAGTGGCGCGGCCACTCCTACCCCCCGCCTCCGCGGGCCGGCGGACCCTGTGGCACGATTCCGCCCTCCGACGGAGGCCCGTCATGACCCGTTCAGTCCTCGCTCTCGTCCTGCTCCTCGGCGCGCTCGCTCCTCGCGCGAACGCCGAGATCCCGCCATCCAATGCCGCCGTGCCCGAGCACGTCAGCCTCCTCGACCTGCGCTGGGATCACCGGCTCATCGTGGTCTTCGCCGACCGCGCTCGCGCCGTCGAGGTCATGGACACGCTCGCCGACGCCGCCGACGGCATGGAGGAGCGCGGGATCCGCTGGTTCGTCGTCGACCGCTGGGGCATCTGCCGCAGCAACGGCGTGGCCTGCCTCCACCCCACCGACCTCCGCTTCCTCCGCAAGCCCGACCGCCTGGCCAGCGACGCCGAGGCCGTCGTGGTCGGCAAGGACGGTCTCATCCTGAGGCGCTTCGCCGAGTTCGATCTCCGTGAGATCGTCGAGCTCATCGACGCCCAGCCCGACCGGCAGGACGAGATCGCCGAGCAGGAAGCCGAGGCCGCCCGCCGGCGCTAGGCAGCGGTTCCCGGCTCTCACATCTCCGATCGGCATCCGTCGGCGCGATTGGCGTTTCGTCAACCCGTCGGACATTCTTTCCTCGGCTGATGTCGCTCGTCTCCGCTCGGCGGGTCGACGTCGAGCCGGAGAGTCGATGTCGCCGTTCGTCCTGCTGGTCTCCGCGGGCTCGCTGGGGATCGCTGGGGCCTTCCTCAGCTCCCTCTTTCACGCCTCCAGCCGCCGTGCCCTCGCGCTGACCGCCCTGCCCGCCGCCGCCCTGGGGCTCGCCTTCGTCTTCTGCTGAGGCCACCCCCTCGCGTTGCTCGGTCCGAGCACCTTCATCCTCGCGACGCCCTTCGTCGTCGCCTCCGTCCTGCGCGTGCTGCGTCGGACCTCGTTCACCGGCGCGGTCGCCCGCACCGCCGGAGTCATCGCCCTCTTCGAAGGCCTGCTCTACCTCGTCTATGCCGCGAGCTGGGCGAAGGTCGCCGGCGAGTGGCTGCTGGAGACGCTCGGCTAGCCGCCGAGTCAGCGCGCGACCGGCGCGCTGCCGTCCCAGCCGAAGCCCCAACTCCCCTCGCCCGCCGAGAGGGAGCGCGCGACGACGAGGTAGTCGAAGGCGTTCTCGTCGCTCAGCGCTCCGCGGTGGACGAAGCTCGCTTCGCCGACGATGGCGACACGTCGATAGTCGGTGCGCGCACGAACCGGAGGCCGATCGTCCGAGCTCGGATGGTCTTCGGCGAGGTACACGTCGTAGACGATGCACGGTGCCGGCCGCGTCTCGTGCTCGGGGCTCCAGCTCAAGCGGAGTGACTCCCCCTCCTTCGCCACGCGCAGGCCGAAGACCGGCGCACCGTCCACCTCGAACAGCGGCGCGGCCACGCAGTCGGTCAGGGGATCGTCGGCGGCATTGCCGGACGTCGGATCCTGCTCACCCATGTCGAGGGCGCCGTCCTGGTTCCGGTCCTCGGCTCCATCCAGCACGCCGCCGCCGTCCGTGTCGGGGTTCGTCGGATCGCTGCGCGTGCTCGGATCCGCATCGGGAACGAAACCGTCGGGGTCGGTGCCGAGCAACGGTCCGTCGCCGTCGGGATCGGGCAGCGGCATCGTTCGACCCAGCTCGACGCCATCGGGGAGACCATCGTCGTCACTATCGGCGTCCAAGGGATCGCTGCCGTGGTCGTCGACTTCCTCACCGTCGGCCACGCCATCGTCGTCACTGTCGACATCGAACGGGTCCGTGCCGAGGGCCAGCTCGGCCTCGTCGGTGAGTCCGTCACCATCGGTGTCGGGACCGGGCGGCAGGTCGTCGACGGTCACCATGGGATCGGTCTCGCCGTCGTCGATGGCGCCGTCGCGGTCGACGTCCTCGTCGCCGTCGTTCGTCCCGCCCTCATCCGTGTCGGGGTCTCGAGGGTTGGTGGTCGTGCTCGGGTCGCTGTCGCCCACGAACAGGGCCGGGTCGGTCCCCAGCAAGGGCCCGCCGTCGTCGGGATCGGGGACAGGCATCGTGACGCCAGCCTCGAGCCCGTCGGGAAGACCATCGCCATCGCTGTCGGGATCGAGTGGATCCGTGCGGTAGCGAAGAACCTCCTCGCCGTCGGAGAGACCGTCGTCATCGGTGTCGGCGTCGATGAGGCTCGTGATGGGTCGACCGAGGCTGGCGGCGAGCTCCTGACCGTCGAGGAGACCGTCGCCATCGGTGTCCGGGTCATCCGGGTCGCCACCGAACATCATCTCGGCCTGGTTCGAGAGTCCGTCGCCGTCCGAGTCGAGGTCGTCGACCGCCACGTTCGGATCCGACTCCGTCAGGTCGACGTTGCCGTCGCGGTTGAGATCCTCGATGCCCTCGGCGACACCCCCGCCGTCGGTGTCGGCGACGAGAGGATCGGTCGTCGACGCCGGGTCGACGTCGGCAACGAACGACGGCGCGTCACTGCCCCGAAGCGGACCCGGACCATCGGGGTCGGGAACCGGCGTGGTCACGCCCGCCTCGACGCCGTCCGACACCGCATCACGGTCGGTGTCGTAGTCGTTGGGATCGGTGCCCGCAGCCAGCTCGGCGAAATCGGAGAGACCGTCGTCGTCGCTGTCGGCGTCGAACAACGACGTCACGTGGCCATCGGTGCCGGGAATGAGCTCTTCCCCATCGTCGATGCCGTCGCCGTCGGTGTCGGCGACGAGAGGATCGCTCCCGAGGCCGATCTCCACGACGTCGGGGATGCGATCGCCGTCTCCATCGACGTCGTCGGGCCACTCACCGGCCTGCGGGTCGGTCTCGTCGGGACCGACCGCTCCATCGCCGTCGGCATCCTCGGCACCATCGGGGCTGCCTCCCCCGTCGGTGTCGAGCACGGTCGGCGCCGTCGTCGTGCTCGGATCGGCGTCCATGCGGAAGACGGCCGAGTCCGTCCCGTCGATGGGGCCCGCGCCGTCGGGATCGGGGATGCCCATGGTGCGGCCCAGCTCGGTGCCGTCCTGCACGCCGTCGGCGTCCGTGTCGACGTTCGTCGGGTCAGTGCGGGACGAGATCGACTCGAAGCCGTCACCGAGCCCATCGTCATCGGTGTCGCGATCCAGCGGATCGGTGACGTGCCCGTCGAGCCCTGCGACGACCTCTTCCCCATCGCCGAGCCCGTCGTCGTCGGTGTCAGCCACGGCCGGATCGGTGCCGAGCGCCAGCTCCTCGTCGTCACGCAGGCCGTCGCCGTCGGAGTCGGGGGAGCAGACGGTCACGCCGGCGACGTTGTTCGCGAGCTCGCACTCGAAGAAGAACGGCAAGGCGAAGTCGACCGGCGCGGTGTCGTCACGGGTGTTGAGGACGACGAACACGTCGCCGTCAGCACCGAAGTCGACCAGGTGCACGAAGGTCCGACACTCGCCCGCCGGGATCGGCTCGGTGAGCAGGACCTCGTTGAGATGAACGGCACCGGCCATCCGCGGATCGCCGAGGAAGTAGTGCAGCTCGAAGGCCCGGGCGGCCACGTCGGCCGGCACGCAGACCTCGAGCTCGAGCTCCACGGAGGTGTCGACGTCGCAGTCGAGCACGGCAGCCGCCGTCGGCTCAATGCGCAGCGAGGACACCGCCACGTCACTGCGCGGCACGGCGACGCTCTCCGGGTAGAGGCCGGGGCTGACCTGCGCGTGGTAGTGGTTGTGGAGCCGGAAGTTGTCGGTGAAGTCCTCGGGCACCGCCAGGTCGTCGTGGATGTTGGTGACCTGATAGGCGCTCTGGTCCCAGACCGTCCGCGCCGGAAGCCAGAGCTCGCCCGCGACCGACTCGTACACGGCGACGAAGCCCGAGCAGGACACGATGACCTCGGCCATGCCGTCGAGGTCGACGTCGACGATGGTCGGGTGCTCGTTGCCCGTGTCGCTGTTGCAGCGGTCGTCACCGGAGTCGAGCAAGACCATCCCGTCGCGACCGCGGAAGATGCGGAGCTTGCCGGTGTCGCGATAGACGATCTCGTGCTGACCGTCCCCGTCGAAGTCGAAGAGGGCGAGCTGGGTGTTGCCGCTCCCGTCCCCGTGCGCGACGTCCCAGAGCCGCACGTCGAGCCCCGGCGTGTTGAGCGGGTTGCCACCCGTGCGGCCGAGCAGGTCGTCGTGAACGAAGAGTCGACCGTTGTTGAGGAAGGCGATCTCGGGCGCGTCGTCGTCGTCGAAGTTGCCGACGGCCGGCGTGCTGCCCCGGTCACCGCCATAGCGCAGCGGACCGGCCAGCACGGTCGTCGTCTGAAGGTCCCAGGCGAGGATCGACTGGCTGAGCTGGTCGGTGACGATCGCGTCGACGTCTCCGTCGAGATCGAGGTCGGCCACCGCCGCCTGGGACTGCGCCAGCCAGGCCGTGCCGTCCGCCTGCCGCACGACCTCCCAGTCGTCGCCCGCGAAGTCGTAGCGGTAGAGGAAGGAGCCGACGATCATCTCGACGTTGGCGTCGCCAGGCTCGGCGTCGCGCGCGAAGGCCACCATCCCGTGACCGCTGTTGGTCGAGTAGTCGGGCGTGACGCCCGAGCGCACGGTGCCGGTGATCGCGTCGACCAGCCGACCCTGACGCGGGACGAGCTCGGGCACGCCGTCACCGTTCAAGTCGACGACGTGCAGGCCTTCGCGGTAGTCGGGATCGTCGGCGCCGGGGAGCACGTCGGTGGCGGTCCAGACGCGGGCGAGCCCAGGGAGCGCCGGGTCATGCTCCCAACGCTCGATCTCGTCACCGGTCTGAACGAAGACGTCGGTGAACCCATTGCGGTCGACGTCGGCGAGGGCGACGCCGGCGTCGCGATCCTGGGTGCGTCCGCCGAGTCGAGCGTTCTGCTGGAGCTCGCAGTCCTCGCCGTTCATGACGAGGAGCTCGAAGCCATGGGTGATGACCACCTCGACCGTGCCGTCACCGTCGAGGTCGGCGGCCACCGGGACGTCGTAGCCGGAGCCTCCCTCCTCCATCCGGCACTTCTCCATCGCGATGAAGGTGCCGGTGGGGCTCGGCGGACGGGGCTCGGTGCAGTCGGGGACGAGACGGCAGTCGGGATCGAACTCGTCCACGAGGCCGTCGGCGTCATCGTCGACGCGGTTGCCGCAGTCCTCCAAGGGGCCGGCGTGCAGGCGTGATCCGAGCCACGCGCCCAGCAGGACGAGCACGAGACAGACGGGTGCCAGCAGGCGAAGAAGGGAGGACATCGGGGCTTCCGAATCGAGGCTGGTGGGTCAGCTCGCCTCAATATAGTCCTGAAGCCCGGAGAGCGCCGGCTCAGTCGACTCCGAAGCAGAAGGCCGTCGAATTGGCCTTGTCCATCAGGCTGTACTCCCCAGGTGGGAGCTCACCGTCGGGCTGCAGGACGAAGGACGACTCTCCGTGGTTCTTCGCCAGGAGCGCGATCGTTCCGGCGGTCAGGTCGATCGTGACGGTCGTCCAGCTCGCCGTCGCCTGGGGTGTCGCCGCGCGGCGGACACCGGTCAAGCCAGCCTTGCGTTGCTTCCTCCCAGGCTCGGCCCCCTCGAGCACGGTGAGCTCCAGCGCCGTGGGCGAGGCCGCCTGGGACGCCGCCCGGACCACGAAGCGCAGGGGCTCGCCGGCCTTGAAGCGCACCGGCGACTTGCGGCCCGGGATGTCGTAGGTCGTCTTCGAGCCCGCCCAGCCGAGCAGCTTCGACTTGCTCCGGTAGGTGAACTTTTGGCGCTCGAGCTTCACGAGCTCTTCCCCGCCTTGCTCGGTGGTCACGAGACGGTAGGGAATGCCGACGTACTCGGGCTCGGCGACGCCGGCGAGTGCCGAGCCCGGCACGACGACGAGAAAAGTCGCGAGCGTGAACGAGATGAGACGTTGTCTCATTGGGGGCCTCCACGGATGATTGACTGCCGCGATGCTAGCACGCCCGTGAGACGTGCCTGGAGAGCCGCGGTCGTCGAACGACGGCTCAGTGGGTGGCGACTGCCACGCCTCGCCCCAACGCCTTGCGCGAGCGACTCGGGCAACACCGGCAGTGACCACTCCAACGGCTCGCCCCTGGTCGTGCGCAACACCGTGATCGTTCACGTCCCCTGCGCGGACCGTGTCACTCGACGTCTGCGACGGCCCTCCGAGTGTCGAGCCCGATCGGTCGGGCCGACTCGTAGCGCTGGAGCAGCTCCTCTCGATCGAGGAGCCACGCTGTCGCGTCGAGCCCCTCCAGCAGCAGCTCCCGGGCGAACTGCTCGAGCCGGAAGCCGAGCTCGCGACCATCGCGGAAGGTCAGCGCCCCGCGTCGGAGGTCGACGGTCAACTCGAGGCTCGGATCGTCCTCCAGCTCACGCACGAGACGGGCGTGCGGCGTCCGCGCGAGCTCGATGGGAAGCAGCCCGTTGTTCAAGGCGTTGCCACGGAAGATGTCGGAGAACGACCGCGCGACGACGGCCCGAAACCCGAACTGCTGCAACGCCCAGACGGCGTGCTCGCGGGAGGAACCACAGCCGAAGTTGTCACCGGTCAGCAGGATGCGCGCATCCCGGGCTCGTGGTTGGGCGAGAACGAAGTCGGTCCGCTCACGACCGTCGGCGTCGAAGCGCCAGTCGTGGAAGAGGTGCTCGCCGAAGCCCTCGCGATCCGTGCTGGTGAGGAAGCGGGCCGGGATGACCTGATCCGTGTCGACGTCGTCGACGAGCAGCGGCAGGAGCGGGCTGGTGAAGGGGCGGAGTGGCTCACGCACGACAAGACCCCAACTCGATGGGAGCGGCGAGCAGGGCTCGCGCGTCGGCGACTTGCCCGCTGACGGCCGAGGCGGCCGCGGTCGACGGGCTGGCCAGCAAGGTCCGACCGCCCGGTCCCTGTCGTCCTTCGAAGTTGCGGTTGCTCGTGGAGACCGCGAGCTGTCCCGGCAGGAGCCGGTCGCCGTTCATCGCGATGCACAGCGAGCAGCCCGGTCGATGCCACTCGGCACCGGCCCGCTCGAAGATCGCCGCCAGGCCCTCGGCTTCCGCGGCTCGTCTCACCGCCTGCGAGCCTGGCACGACCAGGGTCCGCACGCCGGGTGCGACGGCCCTTCCTTCGAAGACTCGGGCGGCCGTCCGCAGGTCGCTCAAGCGAGCGTTCGTGCAACTCCCGATGAAGACGACGTCGATCGGATGGCCGAGCAGGGACTGCCCGGGCGGGACGCCGATGTACGACAGCGCCTTGCGCAGTCGATCGCGCGTCGGTCCAGCCGGCCGATCGTCGGGATCGGGCACGACCTCACTCAACCCGATCGACTGGGAAGGGTCCGTCCCGTAGGAGATCCGCGGCTCCAGCTCGTCGACGTTCAGGATCGTGCTTCGTCGGTAGGTCGCGTCGTCATCGGAACGCAGCGTGCGCCAACGCGTGACCGCCTCGTCCCAGGCCGCACCGACCGGGGCGAAGGGGCGGCCTTCGAGGTACTCGAAGGTCGTGTCGTCGGGAGCGACGAGACCCGCCTTGGCTCCCGCCTCGATCGACATGTTGCAGAGCGTCATCCGCTCGTCCATCGAGAGACGCTCCACCACCGGACCGCGGTACTCGAAGGCATGACCGACGCCGGCGTTCACCCCGACCCGGGCGATGAACGCCAGGGCGAGGTCCTTGGCTTCGACACCCTCGGGAAGACGACCCTCGAAGCGCACCTCGTGAGGAGCGAGACGCTTGGTGATGAGAGCCTGGGTCGCGAGCACCTGCTCGACTTGGCTCGTGCCGATGCCGAAGCCGAGGGCTCCGAAGGCCCCGTGCGTCGCGCTGTGACTGTCGCCGCAGGCGATGGTCATCCCGGGCTGCGTGAGCCCGAGCTCGGGACCGATGACGTGCACGATGCCCTGGCGATCGCTGCCGGGACCGTGAAACGGGATGCCGTGCTCGGCGCAGCTCCGCTCGAGCGCGACGAGCTGCTCGGCGGCCCGCGGATCGACGGGCTCGCCCGAGCCAGGTCGAGTCGGGAGGGAGTGATCGACCGTGGCGAAGCAACGTCCGGGATGGCGCACGCCCACGCCCCGACGCTTCAAGCCGGCGAAGGCCTGAGGCGAGGTCACCTCGTGGAGCAGGTGCAAGTCGATGCCCAGGACCGAGGTCGGACGCGTGGCCACGACGTGCGCGTCCTGGACCTTCTCGACCAGCGTGCGAGGCATGCCGGACTGACTCATCCGCCATGTCCGAGCGGAGACGGCGCCGTCAGTCGTTCGAGCACGCGTGTACCGAGCTCTTCCGTCGTGGCCGTGGGTCCGTCACCGGCGAGCTCCGGGGTCAGCGGTCCCTCGGCGAGCGCGTGTTCGATGGCCCGTCGGATCGAGGTCGCTTCCTCGGCCAGGCCGAGACCCAGCTCGAAGAGCAGGGCCACCGAGTCGATGGTCGCAATCGGGTTGGCACGACCGGTGCCGACGAGGTCGGGCGCACTGCCGTGCACGGGCTCGAAGAGACCGAAGCGACGACGCCCCTTTCCAGCACCCAGCGACGCCGAGGGGAGGAGACCGAGCGAGCCGACGAGGGCCCCACACTGATCGCTGAGGATGTCGCCGAAGAGGTTGGGAGCCAGCACGACGTCGAAGCGGCTCGGGTGCGCGACGAGCTCGTAGGCCGCGGCATCGATGAGCCGATGCTCGACCACGACGTCGGGGAAGTCGGCCGCTACCTCGTTCACCACCCGTCGCCACAAGCGGGAGCAGTCGAGCACGTTGGCCTTGTCGACCGAGGTCACGCGGCCACGACGCGAGCGAGCGATCTCGCAAGCCAGCCGCGTGACCCGGGCGATCTCACCATGCTGGTAAGCCATCGTGTCGATGGCTCGAGCGCCGTCCTCGTCTTCGTGGATCGCGCGGGGACGGCCGTAGTAGATGCCGCTGGTCAGCTCACGCACGATGAGAAGGTCGACGCCCTCCAGTCGGTCGCGCTTGAGGGGCGAGACGTCGAGCAGCTCGCGACGAGGAAGGATCGGACGCAGGTTGGCGTGCAGTCGCAACGACCGACGCAGCTCGAGCAGGGCTTGCTCGGGTCGCTGGTGCGCCGGCGCTTCGGCCAGCTCGGGCGTGCCCACGGCACCCAGCAACACGGCATCGGCCTCGTGTGCTGCCTGGAGCGTCTCGACCGGCAAGGCACGACCCTGCGTCTCGACGGCGCGGCCACCGATGAGCCCTTCGACGATCTCGAGCCGATGGTCGAACAGCGCGGCAGTCCGTTGGAGAACATCGACGGCCGGCGCGACGACCTCGGGCCCGATGCCGTCGCCGGGGAGGACGAGAACCTTCACGCGCATGGGCTCACCTCACCTTCCGCGACGACCAGGACCTCGTGAGCGATCTCGACGATCTCCGCGTCCATGACGCCCTTGCGTCGATCGGCGGCCTCGATGAATCGTCGATACACGACGTCGAGCTGCTCACGACTTCCGGAGAAGCCCAGCTCGGCGAGCCGCTCCCGCAGGGCGTGGCGCCCGCTGTGCTTGCCGAGCACGAGACGGGAGTCGGCCAGCCCGACGCTCTGTGGCGTCATGATCTCGTAGGTCTCGCGGTTCTTGAGCATCCCGTCCTGGTGGATGCCAGCCTCGTGCGCGAAGGCGTTGGCACCGACGATGGCCTTGTTGGGCTGCGGTCCGAAGCGGATCAACTCGGCGAGCCGCCGGCTGGTGGGGACGAGACGCTCGCTGACGATGCCGGTGGAGAGACCGAGCTCCGCCTGCCGCGTGAGCACGATCATCGCGATCTCTTCGAGCGAGCAGTTCCCCGCCCGCTCGCCGATGCCGTTGACGGTGCACTCGACCTGTCGAGCCCCGGCAGCGACGCCCGCCAGGGAGTTCGCGGTGGCGAGCCCCAGGTCGTCGTGACAGTGGACGCTGACGACGGCGCGCTCCCCCACCGCGTCGACCACCCGCGCCACGCGTCGTCCGTACTCGGAGGGGAGCGCGTAGCCGACGGTGTCAGGGACATTGATCGTCGTCGCCCCCGCTTCGGCCGTCGCGACGGCCACCTTGCAGAGGTAATCGACGTCGGTGCGAGACGCGTCCTCCGCAGAGAACTCGACGTCGTCGACGAAGCGACGTGCGTGCTGCACGGCAGTCACGGCCGCCTCGAGACATTGCTCGCGGGTCAGGCCCAGCTTGCTCTCGAGATGGAGGTCGCTGGTGGCGATGAAGACGTGGAGCCGCGGCCGATGCGACGGCTCGAGGGAGCGCGCAGCCACCTCGACGTCGTCGGGATGGGTGCGGCAGAGGGCGGCGACCCCTTGCTCGGGCCACGTCCGCGCGATGGCCTCCACCGCTCGGGCGTCGCCCTCCGAGGCCCGGGGGAAGCCCGCCTCGATGACGTCCACCCCGAGCTCGTGGAGCAGCCCGGCCATCTCGAGCTTCTCGGCCTCGGTGAGGCTGCAGCCCGGGGCCTGCTCTCCATCGCGCAGGGTCGTGTCGAAGACCTGAACTCGCTCGCTCATGGGAAGCCTCCCCGCCGACTCCGGCCGGCGTGAGTCGGGAAGGTGGGCTCGGCGCGAGCATCCGTCAAATAGATGATTTGAGCTACTCCATCCACGAAACAGATATCATCAGCTTCGTGGATGATGCTGGACGCGAGAACCTCGATCACGCCGCCCTGCGGGTGTTTCTGGCAGTGGTGCGCGAGGGCGGCTTCTCACGGGCAGCGAAGGGGCTCTACCGCAGTCAGCCGGCGGTGTCGGCGGCCGTGAGCCGGCTGGAGGAGCAGC
>JBCCFW010000146.1:0-20282 GCA_039029535.1 Acidobacteriota bacterium
CCAGGTATCATCACAGTCTTCTCCACCGACTTTCACCAGTCTCAATCCCCATCGTCGCGGGGAGGGGTCACTGACCACGGTCCTGGCAAGCCACGAGGCTGCAGCGACCCCGAGTCTCAATCCCCATCGTCGCGGGGAGGGGTCACTGACGGACGAAGACGAGAAGAAGGATTCCTGATCCTCACTAGTCTCAATCCCCATCGTCGCGGGGAGGGGTCACTGACCAGACCTTCCTCAAGGGCAAGGGCTGTGACCCTGGTCGTCTCAATCCCCATCGTCGCGGGGAGGGGTCACTGACCTGGGGTCCGTAACCGTCTTTAGACTCTACCACTTGCGGCCCGTGATTTCGCAACCCAGGGGGGGTGTCAATCGTCAGCGTGGTCACAACTCCGAGATGGCGATCTAAATCCTTTAGAATCAGCGAGTGAGCAGCTTGCAAACCACCCGCGCCACTTCGCCCCGCCCACTGAAACGCCAATCCCCCATCCCTGCCCCCTAACGACCCAGACTTCCTCGAAAACATCTCAATTATCGCACGATGGCGATCCCCCACAACCCCCGGCGACGGCCAGCTCAGATGATCTCCTCCGGCTGGTCCTCTCGCACCGGCGCAGCCGTCCCGACCAGCAGCGTCCGCTCGCCGCACGAGGCACAAGGACGATAGAACCTCACGGTATCGGTCTCATGGTCGATGATCGTGTCTGCCGCGTCGCGCAGGAAGTCCAGTCCATCGCCATCGGTCTCGCCCTCGAACACCGACCATTGGACTCGATCGAGCACTTTCTCGCAGGCCCGGGCGAACTTCGTACGGACCGAGCTCTTCGTGATGTCGTAGCAGACGATGAGCCTCACTCGACTGCTCCGATCGCCCGATACTCCTCCTCCCGACCGAGCAGGACTCTCGCCAGTTGCCGCGCCTGCAACTCGATGAGCTCGGCGAGGGAGTGTCGCTGACCGTCGAGGTAGACCTGTTTCTCCGCCATGCGATCACGCACTGCACGGATGACGATGGCCCGCCCTCGGCCGTTGAGGTGCACCACCGGTTCTTCCCGCTCTGCATCGTCCGCGAGGGTCTCGTCTTCAGCCAGGAGCTCCTCCGCCCGAGGATGCTTGAAGTCAGCACCGGTGAGCTCACCTCGGTTGAAGAGCCGTCGCACGACACGATCCACCACGATCGGCCGGAGCTCCTCCATGAGGTCCAACGCCAGGCTGGGCCGGCGAGGTGCGGGCTCGTGCAAGAAACTCACTCCCGGGTCGAGACCGACCAACCGCACGGCGCTGTCGCAACGCTCGGTGAGCAAGGCGTAGCCGAAGCTCAGGCTGGCGTTGATGGGATCCGGGGGCGGACGGTAGCGTCTTCCACGGAAGCTCTCTCCCTGCTCGAGACCCTTGGCGAAGCACGACCAGTAGGCACGCGCCGCATTGCCCTCGAGTCCCATGAGGGCCGACTGGCTCTCCGCCTCGGGAACCCGACCCACCAGTCGGCGGAGGCTCAACAAGCTGCGCTGGATCTCACTATCGCGAAGACCCCGCTGCACTTGCAAGAGCACCCGCCGCTGCTGCCGAATCTTGCCCTCCACGAAAGACCGTGCCAGCGCCAGACGCCGCGCGGGGTCCACGCTCGCCCGATACTGCGCGAGCACCAGGTCGGGCCGAGGTCCGCGCACTCCGGCGAGCCGACCCCGGTAGCGCCCCATCTTCGTGAGGAAGACCGTGTCAATCCCCTCGCGAAGCAGGAGGCTCAACACCTCCGATGAGAGGCGTGTCGTTCCGAAGAGCACGACCTGACGCAGCCCAGCGATCTTGACCCGTCGCAGCACCTTGCCCCGCAAGCTCACCGCCAGACGCTTGCGGGACAAGATGAGCTCCGACGCCGGGTCAGTGATCAGGAGCCGCTTGGTCGTCATGGCTCGAGTGCAAGAACAGGCGAGGCTGCTCGCCCGACTCGTCCAGCGTGAGTCGCCCCTCCGCGAGCTGCCAGCTCCGCTTCCCCTCCCCCTGCATGAGCTTGATGATCCGAGACCGACACTCCAGAAGCTGATGGTCGATCTCGCTCCGACGCTGCAAGAGTCGACGCAGGCGCTGCACGCTGGGAGGAGAACGCACGCCCTCCGATGACAGCGGCGGCTCCTCGCGCAGGTGCAGGACCGGACTCGGATAGTGGTCCGGCGTGGCCTCGAAGACACAGGAACAGTCGACCCGCGAGGTCAAGCCCGGCAGTCGCTGGCGGATGCGAGCACAGGACATGGGATGCCCGCGCAAGCGCTTGCCCGTGGCCCGCGGCGTGGGGCCATTGCGGCAAGACGACAACAACGCCTGCACGACTTCCGGCCCCCGCTCGAGATGGCCGAACACGTGAGTGATGACCATCTGGCGATCGTGATCGAGCCTCCGCTCCCGCTCCGCCTCCTCCGCCAGCGAGCTCAAGACCGGACAACGATCCAGCACGCGCTCGACTTCGGCATCTTGCTCGAGCTCACTCCACTCCGGGTTGAGCTCATCCGCAGCGCTCCTCTCCTTCGACGCTTCCAACGCCGACGGCTCCCCTCCCCCACGACCGCCCCCCCGCTCGGGCACGGAGCACTTCGCCTTCCCCGCCGCCCTCGACCTGCGCACCGGTTCCGGCAAGGACGAGCACGCCCGCTCGAGCTGCTCGGGACTGATGAGTGGGTGAGCGCGGAGCAATTGCCAGGGCTGCCGGCTCACTCTTCCGCCCGCATCGAGCAAGGTGGAGCGACGACCGTTGCGTCGATGAAGACCGAGAGGCAGCTTGATGAGATTGCCCAGGCCCCCCGACCGCACTCGTCCTTGCTTGGGGAAGACCTCCACCGAAAGCTCCGGTGACAAGTGCGTCTCGAGACTCGCCTGCAGTCTTCGTCCCAGACGATGGGCGGTCGGACCAGCGAGAGGCCGACTCAGCGGCAGCCACAGGTGACGGCCCTTGAAGCCGCTGTCCTCGAGCAGGGGTCGCAGCTCCAGCTCCAACAAGCGGGCCGCCAGCGAGAGCAGGGTCTCGTGCACGAGACGCCGACACCGTCGGGCGACCTCGACGTCCCGGCGCGCCTCCTCGAGGGCCCGCCGCCGCAGGTCCAGGTCGACGGCCAGGAAGGTCACCGTACCGTCCAGTCGCAAGAGGTAGACCCCGAGCGTCTCGTCACCGGCCAGGTGATCCCGCAGGCGGGCGGGCGTGAGCGGCCCACGCACGGGCGAGTAGCCACCACGACCGGCCGGGTCGACCCACTGTCGCGCGTGCACGTCCTCCCTCCCACCGAAGATCGAGAGGAAGCGCACGAGGTCGGGATCGGACGCCAGCATCGGCGCCGCCTCGGTCGGAGCCTGGGCGAGCTCCGCCTCGCGCCGGTTCGTCGCAGCGATCTCCACGCGGACCTGCTCGAGCTGCGGCCCTGCTGCACCCGCAACCTCGGCCTCGTGCACGAGCGCGAGGGCCCGGTCGGATCGACCGCCCTCCAGGAGCAACCTCGCCAGGGACGCCCAGGCGAGGGGCAGCGTGGGCCGACGGCTCGTGACGAGACGCCAGGCCGCCGCTGCCGCCTGCGGCCAGCCGAGCTCCTCGGCCAGCTCCGCCCAGGGAGTGGCATCGCCGGAAGAGGCCCGCGCCGCAGCGACGAGCGCCCGACAAGCGGCTTCTGGCTCGTCGCGCGCCAACGCCCGGACCTGCTCCGGCGTCATCGTGTTCACCTCTCGCGCAGTCACGCTCGGGGAGACGCGCTCCAGCAGGCATGCTGACGCTCCACGTCGAAGTGTCAGCACCCGACACCGGCACCGTCCTCTCATCGGAGACCTCCGTGAAGCAGCCGCGCTACCTGACCAACGCCTTCAGCCTGAACATGCTGGAGGACTGTGCCTCGGCGTCGATCTCGGTCCAGCGGATCGGTCTCGCGGAAGCCCGCAAGCTCAGCGCGACGACCGAGAGCATCATCGGTCACGCCGACACGGCGCGGGTGGTGTCCCGCGAGCTCGGCCGCGAGGTGCCCGCCCGTCGGGCGACGGTCACGCTGAGCGCGGGCACGAGCTGCCTCATCGCGCAGTACCGCGGTCCCCGTCTGCCGGAGGGCGCCACCGAGCTCCCCGAGGGTTCCGAGCTGGCGTGGCTCATGCTGACCGTCGACGAGCTGACTTCATGACGATCCGGGCTAGACTCGGGGCTCATGAGCGAGAGTGGGTCATCCAGGCCGCCGGTCGCGAGCCGGTGGTGGGGGTACGCTGATCGATGTCGAGGGATTGGAGTTGGCTGCTCGATGAGCTGAGGGTCACGCGCCTTCGGCTCGAGCTGGCCCCGCGTCGGCGCTTCCGGCTGCCGTCTCTCCCGGGCTCCATGCTCCGCGGTGCCCTCGGGCACGCCCTGGCCGAGCTCGGCGATGCTCACGACGTCTTGTATCGCGGGGAGGCCCTCCACCGGGGCCGGCGGGTGAACGTGCCGGGCCCCTACCTTCCCGAGTGGAGGGGTCGCGTCGGGGGCTGGAAGGAAGCGGGCGAGCGGTATCACCTCGACCTCGTCCTCCTCGGTCAGGCGCGACGCTTTGCCGCCGACATCGCCGTCGCCGCGGGTCGGGCCGCGCCCCGGGGCCTGGGCGAGGACCGCGTCCCCCACGACCTCATCACCCGAAGGCTCATCGAGCGACCGGGCGGTACGCCGTTGCGGCAACTCTTGCCGAGCCTGCCGCCCGAGGCGGCCCGCCGGCTGTGCTTACGCACGCTCACGCCGGTGCGCCTGGCGAAGGGGCACCAGGAGGCCGAGCGGCCCACCTTCGAGCGTCTCTTCGCCCGGTCGGAGCAGCGGCTGCGTGGGCTCGTGCGCTTTCACGTCGGCGTGGAGCCGCCCGCGCCGGACGTCGAGCTGGCCGAGCGCAGCCGTGCGGTGCGCGTGCAACCCGACTGGCGCTTCGCGGCGGTCACCAGACAGGCCACTCGTCATGGGCGCCTGAAAGTCGGTGGCTTCCTCGGTCGCCTGGAGCTCGCGGGCGAGCTCACCCCGTTCTTACCGCTCTTGCAGGCGGTCACCGTGCTCCATCTCGGAGCCAAGTCCACCCTGGGTCACGGACGGGTCGCCATCGCGGCGTGAGCTCGGTGCGTGCCCGTCCGTCGTGGAGGCGTGTCATGAGTCGGCGTGAAGAGGGCGTGTTGTTTCCCGAGGGCTGTCGGCAGTTCCAGTTGGAGTCCGACGAGGAGTTCGCGGCGAAGACACGAGAGGAGATCGCGGCGTTACGGGAGCTGGAAGACTTCGACTCAGTCAAGGAGCGGTACGAAGAGACGGTCGCCTGGCGCGAGACCGAACGCGTGCGACGGACCGCCGTCGCCCGACTCCGCGCCGGTGAGCCCAAGCTCGACTTGATGTTCGTGCCGGTCGGCATCGGTCCTCAGCCTGCGGCACGCGCCGTGCTCGCCACCCCTGCCGAGAAGTACGTGTTGCTTCACACGGACCGTGACAAGGGCGGCGACATCGGCGCGAAGAAGCTCGAGGAGATGCTGGGCCTGGCCGGCAGCGAGGTCGACTTCAAGGACATCGGCAGCGGCCGGAATCCGCTCGACATCTACCAGGCGCTCAAGCGCACGTGGGAGACTGAGCACCAACCCGAGAACGTGGGTGTCGACATCACGGGCGGCCTGGCTACGATGACCAGCTCCATGGCTCTGGCGGCCTCCACGCTGCCGCGCTGCCGCGTGTTCTACATGGCCTTCGAGGAGCTGGAGCTCCACCGGTACCGGTACTTCATCGACATCGAGCGACACGAGCTGCCGGATCCGCTCACGGTCTTCGGTGAGCGCGAGCGAGCTCGTGCCCAGGAGTTGTTCCAGACCGGACAGCACGAGGCAGCCGGTGAGCTCTATCGCCGCCTCAGACAAGGCCGGCAGGAGGATGGCCTTCGCGAAGACCTGGCGCGGGCTTACGGCCTCCTGGAGAGCATGGACTTCGGGCGTGCGGCGAAGAAGCTCGAGAATCTCTGCGAGAGCCTCGAGCGGGTCCATGAGCAGGTCCCCGAACTGCGTGGTGACCAGCTCGTCGACAAGAGGCACCTCGTGAGACTCAACGCAGAGGGGGCTCGGCGCCTGAGCTGCATCGTCGGCAGGAAGACTGAGTACGATCCCCTGCATGAAGGGCAGTCGCTTGCTCAGGACGAGTTGCTCGACTTCATCGAGCACCTGCTCGCCAAGTCGAGTCGAAGGATGGCGAACGCCGACTACGACGTCGCCGCGCTCCTGGCGTATCGCGCCCTCGAGGCAACCATCCAGAGGCGACTTGCGCTCCGGGCCGGGATCACTGCGAATGACCTCGACTGGAGTCGACTGATCTCAATGTGCGAGCTCGACCTGGACGCCCTGCTCCAGGCTCAGGCGAGGGTCGCGTCTCGACCTGAATTCGCCCTGGACCAGAAGGCCCTCCCCACCTCCGCTGGCAGCTCGCTGGCCTACACCATCCTTGCAGCAGCCTTCCCCGACGACCTGGCCAAGCCGCGGCCGGACAAGCACGAGGAGTTCGTCCACGCCAGCACGGCGCGCAATCGGAGCGTGCTCGCACACGGGCTCCGCAAGACGGAGAGCAACGCGGCCGACAAGCTCCTGAAGACGGCTCGGCACTACTTCCACCGCCTCTGTGAGATCGAGGGGGTCTCGGTTGACGAACGCGAGGAGCTGAAGGACCGCCACGAGCTGATCGTGCTGGAGGGTTGAGACATGCCAGGAACGTACATCAGCCGCTGGCTCGTGCAGAACTTCAAGGCGTTCGGCCCCGAGACCGAGCCCATCGAGCTCGCACCAATCACGTTACTCCTCGGCGCCAACTCGTCGGGAAAAAGCTCGCTCTTGGCCTCCATTCGCGTCATGCAACAGGCCCTCTCCAATGATGACGGCATCTACTTCGAGCCTTCGTCCGCGAAGCTCGACCTTGGCAAGTGGGCTGGCCTGCTTCACGGGCAAGTAGCTCAAGCAGCAGCACGACGCGGCGACGAAGACGAGGAGACCGAAGAGAACCAGGAGATCAGACAGTCAATGACACTAGGCCTCCAGCTAGCCGATAGCCATGCCGAAGAGAGGCCCACTGGCCCGATGAGCCTGAAACTGGAATTCGGAGCGGAACCCCAGTCACCGGTAAGCACCTGCGACAGCATGGCGTTCATGCTGGGCAATCAACTGCAGAACCCTCCCACACTCGAGCTCCATGCCGCTCACGTCTACGACCGGCACCCAGAGAACGACCCTCCCCTTTGGTATCTCGATGCCAAACCTACCGAGAGCCTCATCTCGCAACGCTTGGCTGAGTCCATTCCAGAGCTGCGCAACGAAGTACTCGATCTCGCCAAGAGGGTCCTCTCTAGCCCCAATGACCCCGGGGACAAGCTCATTGCCCCTCTCGTGAGCCTCGTGCTGAGTACTCGCCATGGCCGACCACTTGAGTTCGCAGGGCTCGATCAGTTCCTCGAGCGCTGCAAGGCCGAGGACAGGCCACCACCCAGAGCAGTCGACTGGTTCCAGCGCCACCTGAAGGGCGAACTCAACCAAGCCCTAGAACAGAGCCTCGGAAGAACCTCCGGACTCCTGTCACACTTCCAACACATAGCACCACTCCGAGAGCCGCCTCGCCGCTTCTACTCCTGGAGCGAGTCCGAATCCGACATCCGAGGAACGGGAGCCGGCCTGCACGGCTTGCTCTCACGTCGACCAAATCTCCTCCCCCTCATCAGCAACGACTTCAAGAAACTCGAAATCAACCTCGAGATCGAGCTGAGGGAATTCGGGCTCCAACAAACTCCATATCTGATCACTTACGAACTCCGGCCGGAGAACGACCCCCATCTTGAACTCAGCCTCTGCGACGTGGGACAAGGCGTTTCTCAAGTTCTCCCGATCCTTGCCTCGACGCGGCTCGAGGAGATCGACATCGCGAGCATCGAGCAACCAGAACTCCACCTACATCCTAGGCAACAAGCCAGCCTCATGGACGTGCTCATGAACGCAGTTCTCTCCAATGAGAGTTCCTTGAATCAAGTCATCCTCGAGACCCACTCCGAACCCATGCTCCTTCGCCTGAAGCGCCGTATCCGGGAGGGACTACAACGAGACCAAGTGGCCATCATTGCCATCGAGAATCTGGGCGATGGCCGAGGCTCCCGAGCCCGACGCCTGGAGATCGCCGAAGACGGCACCCTCTTGGACCCTCTCCCCCAGTCCTTCTCCAACGTGAGACTCAACGACCAATGGGCATGAAGGACCTCTTCATCCCCTTTTCGATCCAGCCGAACGCTCTCTCAGCCTACGAGCAAGAGCTTGGCACTCTACCGGTGTCCAAGAGACGCTCATCAATCCGCAAGCTTGAGCGCGACCTCGCCCGCAACGGATTCTTGGTGCGGGATGGAGCAGACCTACTCCGAGAGGAGTGGGAGCGCCTCAGCATCCTCAAGGAACATGCGGTGGGCCTCGGCGATGCTCTCACGGGGATCGAAGACTCCCCCATGCCCCACTGCAAGAGCCTCAACTCCAATGACGCCTTTGCTGACCCAGTTTCGTTCACGGAGAGCACCCTGAGTCGAGAGAGTCGTCAATTCCCATTGAGCAGGTGGACCGAGTCTCCTTTGCTGCAAGAAAGCCGAGAGTCGATCGAGTGGCACGATGGAGAGAAGAAGGAAGGCATTGCGAGCCTCTTCGATCTCTTGTGGAGAATTTCTGGGAGCACGAGCTGCGTGATCGACTCCTATACTCTCGGGCTCGGCTACGACCACGAGCGGCAAGGAAAGGCAACCCGCGATCTCATTAGACAAGCAGCACGACAC
Source organism: Acidobacteriota bacterium (assembly GCA_039029535.1). Taxonomy (GTDB): domain Bacteria; phylum Acidobacteriota; class JBCCFW01; order JBCCFW01; family JBCCFW01; genus JBCCFW01. The sequence goes on from JBCCFW010000146.1 coordinate 8,787, forward strand.
TCCACTCTGAAGAAGCTGTCCTTCATCGTGAAGCCGCAAGGGGAACCTGAAGACTGCCTAGAGAGAATCAAGGAGTTCCTCACGGCCGCTGCTTCAAGCGATAGACCGAGCCCTGTCACTCTCGGCAACCTGAGCCTCGAGATCGTCATCACCCGCACGAGAATCCATGGCCGCTATCTACAAGGTCCTAGAGCGACCATTCGGCTTGACCATGGCATCGGCATGCTCAACGACAGAAGATGTGCCTGGGGATCTCACCTCTGCAAGCTAGACCCATACGACTGGAGCACTTTCAATAATAAAGTAGAGCAAATCATGAAGGATGCCGAAATCTGGTCAGTCGTCGCGTTGGCACCGGACACGTTGACCCTCCGCCGGAGGCAGAGAGCCAAGTCAAGTCCGTAACTCCCCAACTTGCTCACCCCAACCTGGTCCACTCGTACAGCGCCGCGTTCTTCTTCTTCCACTTAGCCGAAGGCTTGCCGATGAAGCGGCGAGCCGCAAGGCGCCGTGGCGCTTCCTCTTCCCCTCCGGCCTCCCTCCACTCGTTCATGAGCTGTAGGTGCCGACTCTCCTTCTCGGCCGCCTGAAGCTCCTCGAAGCAGCGATCCTCCGCGCTCAGTGACGCTCGGCGCCGTTCTTCCGCAGCCCGCTCGGCGACCTGCTGCTCAGCCTCACGCTCGGCTTGCTCAGACGACCAGGCCTTCTGCTCTGCCTCCGCCACCCCTCGATCGTCACCTTGGCGCCGAGGCGGCGGGAGAGCCAGACCCTCTCCCTTGGCATCTTGGAACTCGTTGTTGGGCTCGAGCGTCATGCTCCGGAGATCGACCGCCTCTTCACCACCCAGGGGCTTCGCCATGGCAACGAGGTCCCGGATCTGGTCAGAGCTCTTCCAGCTTCCCCCGAGGCAGCCCCGCATGAAGCTCTCGAATGCCTGGACCTCTGTCGCCAGGTCACCCAAGGCGAGAGCCTTTCCCTCCATGTCTTCCAGGACGCACTCGCTCACTGAGAGCGTCACGCCGCCGTAGCCCAGGGACTTTGCCAGCCCAAGCCCATGCCGACAACCCGGCTCGCCACCGAAGTCGATGGCCCAGAGTAGGGCACCGAACTCGACCTGCCGCAGGCCATGCACGTGAATGCGAGCCCGAAACCGACCGGCGCTCAACGGGCGGAAGTGGGTGAGCACCTTCTTGTTGACCGTGCCGTCCTTCCGTCGTGGCGCAGGGATCGGCTTGCCCACTTCGAGACGCTGGGGATAGCGCTTCCAGCCACGGACACGAGCTCCTTCGTCTTCGTAGGTTCGATAGTCTGGTTGTCGTCCATCCCTCGGTACGTGTGCGCTGGGATAATTCTCCTGCCGAATGTAGCTTGGATAGTAGCTGGCCTTCGGCGCGCCGAGAACGGTCTCCACGACCTGCTCGGAGACCTGAACCGAGCCCTCGGCTGCCGCCGTCTCGATGCTGACCCGCCCTCGCTGAGCATCAGTCTTCGCCCCATTCTCATCGCGATAGTTGCGCACGCGACCGAACAGCAACTCGGCGAGATCCGGCGCGAGCACTTCGTAGTTGTCCTGCCAATCCTTGACGAGGTCGAGCGGCCCCTTCTCATAGGCGAGCCTGAACATCATGGCCAGTCCGACAGCCTTGACCTGTCCGGGCTCCTTCTCATCAGGAAGGAAGAAGACAGGCACTCGCCCCCCCTCCTTCAGCCGCGACTCGAAGTACTTCCACTCCTCGTTGGGGGCGATCTCGTTCCGGTGTTGCTCACCCGTGGCCGAGTGGATGAAGCAGAAGTTCCGCCGCACCCTGTAAGGGACTCTCAAAGGCTCGAGCTCCGGCCCATGGAAGAAGAAGTCGTGACGCTTCCTCCCGGGACGTGGGCTGCGACGGTCGTAAGGAGTCGGCTGACCGGTGAAGACCACGGTTCCCGGCGTGCCGTAGCCTGGCTTGGAATCGACCGAGCTCACTCGACCGTAGTCACCGACACGGACCGGCCCCCTCTCGACCGACCTACCATGAGGGATGATCGCGTCGACGCGGGCCCAGGCTTCGAGGGAGTGGTCGCCCCACGCCTTGTATTTCTCGGCAGCCGACTGCTTCCAGCCTGGATCGAAGCGACTGATTCCCACGTCACGAGCAAGGTCCTGGAGGAGCTCATACCCAAGCTTGGCGAAGCTGCACGGTGTGATCTTCCAACGCCGTTCACCATCCTCCCCCTCCTCTTCCTTCTCATCAAAGCCCTCTCCCAGCTCCAACCACCCCGCGCAAGAGAGCGGCCCACCCGGCCCCTGAAGCTTGCTCAAGTAGAGCTTGCGATTGCGGAGATCCCGATAGCCGAAACGATGGTCGTTCACCTGACCCATCCGCGAGAAGCTCGCGATCTCCACGACCGTGCGGAGCATTCCTCGCAGGCTCGTGCCCGGAATGGCGGGCTGGCCGTCGACCTCGAAGAACTGCTCGGGATCATGCGTGCCCCGGATGAAGGTCGGCGTCTTGAGATCGATGTCGACATCGAGCCAACCACACCGGGCATCACGGAAGGGGACGTCCTGACTGACCTGGTGCCCCCACTCCGGTCGGACCACTTCTTTCGCCAGGGGCACGAAGTTGTACGGTGCCCGAACCTGGTCCGGCCCCCGACGGGAACCGCCCCGGCCTCCACCACTCCGCCACTGGGGGCGTCCACCTCTAGGCATGGTCCTGCTCCTTCACGACTTCCTCCCCCACTCCCGTGAACCGCGCCGCCCAGGGGCGCCAGCGGCCCTCCTCACGCTTCCACGCCACCTCGTACTCGAGCATCTTCCACGGCGGCTTGCGCCCGTCCCCGTCGGCCGGCGTGCAGGCGTGCCGCTCGGTGAAGAGCACGTGCTCATCGACGTCGTGCTCGATTCGGAAGTGGTAGAGACGATGCCCCCCCTCTTCCACCCGGAGATGAACGCTCTCGTCACCCCGCACGAGCTCCGCCGAGAGCAGGGGCTCAGCATCGAGGTCCGCACCCGCCACCAGGCACGGAGTCTTCGAAGTCGAGCATGCCCAGCCCTGGCCGCCGAAGCCCCGGAGCCGCTCGACCACCTGCTTTGGCGCGAGGTCTTCCGACGTGATGTCGAGCCGTCCCAGTCGTGGCACGCCATCCATCGAGCCGAAGTCCCACTGCTCGAGCAGGCTCCTCCACCAGTCAGCCATGGGCCACCTCCGCCGGCCGTTCGTCGGCCGCGTTCTCCCAGGTCTCATCCGACCAGGTCACCTTCCCCTCGAAGAAGCCGTGCCCCCGGCCGTGACCGGCTCCCAGGCTGAGACGGCCGGTCGCCAGGTCGCGCACGGCCCGAGCGAGCGCGCTGCGCGGCACCGGCCCGACGTTCGCCGCGTCGCAGACCCGCACCTCGAGGTGGATGGTCTCCCCCTTCCAATAGGCCACCTCATCGAAGAGCCGGCCATCCATGGGACCGGCCGTGAAGCGATCCAGGCTCACGTGCTGCTGCGCGCAGGCCGCCGGCACGGTCTCGAGACGACACTCCTCCACGAGAACGCGACCCATCCGCCCCTGCCTCTCACCCTCGTCGGGGTTGTCGCTGGCGTGACCGAAGAGCTCCTGAACGGTGGCCGCTCCCGCCTTCTCGAGCTCTTCCTGCCTATCGAGCTCGTCGGCGAAGTTCCCCTCGAGCACGTTGACGTGGAAGGTCGTCCGGTGACGCAACGCTCCCTTGAGCCCACTGCCGGGAATGACGGGCCGCAGCACGTCCATCGCGAGCTGACCCTCGGCCTTCTCGGCCGTGCCACGCCAGGTCACGGCCGGCTCCCGATAAGGCACGCGGTCGGGAACACGCACCTCACCGTCCTCGTCATCATCGCGAGCGAAGTGCTCGGTGTCCTCGTGAGTGGGCGTGCCTCCACCGATCATCCAGGACCCCCGAGGCTTGAGGGTCAGGCGTGCGGTGACGGTGCCCGCCACCTCGAGCGCGGCGGGCAGCTCCGTCACGACCGGCAAGACCTCCTCGGGCACGGGCTCCGCCAGGTCGACGGGGAGACGCGAGTAGTCACCGAGCTGGTCGGCGTCCCGCAGGTCGAAGCGACGACGGCGGTAGCCCGCCTCCGCCACCTTGAAGCGACCGAGACCGTTCGTCCCTTTCGCACCGAGCCGTGTCGCGGGCGAGAGCAGGATGCCGAGGAGCGTGTCGAGGACACCCTCGCCCCCATGCTCATCTCCCTCGTTCCACCAGACCGCCAGCTCGAACGTGAAGCGATGACCGGCGGCGACGACCTCCCGGTCGTAGAGACCGTGAACATCCACGTCGGCCACGCCGCGGTGGGTGAGGCGCACCTGCTGACGCGTGAGCGGCAGGCGAGCGCCCTGCAAGACAGCGTCGTCGAGCCGATCCGCGGCCGCGCGGGCCGGCACGGGCCGGTTCGTCGCATCGTGAAGGTGGCCGTGGCTCACCATGACGAGAGAAGCCCGGTCCTCACTGGCCCCGCCCTCGAGCTTGCTCCGGGCGATGCCGAAGACCCGGGCGACGGTGGCGTCGAGCTGCGCCACGGGAGTGCCCGTCGCCTCGAGATGCTCACGGTAGCCCTGCCGCAAGACACCGGCCAGGGACGTGCCCGGCAAGGTGGGCAAGCGATTGCAATCGGTCACCACCGGCGCGTCGAGCAGGTCCTCGGCGAAGCCCGAGCCGATTGAGAGGGGCGACGTGAGCTCGATGGTCACGCGTGCCACGTCACGGAGAAGACGAGGGGCCGTGCGCGTCATGCTCTCTCTCCTGCCCGGCCCTTCGAGAGAGCCTTGGCCACCCGCGAGGCGATCATCTGGACCGTGATCCCCAGGAGACCCTCGGCCGAGCCGAGCTCCGACTGGAGGGCCTGCAACTCCGCCTTGGCCGAGCTGCCCCGGTACCGGGCGTTCCAGCACTCCTTGCGGACGCCCTCGTCGAACCAACTCTTGGGGCCGAACACCTTCTTCGTGAGCTCTCCCTCGGCCGTCATGGCGGCGAGCTGACGAAGCGTTCCCCACTGTGCGCGCGTGGGACCGCCTCGGCGCGGCGTGAAGGGCGCGAGTCGCTCCTCCCAATCGCGGGCGAGACGATCCGCCTTCTCGTGCCGACTCCGCACGTCGGCCTGCGCGTGCAGCCAGTCGAGGAGGTCGCTCACCGGTGCCGGCTTCTCCTCGCGCTTCAGGGACGGCGCCTCGGCATCCAGGACCAACGTGCGCTGCCCGAGGAAGGACGGCTGGACCAGCACCTGTCCCAGGCCGTCCTGACGATGACGACCCACGCCACCCCGAAGCCGGTCGACGACAGCAGTCAGGTCGACGTCGACCCCGGTCGGCACGCGGAAGGTGATGACCGAACCGGGCGTGAGCACGCAACGCTCCAGGTCGGGCCGGCGGCGCTTCGCGTTGAACGGCGAGTAACGACGCTCGCGGAGGAAGGTCCGCTGCGCCTCCAGCTCACACTCCACGGGCAGGCCGAAGTGAGCGGCCCGGGGCTCGAGAGTCGGCTGTCCCTCGGGCGTGACGAGGGCCAGCTCGCTCAGACAGAGCAGGTGTACGAGGCCGTTCTCGAGGGCGGCCGGCTCGGGTGGTCGCCAGGCCTCCAGCCGGCGGACTCGCGCCCGCCCGTGCTCGGCGGAGCGATTCCGGCCCACCGAGATCGGACGCTGACAGAGCGCCTTCACGGCCCGCTCGAAGAGAGCCTCGTCCACGGCATCATCGGCCTCCACCGCCGCGTGAAAGGTCGTTCCCGCCGGCACGGCCTCGTAGGCGAAGAGCAACGTCTCCCGTGAGACACCCCGCCGGGCCCCCCGCGTGAGATGCAGCGTCGAGGAGCGCAGCGAGGTCCGCTCCCGCGGGCGCACGCGACGGCCGCTGAGGGTGATGAACTCGTCACGCAGCTGCTCGAGCTGGGCGTCGGGCCGGTCGCCCGCCGCGAGGTTCCAGAGACGCGAAGTGTCGATGTCGCCCTCGTGATGCCAGCTCTCACCCTTGCGATGGTGCAGCGACAGCGGCGCCGGCAGCGAGCGCTCGCCGGCCGGGCTCGCCGGCAGCCCCGGGAGGAAGCGCACCTGCCCCGAGTGGAAGATCGTGAAGGCGTCATCCTTGAGGCCACGCTCGAAGAGATCGCCATAGAGACGACCGGCCGCCGCCCCCAGCAAGCAGGCGCCCGGGACGTGGCGCAGCGTCTGGTGACCGCCCTCGGTCCCGCTGGTCGCGGTGAGGATGGCCTCGCTCTCGAGCTCGAGCAGGAGATCGACCCGTCGGGTCATGCCGCACCTCCGTCTTCGAGCATGGCCGTGCACCGACCGAAGCCCCGATGCCGACTCCCGCCGAGCTGCCGGAGCAACGGCAAGGCACGTCGGATGTCGTCACGCCAGTGGGCGCCCTCCGCCTCAGGCGACTCCCAGTCGATGTCGGCGACCAGGGTCATGGGCACGGCCACCTCGACCGTGCGGAGCGTGCGCTGGCGGGCAGTGCCCGTCTCCGGATCCATCGAGGTCGAGCTCAGGCGGCGGCACAGGTCGCGCTTGAGCGCATCGTGCTCGGAGTCGCCCGCCCAGTGACGCCAGCGCTCACGCTCCTCGTCGTCGGCACCGAGCTGGGCGCTGCCGATGCGGAGAGCCCCCGCCGTGGTCTTGAAGCGACGGAGCTCACCGCGTCGGTCGTCTTCCTCCTTGTCGGCCGGCTCGGGATCGTCGGCAGCCATCGCGGGGTCGCCCAGAAGGACGGCCACGCGCTTCCTGTCGAGGTGTCCGGCCTCCACCAGGGTTTCGAGGGCCTCACGCAGGAGTCCCTTGAGCGTGCGACCGGGAAGGTAGGGCAAGCCCTCGTCGGTGCGGACGACGATCGCGTCGCACTCGGGCCCATCCCCCCGACCGGTTCCCGCCTGCCAGGGTTCGTGAAGGGTCAGCACGAGCTTCATCAGGCCTCCTTCACGCCGGTAGCGCGGGCGCGTCGCCAGTTGAGGGCGTCGAGCAAGGGCGTGCGCTGCCCCTCGTCGAAGGTCTCGAACACGTCGGGCCAGGAGCAGTTCATGCCTTGCAAGACCTGCTTGACAGCCTCCCAGTCCCTCTCAGCAAGACCACCTCGCTCCCGCTGCACCTGATCGTGGCGGCGGAGCTCGTCACGGGCCTGGTCGGGAGCCGACAACATGAGGTCGATGGCCTGGCGCAGCGGTCCCAGCGGCACGTGTTCGGAGTCGAGCTTCTCGACCAGCTCGTCGAGCCGGTCGAGCTCGTGGAAACCGGGCACCGACTCGAGCGTGTAAGGACCGGCGGTCAAGAAGCGGTAGCGCGGTCCCGAGTCGGAAGAGGAGGAAGGGGCCAGCTCTGCGCCGAGCTCGTTCTTGCGGAGGTCGTCGTAGTCGTCGGTGAGCGAGTTGGTCACCCGGTGGAAGGCGAGACCGCTGGGCGTGCGACCGCCGGCGGCGTGCCGCAGCGACTTCTTGGCGAACTTGCAGAGCTCTTCGGCCAGGTCGTGCGCTCGGTAGAAGGGATGACCGGAATGGACGAGAACGACGCCGGCGCAGGCATCGAGACCGCTCGCCCCGTCGCGGTCCTTCTGGATCTCCTTGATCTCACGAGACTGCTGACTCAGCTCGCGGAAGGTGCGCAGGTACTTGCTGGCAAAGGGCAGGGCCAGGTCACCGCGCAAGATCACGGTCAGGTCGTCGCCACCGAGAACGACGGGCCTCAGAGGCAAGTCGCGGCGCCGGCCTCGTTGAAGACGCGGTGGCCCCAGGGGGATGCCCTCATCGGCCATCCAGCCGCGAAGCCAGCTCAAGCTCTGCCGAGCCGCATTGACGGTGACCTGCTGGAGGGCGTCGGACAGGGCCTTGCGGGCGTCCCGGTCGAGACCCCGGAAGAGCTCGCCGAGCTGGTTGCCGTCGGCGTGCACGACCCCGACGTACGAGGCCTCGAGACGATCGAGGTCGCTGACGAAGCGGAACTCCCTCTCGAGCTCGAAGAGCCTCTCCATGCCGTCGGTGGTCCGGTTGGAGTCGATCGCCTCGAAGGCGTCGAGCTTGCGAGCGACCGTGGCGTCGACCCACTCGCGCTGCTTCTCCTTCCCTTCCGGTGTCTCGGTCTCCGCCACGCACCGACGCGCGACGCCGGGCAAGCCCGTCCGGGGCGAACGGAAAGCCAGGGGCGTGGCCTCGGGCAAGGGAGCGACCAGGCGGCTGCGGTCCGCCTCGAGCTGTCGCCAGAGCTCCAGCAGGGCGTCGTCGTTCTCGTCGTCGACGAGCCCCTGCACGACCTGAAGGCCGGGGGCGTGTCGGGCCAAGATCATCGGCCAGGCCTCCTGAAACGCCTGGGCAGATTCCTCAGTCGGGAACAGCACGTTGGCCGCGCCGGCTGCCGCTGACTCGATCGTGGCCTTGAAATCGCCGAGGGACAGTGCCTTCTCGAGCAACTCCCTCGTCTGCTCGATGAGCTGACTGCCACCCTGGATTTCGCGAAGCCGGTTGGTGTGCAAGATGTAGCGTTGGAGCCCCTTGCACTCGTGTCGATGTAGCCAGGCCATGAACGAACCTCCCCCGAGTCCGCAACAGCGCGGACCATGCCCGAATGGGGCGAAAGGAGCCTGAGACGAGCCACGCGAATCTAAGCGATGCCCACGGCGGCGGGCAACCGGACGTGGTCAGCAGGTTTCACGCACGATCCGGGTCGAGCTACCGTCTCGACTCCTGGACGGCCGAGCCCACGACTGCTGACACTTCAGATTCGGCGGCCCGGTCCAGCTCGTCAGCGTGCGCCATGAGCTGGACGGCGATCTCCCGGAGGCGATCACCGGGTCGTGCGGGTGGTCTCGGCGGCGGCGACGTTTCCTGCCTAGCTCGCTCCTCGAGCACGTCGATCCACGTTCCGAGCTTCTTGATCAGTTTCTCGGCCTGCGCCGGACTGTCCCGGAAGCCGCCGTGGTCGATGTCGTTGCGCAGGCCCGCGATGTCTCGGTAAAGGTTGGATTCCGCCGCCCGGAAGTGCCGCTTGGCCGCGTCCCGAGCCTCCCAGGTACAGCCGGGACGCCCAGGAGCCGCGCCTTCCCCGGTAGCGTAACCCGTCACGAGAGCCTCCTGAACGATCGTGGCGGCCTCGGGATGCCGCTCGAAGTCCTGGTAGAGCCGAGCGAGCCGTGCCAGGGCCCACCGACCAGCCGCTGCTCCGAGCCAGGGCTCGGCCGCTTCCAGGTCGAGCCCACGGATCCGACCGACGACCCGCTCGAGGATGGGCGGCAACGCCGGCAAGTGCCTGCTCAGGTAGTCCCGGGTGGCTTCGATGTTCCCCAGGAGTCGCTTGGCGCTGGACACCTGCCCGTTTCGACCGAGGAGCAAGGCGCCCGTGCGCAGGGTCGCGAGATCACGACCGAAGTGCGTCAATGACTTGCCGAGCTCCGTCAGGTTCGGCCGAGGGTCCTCGTGGTCTCCCTCGCTCCAGCGCTTGTCGAGAGTGCGGCCGACCTTCTCGGTAGCCTCGCCGATGATGTCGGCCCGCCCCGTGCGCAGGAAGAGCTGCGCCCCGAGAGCCCAGGTGACGACGTCGAGGAAGGGTGTCAGCTCCCAGATGCTGCCTCGGCCTTCGGGTCCCGGCTCCTGCACGCCGTAAACCACGCGGAGCCGCCGGGGCTCGCCGGGCCGCTGACAGGCCATGACGAAGCAGGCACAGGCGGCAGCGAGGAAGGGCTGCACGCGGAAGCCGAACGTCACGTCGAGGATGACCTCGTCTTCGGTGTCCATGAGACAACGGCGGATCTGCTCGAAGAGCACCCAGGTGTCCTCGCCCTGTCCCTTGGGGATCTCGTGATGAACGAGGTCGTGGAAGCCGGCGCTCGTCAGCGCTTCCTGCAGGCTCGGTCCGTCCCGCTCGGCTTGATCGCTCGCCCTGCCGAGCAGGGCCCAGGCCTCCTCGGTCGCGAGCAAGTGAATGGAATCGACCGCGAAGTGCTCGGCCAGCCGAACGGCGAGAAACTGAGTCTCCTCGAAATCCCTCCCCTCTTGGATCCAGGAGTAGCGAGTGGGTGCGTAGCCGTACTTCGTGCGGTCGCTCGGTGACCTCGGAAGACCCAGGAAACAGGTCAGACGCTTCTTGGACACGTGAGAGCTCCTGACTCGGAGACGGCGGCCACGCCGAGTGCTGACGGTCCGTGAGGCTGGGTGTTCGGTCAGGAGACGTGCTCAAGAGGTCGGTACATTCGTCGACTGAGGCAGGCCGGAGGCGATGGCGTTGAGGTCAGGGGACGACGTGGCAACATCCTTGATGCTCGAGATCGACACAGGCCTGAGCCTGGCCGCGTCATTCAGGGGCGAAGCAAGCACGTGTGACGACGAAGAACGTAGCGAGATGACCCAAGTGGTCTGCAAACTGCTCATTCACTGATTCTAAAGAACTTAGATCGCCATCTCGGAATCGTGACCATGCTAACGAATGGCACCCCCCTTAGGTTGCGAAATCACGGGCCGCAAGTGATAGAGTCCAAAGATGGTTGTAGACCCCAGGGTCGGCGACCCCTCCCCGTAACGATGGGGATTGAGACCAGGTACTCGTTGAGACCCGGCATGCTCGGCATCCGAGTCGGCGACCCCTCCCCGTAACGATGGGGATTGAGACACGTCGACATGTCGTGTGAGAGCCGGCGTCATGTCCTGTCGGCGACCCCTCCCCGTAACGATGGGGATTGAGACTATGTCGGACATGTGACGGGGCATGGTCATGTCGGCGACCCCTCCCCGTAACGATGGGGATTGAGACGCAGCGAAGACGAGCAAGGTGACGAGAAGCGCGCGCAAAGTCGGCGACCCCTCCCCGTAACGATGGGGATTGAGACGTACAGTCGCCGCAGGAGTCCTTGCGGCACCGCTTAAGTGTCGGCGACCCCTCCCCGTAACGATGGGGATTGAGACGGCCTGCAATTTCCGCAGTGAGTGACGTCAGTACAGTCGGCGACCCCTCCCCGTAACGATGGGGATTGAGACTTGCGAGCCCTGCCCGCGGCCTGACCCGGACGCCAGTGTCGGCGACCCCTCCCCGTAACGATGGGGATTGAGACGTTGCAGCCCGCTTCAGGAATCGCCAGATCTTCGTCGGCGACCCCTCCCCGTAACGATGGGGATTGAGACAACACGCCGGGTTCGTCTCACGGTCGCTGATGACCGCGTGTCGGCGACCCCTCCCCGTAACGATGGGGATTGAGACGAGAGAGGCGAACTCGCTGAGCCCTCCCTCGACGGTCTGTCGGCGACCCCTCCCCGTAACGATGGGGATTGAGACGCGTCGGAGTCCTCGATGGGTTCGCGCATGGTGACGAGTCGGCGACCCCTCCCCGTAACGAGGGGGAGTGAGACCTTTGGGTCCGACTCGTCAGTCGCAGACGTTGTCTTGTCGGCGACCCCTCCCCGTAACGATGGGGATTGAGACGTTCGGACAGCCGATGGTGATGCCGCGACCGCGCTCTCAGCATGAGAGGGAGAACATGTTCCAACGCTGGGACCGCCGCGAGCCAAGGTCAAGACGTGAG